>JBCCQQ010000022.1:0-84014 GCA_039024555.1 Cyanobacteria bacterium P01_D01_bin.156
CAAAAAGGCGCAGGGGAACAACAGCAGACCAGACCAGCCAACGAAGACAAATCTATCGCGCTTCAGCCAGTCATCGACGACGTCGAAGACGCCTCGATTGGCTCCAGCACGGCCCATTGCAATGGTCATCTCAAATCCTCTTAATATGGCATCAAGTCCTATGTATTCAAGGCGAAAAGTACTTTTTCGCCCGCTATCAGGACGTGGGGATGTGACAAGCACTCACATCAAGATGGCCGTAATCACCATCAGATAGGATTTTGGCTTGTACTTTATGATAAATAGACTTTCGTTTTTTTACAATCTGTCACGTATGCTCTCAGATTCTTAAAGCGCCTGAAATAGCTGTCTGAAAAGGGGCACAAGTATTTTTATCAAGAGTTAACGTAAATTTTTGTGTCCAAGACGCAGATTATCTACTTCCCAGGCTTATTTATTCATATTTTCTTTAGGAATAAGAAATTCTTAAATGCATCGCATTTTATAGTTTTTGCTCAAACATGTTCGGTAGGGTACTAAGGAAGCCTGAGGATGCAGCATAAACCATATATGTAATCGATTGCTTGGTGGCGAATAGCCTCGCAGATTAAACCGTTTCGCTCGAAATGCTACGCTAGATGGATACTTAAATTCAGATAGGATATTTTGTTTCTGTCTGAAGGGTTAGGAGATACTAAAGTTCAGCGCATGTACAATTCGAGCGTCATCGGCGGTAATGTCAGTGTTTCTGGTAACCGTCTGTTTGTATACGAGGTAGAAGGGTTGGGCTCGACCGATGGTGCGTCCGCACCTGTGCGGCAGAGCGGCAGCACTTTCATTACGGTTCCCTACAATCGCATGTCCGCAGAAAGCCAGCGGATTATGCGTATGGGAGGCAAGATCGTCAGCATTCGTGCGGTAAATGGTGATGCTGCTCCTGTGGCTGTGACAGCACCTGCAGCAACTAAACCTATGTCCGAAACTAAAGCTAAACCAAAGAAACCCGGTGCTGGTGTACCGGTTAATACTTATAAGCCTAAGACGCCTTACCTAGGCGCTTGTCTATCCAATGAACCTTTGGTTGCCGAAGGTGGTGTAGGCGTCGTTCAGCACATTAAATTTGATCTGTCTGAAGGTGACCTTCAATACGTGGAAGGCCAAAGTATTGGCATCATTCCAGAAGGTACTGACGAAAAGGGCAAGCCTCACAAACTGAGACTTTATTCAATTGCATCTACCCGCCATGGGGATGATGTGGATGACAAGACAGTTTCGTTGTGCGTACGTCAACTGACCTACCAGCACCCTGAAAGCGGTGAAACCATTAATGGTGTTTGTTCCACCTATCTTTGTAACCTTGAACCAGGCACAAAGGTTAAAATCACTGGCCCTGTAGGGAAGGAAATGCTCCTACCTGAAGATCCCGATGCAAAGGTGATCATGATGGGTACAGGAACTGGTATTGCTCCTTTCCGTGCGTATCTATGGCGTATGTTTAAGGACAAAGAGCGCGAGGCGAATCCTGACTACAAATTCGATGGATTTGCATGGCTGTTCTTTGGTGTGCCCAAAACTCCCAATATTCTTTATAAGGAAGAGTTGGAAGAAATGCAGGAGAAGTATCCTGATAACTTCCGCTTAACCTACGCCATCAGCCGTGAGCAGCAGAACTCCGAAGGCGGTCGTATGTATATTCAGCACCGTATCGCTGAGTATGCTGATGAACTTTGGAGTCTCATCCAAGATGAGAAAACGCACGTTTACATCTGCGGTTTGCGCGGTATGGAAGGCGGCATTGACGAAGCTCTCACGGCTGCCGCTGCTAAGAGCGACGTGGATTGGTCTGAGTATCGTAAGGCCATGAAGAAAGCTCACCGCTGGCACGTTGAAACTTACTAGGTTGTACTGACTTAGTTGGTTACATAATCTAATCAATAATATGTAAAAGCCAGGTGAGCCTAAAGGTTCCCTGGCTTTTACAATTGTCTTTGGTGTGGCAATCTGTTGGCATGGCAAATTGCACAACGCATAGTATGCAACCGACAAAACTATCGGCGATAGCTTTTGGCTGCTATGGGCAAAAAGTTTTAGATTGCAGGGAATTAGCACATTGGTTTTTAAGGTTGGATTATTAGGGTTGGGTACTGTAGGCACAGGCACAGCCAAAATTTTGTTGGATGCGGCACGACGTCATCCTTTACTACAGACCTTAGAGATCCACAAGGTGGGGGTGCGCTCTCTAGATAAACCCCGTGCTATTAATTTTCCGGAGGAATGCCTCACTACAGACCTTGAGGCTATTGTGACCGATCCTGATATTGATATTGTGGTTGAAGTGATTGGTGGGTTGGAACCTGCGCGATCGCTAATCTTAGAGGCCATCGAAGACGGTAAGCACGTTGTTACAGCCAACAAAGCCGTCATTTCTCGCTATGGCAATGAGATTGCAGAAGCCGCCCAAAAAGCAGGTGTCTACGTACTATACGAAGCCGCGGTTGGCGGCGGAATTCCAGTCATTCAGCCATTACAGCAGGCACTGGGCGTCAACCGCATTGAAACCGTCACTGGCATCATTAACGGCACCACCAATTATATTCTGACCCGCATGGAGTCTGAGGGAGGGGACTTTGAACCCATCTTGGCGGATGCCCAAGCATTAGGCTACGCCGAAGCAGACCCTACAGCAGATGTGGATGGTTTAGATGCCGCAGATAAGATTGCAATTTTGGCTGCCATTGCTTTTGGGGGCAAAATTCGTCGGGAAGATGTGTTTACCGAAGGCATTCGCAACGTCAGTGCCTCCGACGTGAACTATGCAAAAACCCTAGGATTTGTGATTAAGCTGCTAGCGATCGCAAAACGAAACAACGAAGCAGAAACCATTCAACTCCGCGTACATCCCACGCTGGTCCCACTACAACATCCTCTAGCAAGTGTGCACGATGTCAATAACGCAGTGCTGGTAGAAGGAGACCCCATTGGTCGGGTGATGCTTTATGGTCCCGGTGCCGGAGAAGGTCCTACCGCCAGTGCCATTGTTTCAGACGTAATGGCCATTGCCGCAACACTCCACATGGAGTCCCCTGCTGAGGAAAAGTTACCCAACCCACTGCTCAGCCACTCCCACAGCGATTACAAAACCATCAGTCCGATGGAAGAGCTCGAAAGCCGCTTTTATCTGAGGCTTATGGTGAAAGATAAGCCAGGAGTAATTGGCCATCTGGGTGAAATTTTTGGCCAGCATGGCCTGAGCTTAGAGTCCATTGTGCAAATTGGTCTGCAAGATAATCTGGCGGAGTTGGTCATCGTTACCCACGAAGTCAAAGAAGGCGACTTCCACAAAGCTGTAGAGATATTAAAAGCCTCATCAGCTGATGTAGACTCAATTTCCAGTCTTTTGCGAGTGTTAGGCTAAAGCTTTGAATTCTCAATCTGTTTCTGGCGAAACCCTATACCAGTGGAGATTGCAGGCCCAAGTAGAGGCACAGACAGCAAATATAGCTGTCTACGAAGTAGATTGGCTGCTGCAGGGTATCAGCAATTTAAGCCAAACGGATCTCAGCCTCAGTCTCTATAGAGATCGAACCGTCCCCCTAAATCAATCCGTAGACTGGCTGACTCACCAATGGGGAAAGCGTCTAACCAAAAGGGTACCGGTACAATATTTGATGGGGGAAACACCCTGGCGAGATTTAATGCTAACGGTAACACCGGATGTTTTGATTCCCCGACCGGAAACAGAACTGATGGTGGATATTGTTCAGGACTGGGTTAGCCAACAGAATCTTAGTCCTGGTAAACGAGTATGGGCTGATTTAGGAACTGGGAGTGGGGCGATTGCGATCGCTGTGGCCAAAGCCTTTCCCCAAGATCAGATTCTGGCAGTTGATATTAGTTCAGCAGCGCTTGAGGTAGCTCAACAGAATGCTCGGCGAAACCAGGCCCATAATGTGGAGTTTTATCAGAGCAATTGGTTGGATTCACTAGCAACCTGGCAAGGGCGACTATCAGGCATCATTACCAATCCACCTTATATTCCGAGCGCTGTAGTGCTGAACCTGGACCCAGAAGTCACAGAGCATGAGCCGCACCAAGCCCTTGATGGCGGTAGCGATGGATTAAACGATATTCGTTCACTCATAGAACAGTCTCACAATTTTTTACGCCCCGATGGGTTATGGCTCACCGAACATATGCAAGGACAGTCCCAGATCATTGCTCAATTATTGACTGCTCACAACGCCTACCAAACCGTCCAAGTACATCACGATTTAGCTGGCATTAAACGTTTTGTTTCGGCCACAGCCAATTACTAGATATATTCAATGGGGTTGCCATGCTTTTGTCGGTAGGGCCACAAAGTGAACTTCCACAGCTCTGCCACTAGAGCTTCTCGATGGCCGTAAAGTAGAGTTCCAAGATAAAAGGGGCTTTTGTTCAGAAAGTTTTGACCAAGGTCGCCATGCATGAGGCCAATTTTGATACGTGGCCAAGCATGCACTGTAGAGACTAGTTAGCCGCTAAAATAATCACTAATTGCGGGTAACCGCTTTAGTGGTGTGACTTCACATCTAGGGTATGTTTCGGCTGACAACTGCTGGATGAGAAGCAACGTTGAAATATGGTTTCGTTAGCCCGTAAAAACTTACTCAAAGACTTGCCTCGTTTTTTAGTAGCCCAGGCGGGCATTATGTTCGCCGTTAGCCTAGTTACCATTCAAACTGGCATTCTAAAAGGGTTTACCCGATCAACAACACTGCTCATTGACAGTTCCGACGCCGATATTTGGGTCGCTTCAGAAAATATCGTCAACTTTGAGTTAACGGAGCCCTTTCCCTACGTTCAGGTACGACAGGCCCAGGAAGTCGAAGGCGTAGCCTTAGCAGAAGCGTTAACCATTGGCTCTGGTCGCTGGTATTCAGACGGTAAACTCACCACATTACGGGTATTTGGCTTTGACCCTAACGGCGAGTTGTTTCGACCAGGCCAGGTTTCTGAGCCATCGATTCAGGCGTTGAATGCTCCATACTCTGCCTTGATTGACCGTACTAACATGCGCTCCTTTCGCATTGATGGCGTGGGAGATACGGCACGCATTCGTCAGCTCCCGGTCATGGTGGTTGGTTTGACCCGCGACACCCAGTCACTGGTATCTAGTAAGTTTGTTTTTACGTCTCTAATTAATGCCAACGCTTACATTAGTTCTGGTTTTTCAGCCGGGTTAACCTGTCAGCTTGGTGATGGCGATATTACGTGTATTAATGCGTTTCAGCGCGAGCCAGATGCTGGCAATGCGGCAGTGGATGAGCCAGAACCGCTCAAAGCTGATGCACCCGTTACCTATGTATTGGTTAAAGCAGAACCTGGAGAAAATTTACAGCAATTGAAACAACGCTTAGAAAGCTCACTGTCTGGAACGAAAGCATTTACTAAAAACGAGCTGATTGCCAGCACTCAAGCCTATTGGCAAAATCGCACGGGCATTGGGTTTATCCTCGGGCTAGGTGCCATCGTTGGGGTGATTGTGGGCATGGTGGTGGTCGCTCAGATTTTGTACACATCGGTTTCGGAAAATCTACGGGAATTTGGCACCCTTAAAGCCATGGGAGCATCGGACTGGGATATCTACAGCGTGATTTTGGAACAGTCGCTGTGGATGGCTCTGTTGGGCTATGTACCAGGACTGCTGCTATGTTGGGGAATGGGCACTTGGACTGCTGCCACCCAGGGCATTGTGGTATTAATTACGCCCCTCAGTGCCGTAGGTGTTTTAGGCATCACCGTGGTGATGTGTGTCGGCTCGGCGGTGTTTGCTATTCAAAAGGTGACTCGCGTAGACCCCGGTATTGTGTTTAAGGCTTAGGGAATACAGGTGACATTCTTAGTGAGGTGTGGGGTTATTAATGGTTGCGATCGCAGCGCGTAACATTCAAATGTCCTTTATGTCGGGCACCACTGAAACTCAGGTACTCAAAGGCATTGATCTAGCTATTCCTTCCGGACAAATTCGTCTAATGATGGGTCCGTCTGGCTCAGGGAAAACCACACTGCTATCGATTTTGGCAGGAATTTTAACCCCTACTGCAGGACGTGTAGAATTGCTAGGCCAAGAGATAACACGGCTCTCTCGCAAGGAACTAGCCACATTTCGCCGCGACCACATTGGGTTTATTTTTCAAAGCTTTAATCTGTTTCCGGCCCTTACTGCCCTTGAAAATATTGAGCTAGCTCTACAGCTTAAGGGCAAAAAAGGTCCAGGGAATAAGGAACACGCCTTTGACTTGCTAAAACAAGTTGGGTTAGGCAACCGAGTGGATAATTTGCCTGCCGATTTATCTGGTGGTCAGAAACAACGAGTTGCGATCGCTCGCGCTTTAGCCGGAGAGCCAGAACTGATTATGGCAGATGAACCTACAGCAGCTCTGGACTCTTCTACAGGTCGAGATGTAATTGAGCTGATGCAGTATTTAGCTAAAAATAAGGGCTGCACGGTGCTGATCATTACCCACGACCCTCGCATTACCGACGCAGCTGATGAGATTACCTATTTAGAAGATGGTTTACTAGCTCAAGAATCTAGTTTGGTCACGGGCTTACATTAACTTGGTCAATAGAAACCTGGCATTGCGAAGGGTTCAAGTAATACCGTTGCGATCATTTTGAGAACATCATTGATGATTAACAGGGAGCGCGCCGCAGGGGCCAGCTGACACTCACTAAAGGCCACGGTTACACCCGAATGCTTGAGCATACGCCAACCCAACTGAGCAATGCTTGCTCGCCAGTGCGTAATTTTAACTAGGGTTAAGAGATAGGAGCCTGTAGCGTAGAGCACTTTTACTGTCAGTAATCCCCGATACCATCTCCCCATATGAAAAGAGATCGGGGTATCCGGTTTGTAGCTTTTTAGGAGAGCTACTTACGCACGATACGCATATTCATCCATTCATCGTGTTTATGCTTTCAGATACTACACTACTGGCCTATGTCCCCCAGTTTTCCGTCGTTTTCAACAACATTGGCTTCTTTGTTCAGGGACTATTACTTACCCTACAAATAACAGTTGCCTCAATATTTTTAGGTCTGATTTTAGGCATTTTAGGAGCGTTGGGTCGAACCGCTGACAATCGATTTTTTAACGCCATCGCCATCGCCTATGTTGAATTTTTCCGCAACACACCATTTTTAATTCAGCTGTTCTTCTTCTATTTTGGCTTACCCAGCATTGGTCTTAGAATGGCTCCCTGGCAGGCCGCCATCTTGGCCCTAGCCATTAATTTCGGGGCCTATTCAACGGAGATTATTCGGGCAGGTATTGAAGGTATTAGCCCCGGTCAAATCGAGGCAGGTATGGCCCTAGGGCTAAAGAAGATGAAAATTTTTCGCCACATCATTCTGATGCCAGCTCTTGGGAAAATTTATCCATCATTGGTGGGTCAGGTGGTTATTGCCGTCTTGTTTAGCAGCGTTGTCTCTCAGATCTCAGTTGAGGATCTAGCCTTTGTTGGCAACTACCTACAGTCTAGAACGTTCCGCAGCTTCGAGATTTATTTTGCGGTGTCGGTAATCTATGTGGCCCTAGTCTGGTCAATTAAGGCGGCTGCTTTTTTAATTCAAAAGAGGTTTTTCTCTTTTACGCAGTACATCAAATAGTATTTGTTCGGTTAGCAAACTGCTGTCTATGGGGACTGGAAAATGCAGGATTTTACCCTTACTCAGATTATTACTAATCTACTCAATGCCACAAAGTGGACGCTGGCCCTTTCCGCGATCGCATTTAGCTTCGGTGGCTTTTTTGGCTTCTTAATTATGTTAATGCGTATTTCACCAAACCTAATTCTTAGAGCGGTCAGTACGCTATATATTGAGATTTTTGAAGCGACTCCGCTGATTATGCAGCTGTTTCTGGTATTTTTCGGGATTTCAGTGCTGTTTGACATTACCCTCTCCCCCTGGGTTGCCGCAACCATTGCCCTGACCACCTACACCAGCGCATTTTTGGGCGACATCTGGCGTGGTGCTGTTGAAGCAGTCCCCACAGGTCAGTGGGAAGCGTCAACCGCCTTAGGTCTTCACTACTTCAAAAAGCTGCGACACATTATTTTGCCACAGGCCGTTCGGCTGTCCATTCCACCGACGGTGGGATTCGCCGTACAGGTAATTAAGGGAACTTCATTAGCATCCGTTATTGGGTTTGTCGAACTAACGCGTTCTGCATCTTCCATCAGCAACGTTACATTTCAGCCATTTTTAATTTTCTCAATCGCTGCAGTGATTTACTTTTGTCTTTGTTTCCCCCTCTCGCTATGGAGTAAACGCTTAGAAAAACGCTTTGCAGTCATCTCTTAGGATGCTGGACATTCTTACTGTTGATTTTTTTACTTAGAAAAACACATCATGCTCAAGAAACTGCTTCGTACTCAACATCCTGCTTTTAGAAAGCTGTTAGTTGCAGGCATTTGCTTTGTCTTTACCGTCAGTGTTGTTGCTTGCTCATCAGGATCAATTACGTCTCAGGAGGTTTCAGGTGATGTAGCCGATGCATCAGCAGTCAGTGCGACCGCCAGCGGCAGCACTCTAGATGCCGTACTGAGTGAAGGGGTGATTCAAATTGCAGTTCCCCAAGATAGTCCACCCTTCGGCTCGGTGGGTACCGATGGCCAGCCCCAGGGCTACGACGTCGACGTCGCTAAAATGATTGCAGAGTCGATGGAAGTTGAACTCGAGCTTGTACCGGTAACCAGTACGAACCGAATTCCTTACTTAGAGACCGGACGCGCTGACTTGGTTATTTCGAGTATGGGCGCAACCCCAGAGCGCGCTAAGTCCATCTACTTTTCGTCAACGCCCTATGCTCCCTTTTTCTCAGGCATTTATGGTTCCAGTAGTCTCGATGTATCAGACTACAGCGACCTAGGCGACTACACTGTGGGTGTCACCCAGGGTGCGCTTGAAGACTTAGAACTTACGGAAAAAGCCCCCGAAGGTACGGAAATTAGACGGTTTGAAGATAACAGCATCACAATTTCAGCGTTACTCGCTGGTCAGGTTGATTTGGCCGCTACTGGAAATACGATTGCGGGAAAAGTCATCAAAGATAATCCCGATAAGGATATTGAAAACAAGTTTGTGATGAAAAACTCTCCCTGCTATATCGGCATGCGTCGAGGCGACCAGGACATGTTGGAGTGGGTAAATGTTTTTATTCGTAACAAGCGTTTATCCGGCGATTTAGACAAGCTGTCTTTGCAGTGGTTTGGAGAGCCCTTGAATATACCAACTTTCTAAGCTGTGGCTGTGTTTCTTTTTTGTTGTTAGGACTATTTCCATGGTAGGGAGTCAATCGGCTACGAATACGACAACTGAGCAGCTATCGAACGTTGTGATTAAAGCTCGCAATGTGGAAAAGTGGTATGACAAAAGTTTTCATGTCTTAAAGGGCGTCAGTCTTGATGTGATGCGCGGTGAGGTTGTCGTTGTCATGGGACCATCGGGTTCGGGAAAGTCCACATTTATCCGAACGTTTAATGCTTTAGAGCCTTACCAAAAAGGAAGTATTGAAATTGATGGAACCCAGCTGACGGCTAAAATGCGAAATCTTGATGCGATTCGCCGCGAGGTGGGCATGGTCTTTCAGCAGTTCAATCTTTTCCCACATTTAAGCGTTTTAGAAAATGTGATGTTAGCTCCTGTCGAAACCCGAGGGTGGAAAAAGGAGAAGGCTAAAGACGTTGCGGCAGAGCTGCTGGAGCGAGTTGGTATCCTCGATCAGGCTAAAAAATACCCCGGACAGCTATCCGGTGGGCAGCAGCAGCGAGTTGCGATCGCACGCGCCTTGGCTATGCAACCCAAGGTTATGCTGTTTGACGAGCCCACCTCTGCCTTAGATCCAGAAATGGTACGGGAAGTATTAGATGTAATGCGCTCCCTAGCTCAATCAGGCATGACCATGGTGTGCGTTACCCATGAAGTCGGCTTTGCCCGAGAGGTAGCTGACCGCATTGTGCTGATGGCAGATGGTCTTATCGTAGAAGAAAACAAACCGCAGGAGTTCTTTAGCAACCCCCAACACGAACGGACTAAACAGTTTCTATCGCAGATCTTGCACTAGCGTTCTACATAGCGTTGCTGATCCTCGGGATGATTTTATCTGCCAAATCCAGAACTCTGGACAGATGTACAGAGCATTTCATCCTCTAAATCAGCAACGGCTTCGGCACCTAGGTTGACGTTAGTTCTTTAGCAATACCGGTCAAAATCTCAGGCACCGGGCGGGGCTGCCAACCTAGGTCGCGCATGGCTTTTTCGCCACTGATGCGAACACAGCGGTCATAGATATAGTGGACCAGTTCATTATTTAGGGGCGCATTCCAAGATAGTGCCTTGCCGATGGGGTCTAGAGCGCCACCAATCAGTCTGACCAATGGCTTGGGAGCATCTGCCGGAGCTTTCACACCGACGGCATCTCCTAGAACTTGGAACATTTCGCCAATGGAAAGCTCCCCAGCGGAGATGATGAAATGTTCTCCAGACGAGGCTTTTTCAACAGCGAGCACCATGGCTTGCACCAGATCATCCACATGAACAATACCGGTGATGCGATCGCACCCAGGCCATAGGGGTAAACGGCCCTTCAAAAACAACTTAATCACCGGACCAAAGTGTGGATCATCCGCCCCAAAAATTCCACCTGGCATTAAGCTAACCGCCCAATAACCATCAACCACATGCTGATTCACCAGCTGCTGAGCCTTAAACTTAGTCTCATCATAGGCAGATGAAAAACCTTCCTGGGTGCGCTGATAGGTTTCATCAATCACCTGCCCTGCTGTATCGCCATAAATACCAATGGTGCTGCAATAAACTAACTTCGGCGGATTGGCCTGCGATTGAATGGCATCGATCACTGTGCGAGTGCCCTGAACATTCACCCGTTTCATCCGGGCTGCATCCACAATCCCCAGATCGACACAGGCAGCAATATGAAACACCACATCCACGCCTGCCATGGAGGAAGTTAAAACGTCCGCCTCGGTAATGTCACCATAGACCAACTGCACATCCAAATTATCTAATCGGGTCAAATCACTCGTGCGCCGCACCAATCCAACGACGCGATGCCCCTGTGATATCAATAGTTTGACCAAATGAGAACCTGTGAAGCCATTAGCCCCTGTAACCAGTGCTTTCATACCGATGCTTGATGTGCTGTAAGTGCTATGCTCGCCAGTGCCAATGGGCCTAAGCTGTTATCGTAACGGAAATCATGTCGTTTTCTTACAATGCTATTGCCGACAGCTGCATCTAGAAAGCCGCTAAGATAATAAAGCAAAAAAAGTTAGCGATTATTTCAAAAATCATCACTCAGTTTATGGATGCATATCTCGTAGACTTTGGTCACCTAAAACCCACGAAATACGCATTATAAAAGCTGCCTATTTAAAGTTCACACTTACCTAAAGCCTGGATGTTTTTTAGAGCGTCCCATTAAATGCAAAAAATAATTCAAAAGTCTGATTTTGTTCTGACTCCCTATATGCAGAGCAATGATCTTCGTGCTACATATCAAGTTTTAAATACGCTAATTCCCTACATTTTATTATGGGTTTTAGCTGTAAAAGTAGCCCATATTTCTCTTGGGCTTCTAGCACCAATTATCATCTTATTAGTGCTTTTTTCATTGCGATGCTTTTCGCTGATGCATGATTGCGGTCATTATTCACTGTTTAGATCTAAAAAAGTAAATCGAATCGTTGGATTCCTCTTGGGTCTAATTAATGCCATGCCCCAGTATTGGTGGTCTAGAGACCATGCCTATCATCACAAAACAAATGGTGACTGGGAACGCTATCGCGGCATTGGTGATTTTTTATCCACAGAAGAATATGCCAAGCTAAGCCCAGCCGATCAAACTCTATATGGGGTATTGAGGCATCCATTAATGGCATTTCCAGGAGGCTTTTTCTATTTAGCATTTAAGCCCAGACTCATTTTTATTCTGGGTATTTGTGACTTTATTCGCTATGGATGGAGTTGCCTAAAACTAGATTCTAAGGTTAGCTTTTCAGACATTCTGACGTCCCATCAACCCAAGCATTGGTCTACTGCAGCAGAATTCTGGGATATTTTTCTGAACAATATTTTTGTCGTGGGTGGATGGATTCTTTTAAGTCATTGGTTAGGTGTGGGATTTTTCCTAGGCATATATTCTGTCGTGCTCACGCTGTCGGCAGCTATTTTTATTAATGTATTTTTTGTACAGCACAATTTTGATGGAGCCTATGCCCATAAAACGGAAGGTTGGGATTACTTAACAGGGGCAATTGAAGGCAGTAGCTACCTAGAGTTGCCCTGGATTTTAAAGTGGTTTACGGCTGATATTAGTTACCACAATATTCATCATCTCTCGGAAAGAATTCCTAACTACAATTTGAAGGCATGCCATCAAAAAAACATCCATCTACTCACTCATATAAGAACTATTCACATGGGTGAAGTATTAGACTGCGCTAAATTTATTTTGTGGGATGCTGACGAGAATAAGCTGGTCTCTATACAACTGTTTCGCCACAATCAGACCAATGCCTTTTCGTAAATGCGGTAAGTCTTATAAATCTTGGCCCCAGTACTCTCAATAATGTTGCGCGATCGCATATTGTCCTCATATACCCAGGACAGTTCAGAACGCCTATAGGGAGGTTTCTTATCCGTCCCTCCCTTCATACCCAAATACACTACGGCTAAAGCTACCATTTTGCGACTATATTCTGGCAGCGTACAAATCGCCAAAACCCTCGCCTGGTTGATTTTACGACGATGCCAAAGAAACTTCAGAATACCCAAAACATTCAATTTACCCTTGACATGCTTAAGGGCAATATTGTAATCCGGTAAGGCCATAAAAAAGCCCACCATTTTGTTATTAGAGTCTTTTTTAGGATCTTCTGCAATTACAAAAATATCTGTATCCACTAGAGTCTGCAGATCTCTAGCTTCCTCCATAAACTCCGCTTCCGTACGGGCGCTAGAGCTCCAATTGTGAGCAAACGCCGTAGTAAACAGTTCGTAGATATGACGACAATCTTGCTCGAAGGCTTCACCCTTCAAATTGATAGTGCGAAACGTAATACCTGCCTTCTGGGCAATCTTATAGCCTCGCTCAAAGCTATCAGGTAAAGGATGATCCAAAGGCAAATCATAGGCATAGGCATCTTTAGCTTTATGCCAACCGTTTGCCTCCATCAAATCTAGATAGTAACTAGGGTTGTAAGGCATCATTACCATTGGGTCAGAGTCAAACCCATCCGCCAAAAAACAACAGTTGTTGTGGGTAGACAAGTCAATTGGGCCACGAGCCACAGTCATTCCCTGTTGTTTTAGCCAACCCGTTGCTTCGTCTAGAAGTGCTTTCCCCACATGTTGATCGTCAATGCATTCAAAAAAACCCATCAAACCAACAGGCTGATTCTCCCGCTCAATCAGCCGCTCATTCACAGCTGCAACAATTCTTCCCACCGGTCGCTTTCCTTCGTAGGCCACAAACTGTTGCAGCTTGCCGTACTGAAAAAATGAATTCTCTTCAGAAAACTGTTTAGCTGTACTGGACTCAATAGGAGCAACCCAATGAGCATCCTGTCGGTATACATAAGCTGGAACAGCCAGAAATTCGGCTTGTTCTTCTGGCGTAGTGACCGACCTAATAGAAAAATTATTCATAGCTGGGAGAGTAGAGCACAAAGAGTAAGGAATAGGTCGCAAAACCAAGATGTAATCTCTAGAAACAAGTTCCAAGGATTAACCTGTATACCTATTCCCCACTCCCATCGTTCTCAGTTAAGCGTACTGAACCACTGCGCCGCCAAGCTTTTCACGGACAGCGACCATAGCTTCCACAAGCCGATCCATTTCAGCCTGAGTGTGGAGAGCATTCGCCGTAATCCGAAGTCGGGGCTTAGCGATAAACCAAATTGCCGATACCCAAATTCCATACTCTTCCATCAGGGCACGAGCATAGGACTTAGGATCGAGGTCAGGAGGCAGCAAAACAGGAATTACATTGGTCTCACCAATGGCATCAAAGCCAGCGGCAATCAGCTTAGTACGCAGATACCTAGTATTAGCCTGTAGCTTAGCCACCCGTTCAGGTTCGCTACGGACTAGCCGAATACTCTCTAGGGCCGCTGCAGTTACCGGGGGAGGCAGAGAAATCGTACCGATAGATGTGGGTGACACATCCAACAGATCAATCAGCTCACGGTTAGGAGAACTAATAGCAGCCCCAGCAGACCCAGCAAACTTAGAGAATGTGGTCATAATGACGGGCACGATACCACGGTCAATAACTGACTGGGGGGTAATGCCAAAGTGATCGTAAATTCCTTCACCCCTACCACCAATGGCACCACTGGCATGGGCTTCGTCCATGACAACAACACTGCCAGGATAGTGTTCCATAATGTCTAACATGCGAGGCAATGGCACCACATCACCATCCATGGAGAAGACCGCATCAGAAATGACAATTACCCGATCATCAGGACGCACATAGCGACGCATTTTGCGCTCTAAGTCATCCATATCGCAGTGGCGATAGGCCTTAACGCGCACCTTAGGACTATGGCCAAACATTTTACCGGAGCGATTATCCGCATTCACCACTGCCGCGATAATACAGCCGTGATTGAGTACATCGCTAAAGATAATAGTTTCACGAGTGTGCTGGAACCCAGCAACAGGAACAGCTAGGTGGCAAAAACCATCCATCAATGCCTGCAGGGCCATCCAAGCATTCAGAAACAGCTGCGTATGGGGCAAATGCTTAAAAGCAGAAATCTCTTCCTCAAGTTGCCGGTGTAGCTCAATACGACCGCTTAACACCGAGCAAGAACTGTTAGATGTGCCATAGCGACGGATAGAGTCAATAGCGGCCTGAGTTACCTCCTTGTCTTGGGCCATACCCAACACATCGTTGGTACAAAAGGTCAGAACCTGGTGTCGTTTGCCAGTGCCCTGTTCTTCGATATCTATCTGATTGCCATTTTTATAGTGGCAAATGAATTTGTCAGGGTATAACCCGCTTGCATGCAAACGTTGCACGTAGTCATTAACGACTTCCACAATTTACTCCTCATCACCTACATTGAGCATATCAATCAACCAAGGTCGAAAATACAAAGGCTGATACACCTTCAGCAATACGCCTTGGCATCAACGGGGCTTGGGTATCCCAAGCGGGCGAATCACACAAGCATACCGTTACTAACCTCCTGGGATGGTTGGCTAGGAGACTCTTTTGAAGCCTCTAGACGAGACTTAGACGGTTTCTCCAAACTCTCATACTGACCAGCAATTACCCGCTGTAGAGCGATAATTGCTGGATTAACTTCGACGTAGTTGCGCTGCGGGTCGATGGAATAGTTACGCTGCTCGCTTTCCATCATTTCTACGTCCTGATGCAAAAACTTGAGAAAAATACTGTTCAGAATCACCTTTTCTAGCACTCTTGCTAGGGGGCCACTGAGCAGCCATTGTGGCAGAGGCAATTTCAAAAACATTAGGGAAAAAGACTTAGTCTCAGTAGGGCCGACTGGCAAACGCATGAGGTAAAGAGAGGAAACCGACTCTAATGCAGTTGCGTAATGGGGATAGCAATAGCGAATGGAAACCGTACGGGTCGTACTATCACTCCCTTTAGAACCCAAGCCTAAAAGCTTGCTCAAAAATCCCTCATAGGAGACTTGATAATCCGCTGAAACTTCCTGATCGTCTTGCCTCAGATTTAGGAGCTTAGGATCGTACCAACCTTGCAGCTCCTTATGCAAAAACCCATGGAACACATCCATCGTATTCTCGTTACAGATGGAAAAATGGGCTTGAAAATGTCCTGGAATACGCACCATAAACCAACCAGGCTGTCCATACTGAGGAACTTCCGGCAAAGGTTGTTGCGTAGCTAAATCAGCATCTCCAGGAAAAACCCATACAATGCCGTAGGCTTCACGAGTCGGATAACTATGCGCCTGAGCACAAGGAAGCTTCTGTTCCTTAGGGAAATAAGGAATGCCAACGCAGGTGCCATCAACATCAAACTCCCACCCATGATAAGGACACACAAGATTATTGCCATGAATCTCGCCCCGATGGAGCTCTACGCCTTTGTGAGGGCAGGCATCGGCCATGCTGTGCACGGTGCCATCCATGGCCCGATAAACAGCAAGGGGAGTTTCCCAAACCTGTGCAGAAACTACTTCACCCACCTCAATCTGGTCAGCCCAAAACACGGGATACCAGTAGTTTGGGTTAATACCGACCGCACGTGCACGTCGATATATGGGTTGGCCTTTGAGAACAGCAGACGCTTCCATCGTTTACGACTAAAACTAAGACTTAGAGAACATCAGCAAAACAGCATTTTCAATTTACGAGACATAGCTTGATTTTTACTGAGTAAAGCCCAATAAGCTCAAATTTTGTCTGCCAATCGGATGTCAGCTTGGGTGCAGTATGACGGTAAGCCATAGGCTGATGCTGAAGTTTAGTGACGCTTCACGAACTGGCAATTCAGGGATTCCAAAAAGCTGGAGCAATTAGATAAAACAAAGGGAAATCCCATAAGAGCTAGTAAGTAGACAGATAAAGCAGCAATACTTACTAACGAGGCGTAGACCCTGGTTTTTCTCTAACCCTGATAACCAGTTATGGGTAATGTTAACATCTATTAACTTGTCGCGAACGAACAGCCTGCAGAGCTGTCTTTCTTTAGCAAGTGTTACCTGCCCCCATCTCTATGACCACTGTCTACAAGAAACCTGCCACTCTTACCGTAGAGAACCGCGGTCAAAGCCCTGCCCCCCAACCGATAAAACATTCTTGGCGAGTGTTAGCCGTCCTGATGATGTCAGGCTGTTTGTCGAGTGCGGCCGGTGCGATAGTGGCACCCGTTTTTCCAGAAATTATTGAGTACTTTGGACTCAGTGGACGTTGGGCAGGCGTACTAGTAAGTACCCATACCCTTACAACAGCTTTGGCCAGCCTGGTATTTGGTCTCTTGGCTAAACGTTTAGGCAACGTGCGCATTTTACTGTCTTGCTTGGTTGGGTATGCCGTTTTCGGCGGTTTGGGTGCTCTGGCCGATGGCTTCTGGCACATTTTATTTTCTAGGGCTTTAGTCGGTGTGGCGAGCGGCGGCATCGGTGCCGGTAGCATTGGCATTTTAAGCAACCTGTACGAAGGTGAAGCCCGCACCCGCATGATGGGCTACGCCACCAGTGCATTAGCCACGGCCACGGTCATCTTTCCGATTTTAGGGGGTTGGTTAGGTCTTTATCACTGGCGTTCGGCATTTTTGCTATACGGATTAGGGGTGCCTGCTGCCTTAGTTGGATTATGGCTTCTCCCTAAGGGGCAACGAGGTAGACGAGATATTCCCAAAGCCGATGGCATTGGTTCAATTCTGCAGCAAAGCCGAGTGCTGTTGTTACTACTGGCTTTAGCAACGGCATCAGCTATTTTTTATGTAGTGGTGGTATACGCGCCGCTTTACCTTAAGCAAGCAATCGATGCATCTTCTCTGCTCAATGGCTTTGTATTGGCGGCACGTTCTGTAGGTGCTGCGGTCATTGCGGCGGTAGGTGCTGCCAAAGTCTCCAAACGCTTGGGGGCTGGTGGAGCGATCGCAACCGGCTTCTTACTTATGGCCATATCCTTAGCAACCATTCCCAGTGTGCTTGCCCCGTCACTTATGCTCATAACAGGTTTACTCTTTGGCCTGGGATTTGGGCTAGTGATGCCAAACTTTTACAGTGCCTTAGCGGATTTATCACCCGATTCCCAACGATCTGGAGTGCTGGCCATTGGTACTGGCTGTGCCTCCATGGGACAGTTCCTTTCTCCATTTGTGTTTGGTCCCATTTGGGCCAGTGCAGGTACCCAGGTGTTCTACATCGCAGCGGCTATTGCTGCTACGGTAGGTTTACTGAACTGGGTGCGTCGTTAGGCTATAGCTAAGCCATGATTCTGAAACATTCCCTAGTCAAGTTTCTCAAAACTGGAGCTATTCCCCTTCTACTCATCACCGTTGCTGTAAGGCAGATTGTTTTAGTCAATACTGCAGGATTAAGTCCCTGGCATGGTGGCGGGTTTGGCATGTTTGCATCTATGGACCGTGACGAACGACGGGTGGTCACGGCTCAACTGGAATGTGAATCCATCCAAGGGGTATCGTTACCAGGACTATTAGCCAATGCTCCCGAGCTCGTTCAGGATAAAACGTATATCCACATCAGTACGTTTCCCACAGACGCTCAACTACAGCGTTTGGGTAAGCTGCTGACCGAAGATACTGGAAATATTACTGGCCTGACTGACGGGCTAAATGAATGTGGCGAGACATTACAGCTGCAGGCTTGGCGGTTGATTTATAAAGATGGAGCCATTGGCTATAAACCCATTACTCAACCCGTTGAGGTAATACCATGAGCTGGTTCAAGCAATGGAATTTGTGGTTGAGTAACCTGATGCAGCCACCGGTTTATTTGCTGGTGCTTAGGCTGACCACAATTTTATTAGTGCTCCATAGCATTGATCACTGGCTGTGGACCATGCTGCCAGAAAAGCTCCTAGCCATAGCCATGCTGCTATACGCACCGTTGCTACGTCAACGCTGGGCTTGGTTGGCAATGAGCGTATTTCTGATAGTGAATAACCTGTGGCACTGGGCCACATTGGTGAACCACGAGTATCTCTACACCTACTGGGTGTTGGTATGTACTGTGGCAGTGTGGAGCCGAACGCCAAAGCAGGTACTGAGCTGGAATGCTCGCTGGATCATTGGCCTCTGTTTTTTATTTGCCACCCTGTGGAAATTTATTGGTGGTGAATATTTAGACGGTTCGTTTTTGCACCTAACATTTTTGCTAGATCATCGCCTGGCAATGGGGGCTTTTCTATTCGGTGGACTGGACCTAACAACCCTGGCCGAAAATAGGCAAATCTTTGAAACTTTGCAGGCTTCAGGGGCTGTTTTAGAACCGCAGCAATTAGCCACTACACCACGGATGGCGGTAGCCAGCTTAGTGCTGTCTTACTGGACTATTTTGATCGAAGGATTGGTAGCCGCTAGCTTTTTATTGCCCATTCGCTGGCTTTATCAAAAACGTGACTGGATACTTTTTATCTTTGTACTGACTACCTACACAGTGATTCCAGTGTTGGGGTTTGGGGCATTGCTGATGGTGATGGGCTTGATCCAAACAAAAAGCAACTTCGTAGCTCGGCTTTACCTTGGTCTGTTAATATCCATGCCTATTTGGATGCCATTACCTCAGGGCATTTTTGGGGTAATGCAAATGCTCTTTCAAGCATAAGTTCATTCTCAAGATATTTGTTTCGTGTCAGTTGAACCGCTCAATTACTGGCCCATAAAGCAAGACTACAAACATCGTGAGATTTCTAGCTCACCTGAGTATCCGGTGATTCTTGCAATAGCCATAGGCCGCTGTAGGTCATACCAGAATCATCGGGACGAATGAGCAAAAAATGTAGTCCCTTAGCCGTTGCTTTTCGCTGCTCAAAAGCATTGGCCGCTCCACGCACATCAGCATCTTCAAACGTCGTAAGCACAAAACGATCACTCAGTCCTGCTTCTAAAATCAAGCCATCAGGCTGTCCGGCAATATATTGCAAAAATGCTGGGCGCACCGACTCTAACCACTGAGCCAACGCCATAGCTCGCTGCCCACCATCGATCACTACACCAGGAATCAAAACCGTACTGGATAAACCAATCTCTAGAGGCAAGAATTCCTTGGGCACCGACCGGATCGGAATCGCTTCGTATTGAAACCGCAGCAATTCTGCGTTAGAAAGTCCTGCAAATCGCCACGTTTCACCCCATAAATTATCTGGCAAAGGAATAGGGGTAGAACGTTCAATAGAGAATGGCGAATAAGGCTCACCCGTGTACGTTTTTAGATTGGAATACCAAGCGGTGCGCTGCCGTAACCACTGCTTCAGGGTGGGCAATGCCCGTTTCGGCACCACCGAAATATCCAGTTCCCGACAGGCAACTTCCGTCAGCGTTTGGGATTGGGGACGAAATACCTCTAATCGATTAGGACGATACCCAGCTCGATGAATTGCTTGCTTTAGCTGATGGCGTAGCCACATGGCATCTGCCTGGGGCTGAGGACAGGTTTCTGCATAGCTAAAGTCCATATTTGGGGTGCATAGCAGCAACTCCCAATGGGTATTGTTCTCAGCGTTTTTTAAGGGACGGCGATAGAAGTCAAGCTGCCAGGGGAGACTCATGAAAGATAGAGCTTTTGAACGTAGTCGCACACCATGCGATCGCTATTAAACACAGGCGCGATGGTGCGAATGGAGGCTTTCATCCGTTTCACCCAGCTACGAGGAACATGATTGCGATCGTTGTCATAGTACAGGCGAACAATATCCCGCTCTAGCTGAGTGTAAAAGGATTCTGCATCTATCGTATCTTGAACATCCTGTTCTCTGGTTTCTGCATCCTCACCAATTGTCCAACCGTTCAAGTGAGCCTTGTACCCTTCACACCACCAACCATCTAAAACACTAAAGTTAATGCCGCCGTTCAGGGCTACCTTTTGGCCACTGGTGCCCGAAGCTTCCAACGGTCGACGGGGCGTATTCAGCCATAGATCAATGCCCTGCACCAGGAGCTTGGCTGTATACATGTCATAGTCTTCAATAAACGCGATGCGGTCGCGTAAGTCTGGATGACGACTCCATTCCAAAATGCGCTGAATAATTCGCTTACCAGCGGTATCATCAGGCCTGGCTTTGCCAGCAATAATCAACTGAACAGGCCGTTTTGGATTGGAAAAGATACGAGTTAACCGACTGAGGTCACGAAAAATGAGGTCGCTGCGTTTGTAGTCACTAAAGCGCCGCGCAAAGCCTAGGGTGAGTACCTTTGGCTCCAACAGTCGCTCTACTGCCTTGATGTCATCGGAGCATTCTTTACGGTCTTGTCTCGCTTTGAGAACGCGATCGCGGGCGTAGGCGATGAGTCGTGCCTTTAAGATTTGGTGCCGCTGCCACAATCGCTCGTCGGGAATGTTTTCAATTTTGCTCCAGGTTTCAGGATCTGTAATGCGTTCTGCCCAATCCTTACCTAGATAGTCCTGGTATAAGTCTTCCAATAATGGGGCAATCCAGCTGCGGGCATGAATGCCATTGGTGACATATCCCAAGGGTTGACGAGTCTCGGATGTCTCCTGGGAGTAAAGATTTTGCCAAAGCTGCTGGGAAACCTCTCCATGGCGCTGACTGACCGCATTTGCTGACCGAGTCAACCGTAGAGCCAAGGCCGTCATACTAAACACATCTGGGTTTGATTCTTGGGTACCTAGGGCTAAAAATTCCGCTCGTTCTAACCCAAGCTGGGGCCAATAGTCTGCAAAATGGCGCTCAATTTGGTCGATTGAAAAGGCTTGGCCCGTGGGAACAGGCGTATGGGTAGTAAATAATGTGCGATCGCAGACCGTAGATTTGACATCGTCTAGAGTGCCATCGATTTGCTCCATCTCAAAACGGGCCAATTCCAGCAAGGCAAATGCCGCATGTACATCATTTAGATGGTAGATAGCAGGTTCAATTCCCAATGCCTGCAACATGCGTACACCACCCACCCCCAAAAGAATTTCCTGGAGCAGCTGCTTATCTGAATCACCGCTGTACAACTGACTAGTAATCTGCCGATCAGTCGCATCATTTTCGATAATGTCCGTATCCAACAGATAAAGCAGACTACGGCCCACTTGCACTTGCCAAACTTGGGCCTTCACCATACGTTGGCGAATATTCACGCGAATCTTCAGCCGTTGCCCATGTTCGTTACACACAGGCATCATGGGCAGATTCTCAAAATCGTTGTCCTTATAGTGCGTTTGCTGCCAACCACTGCGATTGAGCTGTTGAGAAAAATAGCCCTGACGATATAGCAACCCCACCCCGATCATGGGTAACCCCAAATCGGAAGCTGATTTTAGATGATCCCCTGCTAGTACCCCCAAACCACCACAATACAGGGGCAATGATTCATGGATGCCATACTCAATACAAAAGTAGGCCACTGGATTATCAGCCGTAATGCTGGGAGCAGCAGTTTGTGCCCAAGTTTGGTGACGATGGAGATAGGTATGAAATTCGGTCGCTAACGTTTGCAGGCGCTTTAAATAATTGGGATCTTCAGCTAGCTGCCATAAGCGCTCAGGTGTAATCGCCTGCATCAACGCCACAGGATTATGCTGACAGTCTTGCCATAGGTCTGGGGCCAGCACCCTGAATAAAGACGCTCGTTCCGAGGTCCAACTCCACCAGTAGTTATAAATAAACTGGGTGAGCGGTTTTAGAGGCGGAGGAAGCTTCAGGCTGATAGAGCGACGAAGGTACATAGGTCGAAGGAGGAAAGTCAACAGTGGCAAGGGGACGGAATTAATCAAAGCCTCTCAAAGCGTTAGAGCGACTGCGGTATAGTGTTCCAATCCTCACATTTGGATCTTTAGCCCTGTTTGGGCAGTAGTTGTAGCGTTAAATGTCGCCCTGGGCGGCAATGGCGAATGGCCCCAACCCTTACCCAATTTGGTCAACAAATGTCCCACCTCACTGGGGTGCGGGCGATCATGAAAGATATCATTGAAACCCTGCAATCGGGACAGGCTGCAGACTTTATTAACTTAAGCGCAGGCAACCCGGTCATCATTCCGGAGGTAGAGCAGCTGTGGCGCGACTGTACCACTGATTTACTGGCTAGCAAGGAATATGGGCAAGTCGTCTGTCGCTATGGTTCAAGTCGGGGGTATGAACCATTAATTGATGCCATTACGGCTGATTTCAATCAGCGATATAACCTGCAGCTACAAGCCGGAAATATTTTAATTACACCCGGCAGCCAATCCCTATATTTTTTGGCAGCTAATGCTTTTGGTGGCTATACCACTAAAGGCACTCTCAAAGAGATTATCCTTCCCCTTAGTCCTGACTATACGGGCTACGGTGGAGTTTCCCTCTATCCAGAAGCCGTACGGGCCTATCGACCTAGGTTAGACATCAATGAGTCCACCCATCGCTTTAAGTACCGTCCTGACTTAAAGCAGCTGACGGTTAATGACAATACCGGCTTTCTGCTGTTTTCTCGGCCCTGTAATCCTACGGGCAATGTGGTCAACGATGATGAAGTGCGACGTATTGCCCAACTAGCCAAGGATGTGCCTGTTTTTATTGACTCGGCCTACGCACCACCCTTTCCTGCGCTGAACTTTACGGCAATGACGCCCATCTTAGCGCCCAACATTGTTCACGGCATTAGTTTGTCAAAGGCAGGATTACCCGGTGAGCGAGTGGGAATTGCCATTGGTGATGCCGCCACAATTCGAGTCCTCGAATCATTCCAAACAAATTTGTGTATCCATTCTTCCCGCTATGGTCAAGCCATAGCGGCCCGTGCGATCGCATCAGGCGCACTGGCTGAACTATCAAAAACAGTCATTCGCAGTCACTACCAAGAAAAATTTGCCGTCATCGAAACCACATTGGATGACGCCATGCCAGATGTGCCCTGGTATCTACACTTAGCAGAAGGCTCTATTTTTGCCTGGCTATGGCTACAGGATTTACCCATGGATGACCAAGCGTTTTACCAAGCCCTCAAGCAGTATGGCGTGATCGTTGTCCCCGGTAGTCCATTTTTCCCAGGGTTACAGGAAGATTGGGAACACAAACATCAGTGCTTTAGGGTTAGTCTGACGGATACAGCAGAGAGAATTGCGATCGCCATTCGTCGGCTCGCTCAACTCACTGAGGAAGTCTATAGTCAAGGAAATAATCCATAAAATGACACAGGACTGGCTTACCATTGGTCGCATTGTGGGCCCCCATGGCCTGAATGGCGAAGTGCGCGTATATCCTGATAGTGATTTCCCAGAACGATTTGAGCGGCCAGGTGAACGATGGTTACTCAAACCAGGCACGACTACTCCAGAGCCCATCAAGCTAATTAAGGGGCGCTTTCAAAACGGCAAAGGCCTATACGTGGTTAAACTAGCTGATATTAATTACCGTGACCAAGCAGAGGCCCTGCGAGATGCTCAGTTATTAGTCCCCGCCGCCGATCGTCTCCCCCTCGAACCTGGCGAATTCCACGTGGGTGATTTGATGGGTCTAGCCGTCATTCTTCAGGCAACGGGCGAACAGGTAGGGACGGTAAACGATATCTATCGGGCAGGCAATGATTTATTAGAAGTCACCCTTACATCTACCAGCTTAGATAGCCAAAATACACAACCGTCACGGACAGTGTTGATTCCTTTTGTGGAGGCTATTGTCCCCGTAGTTGACTTGCTCCAAAAGCGCGTTGAGATCACGCCACCAGCTGGCTTGATTGACGAAACCAGCAACACCTAAGACTGTAACTGCTCCAGATCAAGACTGGCTGCATCAGCATGTTTTGCCAGTAGCTGCCGAATTCGAGTCAGCGTTTCAGTATCGTCAATGCGCTGTTCCTGATACCCCCGCTGCCACACAGGCGCACCTGGCTCTCCACGCACCAGATTAATGCGTTTAGCTGCCGCTGCTTTAAATCCAGCAACAAAAGAAGAAAGGGCTCTCGGCTTCTCTGGGGTTTGCACACCATAATCTGATGGCAACTGCCCTTCTCTGGGCGTAACGACGATCAACGCTCGCAGACCATTCGGCAAGACTGCCCAACGATCAACGCGAATGTCTCGCTCATGTGCAGTCGATACTTGTTGCCACTCAGCAACAGCAATCTTTCCAGAGGTGTTCAAGTGTGTTTGTTCGTCTGCTATATCACCAAATAAAAAAGCTTCTTGGTGGGTCAATAAATGAATGTGATAAAACGTAGTGCTGGGTTTGGACGGCCCCAACTGGAATATATTAGCCAACCTTTCCTCAGTGCCCATCCAGGCATTGCGTGATTGTTGTTGACTTAGATTTCCCAGGTGTAGGTTAATATTCTCGCCGAGAAAATACGCAATTTTTCTTGGCGAGATGATACTTATTTATGGAATTTAGGACAAAAAAATAGCCAGCCTATCGAGGCTGGCTTCATAAGTAAATCAACAAATATGGGCAGAGCGAGACTCGAACTCGCATGACCAAAGGCCGCCACATTTTGAGTGTGGTGCGTCTACCAATTTCGCCATCCGCCCGTAGTCTTAATATTATAGTTGATACCGCGCGTTTGTAATAGCCTTTGATAATCTTGACTGCCATGCCAACGGGTAATCTCCCTAGCTCGTAATACGGGCACTGGGTGAGTTAACTCTTGGGTACGCATTTCCTTCAACAATGCACCTAGCTGATCTTGATTCAGCTCCTCATAGGCATCAGCCTGGGCAATAAAGGCGTCCAAATTAAGTTGAGGCGATAGATGTGGCGATCCTCCGGCCAATTTCATTAATACCGACGCCACAACCCTGGCATCCTGACTGGCAAGTAGGGCCGCGCGATCGCACGTAAATTCAGCACAACGTACCCATTTCAAAATTTGACTTTGTAAACTTTGAGACCAGGCTGCCCCCAGGGGTAGCTGACTGGCCGCCAAGGTCAAGAGGTTTGCCAGGGTTAGATATACGCCATGATCACATTTCAGATGTCCCAACTCATGACCAATGACTGCTTGTAACTCCTGATTCGTTAGCAGATCAATTAACGACGTGTGAACAACAATAAAGGGGCGCTTACCCCGCATGGCAAACGTATACGCATTAGGCACAGGATTTTGTCTGATATAAAGCTGCGGGGGGTCCATATCTAGCACCTGGCAAGCATCTACCAAAAGTTGATAGATATCAGGGAGCTGGGTCGGCCCGACCAACACACTAGTCGCAATATTTTCTAAATAAAAAAACTGCTCTGCCGTTGGTCCTAACAAACCACGGATAGCCAGATCAAACCCTGGCAAACGCTTGAGGGATTCTGTCGCCTGCAAATCCAAAGGATGGCGAAAATGATTAGCCCGCAGCCCGGTTAGAATCGACTTTTGGTCCACACCTGCGCCTCCAAGGCTTCTAGATAGTTTACAGTGTAGCTTTCTAGACAGTGACTGGCCTATGGGATACAGAAGACTCAATTGGATGGGCAACACGCCGCAGCTTCGCCCCCACCGACGTAAGTTTAGCTTCAATATCTGCATAGCCACGATCTAAGTGATGGAGACCATGGAGAGTAGTTTTACCATCGGCCGCTAATCCCGCTACTAATAGAGCTGCAGCCGCCCTCAAGTCAGTCCCCGTCACTGGGGCACCAGATAGATAGGGAACACCACGAATAACAGCCATATTGCCGGTCAACCGGATATCTGCACCCATGCGGTTAAACTCAGCCACGTGCTGAAGTCGATTTTCAAAAACCGTCTCTGTAATGACACTATTACCGTCAGCTAGGGTTGTCAGCGCCATAAACTGAGCCTGCATATCCGTCGGAAAGCCAGGATGAGGACGAGTCTCAATATCGATGGGCAAAATACGCTGTCCAGGGACAATACGCACACGACTGTGGCCTTCCAACTCAACCCGAGTCCCTGCTTCTGCAAGTTTCGCAATGACCGGGGTTAAATGCTCTGGAATAACCGGGGAAAGACTAATAGGAGACTTTGTAATAGCACCCGCCAGCATAAAGGTGCCGGCCTCAATGCGATCAGGAATAATGCCATAGTCAGTGGAATGGAGACTGGACACGCCCGCAATCGTAATTGTGTTCGTTCCTGCACCACGAATGCGCGCGCCCATGGCTCGACAAAAATTAGCCAGGTCCAAAACCTCAGGCTCTTGGGCAGCGTTTTCAATGACCGTTTCTCCCTCTGCCAGAGTCGCGGCCATCATCAAAGTTTCTGTGGCTCCCACACTGGGGTAGTCAAGATAAATTTTGCCCCCTTTCAGGCGGCCGCGGCTACCGGGGACATAGGCATGGACAATACCATGATCCATGTGAACCTGTGCTCCTAATGCCTGTAAGCCTTTAATGTGTAATGCGACAGGACGAGCTCCAATAGCACACCCTCCCGGCAGTGGCACTCTAGCGACACCCAAACGAGCTAACAGAGGACCAATCACAAAGAAACTCGCCCTCAGTTTGCTAACAATTTCATACGGGGCACGAGAATGACTAATGGAACTGGCATCAATATCGAGGGTGTCACCATGGTGACTAACTTTAACGCCCAGGGCAGTAAGCACCTCAGCCATCCGTCCGATGTCCACCAGATTGGGAATGTTACGCAGTCGACAATCTTGGGAACATAGGATGGTACCTGCCATAACGACGAGGGCAGAGTTCTTGGCCCCGCTAACGTGAATATGGCCATTCAAGGGTTGCTTGCCCCAGATTTCAATAACAGGTGCAGACCCGTTGGAGGAATGCTGATCAGCCTGAAGTGAGGTGTTGATGGTAATGTCCTCCAATTTAGTAACGGGGCTCAGCAAAACGACATCATAAAACTGGCTCTCAAGCCAATTTTGTAAACATAAGTGATGATTTTACCGGAAACTTTTGATTAGTTAAGTCATATTAATATCCTTTTCAGATAAGTACTAACGTCATCTAACCCAATCTGAAAGGGGCAAATGCTAAACCTCAAGATGGGGGATTGACGAATTGTCCTAATTGCAAGAAGATTTTGAGCTAGAGGTCACGCAGGTGACATTGAGCGGAACTGGCGGAATTGGTAGACGCGCTAGATTCAGGTTCTAGTGTTCGCAAGGACTTCCGGGTTCAAGTCCCGGGTTCCGCATACGTGAAGTAGTTCTTAAATGCCTTTCTATCAATGTTCAGAAGTTTGAAAGGCTCTGAGATATATGGATGTATAAATTGCATCATTCATGCAGATCAATTCAGTTTTCCTTATTGATTGTTAATTGGGAAAAAGTTGAATGCTATAGGCTAGACCGTGAGTAAAAACATACACGGAACTTAGTTGTTGGCAGCAGGTTTGCTTTTCCCATGACTAGCATTATTACCAGTACCAAAAATCCCATCGCTAAGCAGTTTCGTAAGCTACACCAGGCAAAGGAACGGCGACGTCAAAGCATGTTTTTGCTGGAGGGAACTCACCTGTTACAGGAGGTGTGTTCAATGGGCTATCAGCTTCACCAAGTGGCTGTTACAGAGGGATGGCGTCAGACCCACACCTCTCTGTATGTGCAACTGGAAAGTTTGGCAACAGAAGTACGTCTGGTAACCCCTGAAGTGTTGGCTAGCATGTGTACCACTGTCAGCCCCGATGGGGTGATAGCTATTGCTCCTCGCAGGGATGCTGCCTCAGCTTCGTCCCATCCTATTTCCCTAGGAATCGCCCTCGAACGCCTGCAGGATCCCGGAAACCTCGGTACTGTGATTCGCACAGCTGCCGCTACGCATTGCGATCGCCTCTGGCTGACATCAGACAGCGTCGATGTGGACCATCCCAAAGTGCTCAGAGCAACGGCTGGTCAGTGGTTTCGACTACCAATGGAGACTATCCCAAGTTTCGCAGACCTGAGGAATCAAGATGTCCAACTGGTGGCGACCACACCCAGGGCATCCCTTGATTATTGGCATATGGACCTGCGGCAGCCCACAGTATTTTTAATGGGCAATGAAGGTGCTGGGCTCTCTGAACAGGCCATGGACCTGTCCACGCATCAGGTCAGAATTCCTTTAGCAGCTGATGTGGAATCATTAAACGTTGCGATCGCAACGGCTATTTTGCTCTATGAAGCCCAACGTCAGCGTTGCTCTTGATCGTCTGTGGTAAACCCCACATCTTGAGGCAATTTCGACCCAGCAGGTAATCCATAATCAGGATTCTGGACGTCCTTTGGAGTAGAAGAACTGAAATTGTCTGCCTCCAATTCGGTATCTTCTAGCTCATCGCCCCAAAGATCGTTTAACTGCTCTAAAGATTGCATAAAATCGGCTGTAGCCGACTGCTTCAGCTGACGTTTGTCCATAAGTCTATCTTGCTAATCAGCCCTGCCGACCAATCATCATTACGAACAACTAGAATGCCTCGGACTTAGAAAATCTTAGGCATTCCTAAGCAAGCATTCACAGCGTACGTGAATCGAGCAAAAAGCTCGTCATGGTTTATGGCTATTGGCATTAAGGCCTTTAACTATAGGGATCTTGAATTGGACTCTAGCCAAGATGTTCCAAACACAAGCAAACAAAGGAACCAGAATGATGCTTGTGAAGAGCGTTCTATGTTTGGAACTTATTTAGCACAATGGCTTTTTAGCACAACGGCTTTACAGAGAATACAGGGTCTTCAAATTTAACAAATGGCTCGCAATTCCTAAATATTGAGTTGTCTATTATTCACAATCTAGATGAGAATATATTTTGCCCCTATGTTACCCACATGGTTATCTGACCCCGGCAATTGGTAAGAGAACAGTGGTGAAGGGCGTCACTAATGTGCTGAAACAGGAGATCGTTGTGAGTTCATCCTTTGATTACGACCTAATCATTGTGGGTGCCGGTGTCGGTGGACATGGGGCAGCGTTACACGCTGTAAAAAGTGGCTTAAAAACTGCCATCATTGAGGCAGCTGATATGGGAGGCACCTGTGTTAACCGTGGCTGTATTCCTTCCAAAGCATTGCTAGCTGCCTCAGGGCGCGTTCGAGAAATGCAAGACAAGCATCACCTACAGTCCTTCGGGATTCACGTGGGAGATGTGCAGTTTGATCGTGCTGCCATTGCTGACCATGCTGGTAACTTAGTCAGTAAAATTCAAGGAGATTTGACCAATAGCCTGACTCGCCTTGGAGTAGATACTATTCGCGGCTGGGGTAAATTAGCAGGTGCTCAGAAGGTAACGGTGACCACAGATAACGGTGAAAAGACCTACACCGCTAAAGACATCATGCTGTCCCCTGGATCAGTCCCCTTTGTGCCCCCTGGCATTGAAACTGATGGTAAAACCGTATTTACCAGTGATGAAGCCATTAAGTTGGACTGGTTACCTCAGTGGGTGGCCATCATTGGTAGTGGCTACATTGGCCTAGAGTTTTCCGATGTCTACACCGCTCTTGGGTGTGAAGTCAGCATGATTGAGGCATTGCCCCAATTGATGCCCACCTTTGATCCTGACATTGCCAAAATCGCCAAGCGGGTCCTTATCGACCCCCGCGATATTGAAACCCATACAGGAGTCATTGCCAAAACGGTTATCCCTGGTGCTCCGGTCACCATAGAACTGGCGGATCTTAAAACGAAAGAAACCGTTGACGTCCTGGAGGTAGATGCTTGCCTAGTGGCCACTGGCCGGATTCCAGCGACGAAGAATATGGGACTGGAAAACTTAGCTGTCGAGACCGATCGCCGTGGTTTTATTCCAGTCAATGACCGCATGGAAGTCCTGAGAGATGGCCAGCCCATTCAACACCTATGGGCCATCGGTGATGCAACTGGCAAAATGATGCTGGCCCACGCCGCCTCTGCCCAGGGTGTGGTGGCCGTGGAAAATATTCTAGAAAATAACCGCACTGTTAACTATCAGAGCATTCCGGCAGCGGCCTTTACCCACCCTGAAGTGAGCTTTGTGGGCCTGACTGAACCTGCAGCAAAAGAGCTCGCTGACGCAGAGGGGTTCAAAATTGGCACTGTTCGTAGCTATTTCAAGGCTAATTCCAAGGCGTTGGCGGAGAATGAATCCGACGGCTTGGCAAAAGTAATCTACCGAAAGGACACAGGAGAAATTTTAGGAACCCACATTATTGGCATTCATGCCGCAGATCTAATTCAAGAAGCAGCAAATGCCATCGCTCAAGGTCAAACCGTCAAGGAACTGTCCTTTATCGTGCATACTCACCCCACCTTGTCTGAGGTGTTAGATGAGGCATTTAAGCGTGCTGAGGTAACCGCATGAAGATCAGACGACGATCTCCCAATCCCACCGTGGCCGTGGATACCCTGCGATATCAGGTGAAGGTTCCTGACAGTGAGCCGCACAATATTTTGGAAAAAATTGTCTGGCACAAAGAAGTGGAAGTGGAGCGACTTCGCGAAAAAACACCGCTGGCTGAACTACAGCGTCAGGTACTGACAGCGCCTCCGGCACTGGACTTTTCAGCAACTTTGCGAGAAGGGAAGACTTTTCCAGCAGTGATTGCCGAGGTCAAAAAGGCTTCCCCCAGCAAGGGGGTTATTCGAGAAGATTTTGATCCGGTTGCGATCGCAAAAGCCTACGAACAGGGAGGGGCCTCTTGTCTCTCTGTCTTGACAGACAAAAAGTTCTTTCAAGGGAGCTTTGACTATTTAGCCCAGGTCCGTCAAGCGGTGAGCCTGCCTCTTTTGTGTAAGGAATTCATTATTTATCCTTATCAAATTTATCAGGCAAGAGTCCATGGAGCTGACGCAATCCTGCTAATAGCAGCGATTTTGTCCGATAAAGATTTGGGCTACTTTACGAGAATTACCAAAGCATTGGGTATGACTGCCCTGGTTGAGGTCCATACGGCTGAAGAACTAGAGCGCGTACTCAATATTGAGCAGATCCAAGTAATTGGCGTTAATAACCGCAATCTCGAAGATTTCTCAGTCAGCCTAGATACCACTCACAATCTACTTGATCAGGCATCTGCCCATAGTCGAGCCGACGAAATTTTATTTGTTAGTGAATCTGGCATCCATCAACATGATGACGTCAGCTATGTCACGCAGGCCGGAGCTCGAGCAATTTTGGTTGGGGAGTCACTCATGCGTCAGCCTGATCCCGGTGCCGCTATTGATCAGCTCATAGCCTAAATAGTCAAACCACTTATTAGTCAGCAGCTTCAGGCTTCCTACTCTGAATTGATTTACTATGAACCGACCCATACCTTTGCCATCTCATATCCACTATGAGCTTTTACTACAGCTTTTGGAACGTGAGACTGCTGCTGCTGTATACAAACACTCCCCTCAAAAGGAACAGCTCCAAGAATTAATCATCACACTACGTAAGGCCATGTCTCAGCAAAAACAATTAGAACAAAGTTGCAGAGTAGCAGACCTATCTGTTGAGTATCACTGGTCACTAAATGGCAAATCAGGGAATTAGGTCCCGCAACCAAAACTGACTCACTAAAAACTAATGGCGTGTCTTTCTCTCTTTCAACTGAGGAAGACACGCCATTAAAATTTTGCAGCCGCTTATAAACGTTAAAGTGACGGCAAAATTAAGGATGTAGCAATAGGTCAGGGAAGAAACGATTAAACTCAATTAGGATGCCAGCAGTAATCGTCATCCAAATAGCAGCTACCACAGGAGCTGTTGAAAGATATCTCATCATGATAATTTCGTCCTGAAATAAGAGCGTCGAACAAGCATGAGCACTGAATGCAGCTGAAAGGTTGTACAAGGATAGCCAAATTCGAACCACACTCAGCACAAAACAATGCTTTAGCGAGGAGAAACAGTGATCTCATCATCCTTAGCAAACATTGCACCAGAGGCCATGTCCTTGAAAGCAGCCAATGGCCACAATGCACCAGACAAAGAAGACTTAATGGCCAAACTGGTATCAATAATGATTTCCATTTCCTCAGGTTTCTTAGCAGAACGAGCCTCAATCAGATAGGAACGGCCAGCCCAACCAATCCAACCAGCAATGTATAGGAAAAGAATGCCAGGAATCACAAACTCACCAAGATGAGCTAGATCGCCATCTACCACGATGTGGGGTAAACCATCTTCACCACAAAGCAAGGTGGAATTTGCATAAAAATCGAAACGTGCCTTAGCTGCATCTGTAGTAGCTGCAGACGCGCGCTGTTGGAACGCAGCAGATTCGCCACAGGGGGTTAAACCCGCTACATTATCTCCAGCAAGACTGGCGGAAGCAGGTGCTGTAAAACCACACCAGAGGCAAATAACTAGAGCCAGAGCAAACAACCGTCGCATAGAGTGTTTCCTTTGTGTTTTACAAAAGACAAAAAAATCGTTGCCGACTTCCAGAATGAATTAACCTTCAAGCTAGGTTAGTCACCGTGGTTACTAGAAGTAATCATCCTTAGGATCAGCAATCCCAAAAAAGTTAAATTCAGAGAATCTCTTAACTTAGATAACCAACTGTAAAGTTGCCTTCATAGGCATGTACCCAAGATGCAAACGAAATTAGTTGACCAATAACACGTCTAGATCGTTTTAAACCAACCAACGTGCACTAAATTAAGGATCTACTTGACTCCCAGGAATCATACCTTTCCGCCAAACCCTGACAGGGAAATTGCTCACAAGACTTTACATGCTGACACAATTCACCAATGGCAAAAATCCTTGCAATTGAAACCAGCTGTGATGAAACAGCCGCGGCGGTCGTAAGCCAACGACAGGTGTTAAGCAGTGTCGTTGCGTCTCAGATAGATCTCCATCGTCACTACGGGGGTGTAGTTCCAGAATTAGCGTCTCGTGAACATTTATTAACGGTAGGAGCTACGGTTGAGACGGCACTGGAGCAAGCTCAGCAGTCATGGACGGATATTGACGCTGTTGCCACAACTTGTGCCCCAGGCCTAGTAGGAGCCCTATTAGTCGGAATGAGTGTTGGCAAAACCCTAGCCATGGTGCACCACAAGCCTTTTTTAGGGATGCACCATCTCGAAGGACACATCTATGCCGCTTATTTGGATTACCCAGAACTACAACCTCCCTTTCTGTGCCTTCTAGTTTCCGGGGGCCACACAAACTTAATTCGGGTAAATAGCTGTGGCCATTACCAACTTTTGGGCAAAACACGAGACGATGCCGCAGGCGAAGCCTTTGACAAAGTCGCCCGTTTATTAGCTCTAGGCTATCCAGGTGGCCCTGCCATTGATCGCTTAGCCAAGGAAGGTAACCCTAAAGCCTTTAAGCTCCCGGAGGGAAATATTTCTTTGCCACAAGGGGGCTACCATCCCTACGATGCCAGTTTTAGCGGATTAAAGACGGCGGTCCTGCGATTAATAGAACGCCTCCAAGCAGAAGACTTAGGCCCTCTACCAGTAGCCGATATAGCAGCGAGTTTTCAGCAAGCTGTTGTACGGGCACTGACAAAACGTGCTCTTCGCTGTGCACAGGATCAAAATCTATCAACTATTGTGCTCGGTGGAGGGGTTGCAGCCAACAGTAGTCTGCGTCAAACATTAACGTCTCAGGCAGCGGCTCAAGGTTTAAATGTCCACATTCCCTCGTTAAAATTTTGTACTGATAATGCCGCCATGATGGCCTGTGCTGCTGGAGAGCATTTTGAACGAGGACATCGTTCCAGTCTAGATTTGGGTGTCTTTTCGCGGCTTGATTTGACAGATATTGACCAACTGTATCAATCATCTAACAGCCACTGACGTATCTGGGCTTCAAAGGCATGGGGCTGCTCTAACATCGCAAAGTGACCGCAGCCTTCGAACATTGCGATCGCATCTCTCCCTTGGTGAAAAAAATGATGAAAGCTAGCCAGGTGGCTGACATAGCGTGGTTCCATCACCATATCTTGAGCACCGGTGACAAAGTACACAGGCTGGGCTAGTTGAGAAACAATATTGGGTAGCCGATGCACCTCATCTTCAGTGGTTGAAGCTAATAAAGACTGGGCAGCCGCTTCGAGATCGGCTCGCAGGAAGTCGACTAGACGCTGGCGCCCCCAACGATAGCTAAGCCGTTGTCTAACCATAACGTTAGAAAAAACCCAAGGCACAATAGGCAAATATTGAAGCCACAATGGCCGCCACCCTAGCATTTGCTGACCCGCATTCCGAAACTTTTCGAAAGCATTGCGGATGTAAACGCCACCGCCCGCATTTACACAGATAACCCCCTGTATGCGTTGCGGAAACAAATGAGCCGCCCACAAGGCAATGCTGCCGCCAAGGGAATGCCCCATCAGCCATACATTGTCTAACCCCAAGACATCCAATAGGGCATTTAAGTCCTGGGCATATGCCCTAAGCCCATAGTCTGAAGTAGTTACAACAGATTGAGAAGTATGCCGTGATAGCTCTTGGGTAGAGTCACCAAATCCTCGTAAATCATAGGCTAGGCAAGCAATATCTGGAGCCAGCTGCTCCATTAGGGGGTACCAATAAGCACGACTCAATAGCCAGCCATGAATACAGATCAGTACTGAACGATGTCTTGAGGTAGACGAAAATAAATTAGGAGTGAAGTCATAGGAATGAGGCACTCCAAGAACAGGCGTCACCACCATGATGCAAATAACAGGCGTGTAACGACATTAAAACTTGAATCAGTCCCACAGAACTCATGCAAGCATTGACATGGAAAAGGTGCAAAGACAATGCCTTAAAGCATCACCAAGCACTTGCTACACTTCTAATAAAGACCGCTTAACAAACGCTCGCGCATACCATCTGCAATTTTGTGCCCTAAATATTCAGGAATCAAACTTTCATTTGGACCCAATAGGTACAAAATTAGTCGCGTCCGACCTCTCCACACCAACAGATTAGCATTCACCACAAGTAGATCCTCTTGCCAAATAGCGTACATCACCTTGTAGAACAAACCAGGTTGGTTATCCGCCTCAATCAGTAGAGCTGGCAGATGAAAAACAGGATCAACATAAAATTCAGTTTCAACCTTTTCTAAACCCGCGTTGAGATTGAACTCAACACTCAACATTTCCTCTACCTCGTAGCGGCCTGCCAAAGCCTCACGAATAGCACGACAGGTATTATCAGCCGTTTTTTCACTAAGTGCCTTACCACCTCTGGATACTACTAGTTTTACAAATACCAACATGGGTGGATAAATCTGCCCATAGAGACTCAGGCTATGAATTGTCAACCCATAAGCTGCTAAAACCCCAAAAATATCGCTCAGGAGAAATGATTGATTACGATAGGCAAAATGTAGAGCGCTACGATTGCCTTCGGGTTTAATCTCAATGACGGCTTTTTTAGTTTTGTAGAGCTGATAAGCGAGTCGTAAATTTTGTAACTGGATTTCACTACTGACAAATTGCTTATAAAACTTTGGAAACGCTCGGTTGAAACGCTTCAACAATTCCACTGTCGATGTCTTTAATCCAGCTGCCATAGATTTTCAGAAACTGTACGGGTTATAAACTCACTCGGTGTTCTCCATTGATCAGCCCGACAAACGCTTATCTTTAAAGGAGGGCATAGTGTGCTCATGCACTGGATAATATGCCCGCAGTAGCTTGTCATCAGTGCTAAAGAACATCATGCCCAGTTACTGGATAAAGCCCGCCCGTAAAAATGCTCATTGAGATACATCTATTTGCACGACAGTTTATCCATCTGTTACCCAGTTTTGCTAGATTCTAAATCAATGTTTTTACCTTCCTAGGAAAGGATAGACCTATACTGCTAGAGTTAAGACAGAGTTCACATTTCCAACTGTTTTGGCTGCATGGGTTTCTGGAAAAGCTTATTTAGTCCCAACGAGGCTTCATCAGTGCCCACACAAGCTGTTTCTGATGATTATGTAACAAGTACGACCGAGCAATCGGCACGTATAGTTTTTAGTACGGATCGCAATATTGATCTGTACGAATTGGAAGAATTGTGTGACGCAGTAGGCTGGTCCCGGCGGCCCCTTCGTAAAGTTAAAAAAGCGATTCAGCATAGTTTTTTAGTGGTTACCATGTGGGAAGAGCAAGGTGCTCGCAGGCGCTTGATTGGCTTTTCGCGAGCCACATCAGACCATGCTTTTAACGCAACTATTTGGGATGTCGTTGTACATCCAAATTTTCAAGGGAGAGGCCTAGGCAAAGCGCTTATGCAGCAGTTAATTAAGAAGTTGCGTAGCGAAGATATCAGTAACGTAACCCTATTTGCCGATCCGCATGTGGTGAACTTTTATAAGAACCTTGGATTTATGCCTGATCCAGAAGGCATCAAGGGGATGTTTTGGTACCCAGACTAGCCTCACAAGCTATCTGAACAACTCTTTAGCTTCAAGAACCCACTGAGATACCTGAGCTACATTTGGGCTGAGGTCAGCTCTTTGCATCAGCTTGATTTGGAGCCGCCTCAGCTGGGCATGGAGTTGAGTGGCAGGCAAAAGCGCCAACTGCTGCGGGGAACTGATACCAGCATGAAGAAGTAAGCCACAATATTGACAGCCAACACTAGGAATACAGGCTAACTTAGCTAAGGCAGCCCATTTATTCACGTACTTAATGTGAGAGTTGAGCTGACGGGCAAGTTCTGAGCGCGCTGATTGGTTGCGGGTTGCATTGAGCAGCTGCAGAGTTGTGGTAATTTTAAGGGCCTTGAGCTGGCATTGGTGCTGCATGGAAACACCTGGTAACTCCTCAATTGCCCAATTTTGAATTCTTACGGATGACATCATCAAAATTTTGAATTAGAAACTCACAGGGTAAGGAAGAGGGTATATTAGGACAGGTTACAAACCTGCTAAGCTAGAAATCCTAAGGATAGTTTAGAATATGTTTGACTACGGGATGTAGCGCAGCTTGGTAGCGCGCCTGCTTTGGGAGCAGGATGTCGCAGGTTCGAATCCTGTCATCCCGATTTTTATGATTTGAGTGGGTTAGTAACTTCTGCTCAAATAGCCTGCAGCCAGTATGTTCTACAACCTACTGGCAACTATCTTTGGAAGCGAGTTAGTAGAGCATATGTAACACTCAAAACTATGCCCTAACGTTCATTTTCACAGTGCTTTCATGTATGACGGACAGGCTAAGCTGTAGTTGTCGTGATGGGTCAGTTGTGTCACTCGGTTAATAAGTATTTTCAGAGAAATTGAGTCTGGAGGACGTTATGAAAACGATGTTTAGACATCTATTTTTTGGTCTGCTTGGGAGCAGTCTGATCGCGTCAAGCAATCCCCCCCTAGCTATGGCACTGTCGGAGGATGAAATACTGGAGAAATTGGCAATCGTTCCTGTATTTATTCTTTTAGAAGAGTCAGGTAGCTGGACTAGGAACGTAGTTGATTTACCCAATGACGGTTTAGGTTACGTCGCTGCAATGAGGGTTTTCTTCAACGAAGCCGACTTAATCAGTTTTGTGGAAACAGTTCGTTTGGAAAATCCCACATTTCATCAGGGAGGCACATTTGGCATTATTGATTTAGCCACTATTATGCGTCGAGGTTCTGAGAACCAGGAAATTCCCCTAAGCCCTATTTTTGTTCCATCTACTGAGGCATTTGAAGCAGCCCGAGCTCTGGAGAGTAATTTTAGGGGTGTTCCATTATTTGCTTTACAAGATGCTCCAGGCAGCTATCTACCTCTGTCTAGTAATGGAGAGGGAGATGAAACTGTCTTTTCCATGTTTTTTTCTAAGCAGGATGCAGAAATTGTTTTAGACGATATCAATCGCGAGAACCCGGATAATCCGGTTGTAGCTCAGACGCAGGTAGGCGTGATCTCATTTGCTGACTTTTTGGATAACTTGCGGAACAGTAATGACCAAAAGTTTCAATTTGTTCGTTTTGCCCCTGACTCCGAAGTTGTTAATCAGATTCAAAACTTACAAAGAGCGCTGCAAAATCAGCAAGCACCTTAACGGCTCTATTTAGTTTTGATTTTATTTTCTCAATAGAAAACCACAGATTGATGAGACGGCCTGGTGACTAGTTCTTGAGAAAAGATCTACGAAAGTTGGAGTAGGAGATTATAAATCTGATGAGCAACAGCGAGCTTTGTTCCCTGACTGAGGGGCGTTTGATGGCAGCGACGGTCTATAAAAATGCCCTGATTAAATGGACTACCAAATCCACTCTCTGGCTGGTCAACTGGATTGGCCACGATAGCATCTAGCCCTTTACGCTGAAGCTTATCTACGGCAGGAGCAGCTATATTTCCAGTTTGTGCAGCAAACCCAACTAATACTTGCTCGATGCGTTTGTGGACAGCCAGCTTAGCTACGATGTCTGGCACTGCATCTAACGGTAACGGATTTGGTAACTTTGCCTTAGGTAGCTTACCGATCACCTGCTCTTGGGGACGTAGGTCAGCGACTGCAGCCGCCATGATGATCCAATCTGCGGTACTCACTTGAGATATGAGCGCTGCTTCCATGTCAGCGGCGCTTACCACCGGTATGGTTTGCACCGTACCGGGAATAGTCTGACGCAGATGGGTTTCCATAGGGCCATGCACTAAGACCACTTGGGCACCTCGATACATGGCTGCAGTAGCCAGAGCAATCCCCATCCGCCCCGTAGATGGGTTGCCAATATAGCGAACAGCATCGATGTATTCCTGAGTGCTGCCAGTGCTAATCAGAATTCGTTTGCCTTTTAGATCGCGAGAGCTGCTATGGAGTAAGGATTCTATGGCAGCTAGGATGGCTTGAGGTTCAGCCATACGTCCGGTGCCAATGCGATCGCACGCCAACCGTCCAGCCGCTGGCCCTACTGCATGATATCGATCGTCAGTTAGCACCTGCTGCCAGTTGCGTTGAACAGAGGGCTGCAGCCACATATCTGTGTTCATCGCCGGAGCTAGCAGCACTGGACAAGTAGATGCCAAAACAGTGTTAGTTAATAAATTATCTGCTAGTCCACCAGCCAACTTACCCAAGGTATTTGCCGTCAACGGTGCAACCAGAAATAGATCAGCCCACTCCCCCAGTTCAATATGCAAAGGCCGCCCCTGAGAGGCAGACCAAAAGTCCTCATCTCTATAAGCTTCGTGTCGGGCCAATGTGGCGAAGGTTAACGCCGATACAAAAGATTCAGCCGCAGAGGTCATAATGACCTTTACCGGCCACTCTCGTTTAGCAAGGGTGGAAACAACTTCACACACTTTGTAGGCTGCGATACCACCACTTACACCAATGAGCACATTGGCTGCTCTACGTGCTTTCATTTAGCAACGTTTAGGCTTCGTCGTAAGCTTCCATATCTAGAAGATGGACATAGCCTTGAATCAGCTCAGGACGCTGAAACGCAACTGAACGCAGACGATGCCAATCTTGTAGCCCTTCAAAGGCAGTGGCATATTCGTCTTTCTCTAAACGTTGAGCCAACCGATCCACATCTTCCTGAGTGACATCGGCAATAGGCTTAGTGATGCTATTGGAAACTTGAGTTGAAACCATGATGCTGGCTCCTTTGGGCTGGGCGCTGATATTAGTCTATGCGCTATGAGTCTTGCTGTCCCGTAATAGGTTTGAAATGTTACACCGATTTCTTAAAGTTCTTGACAAAATTTTTGAGCTACTTCTAGAACCTGCAAGCTAATCTCATGTCCCATGGGAAATTCGTGATAATCCACAGCCATCGCTATGTTATCCAACGCTGATTTTGTACGACGTGCTTGATCAATGGGAACAACCAAATCCTGAACACCATGAACCAACAAAATGGGGCGAGGTGTGGTCGGAAGCTTTAACGACTGACTATGCATATAACCGCTTAAAACCATCATGCCTGCCAGAGGAAACTCCATCCCGACGTCAAGGGTCATGGCTCCCCCCTGGGAAAAGCCACCTAATACGGTTTTGTCTAGAGGAATTCCTGTTTGATTGGGCAAAGCCGTCAGCCACTCGATTAAACTCTGTCGGCTTTGTTGTAGGTCTGCCCGACTGTCACAGGGTTGATCAAAATCAAAAATCGCTGGTAGCGCATACCACATTCGTCCACCTGGAGCTGCCATGCCCCCAGCTACCTGATGGGGATGGGGGGCATCAGGAAACAGCATTTGGTAATTAGCCAGCTGCATGTAGGGCGCAATGCCAGCCACATCCTGGGCATTGGCACCCCAGCCGTGGAGCAAGACAAGCAAGTATTCTGCAGTTGGATCGCCAGCAGACAAGGCATGAAGGGACATAAGCAGCGATGGGCAAAGGACCACCACAGATTTTACTGTCCTCTTGGGAAGGGCTTATCAAAAGAAACAAAATAACGTCGGACTTTGGGCACCGCTCGGGCAACCATCGTCATAGCTGGTACAGCGATCCTTATTTAACCGGTTTTGTAAGTCCTATCCCTAACTAATCAGAGTTTCGCTGTTTAGTCTCAGGCACTTAACTAGCACTTGACAAGTGGTAGTAACTTTAGGTGCCCGTCGAGTTCGCTGTAGAAAAAGATTCTGAGTCTTTTTTAATATCATCGGGAACGTGAAGGGCTTGCGATAACTCATGCAGATCTGGCCAGGAGGTCTCATCGTCGGCTTTAACTTTTAGAAGCCTTGTTTTCTGAAAATTTGCTGTATGAAGATTTGCCTTTTCGAGATTAGCGAAAGACAGATTAGCTTCCTCAAAGTTAGTACCAAAACAAAAAATTTCTTGTAGCCTGGAACCGTACAAGCTAGCAGCCTTAAAGTTGGCCTGTTCAAGCCAGGACTGCTCAAGATTAGATTGAACCAAAGTAGCTTCTTGCAAATTAGCCTGAGTAAGAGTGACCTTCTTCAGATTAGCCTGAGAGATCTTTGCTTTCTGAAGATTTGCGTTGGAAAGATTAGCTTCTGACAGGTTACTTCCTCTGAGGTCAGCTTCTTGAAAGTTTGTTCTGTAAAGCTGTGCTCCTTGAAGATTCACTCCAATTAGATTGGATTTACTAAGATTAGCTCCGGAAAGATCAATCCCTTGAAGGTCAGCACCTTTGAGATTTAGTCGCAACCTACTAATGATCTCAGCTTCTGCCAGAAATCGGATCACGCTGCTTTTGCGGTCTAAATCGTTTTCAAAGCGTCTCAGGATGGATAATGTTCTGGCTCGGATAACATCTAGCGAGGACTCTAATAGTTCCTTATTTTCAGTACTAGCGTTTGCCCCCCTACTGGCAATAGCCATCAAGTTTTTATCGATCAGCAACGTTGATATTCGATCAAAGTAGAGCTGCAAGACTTCTTCTCGGATTTCGTCCGCATCTTGCTCCCTTTGCTCTCTGGCAGTGCGCTCAGCTTGCTCCTGCTGAGTTTTCTGGAACCAAGCTCCTAATATCGCCAAAACTAATGGCACTCCCAGCACGTTGAGGCCATCCCACAAAGATTTACCAGGAGCCTTGACAGTAATATCCTGGGTCTCTGTGCTGGGATTTCCTTGGCTGTCTACGATTTCTCGCTCAATAGTGACAGTCGCTAAATCATCTGCGCCGAAACCCCATTTACCCGGCCATACCAAGGTGTTGCACCAATAAGCCCAGTTGCCAATGCTAGACCACTGAGAAGTCATATCTTTTTCCCAATCCAATTGGCGACTGCTTTTCTGGTAGGCAGTGTAGTCTTGAGTCTATCCAAAGCTTTACTGATGTAATTCACCCTACTCGGGATGATACAAGCTCAATTCCGTTGATTTAGAATTTTTGATGCGATTTTGCTAAGCCAGCCTGTTTGAATACCTGTTTGCTTCAGTTCAAATGATTGCTGCGTCAATCACGAGAGAGGTATTAAGGATTAGGTAAGGGGGGAAGCATATCTGAGATAGCAACCCTTAATTCCTCAAATGCCATGGCCGAAGCCACCAATGTTTCAGCCAAAATACTCTGGGCCTGATATCGACCATTTTGGGGTTGTCGAAACTGATAGAGCTGACGTTCCACCACATCTAGAACCCAATACTCCTGAATCCCTGCCGCCGCGTAAAGAGGGGCTTTGGTCTCCAAATCGTATTTCAGACTCGAATCAGCTATTTCAATGACAAGCAATACTTCATCTGGGGCAGGATGGTGAGTGCTGTAGTCCAGCAGATCCCGCTTAGCAATGACAATATCAGGCTCTGGTTCAGAATAATTGTCTAATGCGATTGGGTCTTGAACTCTGATAGAAACCTGTTTTCCCAATGCTAGCTGCCAACATTCTTGCGTCCGTAGTGTTGCCGAAGTATGGGCAAACCCTTTGGCAATCATGGGAATAATTTCTCCATCAATGAGTTCCGTCCGCTCATTAGCCGCAAGGATGCCCAGTTCACCCATACGCATATATTCATCAACTGTGAAGCGACGGGAGCGACTAGCAACCATATCTAGAGCATTGCATTAGATAACCATGTTCATAGTATAAAAACTCTCTTTGCGTTCTAACCTAGAAAAGCTCCACCATATCCAAGGGAAAAGCTAACGGTTCTCAACTAAACCTTGGCCACGTCCAGAAATGTGGGTTTTCCGGCAGGAAAGCTACAGATTTTAACTTGGACGCGGTTTAGAACTTAAAATTTTGGATGTGGCTGATGTTTACCTACCCCGAGATAGAACGTCCATGACACGCTTAGCGCTGCTTAGTGCATCTGACAAAACCGGTATTGTTGACCTAGCGAAGGTTCTAACCACAGAATTTGACTTTGATATCATCAGCAGTGGCGGTACCGCTCGCACCCTTACAGAAGCAGGTATTCCCGTCACTAAAGTATCCGAATACACGGGCTTTCCTGAAATCCTTGGCGGTCGGGTCAAAACGCTGCAGCCCCGTATCCATGGGGGGCTACTAGCTCGTACTGATAATGCAGACGACCAAAAGGACCTAGCTGACAACGACATTCGGCCCATAGATTTGGTTGTGGTTAATCTATATCCCTTTGAGCAAACCATCGCTAAACCCGCTGCCACGCTCACTGATGCCATCGAAAATATCGACATTGGTGGCCCCACCATGCTGAGGTCCGCGGCTAAAAACCACGCCTATGTGACCGTACTGTGTAATCCAGCTCAGTACGACGGTTACCTAAATGAACTCCGCAATAGCGGACCCTCTCTCGAATTTCGTGCTGCCTGCGCGCGTCAGGTGTTTTGGCATACTGCTATCTACGATCAGGCCATCGCCACCTATCTGACTGAGCAAGCTGAAGAAGCCACCAGTGAGCGTTTTGCCCTCGGTGGGACCCAAAAACAACCCCTACGCTATGGTGAAAACCCCCATCAGCCTGCAGTGTGGTACCAAACAGGGAGTTTAGCGACTGGATGGGCCGCAGCAGAAAAACTGCAGGGTAAAGATCTAAGCTACAACAACCTTGTGGATCTAGAAGCAGCTCGTCGAATCATTGCAGAGTTTCCCAGTGAAAATGGCCCTGCTGCTGCTGTCCTGAAACACACCAATCCCTGTGGTGTGGCTATTGGCCAGTCCATGGCGTCCACCTACAGACGAGCATTTGAGGCGGATAACATATCTGCTTTTGGAGGTATTGTGGCGCTCAATCAAACGATTGATGTGGAAACCGCTGAGTCTTTGACTCAAACATTTTTGGAGTGTGTGGTTGCTCCTGGATGTGCGACCGAGGCACGGGACATATTGGCTAAAAAGAAAAATTTACGGGTGTTAGTGCTACCTGATTTACTCAGTGGACCTAATCAGACAGTACGTGCGATCGCAGGGGGGTTTCTGACCCAAACATCCGACGATTTTCAAGAAGATATTAGCCAGTGGAAAATCGTAACCGAACGTCAACCAAACGAAGCTGAACTCACAGAAATGCTATTTGCCTGGCGCGTTGCCAAACATGTGAAATCCAATGCCATTGTGGTCACCAATGAAAGCACTACGGTAGGCATCGGTGCCGGACAGATGAACCGAGTAGGGGCCGCCAAGATTGCCCTGGAACAAGCTGCAGAAAAAGCTATGGGCGCCACCCTAGCCAGCGACGGATTCTTTCCCTTTGATGACTCAGTACGCACAGCTGCTGCTTCGGGCATTAAGGCTATTGTGCAGCCAGGGGGAAGTATTCGGGACGAGGAATCTATCAAAGCAGCCAACGAACTAGGAATCGTGATGGCCTTTACCGGAACACGCCACTTCCTACATTAACCCCATTTATCCCCCCTGAAGGGGGGGATGAGGGGATCAATTACCTTTCAGCCACTTTTGACCTTTCAGACGTTGCAAGACATAAAGCACCATGAGGTCTAATGTAATGCGACGTTCATCTCCCATAAACTGCTCAATCGTACTGGGGGGTGCCCCATCAGTTGCAAAGGAATAGATTTTAGGACCGCTAATACTTTCTTCTAAAAAAGCGATATTAAACTGACGATTCCCTTCAGCCCAACGTCCAATCACTTGAGGATAGGTGTCTTTATCAACACCAATCACGTTGATGGGTTGAGTCTCAAAAGAAATCTGAATGTCATTCAGACCATCCTCTTTTTCTAGAGCCGTTTTTACAGCGGGGACAAAATGCTGTTCGATAAATTCAGCAAACGGTTTATCTTCTAACTTGGGCGGTTTGGCCTTTTTAGCTTTTGCAGGGGCCTTAGCTGGCGCTTTATCAGCGGACTTTGCCGCAGGGGCCTTAGGAGTCGACTCGTCTGCCATGCTTTTGTCTACTTAAACAGTTGAGTTTGAAGCATACAACACACTTCAAACCAGGTCTTTCCCATATTAGTAAACCTTGCTCCCATCCAGAACTGTAGTTTTTCTATAAGGCCCGTTTAAGGCGATTTCTTTAAAGCCATCAGACAAACTCCCCAGGGATCTTACATATCCCAGGGAGTGTATGCTTTGAAAGAGCAAATGGTAACGATTGTTAAGACATAACGCCTGCAATAGCTGCCCGTACGGTAGCAGTATCGGTCTGCTGACTAATTGGAGTCAGACCGATGGCGTCTAGATCGGCATCTACCATCAGTTGCACTAACCCTGGAAAATTAATAGACGGCTCCCAGCCGAGCTTTTGTTGCGTGTTGGTGGGGTCACCAATCAGGATATCAACTTCAGCGGGACGCAGATAGCGGGGGTCAAACTTCACATAGTCATGCCAATCTAAGTTGACATAGCTAAAGGCAATGTCTAGAAACTCTTTAATGGTGTGGGTCTCTCCCGTAGCTACCACATAGTCCCCAGGCTCATCCTGCTGTAGCATCAACCACATTGCCCGCACATAGTCCTTGGCGTAGCCCCAATCACGCTTGGAGTCCAAGTTTCCAAGGTATAGCTCCTTTTGTTGACCTGCCACAATTCGGGCCACAGCGCGGGTAATCTTACGGGTGACAAAGGTTTCGCCCCGGCGAGGGGACTCATGGTTAAACAAAATGCCATTACAGGCAAACATGCCATAGGACTCACGATAGTTAACCGTTTGCCAATGGGCATAGACCTTAGCACAGGCATAGGGGCTGCGGGGATAGAACGGCGTGGTCTCTGTTTGGGGAATTTGCTGGACTTTTCCAAACATTTCAGAGGAACCCGCTTGGTAGAAACGCACTTCCTTATCAGTCCGCTGTTGGTAATCGCGGATAGCTTCCATCAACCGTAATGCGCCCATTGCCACTGTATCCACAGTGTATTCAGGAGAATCAAAGCTAACGCGCACATGGGACTGAGCACCCAGGTTATACACTTCACTGGGCTCTACCTGCTCTAGAATGCGACGTAGCATAGTGCCGTCATTGAGGTCCCCATAGTGGAGAAACAGGCGAGCATCTTCGCTGTGGGGGTCCACATAAATGTGATCAATACGATCCGTGTTAAATGTGGACGTACGCCGAATGATGCCATGAACTTCATAGCCTTTTTCGAGTAAAAGTTCTGCCAGATAGGAGCCATCTTGGCCGGTGATACCTGTAATGAGTGCACGCTTGATTTGCGTCATAGAGTATATTTCCTTATTACGAAGTTCAAAGCTCAAGATGGCGTTCTGCCATAGGTTTCTGCCAAGCAGAAAGTTTGGCACCATCGGTAACTGTGGAATGCAACAAGAGAGGAAATCGTTCAATGGTTTAAGCATCGAACAACCAACATCATTCCTAGGAGCAACTCCAATTGTCTGTGAGCCCATTGATTTAGCGATGGATGTTGAGGCTCTATGGTTTCAATAAATATTAGTATGAATAGCTTAGCTGCTAGGCCACGAAGATGCCCAACTATTATGCCCTTCGGTCGCGTTCAATATCGTAAATAGCTTTTTCCCAACACCATTGCTCTGAGCGATCAGGATTTTGCGATCGCACCCGCTCCACTAGGCGAGCCGCCACGGCCTGGTTACCATTAACTAATCGCATCAGCCGCTGTCGTGTAGAACGGGGAACCCCAGCTGTTCCGGTGGGCAAAGACGGGACTCCAAAGCGAATCGGTAATCGATAGCCGGTCAGCCAGCAAAAAACTGCCACCACCAGCACCACCGCAAAGATGACTGAAAAGGACATGTTCGATTTCCCCCACGTTCTACCCTAGCTCATATGAACCCAGTCACCCGCGATAGTCAGTTAGTTCTAGATTTTTGGTTTGGCTCACCTGCTGGTGACTATCGCAAAGAATGGTTTCGAAAAGATCCTGACTTTGATACTCAGATCAAGGAGCAATTTTTAGACCTGTATTGGGCTATGGTAGCGTCCTCGCCCGAAAGCTGGTGGTCAACGGCAAAATCTAGCCTAGCTAGGATTATTGTGCTGGATCAGTTTTCCCGCAATATGTTTCGCGGTACCCCCCAAAGCTTTGCAACCGATTCTCTAGCCCTAGCCACAGCAAAGGTCATGCTGCAAAAGGGATACGATGCCGCCTGCTTACCTGTCGAGAAGTTTTTTATCTATTTGCCATTCGAGCATAGTGAAAACATGGAAAACCAAAATCGCTCGGTAGAACTGTTTGAGCAATTGATACAGACAGCTCCCGATTTACACTCTGGCCTGGACTATGCGCGACGTCATCGAGCGGTGATCGCCCAATTTGGACGGTTCCCCCACCGCAATGAAATTTTGGCACGTGCCAGTACCCCAGCAGAACTGGAGTTTCTCCAAAAACCAGGCTCAAAGTTTTAAGCCCCTACATTGATATTTTCGCAGGCAAATGCATAGCCTGAGGGCACAACGGGTAACCACTTAGATCCCAAAATTTTGACTGTGGCTGAGTTTTGAAATTCGGAGTTCGAAACGCTCCTCTTTCCGAACTCCGAATTCAAAATTCCGAACTCCATCCAAATACCTTGAAAAATCGCTGTGCTTTACATTATTGTCCGAACAAATCCACAGTGGCTGCCCTAAACAGGTTTTTCGTATTCGATTTCCACCGTAGTATGCACGTTGCCTCGCGGTTGAAAATCACCTTTGATTTGGAACTTGAGCGGATCAGCCGCGGCAATAAAGTCATCCATGATTTGGTTGATGGACTCTTCATGGGAAATGTAGCGATCGCGATAGCCGTTTATGTATAGCTTAATCGCCTTTAGCTCGACTACTTTTTCATTGGGACTGTAAGTAATGTGAATGGTCGCAAAGTCAGGATAGCCGGAGAATGGGCATTTACAGGTAAATTCCGGCAGCGAAATGTTGACGTCATACAATCGACCAGGTCGAGGGTTAGGAAACGTAATTAACTCATTTTCTGTAATGGCGCGTTCGCCATACTTGACATCAGTAGGAGTATCTGTGGGGAGTGGGGTATTGGCCATGGGTGTAGAAAATTTGAAAACTGACAGTTGATGAAATTACGCTGGTGATTCTAGAGAAAAGGGGATACAACTAAGCTTGCGTCAAGATTTATGCATTTCGCTAGTAGACAGGGTATTTCTACTAAGAGAGCTAATGTAGCAAAATGCCTCGGACAATCAAACCCTTGAGCCCTCCAGTAGCTCAACAGGACTCCACCCAGCGAACAAAATCAGCTCAAGGACTTGACGAATTGCGATGGTGTTGCTCTAATTTGAACGGCCTGGGAAAGGCCATACCTACCCTGGCATGACTGATTAATGGATAAAGCTATCTGGCCAAACCTCTAGCAGTTGGGACCTGGATAGATAACAAAGTTCCCGCAGATCGGTAGCATCCGTCTTAATTTTTTGGAGATTTTTGGACCTACTTATGAATCCTTCTCACAAGTTTGACTCAGCAAGAAACCAAGTGAGATCAGAAATCGGCTATTCCTCTTCGGTTCCTGTTTCAGTCTATCGCGAGCTCGCGGCTGAACTGCAGGCAACGAAAGCAATGGTGGATTCACTGAGCAACCAGAACAATCATCTCCAGCAGCAAAACTATCTTCTACGGCAAAACATTCACCAAATGGTGCAAGTGGCTCTACAACTTGGTCACCACGCGGGCGTGGCTCATCCTGCCGAAGCAGAAATGACCTATTCTGCTCATCCTACAGAACTCCATGAGTACCATGCTCCCATAGAGCAGCAGCTGCATTCTCCAGAACCCATACAACCATCTGAAGCGGAGCTAGCGCTGCCACAGAAACCCCGCAAAGCAGAAATTTCTAAGTTGGTTACGGAACAGTCAGGAGAACATCGACGCTACAGCTTGGAATCATCTGCTAGCGGTAGCATGAGCACCCTATGGTTAATTGTTTCCATCGCCGTTATTATCTTCACGGCTTTTGGTGCTGGCTTTTTGATTATGCGGCCCTTAATTAGCGATCGCTAGATTCTTCCACTCACACCACTTTTATTACGCCTCAAGGGTTTGTAGGTGGTGTTTGGGATAGCTCAGGTTCTACTCTAAAATTGAATTGCAAAAGGTACTCCGTATCGATTGATACGGTGAGAGGCACACTTAACTCGCTAAACCTTGATATCGTGGTCCAGTTATCCAAATTGGCCCGATGTGTGTGGAGCTATAGATTCGCATGAAAAAAATAGAAGCTATTATTCGACCATTTAAGCTTGATGAGGTAAAAATTGCCTTGGTGAATGCGGGTGTTGTCGGCATGACCGTGTCTGAAGTGCGCGGGTTTGGCCGCCAGAAGGGCCAGACTGAACGATATCGAGGATCTGAATATACGGTCGAGTTTTTACAAAAGCTGAAGGTTGAAATTGTGGTTGATGATGACCAAGTGGATGCCATTGTTGACCAGGTGATTGCTGCAGCACGTACAGGAGAAATTGGCGACGGTAAGATTTTTGTAACGCCTGTGAATGAGGTCGTTCGTATTCGTACGGGTGAGAAAAACTCGGAAGCAGTTTAGTGTCATCTGACAAGTTGTCAATTGACGATTTTTTGGGGGCCTACGGTCGCTTTGGCGTCAACCTGGGACTGTCTCGCATTCAGGCATTGCTAGAGCGTTTAGGTTCCCCTCACTTGCAAGTTCCCATCGTTCATGTAGCTGGCACCAATGGCAAAGGTTCTGTCTGTGCCTACTTGGCTTCAGTACTATCTGCAGCTGGTTATCGGGTTGGACGATACACCTCCCCCCACTTACTTGATTGGAATGAACGCATTTGCATCAATCAAGTGCCTATTGAACATAAACAGCTGTGGCACCACCTGCAGAATGTGGCCACAGCTATCGATGACACAATCGCTACACCTACTCAGTTTGAAGTCTTTACAGCCGTAGCCTGGTCATATTTTGCAGCCCAGGCAGTGGATGTGGCGGTTATCGAAGTGGGGTTAGGAGGTCGATTAGATGCCACCAATGTATGCCCTGAACCTTTGGTGACGGCGATTGTATCCCTCAGCCGTGAACATTGGCAGCAATTAGGCCCCACACTTGCAGATATTGCTCGCGAAAAAGCAGGGGTAATAAAGCCTAGCAGACCCTTGATAATTGGGCCTTTGCCCGCTGCGGCAGATGATGTTGTCCGTCAGCGAGCTAGGGAGTTGAATGCTCCTTTACATGCAGTCACGCCAGCAATAGATGCAGATGCTGGGCAGTGGCGCAGTGGTCTAGATCGTCAGATCGATTATCGAGCCAGTCTCCTGGGAGATCATCAGCGTATAAATAGTGCTGTTGCGATCGCAATACTACAGCTTCTGCAGCAACAGGGGTGGAATATCCCCATCGATGCCATCCAACAGGGGATGGAGAAAACTCAATGGCTAGGGCGTTTACAGTGGCTCACATGGAACAAACAGCAGCTGCTAATTGACGGAGCCCACAATACCGCTGCGGCCCAAATGCTGCGGCGCTATGTGGACCAGCTACCCCAGCCTATAACCTGGCTCATGGGGATGCTGGCAACTAAAGACCATAGGGACATCTTCCAAGCACTGCTTAGGCCAGGCGACGCATTGCATCTTGTTCCAGTCAAAGGGCATCAAACAGCTGAACCAGCTGACCTAGCAGCCCTAGCCCAGGGTCTCTGTCCGGACCTAGCAAAGTGTTGCAACTATAAAACCCTTGAAGCAGGTCTGACGGCATTCAGCAAAGATAACGGAGAAACTAAAGTGCTGTGTGGGTCCTTGTATTTAATCGGAGACTTCTTATCTCACCATCAGAATTAGCGGTTATTCCATTCATCTGCGGCATCAGCAATGGCTTCATCCACAGATTTCTCTCCAAGCATGGCAGCTTGCAGATTGTCATAAATTGCTTTTTGCAACTGTTTCACATCTGCCAACGCCGGAATTAACACCTCAGCATCCCCTAACTGACTGGCACTGATAGCTCGGGCAACTTCAACAGGCGTAGCCTCTGCCGGGGCTTCGGCCAGCGTGCTATCCACAGCTGCCACAGTGGACGGCAACACATTTGCGGCTTGGGCAAAGGAGATTTGATTGTCGTTGTTGGTAACATACAGTGCAAACTTCACTGCCGCATCGGGCACATCTGTCGCTCGGGGCACCACCAAATTCATGGCAGCCACATTTTTTTTGCCGGTGTTGCCGGTAATTTGAGGGGCTGTTTGAGTGGCCGCTGCAATATCGGGTGCGTTGTTCGCAATGTTGTCTAGGGCTTCGGCCCCTGACGCAAGCAAAACGGTTTCTCCAGCCTGGTAGAGCTCAATGGCACGGCGATGGCCCTGGGTCAACACCTCGCGAGGCAACAGCTCTTGCTGGTAAAGGTCTGTCCAGTATTGAAAAACGGCTTTACCTGCAGATGTATTAAAGGCTGCATTGCCTTCACCATCGACCAGTGGCACCCCCATCTGAACAAACGACTGGAGAACATCAGCGGCATCTTCAGGAACAAAACTGATGAAGAAGGCATACTTTCCAGTTTTCTCTTTGATTTGTTTCGCTGCGATCGCTAGCTCAGCATAGGTGCTAGGAGGCTCACTCAGACCAGCCGCCTCCAGCAGCTCGTTGTTAAACAACATCACTCGCGTAGTCAAATACCAGGGAAATCCAAAGCTTTCACCATTGAGTGTGGTTGCCTGCCAAATTTTTGGTAAGTACGTAGCCCGCTGTTCAGGACTCAATTTCTCATCCAACAGCAACCAAGCATTACGCCCCGCTAACTGGGAAGCAAAGTCAGGGTTTAAGTTGACAACATCGGGGGCAGTGCCCGCAGAAACCGCCGTCAATATTTTGCTTTGCATATCAGCCCAGGGAATATCCACCCACACCACATCCACATCTGGATTCGCGGCTTCAAAATCAGCAATCAGCTGGTTGAAATAATCAGTGAACTTGGGCTGCAGCTGCATAGTCCAAAATTCCACTGCCTGTTTTCCAGATTGTTCGGTGCTGCCACCACAGCCTGCCACAGCAAGCAACACCCCAGCAGCAGCCCAAGCCGCCATACGTGATAGAACATGCCGACGTTGAAACAGTTTCATGATGTTTTTTTGCAACCGAAGAGTATAGCTTTGCGACCCTAGTTCACCATATCAGTGTTCGCTGAACGCGCTCGCTCGCAATCGCTATGTTCAACCTAAGCGAATTGGGCATCTGATCGACCACCACGATGAAAGCCGTTCCAGCTCAAACCATAAAAATTTAGTGCACCACAACTTTGTTGGCACAGTCTTTAGCCCGAGCACAGGCCTCTTCAACAGTTTCCCCTAAAGCAAGCGCCACCCCCATACGACGGTTTTTGTGGGCTCGAGGTTTACCAAACAACCGTAGTTTGCTGGTGGGCACAGTCAGCGCTTCAGGCACACCAGAAAAAGTGGGATTGTCGGTAGCTTCATGCGCCAGAATCACCGCAGAAGCCCCAGGTCTCACCTGCTCGATTTCACCGATGGGTAATCCGGCAATGGCCCGCACATGCAGCTCAAACTCTGACATGTTTTGGCTCACCATGGTGACCATGCCAGTGTCGTGGGGACGAGGACTTACCTCGCTAAAGTACACGGTTTGTTCCTGGCTGGGATCGCCTGCGATAAACAATTCCACACCAAATAGTCCCACACCGCCGAGGGCATCGGTTATGGCTCTCGCAATGTCCTGACATTTTTCTAATGTCGTTGAATTGAGGGGACAGGGCTGCCAAGATTCACGATAATCTCCATTTTCTTGGCGATGCCCGATGGGGGGACAAAAATGGGTAGTGGGTTGAGCTGCGGGCAAGTCGGGATGGGACCGCACAGTCAGGAGAGTAATTTCGGTGTCAAATTCCACAAACCCTTCTACAATCACACGCTGATCTTTACCACGGCCAGCTTCAAAGGCATAGGTCCAAGCTTTATCCACATCAGCCTCAGTTTTAACCAAGCTTTGTCCCTTACCTGAGGAACTCATGACAGGCTTGACAACACAGGGCAGTCCAATCGAGGCAATAGCCGCTCGATACTCGGATTCTGTCGCAGCGAAACGATAGGGGGAGGTAGGTAAATTCAATTCTTCAGCCGCTAAGCGTCGAATACCTTCACGATCCATCGTCAGCCGTGTAGCCAGTGCCGTAGGTACCACGTTCCAGCCTGATTGCTCTAACTCGAGAAGCGTTTCTGTTGCCAGAGCTTCTACCTCTGGCACAATCAAATCCGGTTTTTCCTGCTCCACCAATTGCTTTAATGCCTGACCATCCAACATGCTCAAAACATGAGAACGATGAGCGACCTGCATTGCCGGGGCATTGTCATAGCTATCCACCGCAATCACCTCAATGCCCAAACGCATCGCTTCTAGTGCAACTTCTCGCCCTAATTCACCAGAACCCAACAGCAGCAGACGTTTGCCCTGAAGTGAAAGAGGTGTACCCCAAACCATATTCACCGATTTTTTTGCAATATTCACCATAGTTCTTCAAAAAAAACCAACTTTTTTTAGAAATCGTGTGATCAATTTAGCCAATTGAGTGTAATATCGCTCGTAAAAAATCACGTCGTCTTCCAAAGCCTCTCAAATGGCAAAGGAAGCATGCCTATCAATACTCGCACTCGCGTTTTTCACGGAATGAACTTCCCCATGGGATTAACAATCCGCAATGAAAGTTTTGAAAGTAACTTAGAGGCTGTTCCAAGTGGAGCGACCCAAAGTTGAAGAATACGTCATACCAATGGGGCTTCTCATTGTTGAACGTACGCTCAAAAAACAAGTTAGGAGATGTACATTTTGTTTGCTTTTTAGGGCAGTATTGACACCAAACTCTGTGTTCTTTGGCAATCGCTAGCCATTCCTGCACAAATTGTGTACGATGCGTTAGCAAAAATTAGCCCATGATTGTTGGGATGTACTCCAGCTCACCGTCAGGCTCTGCCCAGTCAACTTGCCTTCCAAAACCGGATAACATTGTGACCGGATAATGCTGTGGATAGTTTAAAGTCGCTATTTTCAAGAAAGACCCCAGGTGTAGGTGTGGAGCTTACGCCGGAACGGGTGAATATTGCCCGCCTGCGGAAACAAGGACAGAAGTTGAAGCTCGATACTCTGGCTTCTGCTGAGATTCCAGAAGGTATCTTTGAAGAGGGCCAAATCATTGATACGGCGGCTATGGCAGAAGCCATTCGGTCTGCCATCCAGGAAAGCAAACTTAGGGTAAAACGGGCAACAACGGCTGTTCCTGGGCGTGCGATTACACGAGTGATTCCAGTACCTGCCGAGTTGGATGACAACGAGCTCCGGGAAATGGTCTTGAACCAGGAAGCCAGCTTGTATCTACCGTTCCCACGAGATGAAGCTGATGTGGACTATCAGAAACTGGGCTTCTTTGTGGATGAAGATGGGATCGAAAAAGTGCAAGTTTTGTTAGTGGCCGTTAAGAAAGAAGTCACTAACGCCTACATGGAAACGTTTCAACAAGCAGGGTTAAACCTAGATGTTGTCGAAACCAGCAGTTTTGCACTGATTCGCACGATTCGAGAACAGTTGCGTCAGTTTACCCCCCAGGAAGCTGCAGCCATTGTCGATATCCAGTTTGAAAGCACAGAGATTTCGATTGTTGTCGATGGGATTCCTCATTTTTCAAGAACAGTTCCCATAGGGACATTCCAAATTCAAAGCGCCCTGAGCCGAGCAATGAATCTACCACCCACGCGCAATACCGAGTTGTTACAGGGGATGACGGTACCAGCCACTCCCATGGATAGTATGGGTGCTCCGCAGATGGCTGGTGGAACAAATCCAGGAACTGCCGCCATGCTCAGAGTTCTGGGAGAACTCTCCGATGAGTTACGGCGCTCTATCGACTTCTACTTGAATCAGGGAGAAGACATGGAAGTGGCCCAGCTATTGTTAGCCGGTCCAGGCAGTGCCATCGGCCAGTTAGATGAGTTTTTTGCTCAGCGTTTGAGTTTGCCAGCGAGTCCGATTGATCCAATTGAAGCGCTATCTCTGGAAGTAGGAGATGAGATTTCAGAAGCGCAGAGACCTGGGTTAGCAACGGTTCTAGGCTTAGGTTTGCGGGAGGTTTAGGGCATGTATAGCATTGACATCAATTTTCTAAATGATCGAGAAGAACGCCCCGAATTGGCGGCAGATACCTCGATTGTTCGTCAGCAGCCGAGTAGCGATCGCACTCCTATTGCCCTTGGGCTAGGAATACTGGTAGCCGCCTTAGCGGGTGTGGGTGGATTTTTCGGGTTTCTCAAATATCAAGAATCCACGCTTCTAAAGCGTCAAGCCGAACTTGATTCACAACTAACCGAACTCCAAGCCAAATTAGCTCAAGTCGATCGAATTAAGGCAGAAACCGAAGCCGCCCGTGCAGAAAGTCGAGCACTGGCTGGAGTATTCACTAAAATCCGTCCTTGGTCAGCCATTGTCAAAGACATTCAAAATCGTATCCCTACGCGAGCTCAGCTAACGCGAGTCAATCAAACATCAGGGCAGGCTTTACCTCTAGAGCCCGGAGGTGAAGCCGTTGAACCAGAAGCTGGAGGCATCACTATCAATGGAACAGCTTGTTCATTTGATGATGTCAACGACTTTGTGTTAACCCTCAAAAATTCTCCCTTTTTAGAGAGCGAAACCGTCAAATTAAACACGTCTACCTTAGGAGGAGAGGTGTTGGGACGCTGCCCCGGTGAGGTACAGCGAGATGAACCTACAGCGCTGGTTAATTACACTATTGCTGGCAACATCAAAAGCATATCGACCGAACAATTTGATCGACTGCTTGCCGAGTTGGAAAATCAGCAAGCATCCGTAGGTCTTTCTTCCCGGTTAAAAGCCCTTTTAGAGACAGGAGTGCTCAAATAATGACATTAAGCGGAGACTTTATACCAGCTGAAGACGACCTGTATGATGAACCATCAAATCCTGTCGTCTTTGGGATTGAACTAACCCCTCAAATACTAGGCATTTTGGCAGCCCTAGCAGGTATTGGGTTAGCCATCTTTTTATTTCAGAGGTTTGTCCAACCAGTACGTCAAAGTAACCAGACGTTAAGAACCGAAATTGCCGAAAAAGAACAACAGCTTGAAACCCAGGCTCAACGCCTAGAGGAAATTGCCAAACTGGAAGAAGAGAGGGATACCGCCTTAGTTCAACGGCGAAACGTCTACTCTTTATTCTCTGATGAATCATCCATGGATACCCTGCTGTTGGATATTAATCAGCGCATCAAAAATAGTAATGCGTCCATTGGAGCCGCCCGCAATCAGATTCAAGCTCGAGGGATTCCACCAATTTTGATTGAGGCAAAGCTCAATAGTTTTGTCCCTAGCGGTGAAGTTGTTGTTGAAGATGGCAGCTTAGGAGAAGACGTCAATGGAAAACTAAGACGCCAAACGTACAATGTTCAATTTTCCGGAGATTTTGCTCAAACACAATCAGTTTTAGGCAACATCGAGCGATTAGAACCACTACTGCTCATGCGCGATTTTGCATTGAGCGCAGGAGAAACAGTGACCGAAACTGTTCTCAACCCTCAAGGACAAGTCGTAGGACAGCCCAAACAACGTATTAATTCCACATTCGCAATTGATGCGTTGCTGCCCACAGGGGATCCAAACGCTCCGCCAGAAATTGCACCGCCTCCAGCCCCTGAAGGCGAGGCCCAGTAAATGTTCAGTCAGTGTTAACAAAACACCACCAACTCACGGAATTTTCTTTTCTAGGCATTGATGTACTCTCACTAAGATTAAGGAGTGAACTGTGAAACGCTTTTTCAAACTTGGAAGTTTAATTGCTGGCGGAGCTTTGAGCGTCCTCACAGCTCAAGCAGCAGAAGCTGCAGCAACGGCCATTCAGAAGGTTGAACTCAACCCGACCAAAACTGGCATGGAGCTCTTGCTCTCCACCAAAGGCGGAGACACTCCTCAAATCTTTGCTGTCCATCGAGATAATGTTCTCCAAGCAGACATTACTAACGCTCAACTAGCTTTACCCCATAGCAAAAGCTTCAGCAAAAAAAGTCCAACTCCCAGCATTAAGTCCATCCAAGTAAAAACCCTGGATGACAACACTGTACGGTTGACCATTAAGGGCTCTGAAAAAGCCCCAGTGGCAGCTTTACAAAAGCTGGAGGGAGAAGGGGTACTGATAAGTTTAGATACACGTCCTAATGCGGCCCCCCAGCCCAGTGAGCTACCGGATAACATCGAAACAACGACAGACACTACGCTTTTGCCCATACACTTAGCACAGGCAGCTGGTGAAGAGACTCCCGAAGTTTTAGTCCCTAGTCCAGAGGTGATTATCGATGGTAATCCAGTAGCCGCACCAACTGTAAATAGTGCGCCGCCATTTTTACCCAGGGCTGTGGCACCTCCAGTAGGAGACATTGCGGTTTCTGAAATTAACGCTAGATTAGATGTTATTGATTTAGGTACTGCGGAGCGAGTGCCCCGTTTGGTTTTGCGAGACGCAACAGCGCGTGAAGCACTGTCATTATTGGCTCGGGCAGCTGGACTTAACTTAGCCTTTACTGATGCCAGCACAGGTGGTGACACGGCGGCGGCTAATACGAGAGTTACCCTGGATATTGAAGATGAGCCAGTGCAGAATGTTTTCAACTATGTTTTGCAAATTTCTGGATTAGAAGCGAACCGCGTGGGTCGAACAATTTTTGTTGGGCCTCAATTACCTCAGGCTGCTCGTAATACAACTGTGCGTAGCGTTCGTCTGAACCAAGTTGATGTGGCTAGCGCTGTCAACTTCTTAGTGTTTATGGGGGCCGAGAGCGCCTTTGCTGATGAGCAAGAAATTCAGGTAGTTGAATCAACCATTGATGTCGGAGAAGAAGTCGAACAGGTTGAAAGAACCGAACTAGAAACCAATGTTGAAATTCTTCGGGCAGATTATCAGGATTCGCCTCCCTTATTACGAGGACTACAGGTGATCGGAGATGCTCGAACTAGTTCTGTAACCTTGATTGGAACGCCTCGTCAGGTCGAAATTGCCACAGCTCAAATAGTACAGTTAGATCTACGACGTCGTCAGGTTGCGATCAACTTACGTGTTATTGACGTCAATCTTTCAGCCATAGAACGTTTTGACACTAGCTTTTCGTTTGGTATTGATGATACCTTCGCTAACCAAAGCAATGGGCTATTAACTCTCGCCTTTAACAACAATCCCTTAAACGTAGCAAGTAACTTCATCGCAGCCCTTGAGGCAACTATTGATAATGGTAATTCCAAGATTATCACCGACCCCACGCTGATTGTCCAAGAAGGACAAGATGCTTCGGTTAACTTAGTTGAAGAGGTCATTAATGAAAGTACTACCAACTTTGCGACCGTGGATGGTACTGATGACCTTGTGCAGGAAAGAGAAGTTCAACTAGTCGATGTTGGCTTGACATTGGCTGTTAACATCGATCGTATTGATGACAATGGTTTTGTATCCCTTTCAGTGGCACCAACGATCTCTTCTCCTGGAGCTCAAATTCCTCTTGGAGATAATGATTTCGTGACGCCTATTGCAAGACGAGCCTTATCCTCCGGTCAAATTCGTGTACGAGATGGTCAAACCCTGGTTTTGTCCGGAATTATCCAAGATACAGACACTGCCAGCGTACGGAAGGTGCCTATTTTAGGTGACCTGCCTATTATTGGGGCTCTATTCCGTGACACAGACATCACGAATGAGCGCCAGGAGCTAATTGTGCTGCTAACGCCTCAAATCCTAGATGATTCTGACCAAAGCATCTATGGCTACAGCTACACCCCCGGTGAAGATATCCGAGAACTGTTGGGTGAAGAGTAGTAACTAACAACCTACTCTGTTAATTTTCATTAAAACCCCTGAACCCCTCCCTGAAATAAGGTTTTAGGGGTTTTAATGAAATCTAATTTCTTATCAGCGCAAACAATTCGTATGAATTTTCCTAAAAATCGCTGAAATCCATATAAATTCAATGTTTTATAGATCCATACTGGCGAAGTAGCCCTTAGAATGGGGCAGAGAAAATGTGAGGTTTCAAGGGTTTCAGCGATTTGCTGAGATTTTACTCACGTTTCTGGCTTGTTGGTCCAGACATGGACGTGGTTCATTCATTGGTTTTAATCTGCGAGGAGACAAAGATGAATAAAGGTGAACTTGTAGACAAGGTGTCTGAAAAGGCATCTGTCACCAAAAAGCAGGCTGATGCAGTCATTTCAGCTGCAATTGAGTCCATAATGGAAGCGGTTTCCAGTGGTGAGAAGGTAACTTTGGTTGGGTTTGGGTCTTTCGAGCCTCGTCATCGGAAAGAGCGTGAAGGTCGTAATCCTAAAACTGGCGATACTATGGTTATTCCAGCAACCACAGTGCCTGCATTTTCGGCAGGTAAATTGTTTAAAGAGATGGTGGCTAAGAAATAATTTATTTGTTTGATATCAGCTTTTTGTGTCGCTGTTGCTGTAGATATTCACCCTTGAAGTGAGAAATTCTCTAATCTTTGGTGATTGTTCTGGGCAGTAGCGACACTTTTTAGCCGTTGCTGATTTAGAGGATGGAACCCTCTGTACAGGCGTCCAGAGTTCTGGATTTGGCAGATACAATCATTCTGAGGAGCAGTAACGCCGCTTTTTAATATAAACAACGCTTCTAGAGCTATGTGCAGTGTAAAGCACTCAAAAATTAGTTTCCTAGCTCCTTTGTAACTCGTCGTCATACAAGTGATTAAGCATACTGATTGGCATCGACTCAATCAACAGATATACATGTTGCTTCTGTTCAGGCGATAAAGCACAGAACACGGATTGAATATTGAAGGTCAGTACAGAGTACGATTTAGCTATTTTGGGGGGCAGTTGGAGCAGTCGTCGAGCTGCTCTTCAGGCTGCGCGGCAAGGTGCTCGTATTGCCCTCATTGCTCCTAGTTGGGAAATTAATAACGCTGCTGAATACAGTTTTCAAGCGATACGGCAATGCAATGCATCATGTCTGAGTACTTGGCGGGATATGCGCGCTTGGTTTGATGCTCTCTGTAGATATAGAGAGCTAGATTCTGCAATGCTTCGGGTCCAAGGAATTGACGTCATTTTGGCAACCTCACAGTTTTCCGTCAATCAGCACCTGACTGTAGATGAACGGCCCTTAAAAGCTACTCATTATTTGTTAACGGACGGATATGAGTTTACGGCTACACCGGATTTTAAAGACAGCCTGCAATATTATCAACTAATGCAGCTAGATACCCTCCCTACAAGCATTGCCATCATTGGCTCTGGGGCCTCTGTTGTGGAATGGGCCTATGCTTTAAATCAGTTCACTAAGGTCAATGTTTTCTGTAATTCTCCCCTGCTTTTACCAGCAGAAGATATTGATATTCAACGACTGATGGAAGCGCAGCTGCGGAGTGTGGGCGTCACCATCAACTTTGTAGATGGTGATTTAGATAACAACCAGTTAGCCACAATATCAGAAACAGAGTCGGTAGTCCTAGTGCCTAAGTCAAGGCTCAATCATAAGGGCTTATCCCTGGCACAGTTGGGAGTTGACCCCGATAAGAATATTGTTGCTAACTGTTATTTACAGACTCAGTTTCCTCAATTGTATGTAACGGGAGATTGTTTAGGAGGCGAACAGCGCCCTGAACTGACACAGCAAGAAACCTCTGTTGCTTTGGACAATGCTTTGTTTCGTCGCCGTCGTCCTATGCATTATGAAACGGTATCCTACAGTATTCAAGGTGTTTCTCCGTTAGGTCGCTGGGGCCTAACGGAAAATCAAGCGCGCTGTCGTTATGGCACCAGAGTTGAGGTATTCCAGGCATCATGCTTGCCTATTACACCTTCCCACAGCGCTCAGATAAACTTTTGCAAGCTGCTCACCTTAGACAACCATTTGATAGGTATCCATCTATTGGGGGAGGGGGCTTCTACTCTGACTAAGGGTTTCAGGGCATCTTTAACGATTCCAGCCCTTGCTAAATGGACCGTAAAACATGTGCAAAGTGGAACTGTTTACGAGGCCATTCATCAAGCGATCGCACAGTGGGAAAATAACCGTTGGCAGCCAGGTAAATGGCGCCGAGATTGGGCTGAAAATTGGTTCCACTGGCGACGTTCTCTGTGATGCTAGTCGCTTTTAGACTTTTGCCAGGGTTACCACTTCTGCCTGGTCCTGATATTTTCCTTGGCGCGTATCATAGCTTACCTGACAGGGATCCCCTTCCAAAAACAAGAGCTGTACTACGCCTTCATTGGCATAGATACGGCAATCGGCACTTGAGGAATTAGAAAACTCCAACGTGAGATAGCCTCGCCATCCCGCTTCTGCAGGGGTGAGATTTGCAATAATGCCACAACGAGCGTACGTACTCTTGCCAATACAAATTGTGGTGATATTTTCAGGAATCGCCAAACGCTCAAGCGCAACACCTAGACCATAGGAATGAGCTGGCAACACAAAATAGTCACCATATTCATCGGCACGAAGCTGAGTCATTTCCAGATTATCTGGATTAAAGTGTTTTGGATCAATGACGGTCCCTGGAACATGGCGAAAAATACGAAACTCTTTTGGTGATAGACGAATATCGTAACCAAAGGAAGATAAGCCATAGCTAATAACAGGAACGCTTGTCCCATTAAGCTCCATACGTCTGACCAATGCAGATTCAAATGGGGCGATCATCCCCGCTTCAGCCATACTGTGAATCCAGGCGTCATTTTTAATCATTTTTTATTGATTAATAAGGGGCTCAAGGTAAAAATTCACGTCGAAACTCCGTTACCTGGTCCGCTATCGACAGAATCGAATAGGGCATTTTCGGACCTGTCAGAATAATATCCATTTGAGCAGGCCGCTGCTCTAGTAAATCCAGAATCTCTGCCTCAGGGATCAGCCCAAAATCCATGGCTAGGCTTAATTCATCCAGCATGACTAAAGCATAGCGATTAGTCGGAATCACTTTTTTTACATAATCCCAAAGGTCACTAACCGCATCCTGGGAATCATCAGTCGTCTCAAAAATACATCCAGGATAATCGCAACGTACCCAGTCGAGATTTTGTCCCATGTGGGTCATGTGATCTGGCCCTTGGGCAATGCCTCCCTTTAAAAACTGGACGACCAAAACAGGCATACCTTGGTCTGCCGACCGCAATGCCTGCACCATAACATTGGTAAAAAAGCTGCGATGTACCGAAGTAAACACCTGTAGAGAACCTTCCAGTGCCTGCAGAAAAGGGTGACGCAAACCTGCAGGAATGTTGGTGGCCGTCTCTGCTGCAGGGGAAGCTACACGTAAATGACGACGGTTGGGAGAGTTAACCCTTAGCTGTTGAACCATAAAGACGCTATATCTAGTAGCACTTTTCTAATAGCGACCTAAATATAGCGTATGTAGGGATGCTTGTGGCGATAACCTTAACATGATAATTTTTTTACCCCAAAAAGTTTACGACAGCCCCTAGGGGAACATGGGGAAAGAAGAGTGGTGAGGCCATAGCTACCGTGGCAATCAGGGTGAGTGTAACGATGGCGAATAGTACACTCACTTTGTCAGCTTTGATGCGTTTGTTCATTTGGGGACCTCAATAAACAATAAAAGATAGCGACTCTAACAGGGTGTTTACCAGTACCTCGCTAAACAGAACACAGCTAGAGTGAACCAAGACAGGCTATGGTCAAGCTATGTGGCAATAGTGATGTACACCACCCCTATGGTAAAAGCTGTTTTATTTGATCTTGATGGCACCCTAGCTAACACTGACCCTCTGCACTTTCAAATCTGGCAAGCATTGCTTTCCGAGCATGGCATCAAGGTCGATTCCCCCTTTTACGACACCCATATTAGCGGTCGCCTCAATCCCGATATTGTCCGTGATTTACTACCTCAGCTATCTGAACAAGAGGGTGTTTTTTTTAGCGCCGATAAAGAGGCCAAATTTCGGCAGCTAGCAGCCACTAAGCTGCAACGTATGGATGGGTTAAGTGACTTTCTACATCACCTTGAACAGCAGGGCTACAGCGTAGCTTTAGTCACCAATGCGCCTCGTCCGAATGCAGAATTTATGCTAGAAACTCTGGCACTTCAAGGCACATTTCAGCCAGTCATCATTGCGGATGATTTACCCAGGGGCAAACCTGATCCACTCCCCTATCAAACAGCACTGGACCACCTGGCTCTCTCCCCTCAGGAGGCCCTGGTATTTGAGGATTCGCCTACCGGAGTACGGGCAGCTGTGGCAGCAGGTATTCCTACCATTGGGGTGACATCCACCCATAGCCATGCCACATTAACTAAGCTAGGCGCTCTATTTACTATTTCAGACTTTACTGACAGTCGTCTGAGAACTTACTTGACCAAGGATCCTGAGAATTCTTACCTATCTTGTTAAAGGATAAAGTCAACGCCCTTGCAGCTAGAGTTGCTATCGGGCCAGGGTATCTAAGATGCTAGAAATACTGACTTTCGCTTTTCACTATGAGCAACGCCTCCGATCATCCATCTGACCAACCCCAGACTGTCCAAGACCGACTGGCCAGCTTACGTCAACTAGCCCAGGCATTTCCTAAAGAGCAGCGGGAAGATGTGCTGTTAGAGTTAGATGATCTGAGTCGTGATTTACAAGCTGACACCACCAGCTTACAAACTCTGCACATCAAGCTCAAGCGCTTGGCTGCGATCGCAATGATGGCCCGAATGTTTACCACCAACAATCAATCAGCCATTGAAGAATTCGCCAGCAATCTTGTAGAGCTTACCGACGCCACCAAGATTGAGCAGTAAATAAAGAATCAACGCCAGGCATAGCATCAGTAGTACTGCCTAGGCAATGTGTAATCTTCCTCTACCCAGACCTGAGTGCTCACAGGGCCATAGTGATTACGTAAGACACCATCCACGCGCTCCCCAATCGTTCGAGACATGGTGAGAAATTCTGGATGCACCGCTAAGTAAAGTTCAATCCAAACCTGACGTCCCACCATCCCTCGGGAACGAATTCGATTACAGCGGGTGACTCCTTCTACTGTGGTCACGACTTGGGCAATGGCTTCGGGAGCAATAGCCGTTGGCCTAAGCAACATCGGTAACTGATTATTGAGAACACGCCAAAAACTATGGAGTGTCAAAATAATCAGTGCGATCGCCATCAGTGGATCAAGCCAACTGTAGCCTTGCCACATGCCCACTAGCGCCAACAGCATCACCATACTTAACCAACCATCACCCAATACATGCTGCGTTGTTAGCTTGAGCGCCACACTCCCTAAAAATCTGCCCTGGTAAGATACGAGCCAGGCTAACGTTAATGAAATCGCCACCATCGCAGCCATCAACTGCATCAGCACGACCGTTACTTCCACTGGGAAAGGATTGACGATTCCCCCTGTCGCATCCTCGAACTGCCCTATGGCAACCAGCAAGATATTGACACCAAAAAAACCTAAGAGAGCGGCTAAAATCAATGCCCCCCCCGCCTCACCCCGGCCATGGCCCCATATTTCTCGTCCCAGAATCCGCTGAGGTGAGGCCACAGCTGTAAGGCTCAGAGCAGTACTGAAAACGTCGATCAGAGTATGGAGTGACTCTGCCAGCAAACTAATCGACTGACTCACCCAGCCAGCCGTGACTTCAATTGTCAGAATTACTAAATTAGCCCACAGCATTACCAGCAACAAGCGATAGCATGTTTGCCTTTGCTGCCCGGTATTTACAACCATTCATTTAGGATGTGAGCAACCGCTAAAGCCTTGGAATAGTACCAGCTATGAGTAATTTAATCCACTCAAGCTCAAGCACCTCAGCAATCATTCAAACCCAGAACAGTCCTCAAAGCTCTCTTAAAAACCAGACATCGAACGTGAAGAAAACCGATGACTAGCTTTGCATGATGTGTCTAGATGAAGCTCGAGAAAATTTAAAAGCAGAAAGGGTGCCGACGACTGGCCGTGTTTCGTCTCGGCACCCTTACTGGTTCGCTCCTCACACACAATATAAGGATAGGCCACATGGCGGAGTTTGTCACCCCCTAACAATTTCTCTAGTTATTGCTTCCCATTGAGACTCAATCGGCAAGCATTTTTTGCTCGCAATCAGCATGTACAGATTGGGTAAGAACGCACACATCACAGATGATGAAGGCTCTAAAACTGCTCTGCTAATTGATACCCCCAGGTGTCAATTAGCAAGCGCTTCAGCAACAGCCGAGTAGTTTTAACCCAAGGGATAATACTTTTCACAGTACCCAGTGAGGCATGGCTTGTTTGACCAACACACTGGTCCAATGCCATCACCAGCTTGCTAGCCTGATGCAAAAGCTGAGTCGACGTAGCTTCGTCCCAGATATCACAAATATCAAGCAAACCATCTACAAGCCCCTCAAGGTAGGACCAAGGAATAATAAAAGGCTGGTCTGGAGCGGCTGGGCAATAGCACGCTAAGTCCTCTAACGGCTGATTTGCCGACCAGCGATGACATAACTCATAGCCAGCCTGCAGTTGCCAGAGCAATTGAGAGTCTATTGATGGCACATCCTGCACCCATAAGTGAGTCAGCCCATCGTGATTAAGCCATTGCCGAATACCCTGTTGAGAGATCACAAATTCTAAACAGCCCCGATCAGTTTTGCGTACATGAGACCAAACGGAGCTGGCATCAGACTCTTTCAGCAAAGATAACAGTACGGAGGCAATTAAATCGGCGGGGCGTTGCCAGGTGTTAGCAACACTCAGTGGAAATGCTGAGAAATATGTAACTGTTTCGTTACATGACACCTTTTTTACGGGAATGTTCTGATGACAAATCTTTGTGATTTTACCGATGCTTAATAGAACCTCTGAATATCTAACAGGAGTGTGAAGGTTTAAAGCATTGTTTCCCTGGTTGATCCGATAAAGATCGTCAATCTTTGCAGCCAACTCAGACTGCAATGTCCGTTTTAACGAAAACCATGTCATATTTGTAGTGAACTCAGTAAAAGTACAGATTTAGCTCTGTTTATTCTCGGTGGGAGATATAAGTAGACATACCCAAACCTTCTGAATTTTCAACCAACTCCTTCAAGGAAAGCTGAAGAAAACATAAAGAAGCTATTTTCAGGATGCCATCCCAATTAACTGTTTGTATTAATGTACTTAATGTATTTGTTTCGTCGGCTGTTCGTAGTTTTACGGTTGACAAATACATTAGTTCTTTGACAAACGACGTAGGGCTTTTAAGAAATACTTATTAATTTACATAACCAATGACGACTGGGGCGCATCAACACCTGAAGTTTTCTTTACATGAGAACCTTCTAGCTACTTGCTTTGGCTCAAAACTCTATGTCTTGACACTAGGTAAATGACACTAACTGAATTCTCAACAACTTCCAACGCCTTTCCCATGTCCTCATCTATCCCATCAGATGACGCTCGGCCATTTCATGTATGGCAACGCATGCTTGATTGGGCCCAGGAGCACTATCGTTGCCGTACCTTTAGCAAAGATGAACGCATTCCTACGCGTCCGGGATTACTTTATCTAGTGCAGCAGGGCGCCGTACGGTTGGTGGGAAGTGCGCAAGTGAGTGCTACCTTGAAACAGCAGAAAAGTTCTTCAGCGCGGGTTCCTCTTGTTGCAGCAGAAGAAGCCTTCTTAGGGTTTGTTGGCGCTGGTCATCCATTTGAAATCGTTGCCCAGCCTCCCTTTACACTGCAGAGCTTTTCCCATGTGGACAACACTACAATTGTGTGGCTTTATTGGAATGACTTAGATACCTGGCCACATTTTCGTCGTGAAGTTCTAGACGCATTTCGACGTCACCACCAGCGGAAATTACTATGGCTCAGCACATTAGGCCAGCGTCGTACGATTGATCGTCTACTGGGCTTTCTAACACTTCTAGTAGATGAGTATGGTGAACCTTGTGAGCAAGGCTATTACCTTCCCTTCCCGCTGACCCATGCGCAGATTGGCAGTGCGATTGGTTCTACGCGGGTGACAGTAACGCGCTTAATGGGTAAGCTGCGTCAACGTGGTTTAATCCAAACCCATGGTGAGAACTTAATCAGTATTCCCTTTGATGCCAGCCTCAAGCAGCAGGGTTAATTGAATAGCCATAGACCGAAAGAAAGGCAGAGCTAGTTTGTAGCTCTGCCTTTTCAGTTTTTACAGCAAACTGCTTAACAGGGAAGCATTGCCCCATTTTGACTAGCTTCGTAGCGCAATAAAACAGCGCTACAAGGCTATTGAATTTTTGCAAATCCTGCTGCATTCAAAGCAGCCTGACCTTCTTGGGAAAGTAAGAGCTCAGCATAGGCTTTGCCAATAGGATTATCTACACTGCTGACGACATACAGCTGCCTTGTGAGTGGATAATCTCCTGATGCAAATCCAACAAGGTTCGGTTGATTCCGTTGCCCCGGACAGTTCTCTAGGTCAACGAAAGGCTCTTCGTAGGGAGGCTGCTGATCAATCGCGAGAGGTTTAACCGTACACTGGCCAACGACTTCTGGAGCAGACGCAAAATAAATTGTGCCGGGTGTACTCCCGGTTAACCGTAACGCTTCTGTGGTGTTAGGCCTGCGTTGAACATTCGTTGCCAACGCCTCACCATTGAGTACGGTTTGGCTAAAGAAAGCCACTGTCCCCCCAACGTCATCGCGGGAAATTGGCACGATAGGTAAGTCTGGTCCTGCCAATTGCTGCCAGTTCACCACACGGCCAGTGTAAATATCTCTCAACTCAGACAAACTCAGACGTTGAAGAGGCAATGTAGGATGGACAACAATAGCCACACCTTCAATAGCTACAGGAAACTCTTCTAAACTGAGCCCTTGTTGTTGGGCTTGCTGTTTTTCAGTGCTACTGAGGGGGCGAGAAGTTTGGGCAAAGTCGAGTTCGCCATTGATCAACATTTGGATACCTGTAGATGAGCCAGGCGATGCAGTCGTAGGTGTCTGATAAGTGAGCTGCAGACTTGGAATTGCCTGCTGGATCTGAGCATCAACAATGCCTCGAATCGGTGCCCAGGTGGTACTGCCACCATAGGTGAACTGTCCTGCAGGTACCTCTACCTCATTAAAGGTATCAACAGTTGCGATCGCAACTGTTTTCAACTCTCCGCCAGGTAAACCATTTTGCTTAATCCACCACCCTCCTAAAGCAGCTAACAATCCGAGAAGAACCAGGACTAGCAACCAAGGACGCAGCAATTTTTTCTGGGTCCGTTGGGGCGAGGGTAAAGTTTTCTGATGAGATGGCTTAATCGGAGCTGCAGAGGGCGATTTAACCGGAATGGGTGGAGGTGGTGCAGCTACCGCCACGGCTGGCGGCGTCTTTGAGGGCGGCACAACAGACGGAGAACTGCCCTGAGACACCAACAAAGCGTCTAATGTGGATTGAGCACTGGCATATCGATCTTGAGGGCTCGGATTCAACAGCTTATCGAGAACAGCAGACAAGGTCTTATCTTTAATCTGAACGTGATTTTGCCACTGCCAACGATTACTGTAGCTATCGAATAAAGTCGTTGTTTCTTTACCTGTGAGTAGGACCACACAGGTCACTGCTAACGAGTAAAGGTCAGATGCAGGAAAAACCTGCCCCCCGGTCACTTGTTCAGGAGGAGCATAGCCAGTCGTGTAAATCCCTGTAGATTTATTAGATGTTGTTGCACCGGTCACCTGCTTAACCGCCCCAAAATCCAACAGATACAGCTGGTTATCGACCGTCTTCATAATGTTGGAGGGTTTAATATCGCGGTGAATAGCCCCGTTTTGATGGACAAAGTCCAATACTTTCAAAATGGAAATGAGAATAGCCTTCACCGCCCCTTCGGGCAAGGCTCCACGACGATTGAGAATTTGTTCTAGGTCTTCACCATCAATAAATTCTTGCACCAAGTAGAAGTATTCTTCATCCTCACCCGAGGTGGGAGACTTGACCACCATGGGGAAATAGGCATAGAGATCGGGAATTTGGGGATGCTGATTCCCCAGACGTTCAAGTACTTCAGCCTCACGGGCAAAGAGCTGTTGGGCAATTTGTAGCTGCTGCGGATTGAGTTGGGAAGATGGTTGAAATAATTTCACCACACAGGGACGTTGGGTCGGCGTGTAGCGATCGCAGGCATAGTAAGCGGCCCCAAACCCTCCTTGCCCCAACAGTCGCGTTGGCAAATAGCGACCGCTTAGGATTAACGGCATGCCACAGTTTGTACAAAACAGCTGGGGTGCTGTTTGAATCGACTTGGCTAAACTGGGATGAGGATTTATTGGCCGAGCACATCCGGGCCGAGTGCAGTGTAATTGCATGGAACAGCATCGGAACGACGCAGGGATAGAAGGTTAGTTATATAACAACAACAGCCTAACTGCTCTCTTCTACGGAACGTTGTTCCGTAGATGGACTATTGGCCGATGTCTTGGCAGCAGTTGCCTGGGCCGTCCCATTTTTTTTGCGTTCCGAACGCTGGTCAAAGTCGATATCACGATTCGTAAACTGAGGCAAGATTTCCTTGGTAAACGCTCCTGCAGCCGTCGAGCGATAGCGATTGGGATTAAAAATCACTGATAGGGTACGCTTCACGACCACCGAATCAATTTTGGCCCGGTGTAAAACTCCCATCTGTAATTCCTTCTCAATCGCAGAAATGGATACAAAAGCAACACCCAGTCCTGACTGCACCGCATTTTTAATTGCCTCAATGGAATTGAGCTCCATTTCAATACGCAGTCGCCGAGTTTCAATGCCACAACGCGTCAGCACCTGGTCGATGACCTTACGGATAGTGGATTGAGAGTCGAGAGAAATAAACTTCAGCTTATAGAGATCTTCACGCTGAATAGCCTGACTGCTGGCCAACGGATGAAACACCGGCATAATCAATGCCAACTCATCTTCAGCATAGGGAATTATCTCCAGCGAATCTTGCAGTTCCGGAGGCACCTCACCTCCAATAATTGCTAGATCAATTTGTCCATTGCCTACGCTCCAGGATGTACGGCGGGTGGAATGGACATGCAGCTGAACTGCCACATCGGGATAGCGCTGCCGAAATAGGCCAATCATCCTAGGTAGCAGATAGGTACCAGTCGTTTGACTAGCCCCTACAATCAGCGTACCTCCCTGCAATTTTTGTAAATCTTCAATAGCGCGGCAAGTCTCTTGGCAAAGACTCAAAATGCGATCGCCATACTCCAGCAGCAAATGCCCCGCTTCTGTAAGCTGAGCCCGGCGGCCACCCCGATCAAAGAGAGGGACATCCAGCTGGCGCTCCAAATTTTGGACCTGGAGACTGACAGCGGGCTGGGAAACGTACAGGCTATCGGCAGCTCGCTTAAAACTACCCTCCGCCGCAATCGCCTTGAGAATGCGCAATTGATCTAACGTAAACGGGAGGTCAGACATAACGGTTAGGGTGTCAACGCCGGTATTTCAAACAAGAGCCGTGGCATGTTCCATAAAAACCTGGCAAGAGCATTATAAGTAATCAGATGCCGCTACTGTACCGCTGTTGACAAGCTAACAAACGACTTAACACGTCAGAGCCCACAGAATATATAGCTTAATCATTCCTTATGAAGGGAGAATAGACTAAAACATTAACTAATATGTCGATTTGCCGATCAAACTTATCTCAAGATTTTTGCGATCGCATGATTGTTGCCTGTTCATCCATTTCTAACCATATCCCTGGTCTCTAATTGTCGTCATTTGTCTGGTCTGGAGTCCATGCAGCACCAACTCATTCAAAAATTTATACAACTCCCCAATATTGTTGGATTCAGCCTCATACCCTTAGGTCAGACTATATCCTCCGACGACATTTACTCCGTTGGCTTTAAAGACGGCAATTGTCCCAAACAGCACCCTTTACTGGTACAAGGCATCCAGCAAATTCTCCACACCACACCAGATTCACTCGAGCACTGTAACTTTCACTTTGGCGACGAACATCACATAGACCTGCATAAAGTAGAAAATCAGGCTATTTTGCTGGTTGTTAGTAAAGGGCAGACATCCCATGAATACCTCAAAGCAATTAGCGAGCTAATACACTTTATTAAGGCGGATTACACCACACTCGTTGAAAGTATCAACGCCACCAATGCTGACGAGTCCTCAGAAGACATATCTGCAGTCACCCATACCCTTCTTACCACTCGTCTCGACGATCTCCTAGAAGCCATGAACAGTATCAGTCAAATCACGAGCCGATATCTAGGAGCACGGCTCGTAGCCGATCATTGGCGAAACACTCAGCTGGAAGATTTGATATGGATGCAACAATTTCAGATTTCCGCCGATGGCACCCTCAGTATTTCCGGTCGCCTTCCAGAACTTACACCGGAGCAGCTAACAGCGATACGGTTATGGACAAAGCGTTTTCATCAGCGATGTCATCGATTTATTCGAGACTATGACACCCTGGTGGAGCAATCCCTACCCAGGCACCATTGGCAGCTGTTATTTGGTGAATAGTGGCGATTCTTTCAAAAAAGAGCTCATAGCACAACTCTGTAGAGGTCTTGATAGAAACCAGCCTCAAAGCTTAGACATTGCTTTAGTACGCTAAGGATTTTTATGGCAAAAACAGTCCGCTTAGAACCGATTGAACAAGAAAGCTCGGTAGAAACCAACGGCAATTTGCTATCGGTTTTGCTACATCAAGACCTGAGTGTTCTGAAGGAATGTGGTGGACGCGGTATGTGTGCCACCTGTCATATCTATGTCAATGATGGCATGGCCGCACTAACTCCCATCAGCCGGCGAGAGCAGCGTACCCTATCCATCATTACTTCTTGCCAGGCTAATTCTCGATTGGCGTGTCAGGCAAGGGTTATGGGAAACGGAGTCATAGTCGAGCTGCCCCCCGGTATGTACGTGCGTTCTGTTCAAGATATTGAACCTTTGATTGGCCGCCGGGCCGATCAAGACCTATTACACCCACTGACTGGCACAGTGCTAGTAGAGCAAGGCAAACTCATCACCCGCTCGATGCTACGCCAGATTGAGCATAGCAAGGAGCTCAAACTCGATGAATATTTCAAGCACAGTACCCAAGGCTAGGATATGCCCGACGCTCGCCTGGCCAGATTCTTTCAGAAAAAATCATCCCGAGCAGCAGCAACGCGTCTACATTTACCCCTCAGATATTTGAATTTAGTCCGTAACAATATATTGACACTTGAAGTCTTCAACACTATTTAGGCCAACACAATCTAATATTTTTATTAAAGGATTTAGTATCCTATCGGTCTTTATGGATTTATACCAACTTTTAACATAGACATACGTGGCACCTTTCATCTCCAGCGCTACCTTTCATGACAGAGTTTTCGTAGTGAATATTGATGGCTACCGATAGACCCGCTAACCTCAGTTCTCGCCAACAACAAGTAATGCGTTCAACGGTACGGCACTACGTGACAACCGTTGAACCCGTAGCATCGAAAGCCCTGTTAGAGGCCTTTGACCTGAATGTCAGTGCAGCGACAATCCGTAATGTCATGGGAGCTTTGGAGCGGGCTGGATTTCTATATCAACCCCACACGTCTGCGGGACGAGTACCCTCCGATTCAGGGTATCGGCTGTATGTTGACAAACTTATCCAACCTTCTAAACCAGCTGCCCAGCGTACTGATCGGCTGCTGAATCAACAGTTGAAATGTCAGGGCTGGAGTGTGGAAGCATTGCTCCAGGAAGCGGCTCAGATTTTGGCACATTTGAGTGGCTATGTTGCCCTAGTAACCCTGCCTCAGCTTGAGAAAATGGTAGTTAAACACCTACAGTTAGTTCAACTTTCAGCGGACCAGATGCTACTGGTTGTAGTGCTCGAGGGCTATGGCTCTGAATCAATGGTTATCAGGCTGCCCCAGGGCACCACCGGCATCACAAACACGGAAGAAACCATTGACCTAACCCGGGAGCTACAGATTTTATCTAACTTTTTGACCAGTCAGCTGCGTGGGCGTCCCCTCTCAGAAATATCCACTTTAGACTGGGACGAGGTCGATACGGCAGAGCATCACGTTTTGGCATTGTGCAAAGCCATTGACGAACTGGCTCAGCGAAAACGACGTCCCTACACTCACATTCTGATGACTGGCATGGCAGATGTGCTCAGCCAGCCAGAATTTTCTGAGCAGGGCCAACTGCGAAATTTGGTATCCCTACTAGCTGAGGAGCGCGAACAGCTATGGCCACTCATGTGTGCTGATGAGCACCATCCCTTAAAAATTTGGATTGGCCAAGAAAATCCCTTAGAACCGATGCAGGGGTGCGCTTTGATTGCGGCACCTTATAATCGCGATTCTATGGCAGTGGGCAGCGTTGGGGTCATGGGGCCAACACGAATGCTGTATGAAGACACCATTGCAACGGTAGAGGCGACATCCAGCTACCTATCGGAAATCATGTCTGGTTTAGATGTCAACCAGTAGGCAGCAATCACGCCACCGATAAAACCAAATAGGTGACTTTCCCAGGAGATTCCAGGTTGGGTTGGAAATAATCCCCAAAACATGGCACCGTAGGTCACCAAAATAAATAGAGCGATCGCAATTGCCCCCACGGTTCGTTCATAAAAACCACGGCCTATCAAAAAACCAACATAGCCAAAAACCAAACCGCTAGCACCAATGTGGACGGATTGACCTGCCACCAATAGACCTCCTAATAACCATGTACCTGCTCCCCCCAGAAAGGTAATGATCACCGTTGCCATAATCCAGGTGCGGATAGATTGAAGCATCACCCACCAGCTCAACGTAAGCAAAGGTACTGTATTCGCAATTAGATGTCTAAAATCTCCATGGAGAAACGGCGCAAACCCAATCCCCCAAATCCCACTCAAAGAACGGGGACGAATACCGTATTGGTTGAGACGGCCTCTAAAAAGAAAAAAATCTATAATCTCGATAGACCAAAGAACTATCAATATGGCACCCAAGAACTGAAATCGGGCCGTTGCTGCGGATTTTAACTCAGTGAGTAATGGACGATTAGAGGACATGGGTTGAGGATGGTCTGAACTTAAGATTTGGGCAGCCTAAATGATGCACACCGAAGTAAATGCGGGCTTCTTATCCAGCTTTTGGTTGCCGTAACCAAGGGTTATCTACCTGTGTGGCCTAACAGCTCGAACTTTAAGACCCTAGGTATAGGGTAAGCCAACTCCCTAAAAGTTGCCGTTTTACATAACGACGTGATCATCCCCGAACTACTTGCCGTACTCGCTATTTCGGCTGCCACAGGGCTGCGGTTAGCTTTACCCCTGTTGCTGATTGGCCTATTCGCAGAGGATAAACTTTGGTCAACAGTACCCATTTTGGCAAATATTCCAGAGACCCTAGTCATTGGAGTGCTAGTTATTTGGTCCCTGATAGAACTCACCATTTCTAAAGATCGAGTCAGCCGTCGCTTTTTACAAAGTGCAGAACTCTTTATTAGTCCTTTTGTCGGAACAATTGCGGGAATTGCGATCGCCCGCCTAGCCGACATTGTAGACAGCTGGCTGCTAGTACTGCTGGCAGGCACAGGCGGTGTACTAGCGCTGGTTATTCAAATGGTGCAAGTAGGCTGGCTATATCGTTTCAACAGCCCACCTATATGGCTCATCTTTATTGAAGATGCCCTGTGTATCTGCTTAGTATTTCTAGCCTTTGATGCACCAGAGCAAGGAGGACTTATCGCCCTTTTTCTACTGTGGCTAGCCATTCGTAGCTCAGCAATCTGGCGTCAGTGGCAACAAAAGCCATAGCTGACGACTACATCAAACCAGCAATATGTAGAGGCCCATGACCGCTAACCATCTCTAGCAATAGCGCCAAAAAGCCAACCATCGCCAAACGGCCATTCCAGACTTCAGCAAATGGTGTCAGCCCCCATGCAGACTTATCCTGAGGATAAATACGCACCTGCTTCTGTAACTGAGCCGCATCTGAAAACAGCTTACGAGGAGATTCCAAAGCATTGACTACCATATTCCCCATATCCTCAATAAAGACAGGGTAGGTGTTCAGCGCAGGCACCCGATGGAAGCCTGCGATCCCCGCTTCTTCTGCAATTTCACGATACTCAATATCAATTTCCTGGAGCGTTTCAATGTGCTCAGAAACAAAGCTGATGGGAACGACCACCAGATTATCAACGCCTTTTTCCGCCAAGTTCTCAATGGCATCTTCAGTGTAGGGCTGCAACCATTCAACAGGCCCCACACGACTTTGATAAGCCAGCGTAAAGTCATTAGGACGATCCACCGCCTTCATAATCAAGTCAACACAATGCTCCATTTCCCGCTGATAGGGGTCACCCGCCTCTTCTACATAGCTAACGGGCACACCATGAGCACTAAAAAAAATATGGCCACTGTCCGGGACCGGCAGCTTATCTAATTCCTGAGTAATTAGCTCAGCCATGGCCCTAACGTAACCAGGGCTGTTGTACCAGGATGGAATTAAGGTGTAGTTGATCTTCTGTAAAGCGGGGTCATCCTGCCACAGCTTGTCTAATAAACGAAAACTCGAACCGCTGGTACTAATAGAAAACTGAGGATAGAGCGGTAAAACAACGAGCTCTTCAATGCCATCTTGCTTAATTTGAGCAACGGCCTCTTCAGTAAAGGGATACCAGTAGCGCATACCGATGTAAATATTTACATCACGCCCTAGCTTTTGTAGATACTCCTTTAGAGCAGTTCCCTGTTCCTCAGTAATGCGTCGTAGGGGAGAACCACCACCAATTTCTTTATAATTTTCTTGAGATTTACTGGCACGACTCGTTGAAATGAGCCAAGCCAGAGGCTTTTGTAACCAAGGGAACGGGAGTCGGATAATCTCTGGATCGGCAAACAAGTTGAACAGAAAGGGACGTACATCCTCAAGCTGCTCAGGCCCTCCAAGATTCAGTAATAAGACTCCAGTACGACCCATGACAGCGTGCTTACCTTTTAAACGAAGTTTTAATCATCTTTGACTTATCGTAACAACTAACTCCGACCTAGGCATATCCGATTTGTAGGAATTGAGAATTTCTTTCATTTAATATGGCTAAAGTCTCCATAGCTCATCCCCTGGACAAGGCCCTGTTACAGGTCAATCAGCGGCTGAAAGCAGCAAAACTAGGCATACAGATTGAGCGCCGCGGCGATCGCTTAAATCTACGCGGTACATTCCCCCCACGTCCTGGCAGCCCTAAGCTTCGCCCCTATCAACAGCGGTTACCCTTAAAGCTACCTGCCAATAAAACAGGGCTCAAACAGTGTGAACAAACGGCAAAAATTATTGCAGCTCAGCTATTGCAAAATATCTTCGATTGGCGTGACTATTTAGGTCCCGTCGCTGGATTGCGCATGGGTGGGGCTGATCTTGCTACACAGATAGATGCCTTCAAACATTACTTCTTTTCCACACGGTCTGCCGATACTCCCACAGCATCTTTGCAAACTACCTGGGATAAGGCCTATGTCCCTTACCTACGTAAGTTGCATGCAACAGCAGAGCGCCATCGAAACCTCAGTTTGCCCGAAGCGATTTATGCCTCGGTACAAAGCACTCAAGCGAACTCCCGGAGTCGCCAGATATGCTGCACAGCCCTAGGGGCCTTTGCTGATTTTCTGAATTTGGACTTGCCCACAGACCTAAAAACTTTTTGGGGGAACTACGGCAACAGCCAAACACAACTGCGAGACTTGCCTGCCGATGAACAAATTGTTGAAGTGTATGACAGTCTCAAAAACCCTCAGTGGAAATATGTGTATGGAATGATGGCCACCTATGGGCTACGCAATCATGAAGTATTTTTTTGTGGGCGTTCATCCCGTAGCGATAGCACAGAAATTATTGTGCATGAAACCACTAAAACTGGGCGTCATGAAGTGTGGCCCTTCTATCCCGAATGGGTTGAACGGTTTGATCTATTAAATGGAGAATTGCCCAAGGTCAACACTGACCTAACCACCACAACGCTACAGCGGGTGGGTCAGCAGGTAACCACCCAGTTTCGTCGCTATAAAATTCCCTTTTCTCCTTACGACCTTCGTCACGCTTGGGCTGTGCGCACTATATTAATGGGCCTTCCCGATGCCGTGGCAGCGAAAATGATGGGCCACTCGGTGCAGGTACACAACCGCACCTATCACCGTTGGATGACCCACCGAGATCAGCAGGCTGCTGTACAAACTGCCCTGGCAAAGAATGAAATACAAGCTCCGATTTAATAAGCAGTAAGGATGGGAATTTACTCTTCACCCCCTACGGCCTAGCGCAGCGTACTCCCTATTGCCTAGCGCGGCTAACGAACAAGCTGTTTCTACATCACCATTCCGCCGTCTACATTCATCACTTGACCGGTAATGTAGGCCGCTGCGGGATCTGCGGCTAGGAAACGGATTAGACCTGCGACCTCATCAGCCTGACCGTAGCGACCTAGGGGAATATACTTCAAAATTTCTTCGGTATTGGATAGCTCATTAGTCATATCAGTAGCAATAAATCCAGGAGCCACGGCATTAACTGTTACACCACGGGGGGCCATTTCTTTAGCTACAGTTTTAGTAAAGCCAATCACGCCCGCTTTTGCTGCGCTGTAGTTAGCCTGGCCAGGATTTCCCATGAGACCAGCCACAGATGAAATATTAATAATGCGGCCAGAGCGTTGCTTCAGCATAATTTTGGCTACAGCACGGGTACAAAGAAACACGCCGGTCAAGTTCAGATCAATCACCGCCTGCCAATCAGCCGGTTTCATCCGGAGCAGTAACGTATCGCGGGTAATGCCAGCATTGTTAACTAGTACGTCGATGCGACCAAATTTATCTTTGGTCTCTTTGATCAACGCATCCACCTGATCTTCCTGGGAGACGTCTGCTTGTAAAGCAATGGCATTACCGCCTGCGCCTGTGATTTCAGCCACTACTTCATCAGCAGCGGTACTAGAGCGTGCATAGTTCACAACAACACTCGCACCTTCCGCAGCGAGGGCCAGGGCTGCCGCTTTGCCAATACCACGGGATGAACCTGTGATAATCGCGACCTGATCTTGCATTGCTCCAGTCATGGGAAGAGGGAAATGGTTAACAGCTCGATTACTCTATTATCTTTGGGGACTGCGAAGCAATCGTGGCAGCAGTCTGACAACCCACTCTCAAAATGCCAAGGATTAGCTTAAATCACACCCAATTTGATAGTGGGTAACCTAGCATGAAGAAATAACCCACCTCAGACTTTAGAACGATGGCTGTAAGACAACAATTCTCCAGTTTTCAAGATATGTTAGCAACGGCTGAAAAGCCCATTTTAGTAGACTTTTATGCCACCTGGTGTGGTCCTTGTCAGCTGATGTCAGGAGTATTGCAACAGGTTAAAGCACAGCTCCAAGGACAGGTGCAAATTGTAAAAATTGATACCGATAAATATCCTGGCGTGGCATCTCAGTATCAAATTCATGCGTTGCCCACCATGGTCTTATTTAAAGATGGGCAGGTCGTAGACCGCATCGAAGGGGCAATGAGTGCTGATAAGTTAATTACACGGCTACAGCCAAATCTATAGGCAGTGAACAACCATGTTCCAATGGTTATGATGAAATGCCCCTCCGTTGTTCGGAGTTCAGTCAAGTTATCGAAATAGTATGGAAGCGGTATGTGCCATTGCCCTTGGGAGTAATCTAGGGGACTCAGAAAAGACAATTGAAAGGGCATTGGTACAGCTTGATCGAAATGACCTACGGCTGGGGATGCGATCGCAACTGTATAAAACCGCCCCTGTTGGCCCACCCCAGCCAGACTATATCAATGCTTGTGCTATCTTCCATACTACCCTGAGTCCTGAGCAGGTGTTGAAAGCCTTGCTATCCATTGAAACCCACTTTGGGCGTATTCGCCGTGAGCGGTGGGGACCGCGCACCTTAGATCTTGATCTACTGCTGTACGACGATCACATTATTGATACACCAAACCTAACGCTACCCCATCCCAGAATGCAGGAACGAGCTTTTGTATTAGTACCGTTAGCGGAAATTGCACCTGATTGGCAACATCCCATCAATCAGCAAACGATACAGACCCTGTTAAAGCAAGTGGATATCGCAGGAGTGTTTCCATTGGTCGCTTGAATGCAGAAGCAGCCCAACAATAGACACATTTCACATAATCTAACGATTCATGGTGTACGCTAATGCCGTTAATCTATGGTATTCACTACTATTATGTCTCTCGGGTTAGAACCTCCCCAATTACTTAAAAAGTGTCTCTTTTACGCCGGACGTAAGTTTGACTTTGAAGTCAATCAGCTAAAGCTACCCAATAAGGTAGAAGGCCAATGGGAGTGCATTCGTCATCCTGGTGGAGCCATGGCCATTCCCATCACGCCTGAAGGACAATTAGTGCTTGTGCGTCAATATCGCTTTGCCGTGCAAGGTCGGCTGTTGGAATTTCCAGCCGGAACAATTGAGCCCCAGGAAGATGCATTCACCACCATCCAGAGAGAGATCGAAGAAGAGACTGGATACAGTGCTAAAGAGTGGACAAATTTAGGTAAGTTTCCCCTGGCACCAGGGTACTCCGATGAGTACATTTTTGCGTTTCTAGCCAGTGGTTTAGAGAAACTAGAAGTAGCGCCCGAGCAAGATGATGACGAAGATATTGAAGTTGTTTTAATGACGCCAGAAGAGTTTGAAAAAGCGGTCCATAATGGAGGAGGAGTAGACGCTAAATCCATCGCTGGATACTTTTTAGCAAAACCGTCTTTAAATAACTTTAAGAAGCACGATACTTAATGACTAGTGACAATCAAGAATCGTCATACAAAGGCCTAAATAAGGTATTAGCGCCTTATCGGCCCTTAGATTGTTGCCTCCAATTCACTCCCAATCAACTATTTACATTGGTGACTGCATCAGGATGCGAAAGTTAGCGTTTTGAGTAGCCGCAGCAAACATTTTCTGTCGTCGCCAATAAAGCCCAAATTGTTTCTGTAGTTTTTGGATAACTTTGGTATGAAAAAGGCGATGAGGATATTCTATTCTCTTATGGGTTTGAAATAAAGGCGCATTTAAGTCTAGAGAAGACTCTCCTTTTTTGATTCGCTCCTTTTCAATCACATCCTTAAAAAATGGGAAAGCATCATCTCTTCTAAACTCGACATTGAGACTTGCTGCTGCTGCTGCTAGTCCCATAACATTGCCCTCACCATTATAGATATCATGCATCTGGAAGTAGTATGCCAAGGCTTTCCAATAGTTGAGAAATTGCTTTTCCAATCCATTTTGTCGTCGAACAACAAATAGGCATTCATGGAGCCAGACAACGGTTTCTAAATCAAGGTTTAGTTTTTCAGCCGATGCTTCTATCAAAGACAGCGCAGGACGGACTTTAGTATATTTGTTGTGTTTGAGTATCGAACAACCAAAACGTCCAGTAAGTCCCTGCGGAAACTCTATCGTTGGAGGGATAGGTCCAAGTATTCTGACATCCGAATCTAGAAAGAGACAGGTTTCAAACGTTGAGATCGCACGTTCAATCACATAGAGCTTATCGTGATAACCTACAACACTTTTGAGGCGATGCTTGTAGGCAACGACATTAGGATAGTTAACAAAGTCCTCAGGACAGTCGGTCAAAACTACAAAAGGAAGAGCTGTAGAGTATTGTTGAATATCAGACGCTAATAGTTTTGCGTGAGCACGATAACGACTGCCAACGGCCAATGTGCAAAAACATAATTCAGACACTTACCATTTCCTCTTGAGTGATCTACATCGCAGCATGTAGCAGCTCGTATAAAACTATATTTCCCGGAAAGCCCAAGGGCTAAACAGCGTAATACTAGAGGGTTGGAATCAACCTAATTAATTCTCTTAAATTATCTTTCGGGACACTATTTCTCCTGTATTAACGAATAGTGACCTGTAGCTTTAGGCAAGACGTTAATTTTGTAAACACATAAGGAACATTAGATATAAAAGCTTTGCTGAAAAACCTTCTGTAGCAGCTACCAGCAAAGCTTTTCACAAAATCCTGAAGGGCTATTCTACGTGTTAAGACGCGTAGCAAAATTACGTAGTATTATCAAATCTCACTGTTGTTGACAGCTTAAGTCCTTGAAAATAGCGATGCGACAACTCTCCCAACTCAAGCTATATCACTGAGGTTTGTATGAGTCGTTCGATATGAGTCGTTCGAGCTGTTTTAGCCCTTCCTGAATCGCCGTTTCTAATTGAGGAATATATTCAGCTAAGGTAACATCGCCATTCTGACTTTTAGTTTCTAGATGTTGGCACAAATTTTGAACTAACATCATACCTAGAGCGGCACTGCTAGACTTTAAGGTATGAGCAGCATAATGAATTTGGTCAGCTTGTTGTTGTTGAATAGCCGTTTGAATATCCTCAAAGAGTTGACGGCTTTCATCAATATAGATTTCAACAAACGGGGCTAAACTTTCAGGAGTTATGCCGCCCAGAGGAGCTAGAGTTTGCTCTAAGACTGCTATATCTAGGTAGACCGTAGATTCTTTCATGGCTGATTCTTGATGGTGGTACTGATACGATTTTTAGGATCGCAGGCACTGTGCTGCCAGGGTCCACTTCAGTATTGACAGATGGGATGGTTTGAGAGCGATTGTGAAGACATTTTTGGAAGGCCTGCACAAGTTCACCAATATAAATCGGTTTACTAACGTAGTCATCCATACCTGCTGCTAAGAATTTCTCACGATCGACAGCCAGGGCATTGCCCGTCATAGCAATAATACGGGGGACTATCGAGACTTCCACTTATACCAATGGAACGCCCAGCGCTCAACTGACGTTGCCATCCAATGATCAGAGGAATGTTAGAAATACCTTCGATATCTTCTTGCTCAAAACGGTTAAATCCACTGGTAATGCTAATTTGATCACCATTCGCTAATGTTCCAGTTAACGTAGGTTCAAACCGTTGATTGATTTGAGCAAAATTATTGAAATCGTAGGTTGTTTCTATAGCCAAGCTTTCCCACTCAATACTTTGAGACGATTGAGACACTTCAGAGTCCTGTTCCGATTCAGGCTCTACATTATCTTCTTCAACAGCATCTATTGACGGCACCAAGTCTTCTTCTAGGGTAGGTACGATAAAATCTCCTGGATTTAGATTTTCAGGTGCTGAGTAAGCAGGCAGAACATGTAAACTCCACACCCCTAGCACCAACAGACCAAGCGACTTTTTATCCTGATGGTGCTGAACCATAGTGAGGAGATTAATAATGCTTTTTTCACCAGCCTGTTACCCCTCCAGTTTGCCCGCAATAATCAGACAACAAGCAAAATAGTTGAATCTTTTTCCAAAGATCCATTTCTTCCTGATTGTTGTTGACAGACTGAGAACAGTATAAATTTATTGAGCAATGAAACAACCACTCTTCATGCTCTCAAATCATCAGTTCTTAGCCAGTGTTCTTATTCAACTAGTCACAGGGTGATTATCAGAGCTCTTATGATTAGTGAGCCACACCATCTGTAGCCAGCCAAAAACGACGACGGGCTGTTGCTACTTAGAAGGATGAAACGATCACGCCTGTTTGAAGTACAAGAACAGCACCCAGGGGCGGTGTACTCAAGATGCTGGTACATCTGCAAACAGGGAGTATATTCCAAGAATAGTACATTCAAACTATGCACATGGATGCATGTCTACCCGAAAGGTCAGGAGAATTGACTGAAACGTAAGCGTCATAGGCATTTTGCTGCGACTAGGGAAACCCAAAAAATGTATGCATTAAGGTAGATTTACGCAAACTTTCAACTTTATTTTTCTTAACATTTGGGAGTATTTTTCCCAAGGTTTTCCTAGGCTTTTCCACAGTAACTGTCAGGTTTTCCCCAGCTTTATACAGCAGCATGCGAGTTACAGCCGTTATGTGGAAAAGTGATAGTCGACAGGGATCGCCAATAAAATGTAAACCAATGTAACGAAAATATTGCTTAAACCCTCTTGGTTTCGTGGTGTATTTTTTCTCCTTAGAAAATTCTAAAGGTCAACAGGCATTGCGAATTGTAGTCGTCTCCTGCACAATAAAGCTCCACTGAATCAAGCGGCCCTGTTAAGCCAGTTTTGCTCTGTGTTCCTTGCTGCTTTTATCTGTTTATTTTTTGGCAGCTGAGCAGGGCTTCTTAACTAGGCGCTAGTTTGTCGTGCTTGTTCATTTAAGAGACGTTTCCTATGAATCCAGTGACCACCACGCCAACCACCGTTAGCCTGATGATTGAGATTCCTGAGGCCCTGCACTTGTCTATTCAGGAGTATTTGAATACCCATGAACTTTGGAGTCAGGAACGAGTGATGCAAGCTGCTCTTTCTCTCTTTTTGATGCAAAATGGTTCAAACCAGCCCCATGTCAACAGACTTTATTTAGATAGTTTGTTTGGCTGTACTGCATAAGGGTAGATTGGCAACCGTCTATCGAATCTCGTTTGCTATCGAGTTCGAGCTACTGCGTACAAAACCAACTGCTATATTTTGTATAATCCTTATCACGTATTTAGTAGCTAGCAGATAGGCAAAAGTTGTTCAAAAGCCTGGGTTTGACCCAGGCTTTTTATTTTAGATATTCTCTGCGCGGCAGTGTCCCTCACCCACATGACCTAGCCCCTTGTAGATATCGGCTAGCTGGCTTTTTTCTACCTTAGGAAGAAGGATTTTATAGTATCCATATTTCTATGGTTAGAGTAACCTGGGAAATAGGTAATTTGAGAGAATAAGTGCTCGTGTCCTATCCTGCTGAAATCGAAGTCCAGATGCAGCGTTATTACCAGTCGCTGTCTG
>JBCCQQ010000023.1:0-80093 GCA_039024555.1 Cyanobacteria bacterium P01_D01_bin.156
GCTTTTTGACCACCCTTTTCCAGATGTATTCGAATGGATGCTCGAGCATATTGGTGATTTACCGATGCCCCGGAAGTCATCTAAAGCACAAAAGATGAATCCCTCATACGCAAATGGTTTTGCGGCTTAAGTTGGTACCCGCCTGTTACAGTTAAAATGCGATTTGAAGTTGTGTCTTGTGCCGTAGCAGGAAATTGGCCAACTGTCATTAGGACAACGATAGCCAAGAACCAGGGTAATAGTCGTTGAATGTGTTTTGTTAGAGGTGTCATAGATATTCAAGAAGCTCCTTAAAGGGTGATTCCATAGTATTGTGCTAATTTCTGTATAAATATTTCTGGATACTTGTCAAGTATCTGACTAATACGTGTTCAGCTATTGTTTAGAGTTGTAAGTATTCCTCAGGCAACAGAAATCTTAACGTACAGAGACCCTTTGGTAGTCAATGATACATTGACCTGCCTGCAAGAATTCCGATCTCTTTTTAATACCTGGCATCTTACCCCCTGAGATATAGATGACTAGGTTTCTTCCCCCTCTTCCTCAAAGTTAGACTGCTTGTAACAATAGGCTATGGCGTAACAAACAACGAATATGGCCGGTTTAGAATTGTTGGCAGAGCCAGTTGCAGAAGGAATTGCCAGCTTTGCCTTAGAGCTTTTACCTAAAGTCAGCAGTAAAGCTTTGGCTGATGTGCAAAACATATTTTTCAACGCTTCACAAAAATATGTTCATACCTATCGAAAACGTCACTGTCAGCTAAAGGTCTTGGGAATGCGCGAACCAGTTGATCTGGCTAGGGTTTATACGGGAGTTAAATTTCTTGATGAGAATGATATTCTCGGGTTTGAAACTCCCCAAGCACTAGAAAAACAGTATCGGCAAACGCGTTTTCGACGCTATCGTGGGCGTCGTAGTGATGAGGGTAAACGTTCAGGAATCGATGTTGCGAATGAAAAACAATTTTTAATGGTGCTAGGAGGCCCAGGAGCTGGTAAATCTACATTTTTGCGTAAGCTAGGGCTTGAAGCGTTGCGGACATTTCATTATGAAAAAACGTCTTATCGACATCGTACGATTCCTGTCTTGTTAGAACTTAAACGTTTTGAAGATGATGATATTGATATTACGGTACTCATTGCGGAGGAGTTTGGGCACTGTGGTTTTCCTGCTCCGACTGAATTTGTTGTTCAGGCGCTTAAGCAAGGCAAATTACTGATTGTGTTGGATGGCCTAGATGAAGTGCCAGCGGCTAATTTAGATAATGTGATTTGCGCTATTCAAGATTTTGTAGATCAGTACGATCAAAATCGGTTTATTGCCTCCTGTCGTACAGCCGCCTACCATGGTGGATTTACTCGATTTAGTGATGTGGGGATGGCCGATTTTGATGATGAGCAAATCGAACAATTTATTGGTAATTGGTTCAGTAGTGAGCAGGATGCTGAACGACAAACTGGCAAGAAGTGTTGGGAGATTTTACAAGATGTAAAGAACAAGGCTGCGAAAGAATTAGCCCATACACCATTGTTGTTAACATTCCTATGCCTTGTGTATGACCGTTCTCAAAGATTTCCAGCTAATCGTAGTAGCCTATATCAGAGAGCATTGCGAATTCTTTTAGAGGAGTGGGCGTCAGAAAAACGTATTAATCGTGACAAGATCTATGAAGGGTTAAATATTGAGTTAGAAGAAGGCTTACTATCAGAGATTGCTTATCTTGGATTCGATGCCGATCAGCTTTTTTTCTCACGGAGAGAGCTAACAGCTCATATTAAAGATTTTCTTGCAAGTAATTTAAATGTTCCAAAAACCCTTGATGGAGAAGCTGTTTTGCATGCTATTGAGGTCCAGCAGGGGATTTTGGTAGAGCGTGCAGAAGATGCTTATTCTTTTTCTCATTTGACGCTGCAAGAATATCTTACAGCTCAATATTTGGCAGACAATAATCAGTGGGAATATATTATCGCTAGCTATGTTATGGAGAGGCGCTGGCGTGAGGTTCTATTGCTCGCGCCTGGGTTGTTAACTGGAAAGCAAGGGGCTAATGCGTTTTTATTGTTGTTAGAACGAAGGGCTAATCAATGTTTAAAGTCTGGAAAATTGTGTCGTCTCATCCAGTGGGCAACGGATGTGACGCAGATTTCTCCGAGTCCTTTGATGCCAGTGGTTAAACGGTTAGCTGCAATTTATTTAGCTTTGGCTCTAAATCGTGAACTCAATCATGATCTGGCCCGTACCTGTACCTTGGAGCGTGCGCGTACTTTAGCGATGGTGTTGGATCCGACCCATGCTGACGCTATAGATGTAAATCTGGCGCGTACTTTGGACTTGCATCATCAACCTACCCGCGAGCAAGTATTAGATTTGGAATCTGCTCGGGCAATAGCTCGGGGCATTACATTGGCGAAACGATTTGCTCGGTTAAATATTGTCGCTTCTGTAAATTGCCTGGAGTTGATTAAAGCACTGCAGCAACTTAAGGCTAGAGTGCCAACCCGTGAGTCTCCGCCAACGTACAAACAAATTTTTCAAACTAAAGTTTTGCAGCTCTGGTTCAATGCTCTAGGTATTTCCACTGAGAATTGGCCGCTATTACCCACTGAAGCTCAGGACTTGGCTGATTACTTTTATATCTGTGAACTGATAGTGCGTTGTAAGGAAGCTGCTGTGCGTGTGTCCCCTCATATTTGGACAACGATTATGGAGCGGATGGTAACGGTACATCCTTCCTTTGTGCAGAAGGATACGTTTGAGGGGCGACTGACTAGACAGCTGGCCCTAGTTTGATAATGATTTACCGTTGATAAACTTACCCCTCGACTAGACTCTAATTCTGGCCGAGGGGTGTTAGTAAATTGCAACTTACTGACCTTTGAGCAAGGCGGTTATTCAACGGTGACTGACTTTGCCAGGTTACGGGGCTGATCTACGTCTAAGCCACGACGTGCGGCAATGTGATACGACAACAGTTGTAGTGGTAGGACGGTAAGCATCGGCGATAATAGCTCATCCACCGTAGGGACAGGTAAAAGGGTATCAAATGTGTGTTCTGCTTCTGGATCGTTCGCTGGTGCTACACCGATCAGCCGAGCATCTCTGGCTTTAGCTTCTTGAGCGTTAGACAGAACCTTGTCGTAAACGGTGCCAGGTACTGCGATCGCAACCACCGGTACCTTCTCATCTAATAACGCAATGGGGCCATGCTTCATTTCCCCAGCTGGATACCCTTCCGCATGGATATAGCTAATTTCCTTGAGTTTAAGTGCCCCTTCTAAAGCAATGGGATAGTTAACACCCCGGCCAATAAAGATAAAGTCCTGAGTGTTTGTAAATTCGTGGGCGAGCTCTTCTGTATAGCCCTCTTGCTTCTCAATCACATGCTCCATCTGCGTGGGGAGCTGTCGCATCGCATCAATGATTTCGGCTAGCTCCTTGACAGATAGGGTTTTACGCTGATAGGCCAGCTCCAATGCGAGGAAATAAAACGCCATTAGCTGAGCCACAAAGGTTTTAGTCGCTGCTACACCAATTTCAATACCCGCATGGGTCGCTACAACATTGGGGACTAGTCGACCCAACGAACTTTCAGGCCGGTTGGTAATGCCCAGCATACGTGGGGCAAAGGCCGGTTGGTTAGCTGCTGCACGTCGCGTTTGCTCCATTTCCAGAGCAGCCAATGTATCGGCAGTTTCTCCAGATTGTGTAACCCCGATGGTCAAAGCATTGGTAATCATTGGGGTGGCCGAGTAGCGAAACTCAGATGCATAGTGCACCACTGTAGGAATACCGGCTAGTTTCTCTAGTAGATGTTTACCCACTAAGCTTGCGTGCCAGCTTGTACCACAGGCCAGTATTTGGATATGCTCCACGCCATTGAGTAAAGTCTGGTCCAGGCCCAGATTGATGGGAGAATTTTCACTGTCCGCAGTCCAATCTGCGACCAAATAGGTTTCTAGACTTGTGCGAACCACACCAGGCTGCTCGTGAATTTCCTTAAGCATAAAGTGCTTAAAACCCTGCTTTTCCACCATGGTGGGGCTGATGCTCAGGGTGATGGGATGTTTTTTGAGTCGTCGGCCTGTGAAATCGTAGATAGCGGCGCCTAAAGGGGTGAGCATGGCTAGCTCACCATTCTCTAATGGCAGCACCGCCCGAGTGTGGGAGACAATGGCGGGGGTATCCGAGGCACAGAAAAACTCACCCTGGCCAAAACCAATGGCTAAGGGGGCTTGTTGCCTTACCACGATTAACTCATCAGGAAAATCTGCACTAACTACTGCTAGGGCAAAGGCTCCATCTAAATCATTCACTGCCTGACGTACTGCTTCTAGCAGCGTAGATTCATGCACTAATGGACCGTCCACCCCCTTGGACAGATAGTCTGCAATCAGGTGGGGGATGACTTCTGTGTCCGTTTCCGATTGAAACTCATACCCCTTAGCTATCAGTTCTTCCCGCAGCTCTCGATAGTTTTCAACAATGCCGTTTTGGACCACCGCTAAACGTCCGGAGCCATCGGTGTGTGGGTGGGCGTTATGTTCCTCTGGTTTGCCGTGGGTGGCCCAACGGGTATGGCCAATGCCAACACGGGCTGGATCTTCTAGACCATCGAGCTTATCTTGAAGATTTTGTAATTTACCCTTGGCTCGTACACGATTGAGTTGACCTTCACACAGAGTGGCAATACCTGCAGAGTCGTAACCGCGATATTCCAGCTTGCGGAGCCCTTCTACCAGAATATTGCTGGCAGTTCGAGTGCCAATGTAGCCTACGATTCCACACATATGATGTCTCCTTTAAGTGCTAGCTGAATCACGGTAGTCATTAATTATGACGTTGCCAACGTGGGCTCTGATTCCAGCTAATCAAAATTGGCTGTATCCAGTTTTCAAGATGGCTTTACGCTCTAAATTGATGACAATATCAAGTTTTCTTAGATGAAATAAATGAAGCTAAGGCAGCCATTGGACTACCTAAACTTAAAAATTAGTCGTCGTCAACAATAGGTCGATTGTTACCGTCTGGTTAGCAAACACCTGTTGTCAGGACTACCATTGGTTGCCAAGTTCCTTGAAATTTACGTAAAAACCAACGTTATCAAACGTTGATGAAGTCAACGCGATGACCAAAGTTCCTGATGGCGTTAACATCTGGCTACTAATGGAATAGCGTAAAATGCCATCAGGCCGTTAATGCGTTTTTTTGTCACCCCTATGGTTGCCACCTTGCCCTCTAAAAATGCCAAAAAGTTAGAAGCGCGTCTGCGAGGTTTAGCGGGTAAAGCAATTCATGACTACGCCATGATCGAAGCAGGCGACAAGATAATGGTGTGCCTATCAGGGGGAAAGGATTCTTACACCATGCTGTCGCTGTTGATGTCTTTGCAGCGTAGTGCACCTATTAACTTCGAGCTGCTGGCGGTAAATCTTGATCAGAAGCAGCCAGACTTTCCAGAACATGTTCTGCCAGAGTATTTAGAATCGGTGGGGGTGCCCTATCGCATTGTGGAAGAAGATACCTACAGCACAGTCACTCGGATTATTCCTGAAGGAAAAACCATGTGTGGCCTGTGCTCTCGTCTGCGGCGAGGGATTTTATATCGGGTAGCTAGTGAAGAAGGCGCGACTAAAATTGCCCTGGGCCACCACCGTGATGACATTGTGGAAACCCTCTTCCTTAATATGTTCCATGGTGGTCGCTTAAAAGCAATGCCGCCTAAGCTACGTACCGATGATGGCAAGCATATCGTTATTCGGCCACTGGCTTACTGCCCAGAAAATGATATTGCTCGCTATGCACGCTATCGGGAGTTTCCAATCATTCCCTGTAACCTATGTGGATCTCAGGAAAATCTACAGCGAGCCAGTATTAAACGTATGCTGCAGCAATGGGAAGTGGAATTTCCTGGACGTACTGAGAGCCTGTTTCGCAGTATTCAAAATGTTTCGCCTTCGCACCTTGCAGATATGAGTTTGTTTGATTTTCAAGGACTCACGAGTAAAAAATGAAAGAGCCGTTACGAATATAACGGCTCTTTCATTTCCATCTGCATTTGCTAATAACAGATAGGCAGTTAGGAATTCACTGCTGATGTTTCGCGAGTAGAGGCTGCTAGACTCTTCTCCAACTTCATAATTTGCTTTGATTTTGCAGATAGAGCGTTGGCATTTAACCACTGGGTGATCAGTGCATCAATAGAGAATAATCCAGCACCATTGATGGTGAAGAATAAGAATATAGATGCATAGATGGCGGATAGCTCAAGATAAGGCAGGCTCAAACCAGCTACCTTGATGTGGTGGTACATAGCTACGCACATTGTGCCAAAGAGCCCCAATGCTGCTGGACGAGTGAGCAAACCGAAGGCGACCAGAGGTGCACCAATAAGTTCGGTATACGCGGCGATGTAGCTCAGAAAAATTGGAAAGGGTAACCCCAGGTAAGCAACGTAAGCTTGGGCAAAGCTCTCAATATCTGCCAGCTTGTCAAAGCCGTTGTGCACCATCATGATGCCTACAGTCACTCTAACGATTGCCAGAGAGGTCTGTGCCGCTAGGTTGAGATTTACATTGGGATTAAAAAGAGAAACCAGGGAGAACTTAGCAGCCATAGCCAAAAAACGAGTTTAATTATTGAACATGTATATGTTAAATATTGTAACCAATTTATTAAGAAAAGTAATGAGGCTTAGATGACATATCTGTAGCCAACTTCTTTCAGCACTGCTGCAGCTATAGGTCAAGAGCTTGTGCTATGGCTTGTTTGAAAATCTCAGGATGTTCCCACGGCACGCGATGTCCGGCATCTGGAATAGTGATGTGGGTAAGATTTGGACATGTTTGGGCGAGTAGTTGTCCAATTTGGCTGTAGTGTTGGTCGTCGCTGCCGGTGATATAAGTGATTGGTACTGCTAAATGGCTCAGTTGAGGCGTTAGATAATCCATGTGCCCCTTGGAGTAAGCTATGAAAGCGTGGGCGATATGATGCCGATTAAAGCCGCTTTCTTCTCGTACTGTGGTGCATGGGCGTCCGCCAAATACTGGTAAAGCATCCCATTCGGCCAACAGGTCATCCCAGGGCTCAGATAAAAAGCGGTTGGCCCAGATGCGATCGCGTTCTAAACTTTGCTTCTTTTTCTGAGGATCCGCATATCCAGGATGGGCTGCCACAATGATCGCCCCTGCCCAAAGGTGGGGATTTGCCAGCAATGCATGTAGGGCTAATCTCCCACCCAGTGAGTACCCTAAAATGTAGTTCTGTTGGTTTGGGTTTGACTGGGTCACCTTGCGCACATATGTAGAAAAAGTGTCAGCCCATTCCCAGCAATTGCTCGCTAATGTTTCCCAAAGGCTAACAGATTGAATTGACAAAAACTTTCCTGTCTCTACCACGAAACAGGAAAAGGGAACCCAAACCGTAGGTTGCTGCAAGTTACCATGCAAGCACCATAGAACATTCATGTCTAGTAGCCTTACAACTCACTACTCAGCTTGTAGAGCAAACGCATACTCGTGAAGTACGATACTGAATAAGCATCGCTTTATTCGATCTAAGCAAGGATTCAGTCAAACCATTTATGAGATTACCTGATAACACATTTTGAACCGCCCGAAGCTTCTCGAACCGCTTATCTAGTGAAGTATCCCATGTTAGATATTGTAGCTATGACCATCTGTTCAGTGATCTGTGGAGCGGGAACCTAGGGAGAAATCAAAGTTCACGAGCATAGTAAAACGACTTGGCTCAAAACGTTTCTGAATTTGCTTAATGGGATGCCGTCTCATGACACGGTTACTAAAGTGTTTGCATTGTTAGAACTGGCTCAACTCCAAGAGTGTGTTTGGTCAGTTGGGGGAAGATCACTATTGACTATGTCTGGACTGCCGGATAGCCGCTCAGATTTTTAGTGAGTTTTTCAGCAAACCTTAGCTTAGATGTTGTCTTACACACAGATGACTCGCGTATTAGAGACGACCATGCCCCCGAGAAAATGACGATCATTAGAAAGATTGTCCTCAACCTGTTTGCTAAAGCATCTAGACAGCTAAATAGCTCAAAGCTTTATAGGGAGATACCTTTCTCGTTTTCGTCCTGTTCCCTTAAATATGTGTTTCTCCTATCTACTGCACTTAGTGAAAAATTGGCTATCTACAGTCGCTTTTTAATGGCAGCAATTAAGTTAGGAAGCCGTTTAAGGTTAAAGAAAACCGCAAGAAATAACTTTACAGGTAGTATTATGTATTGAAAGAGAGGTCCAATGATACCCGGATTAGTGGATGCTAATTCATACCCATACTTCTCTAGGTTATCCTTGGTTATCTGTTGGCATAGATGCAGTTCCGTTTCACTTAATCCACCCTTTTTCCATTTCGAGACAGCACTCTTATCAATCCCTGTCTTTTTAGAATCAGCTATTTTGTGGGAAGATACTCCACCCTCACTTCGTGAAACATTGAGTAATGAATCGTCATACGGAATGTGGACAAAATTACAAATCATCCTCAGTGTTTCTTCAGGTTTAACAATTAAATCTTCAAATTTAACTGTCATCACATTTTTATGACTCGAACCTTGTTCTCCTGCTCTAATTGAGGAATTCCAAAGTTTAGAAGTTGTTACTGGATGATAATTGAACCAGGCCCGCATTGCTTCTCGGTATGGGATATTTGTAGCACCTAGGAAACGAATTCTCCATTTATATTTCTGAGATAATAATACATCGCGAGGATCTCGCACCATATTAATTATTTTACTGTCAGGAAACGCTTCTAAAATTTCATTGATGTAAAAAACATTAGCAGGCGTTTGTTCACAAGAAATAGTTTTCTTCTGTTCAAATGTTTGACTTCTCAAAAAAAACTCAAACACGTTGGATAGTTCCCAACTATTTGATTCATGTAGCTTTTTTAGTAGTTGATCAACCGTAATATCTGACTCTTTTTCATGTACTGGAGATAAAAAATCACCCCTTTGAATTGCCAGTAACTGCTGTAGTATTTTTTTTGCCTGTGCTTGATTGCAGACTGTAGATAATTCTTTGCCAGCACAAAAATAATTGAAGAAATGTAGTTCTTCAAAGGTGAAAGCCACTGAGCTACGACCCAATAGCTGTCCCATTAATGTTGTTCCGCTACGAGAGTTTCCAGCGATAAAAATGAACCGATGCTGTGTATCAGGGGCAGAATTAGCGGTACGGTCGCACTGTTTTTTGGTAAGAGAATTCATGATAGATTCCTAAAATCATTTCTGTCACATTCAAAAAAATGCCCATTATTAGAATATTACCTATCTGGCTCAAGATTTCACGATGATGTGAATATTTGAATCTATTAAATTTAAGAATTTTAGATGAGCTTTAGATAGCCGTGAATACTTTTATAAATATTCGCATATATGAATAGATGGACTTCTGTAAGTGTGCTGCTCGTAGCAGTTTGTTGAATACATAGAGTTATTGTTGAATACATAGAGTTATTAACTGTTTGTCAGACAGCAAAGCTCTAAACATATCGTCCTCACCTGCAAAGCAACAATGCAACAATCACTATTGCTTTGCTATATTTGAAAGTACCATTCCTGAGATAACTACAAAGTATTTAATGACGATATTAGGCTTTTAATCTAAGTCATGGGAGTATTTGCAGGTTTTTCGATAGAATCAGCATTCTCTTTAATAAAACTGCTATATGTTGGCTCTTCCAATTTACGTTGATTCCATGTATTTACTCGTTGTGCAGTTTGCTTGCCTAGACTACCTTCCAAGGCTTGTTCTAAAACCTGTTCGTAGGCAGAACATTCCATTTCAGCAGTGAACGATTCCTCAAAGTTCTTAATACTGTTTATCATCAACCGATTCAGTTCGTCGGCATTCTCTAGTAATAGATCAAAGGCATAGGAACAGTCACTCTCATCTCTAAAATAAACAGCTCCTGCACCAGCAACCCATTTGTTAAATTGATTGTCATGTGCCAGAATTGGCGACCCTGCTCCTAATGCCTCTACTAAAGATGGATTTGTTCCACCAACTGTATGACCATGTATGTATAAGGAAGCATAGTATCTGAGCGCCTCTACCTTCTCATGCTCATATATGCCACCAGGAAAGACAACCTCATCACTGGCTGCTTTAAGCACTTGTCTGTGATAGGAGTTGCTATCCGGCTTATAGTTACCCAGGATCACAAGTTTAGTATCTCTCTTGCTTCTGGAAAAAGCCGTAACAATCTCCAAAATATTATTTTCGGGTTCTGGTCTGGCAATGACAATGCAATAATCTTTGGGCGTTAAATTAAACTCCGTGAGGCAATCGGCATTAGCTTTACTAACCCTTTTGGCTCCGTAGGGGATCATTGTTATCTTATTACTGGCTACTCTGGTCTCCAAATGTTTGGTAATCTCAGGATGATCAGCGATTAAATGATTTCCAACTATACAACCAGCGCGTTCATTTAGATAGAGCCAGAACTTCTCCAGAGCATTCCATTTTTGTCGTTTCCATTCCAGTCCATCCATATTGATGATATTGGTTAGACCTTTGATACGATACCAAATCGAAAAAATGGCTGTGTTATATCCCAGCGTTAAAATTAAGTCTCCCTCTTGCGCTGCATGGAGGGTCGATTTCCAATCAAATAGGATAGTGCCAACTGAACTGGCTTCAGCGACAGGAATCTTTATCAGGCGAATATCATTCCAATAGTCTTCTGCAATCTTCTTCCCAACATAATCTTCACAGTAAACGGTAACTTCCCACCCCTTATCCGCTAGATAAAATGCTAGGCGCTCTGCAAATGTTTCAAATCCGCCATGGTTTCCAGGAATTCCACGGCATCCCAAAATCGACAGTCTTTTCATTATTAGGCTAATGGCTATATATATTCGTAGATGCGCTTGCTATCACACAGGTGGAATGAGCAAGCTCAAAAGGGACTCATAATTGATGCCCTAAACTTCCCTACAAGATGTCAATGACTCTAAAGTTATGCATTCGGAAAATCATAGATAGAATGACTTACAAAAATAGCCGATTAGTTTAATTATCACACAGTGGCTAATAATTTTTTAGTGATGATCATTACTAACTGTTCCTTAAAATAGTCATTTTAATCATTTTTTTGAAAAGCTCGCCCAATGTAATATCCAAACTTATAATCTGTACGATAAGAGTGTAGCTGGAATGGGCTATCTATTTTTTCATTAATTATGGTAGCTATCTAACAGTTGACAAAGGATATGGAAGCGTTGTATCTGGATCTCGCCATCTGCTTGCTAAAGTTAAGAATCTAGTTGACTAAGAAATATTCAAAGTTTGTAAATAGGGCTAAAAGTCCCTAGTCTTGCTGAAAAAGATTAGCTTGTTTGTGGGCTATTTGGTTAAGTATGGAATTCTCCTATGGTAGATAACCTAAGGCTTGCATTGTCTCTTGAAAATGAGAAGCAATAGATGGGCTTATGTTGATCTTATTGCGGGGGGGGCTAGAGCAAAGTTTTTGACTGGCATAGTTTAGGAGTCTAGTGCTAGGGGGTAATTCACAGAAGTCTAAAAGACTCTGCAAAGAAGTATTGGGGCTAGTAATCAAGTCTTCATAGTGAAGCTTGTATACACTATGAGGAAAAGTATTCATTAGATTTATGCCTTCCTTCATTGCAAGAATCCATTCCAGTATTGCCATATCTAATGGATTCTCTAGTTCTTGCCTTTTTGTAATTAAGTGCATCAAACTTTGATCAGTGCTGATAATTTGCTCCAAAAGTAGATTCCATTTACGATTGTCTACTCCCCACCAATCATGGCGTTCAGTTTTCTTGCTTACGCGCTCTTTCTTAGACCACCATCCTTCGATTGATTGACAAGTATCCCAACCATTCCGCACCAAGAAAATAAACTTTGCATCAGGGAATAGTGATTTCACAAAAGGAACACGAAAGATAAGTTCTGGATACTTGTCTACAACTCGGTGAGTACCTGTAATAGCCAGGTATGCTCCAAAGAGCTTATGAGCATCATCTATATTTTTCTCAGATACATCTTTGGATGTTAGTCGATATTTAGCAGGCCCACGAGCATAGGTGCCAACTAAATCTTCTTCAGGATAGATAGCATGCCAAAGAGCTTTGGGTTCATTTAAGAAACCAACGTCATGATGCATTGATAGAAGATTTCCTAGGATAGTAGTACCACTACGCCCAACACCAATGATAAAAACTGGTTTATTAACAGCTTTAAGTTGTGGCAGTTTTTTTTGTAACTTGAAAAATTGAAGAATAAGCGGATTTAACCATTGCCCTTTTGTTGTTATGGGGCGACCTTCGAAAAAAATATAGCTTAGGAGACGAGTAATTACTTTTCGATAGCTAGTCTCGATATATAGCTTATCAATTTGAGCAACCATGGTATGAGTAGAATAAATTTAGAAGTGCTACTTGCCTGGAAACAGAGTATTTTTATAGATTATTTGAAGAGCTATTAGTTATTAAATACTTTTGGCCATTCATCACCTCTCAGCGATTTCAATCTCTTTATGTGTACGATGATTCTTGAACTCATTGACTTGTACATGAAACATATTGACTACAAGCCCTGCCAAGAGCCAAAAATAGAAACTAAATGTTCTCAATCTAACAACACGTTCGACAAAAGCATAGAGTACTGTAACTGCTAACAATGTTGTAAATGTTCCACCTAAAACCTTATACTCAGGCTTCTCTCCATAACGGCATAGCCATCTAGCCGTATCGTACAATCTCTTTAGAATGAAAGCATAAATAGCTGTGCCGATAATCCCAAAGTATGCAACAGATGCTGCCCAAAAGCTATCGTCAAAAACTCTCTCATCGCGCTTGAGCTTATCGATATCCCTAGCGGTTGAAAGAGTGTCACTAATAGCCCTCTGCGTATTATCAAAGTCAGGACCAAAGCCAAACCAACTTTGAGTGCTTAAAATTGCATTATGTATTACTCTTACAAACCAGCCTCTTGCACTTTCGTTTGAAGCCTCCCAGTAATCTGGCGAGAACAGCTGCAGTATATATTCGGTAGCAGGGATGGCTTCTTCTCGGACTGAAGCACTACTAGAAAATGATGGTCCACTCCCAAACATCAAAACTAGAACAGAACACACTAATCCAAGGGCAGCATAAAGCCAGATGAAAGATAAAAGTTTCTTAGGGCGGTTATATGAATGAAATAGAACTAAGGGAATAAGTAAAAATATTACTAGTGCTGCTCTCTTCTTAGATGCAAAAATACCAAAGAATGTAAAGCCTAATTGTTTTAAGTAAGCGATGTCTGGTATGAGACTATTGCCAGAGATGTAGCTCTCGGCAAAAAATATGCATGCAGCGACTAGCAAAAGAGAGGCTAATACGGCACTACTAGAAAATGTACCTGCTGTAGCTCCAACTTTCAGAGTGCCAGCGGCAGCATGGCTGGGATATTTAAACCCTTCTACTTCAAAATCTTGAGGCGCGAAAAAAGCTTGATTGAAACTAGGAGGTAAAAAATATTGAATAGAACTTATTAAGGCTTGGATGAAAAGAATTTTTTTAAGACCGCTGAGTAATTTACTTAATTCGGAATTTGAAATGTTAATGTTAACTACAATGTAGAAAACGGAGAGATATCGCCAAATTGTTCGCAGGTTAATGATGCTACCCTTAATTGCTGCGCCATTGATGATAATTGACACAGCTGTTGCGAAAATAAAAGCTACCAACAGTAAATCAATAGGGGTTTTTTTGAGAGTTTCTCCGCGCAGTAGTTTGGAACCACAAATATAAAACGCTAAACCATAGAGTAAAAGTTCCGGAATAAACCTGACAACTAAGGCAATATTTCCCGGCATCCAACGGAGTATAAAATCTTCAAAGGTCACATAGATAGTAATCCAGAAAATTATTTGAAAGTAAATGTTGTTTATACTTTTAATCTGCCTTTCGACAGCACTATATAGAGATGACATATATCAAAAGTGTGACGTCTTAAGAGTTAGTGGAGCAAGATATATGGCTTCATTTTTTGTATGAGACATATTTTTGGAAAAGATAAATACATACTCATAATATAATGTAAGGCAAGAATAATCTTGATGAAAATTTATTGAAATATTGTTTTTTTGATGAAGAATCGTCTGGCTTCTAGGAGCTATTAAGGCGATAGTCTTTGGGGTTAGGGTGCCATAAATCCTTTGAAATTCATGCCTGTTCAGGCTTTCAAGAGCAAATGAAAAGATTGGCTGCATGGTGTTACTGTGACTCAGAGTGTAGCTTCGTTAGGTAAATATGAAGGGGGTGTAAAGGCTTTCGCATTTAACGCTAAAGCATCAATAGCGATTTGTTTGATTGAGAATGAGTCATTAATGGATAGACAGCTGCCTTGTTAACTCAACGGTTTATGATGTCGTAGAAAATGTTAGGAGTTAATGTATCCCCCATTATTAGGACTATGCGTCGACAGTATGTCGATTAAAATAGTGGTTAGTCCTTGACAAATCAGGATCAAGCTTTGAGCCACAATCATAAGTTATTGATGGGAGGTTGGACACGATTTTTCTCTCATTTTGATATTGCTCTCTATGGCATCATATTATTTGTTCTGATTTTTAGAAGGGCTACCCTAGCAAGACCCTATGTCTTTGTTGAAAACGGATTTTATAATCTTAATGAATTATCTTTATGCTCTGCCTGATGTATAGGAGGCAATATTTAGTGGGACTTATAAAAGATCTCTAGGCTAAGAGATATGCAAAATTGTCTACAAAAGACTTTGTCTGAATAGGCTAAATTTAAGTAGTTGTTTAAAGCCTGCTCTATAAATGCCTCTGGATGTTACTCCGGCAATAAAATAGAACTAGGCATTTTAGTCTGGGGTCCACACTCTATGGGTCTTGGGTTAGTCATTTTGCTTGTGTGGTTGCCGGAGTAATAAACGCTTATGTTTCTAGGCTCAAGTAGCATTCAATGAGATTGAAACTATGACTATTGCCCTGATTGCCTATTATTTAGGTCCTCGTTTAGGAATCGGTAATTATATCAATCAACTCTCACCTTTGTTGGTACCTCTTTTAAGACAACAAGATAAAGATATCAAAATTCTGAGTTCGCCGAATGCGGCTAAAAATACGCCAGCTTTGAACTATCTATCAGACTATGTTGAGATTCTGCCTGAGTTAGATTTCTCCCCTCTCAAGCGCTACTTTTGGTTAGCAACTAAGTTTTCCAAGTATTGCCGTGAGAATGACATTAAGTTGGTGGTTTGGCTTTCAAATCCAGTTATTTTGCCTTGGCATCCGGCCAGTATTGCTGTTATACATGATGTCACTGAGTGGAAAGCCAAAGAAAAGTATGGGAGCCGTTTTAGAACTGCCTTGAGGTCGTGGCTCTATTTAGATAATTCTATTTTGTTTTCCAAAAAAATTATTGTTGTCAGTCAGGCAACTAAGAACGATTTATTCTATTTTCGCCCTCATTTGAAGAAGCAACGTAAAACTGAGGTGATTTCTAATGGAGTTGATTCTACATTAACGAGTCGGTCGGTAGTGGATATATCTGCATTGGATGTTCCTTTCTTGTTGTCAGTAGGGCGGATTGATCCGGTAGCCAAGCGTTTACCCGAAGCAGTTAGTCTTGTGAAAGCTCTCAGGCAGAAAAGTGGTGAATCTTGGCAGCTTCAGCTGGTTGGTGGAATGAACTCAAGTACTCAAAAAGCTGGCGAGAGTTTTTTAGAATCCACTTCTGACTTAGATTGGGTTCACTATCAGGGACATGTCAGTGATGATGAACTTGCTCAGTGGTATCGTCGGTCTTCAGGGGTTGTTTTTTTGTCAGATAACGAAGGCTTTGGATGTCCAATCGCTGAAGCGGCTTCATTTAGAAAGTGGGTGATTGTGAATCAAGCCAATGAAGCTGCAGCTGAAGTTGGTAAAGGCTCTATTATCCCTATCGACCTGAAAGAATCACAAAAATCGGCTATCAAAGTTCTACACCAACTGTCTTCTGATGAAGAGCCTAAATTTAATGATGCATTACCAACCTGGGATATTAGTGCTCAAGCATATGCAAATGTTATTGCTTCCATATTGCAAAATTAATCATTCAGCCTATTCGCACTCACAGAGGCGGACAAATCCTTCCGTTTTCATAAATTAAAGTGTTTTAGGAAGGTAAAATCCTCAAATTAATCAAAAGCCATGAGCAAGGTACTTCATTTTGCTTATGGCTATGATCATAGATTGAGTGAAAATGCTAGTAATTTAAAGAAAACTAGGACTGTGTTTATAAAAAATATATCTACTCTTTATTATAAAAATTAACTGTTCAGATAAAATATTAATGATTTAACGCAAAAAAAGTATCAATAACATGGTATTGGCGGAGGCATTGGAATTTAATGTTATGTCTAAAATTGTCTTTAGCGTTAGTTTTGAGTTTTTACTCGTTCTGGGCTCCAAGAAGAGTGTTGGCTGATGAGCTACCCGAATTACCCAGAGTAAATATAAGGCATAGCGAAAGCTCTGGAATGGGTTCGGTCATATCCAATCAACATAGGCATAGTTTTGCTAGTACTATCAATGGGCAAGATTTACCTTTCTCGCCCGGAGACCGCATCAGACTTCGGATCCCTGGTGTAGGTGGGGAAGCTTTCAGTGGCGACTATGAGATTAGCTTCAATGGCATTCTCGAAATCCCTTTTATAGAGCCAATTCTAGCCGCTGGTTTAAGCCCATCCTTATTACAAGAAAAAATAAGACTCACCTTATTAGACAATCAATTTTTTCAGCCTGACAAATTGAGAGTTAGTGTTCAAACTTTAGAGTACTCACCTGTTCATGTCTCGATTTCAGGGGCTGTCTTTCAGACTGGACGTCTATTACTGTCTAGGGATAATTCTGCTTTTGCAGACACAGCTACTCTAAGTGCTGACATTTCAGGAGATTATCCTTTGCAAAGGTATTTGACTTCTGCTCTCAAAGCTACGGGAGGAATCAAGCCCAATGCCGATATTAGTCAAATTAGTGTTATCCGAGATGGAGTAACAAAGCTTGTTGATCTTTCTGGGATTTTTTCTGGTTCGCAAGTAACAGATTATCCATTAATTGCTGGTGATGAGGTGGTTGTTCCTGACTCAGGCGTCTTCCAAGATATGTTTGTTCAGCCTTCTCAAATCACGCCGGATAGTGTTGATTTGTATATATCAAATTTGACTGAACCTGTCAGGTCAAGATCTTTGGAGGGTAGTGGAGACATAAATGTTTCAAGTTTTAAGTATGGTGCAAATTTGGTACAGGTATTAGTAGCCAGTGGCTGTGTTGGAGGCACTCGATCTACCAATGCGGCGCGTCAAGCTACTCTTATACAGTCTGATTTGGTGACTGAGGCTATTAATGTCTCAGAATACCGCATCTCCACATTAGTTCGTGAAGGTGATCATTCTAGAGAGAATAATCCATTGCTGATGCCCGATGATGCGATTGCATGCTACGACTCACGTAATACAGATATTCGTGGCATTTTTGATACGGTTACAGACTTCCTGAGCCCTATAAATATTTTACGTAATATATTGAGGTGAGAATTCAGGTGCTACTTGATGAATCACTCTCGTTGAAAGACTGTCTACATTGCGATTTTTATGTTGGCTGCGCATATTGTGTAAGATGTATGTAAGTTAATTGGCTAAACCTTTATGGCTAACATTGTTTCTTTGTAATGAAAGTATTAAGTAGGTGGCCGGAACTATTCAACATTCCGAAGCCTGCCAGACAAGTAGCTTAGTGATTCAGAGCTACGTGTATTTATGATCTCCTACTTAATAGGTCTAGAGTCTGACTTCTAAATACAAATAGGATAGGTTCTTGAACTAACACTGTGCTAATTTCTGACTCTAGGAATTAAAGTTCAAATAGTTGATTCACTCTGAGATATTAGCTTTAAGCTTTTGAGCCAAACTGACTGTTGCAAAGAATTCAGGAATGGCTGTGGCGGACAAGCTTAGATGTTTGAAGTGACTCTAAGTGTAGGAAAACTTTCAATTAAGTTTTCTATGTCTTTAGAGTTCTCTAAAGACTGAATAATAATCTACTGTATTTATCTTTAGCAATGTCCGGATCTACTTCACTCCCTATCTTTAAATCTAAACAAGATTCTGGTGCTTCTAAGTATCGTTTTTCGAAGCTCAGTCTGCTCAGTTTGGGTGCTGTAGCTAATATCTTGATATGGTTTTTAGCGGTGCTTTATATCAAAATTACTCCAAAAACTTATACTAGTGAGTGGGGTTTGAATGTTTTAGAAGCATCATCTGGTGTAGATGTGTCATTGCCTGAGGGATGGCGAACTTCTGAAAGTCGTGAATCCTTCAGAGGAGTACCTTCTAAAGACCCTAGAGCCGAGTATGTTTTCTTAGTTCAAAATACTGGTTTACTGGAAGCAGCTGCCACTAGTATGGAACTTTCCTTGGTGGATTTTGGAGCTCCAGAAGTTACAACTGAACCATCAAGTTCGATTATTCGCTTTGTGATGGAAGGTGAAACTCCTGAACAAGCTCAAAAAAAGGCATTAGCGCTTAATTTGACCTTAGAGGAACGTATTGAAGAACTCAGACAGCGAGAGGTATCGCGTCGAAAGGAAGATACTCAAAAAGAAATTGATGAAGCGCGTCAACAGTTAGAAGATGCTCAGGGCAAACTACTGTCGCACAAAGTACAATCAGGCTTAAGTTCGGATGCTCAAATTCAAGATTTAGCGGTAGGAATTGAGCAACTACGACGTCAATATGCTCAGGCACTGGCTCAAGAAAAGGGACTTGAGAGTCGTACTCAACAGTTAGCTCGTGATCTTTCAGAGACTACAAATGGTGCTGCTGCTGCCTATAAGCTTTTGAATGATCCAGTTTATCAGAACCAATTTAGTTCTTATGGAGTAGTTGCAGCAGAGCACGCTAGCTTAGCATCACAACTTGGAGAATCTCATCCTCAGCTTGTTGAGAAACAAGCTGAAATGAATGGCTTATTGCAAGTTTTACAAGAGAGAGCTTCTTTTTTATTAGGTAGACCGGTAGATCAGCTTTTATTGAATGAGTTAGCGGTTATTGCTCAAGATCCTAGTGTAGAAATTTCCCGAGGCAGCCTTTTTCAAGAAACAATCTTAGGTCGTGCTAGTCAAATCGAGCTACGCTCGAAGACACAGGAACTCTTACTTCAAATTGAGCAACTTGAGGGACGTCTCCGAATACTCACAGAGAGTAAGGTTGAAGCTGACCGGCTTGAACAGAATTTACAGGCAAAAGAGGCATTTTTTGCATCTTCGATAACGAAGTTAACTCTTAATGAAGATGATATTGACTCGATCTATCCACCAATTCAATTAGTTACCCAACCAACATTACCTGAAGCCAATGAATTTATTTCTCCCAATTCAAGAATGGCCATTGTAGGTGCATTAGCAGGCTCTTTTCTGATTGTTGTTGGTATTATTCTTGTTTGGCCCAGAGAAATCGAATATGACGCATCGGATAACAATGCATTAGCAGACTTGCCTTTTAGCCCTTAAAACTATTAGCTCCTCATGAGGAATATATCTAAAAATAAGCTTCTAGGAAAAATAGCTGGGGTTTTTGGGCTCAGGCTCTCGTATTCGGCATTGACTTTTGTTACTAGTGTTGTGCTTGCTCGAGTTTTGGGGGCGTCTGGGTTTGGTACATATACGTATGTTGTTGTTTGGGCTTATTTTCTGAGTTTGCCTGCAACCATGGGTTTGGATAACTTTATTGTTCGCGAAGTAGCAATTTATCAAGGTCAGGGTTCTTGGAGCCTGATGCGAGGTTTGCTAGCGTGGGCAAATAGAACTGTTCTCTTTACATCTGTTGGATTATCGTTGATTGCAATTTTAATAGCCTGGATATTAAATCAGGGTTTTGCTTCAGAGGCTTTTATAGTCTTCTGTGTCGCGATGAGCTTGATGCCAGCAATTTCTCTTAGAAATATTCGACGGGCTGCTATGAAGGGATTACATCAGGTTTCAAAAGGGCTATTGCCTGAATTGCTGATTGACCCTTTGATTCTTCTTATATTGACGGGGGTGGCTTATGTTTTGCTGAGACAAAACATCACTGTTTTGTGGGTTGTTAGCTTCTATGGTGTGGGAAGCTGTGTGACATTAGTGATTGTTAATAAATTTCTCCAGCAATCTATGCCAAGGGAAGCTTTGATAGCTCCGCCAACCTATCAGGGGAAGTTGTGGTTTTGGAGCACGTTGCCGTTTCTTTTGGTAGAAAGTCTTCCAATTCTTAATTCTCGAATTGATGTATTAATGTTGGGTGGCATTAACGGCTTTGATTCTGTAGGTCTCTACGTTCCTATTAGTCGTAGTGCTCAGTTAATAGTATTTATCTTGATAGCGGTTGGTAATACATTGGCACCTACGATTGCTAGTGCTTATGCCGATAATAAACTGTTTGATTTGCAGAAAACAATCACAAAAAGTGTCAGATTAATTATAGGGATTGCATTTGTATTTTCGATTGCTCTGAGCGTTGGCAGTTATTGGTATTTAGCTCTTTTTGGTGCAGAGTATCTACAAGGTAAAAATGCTCTTTACCTCTTTTGTATTGGTAGTTTTTTGTCTACTTCAATGGGGCTGTCGTTTGTGATTTTGAACATGACTGGACATGAGCGACTTACCGCTATAGTCGGTTGGTTATCAGTTGGTCTTAATATAATATTCAATGCTATTTGTATTCCTAAGTGGGGTATTGAGGGTGCTGCGTTTGCAACCTCCCTTAGTAACTGCTTAAGGACACTTGTTGGCGTAATAGTTGTCAGGAAAAAATTAGGTATTGATGCTACTGGCTTCGGTTTAATGCCTAAAGTACCCTAGGCTTTTAGAGTTTCCTGCTGCAGTTTGTTCTTATTGGTTCAGCCTACATCAATTAGGTGGTTGAGGTGCGAGGAGCATACCTTTAAAGTGTTCAAATCCAAACCGATTTAATGGCTCAACACGATTGGTGTTAATAACATAGTGGAGGGCGGTTGTGTATATATCTGGGGCAGAACCGATGATAGCGAATGTTTCCCTTTGAAGAATTGGGAGAGTCAAAAGGTCATAATCGCCGTCTCAACAGTGCACACTGGCAATAGTAATTAGCTTAATATAGAATACTTAGACTGATGCCGATATTCTAAGAACCGCGATTGATAAAACTCAAACTTCTGTAGAATCAGGTTATGCAACACTCTCAGCCAGTTACCTTTGTAAGCTAGCCAGGGGGAAATACTTCTCAAAAGCTCTGTTTATATTAGAGCATATACACTATCGTAATAGGCACGATACTCTTCCGATAGGAGAGGACGCCACCAGTTTTGATTAGCTAGATACCATTTAACAGTTTGTTTAAGCCCTTGTTCAACGCTAATGCTGGGTGTCCAACCGAGCTTTTGTTGAACTTTAGTTGAGTCGATGGCGTAACGGCGGTCATGGCCTTGGCGATCCTGTACAAACGTGATGAGCTCTTTAGATGGTCTAACTGGGATATCTGGGGCAAGCTCATCTAGAATGTCACACAACATGTGAACCAAATCTAGATTTTTGACTTCATTATTGCCACCAATGTTGTACATTTCCCCAGGCTGGCTTTTTTCTAGTACGGTAGCTACTGCGCTACAGTGATCGCTCACATGCAACCAATCACGAATATTTTGCCCATCACCATAAATTGGCAAATTCTTGCCGGTCAGGATGTTGATACATATCAGTGGAATCAGCTTTTCTGGAAACTGATAAGGCCCATAATTATTAGAACAGTTGGTGATTAGAGTTGGTAGCCCATATGTATGAAAATAGGAGCGTACAAGATGATCGCTACCAGCTTTGGACGCTGAGTAGGGGCTGTTTGGTGAGTAGGGTGTTGTTTCAGAAAATGCTGGATCGGTAGAACTTAAACTGCCGTAGACTTCATCCGTTGAGATGTGATGGAATCGATAGTCTGAGGGCTTATCTTCAGCCTGCCAGCGCATTCGAAAGCTCTCTAAAAGACTAAATGTGCCGACTACATTTGTTTGTACAAAAGCACCAGGACCCAGAATGGAACGATCTACATGAGATTCTGCCGCAAAGTGTACAAGAGTATCGATCTTCTCTTCGCTGAGGAGAGAATCAACTAGAGTGCGATCGCAAATATCACCCTGAACAAATCTATATGTGATTTTTTGCTCTAATCCCTCCAGATTCGATCGATTCCCAGCATAGGTTAGGGCATCAAGAACAACTATCCGATCATTTGGATAATGTTGTTGCCAATAATGCACAAAATTAGCACCAATAAACCCTGCTCCACCTGTAATTAGTAATCTTCTAGATTGACTCATAATTTCTACATCTCCTACGTAAGCTGAACCTGACTATCATCACCTAGCATTAATCTCAATGCCTTGGGCCGTCGTTCAGAGTTTGTCAGCTGTACCCGCTGTCCAATTAAACTATCAACGATACGTTGGTCAACAGCTTCTATTTTTGTCCCTTCAAGGATCACACTGTGGCTAATGTCAGCATCTATGAGGATGACATTGTCAGCGATGCTGCTATGGGGGCCAATAAAGCTATTTTGAATGTGGCAATTTTTTCCAATATGCACTGGCCCACGAATCATACAATTGCGAATTGTACTGTTTGCTCCGATGTGGACTCGACCAGCAATTTGACTCTCGTTATCAGCATCTCCATGTAGCTGACTACCTGCTAGGTAGGTATCTAGAATGATTCTGTTCGCTTCCAGTAAGTCATCCTTTTTGCCTGTATCTAGCCACCATCCAGATAAACGCTCTGATATTACATTTTTTTCTGTGTTAATTAGTTTTTGAATCGCATCTGTAATTTCTAACTCACCACGCGGTGATGGCTGAATATTAGCAATTGCATGATGAATGTCCGGAGAAAATATATATACGCCAACTAGAGCTAAGTCAGACGGTGGATTTTTAGGCTTTTCCACTAAAGCAACAACCTCTCCTTTATCAGTTACTTTAGCTACCCCGAATGCCCTGGGGTCATCCACTTGTCTTAAAAGAATGAGTGAGCTTGCATCACGTTCCTTGAATTGGTTAACAAACCCCGATAGGTCATCTTGAATTAGGTTATCTCCTAGATACATTACAAATGGAGAGTCTTCTAAAAATGATTGGGCTACCTTAACTGCATGAGCTAGCCCTGCAGGCTCTGATTGCAAAATATAGGTAATGTTAGCTCCAAATCGATCGCCATTACCAGTTTTTCGACGAATCTCTTCACCCGTTTCGGGGCTGATGATAATACCAATGTCAACAATTCCAGCGGCTACGATACTTTCGATGCCGTACCAAAGTATGGGTTTATTCGCTACAGGGACCAATTGTTTAGCTCCTGTATGGGTGAGTGGCCTTAATCGAGTACCTCGGCCACCAGAGAGAATAATTGCTTTCATGGCCATCTATGAGTACAGTTCAGTTAACATCGATCTAAGGGAGTCTCTCCAATAAGGGAGAGTTGTTCCTATTAAATTTCTAAGTTTGACATTTGACATAGCAGAATAAGCAGGACGCTTAGCAGGTAATGGATATTCTTCAGTTGTGATTGGCTTTATCTCTTTGACTTTTAAGGGAACACCCAAATGTCTTGCTTCTTCTACGGCAGCTATAGCGAGGTCGTACCAACTAGCTACTCCACTGTTTGTACAGTGATAAACCCCATATGTATTTTTATCCAAAGCTGGAAGAACGGTTGTAATGGTGTTTGCAATATCTTGAGCCCAAGTTGGTGTACTGACTTGGTCCTCGACAATGGTTAGAAGCGCTCTTTCTTTGGCTAGGCGTAAAATCGTTTTAACAAAATTACCCTTGCCTTGGGCTCCATGAACCCATGCGGTACGGAGAATTACATATTTCCCATCTACACGTTGGATAGCTTCTTCTCCAGCAAGTTTAGAGGCTCCATAAACACTACCCGGATTTGTCTCATCGGTTTCCTTGTAGGGAAGCCCTTTGAGTCCGTCAAATACATAGTCTGTTGAAATATGTATCAGTGTTGTGCCACATTTTTGAGCGGCCAAAGCCATTTGTTCTGGCGCATCTCTATTAATCCTGTAGGCTAATTCAGGTTCAGTCTCTGCTTTGTCAACGGCAGTGTAAGCGGCAGCATTGATAATTGCATCAGGATGTAGCGCGGTGATTTTTGGAATGATGTCATTGATATTGCATAGATCAATATCATGACGACTCCAGCTAATAACATTCCCCAGTTTTTTCAGGCTCGAACTAAGCTCCTGTCCCACCTGGCCTTGGGAGCCAACGAGTAATAATTTCATGGATAGATCTCTGCATCTTTAAAGGCGACACCGGCGAGGTCTTTGTCTGAAAGGACAGGGCTAAGACCTTTCAGAGGCCAATCGATAGCTAAATCTGAATCATTCCAACGGATACTGTGTTCATATTCCGGTGCGTAGTAATCCGTTGTTTTATAAAGTACTTCAGCTACATCCGACATAACCAAAAAACCATGGGCAAAGCCTGGTGGCACCCATAATTGATGGGTGTTTTCAGCACTTAGTGCCACACCAATCCATTGCCCAAATGTAGGTGAACTTGCCCGAATATCGACAGCAACGTCAAAAATTTCGCCAATGATGACTCGTACTAACTTTCCCTGTGCCTGTTTTGTCTGGTAATGCAAACCGCGTAATATTCCTCGCTTAGAACGAGAATGATTATCCTGAACAAAATGAGACAAGTTACCAACCTTTTCTGAAAAGAGCTTTTGATTAAAACTCTCAAAGAAAAAACCACGATGGTCACCAAATACTTGCGGCTCTAGGAGAACCACATCTTGAATCTTAGTATGTTTAACTCTCATTAATTAAAAAGCTGCGATACCCTAAATAAGCCAACTAGTTGGAGACACACCAACGAAAGCAAAAGAGATGTAGACAGATTAATAAAATACTGTATGTGATTTAGAACTTTTTATAACCATATCCAGAAATAGGTAAATTGCTCGTATGTTTTGCTACAGACATTCTTTTTCATAAATGTACCTGGCATGAAAAAAAGTGTTTGGCCGTCTGCCAGCGCACGAATAACTTAGATAAAGAATAATGCCTATTTATTGATGATTTTGTAGGGATTTTGTAGGGATTTTATGAAGTATGGTGAAGTCTTTGTAATTAAAGCTATATTCTCCTAACAATGAAGGTGTTTCAAGGTTGGTTGGCTGACGAAAAAAAAATCCGATGGTTAAGGTTGCTCCCCCCGAATCGAGGTCATTGTGCTCAAAGTCAGAAATGTCGAATATGCAGCACGATACTGAATGGGAAAGTTTGTGTGGTTTTGAGTAATCAAACGCTCCCATTCAAAACGTTTCAGGAGTATAGTTGGCGTTTCCATATTGAGGAAACGTTCTTAAATGACGAATTCAATGGGGAAGCCCCGCCTTTTGTCAGCCCGCCAGCCCTTTTTTATAAAGCCCTTAGATGTTTATCCTATTGTCTTGCAGCAGCCAATTCAAATGCTGTTGTTGCTTTGGCTGTTTGTTCACTAGCAAAAAGTGCTTCAGCGATGTGAGGGGCAAATGTGAATGTATTCATCCCTTTTGCTGCTAAGGACGAAATATCTGTGCTGTTGCGAATGCTAGCTGTGAGAATACGGGTGGAGCTTTGAACACCGTTTAAGGCCTGTTGCATCATTGCTACTATTTCTAGACCATTCCCAGTTACATCGTTAATGCGTCCTAGGTAAGGTGCGGCATAGTCTGCTCCTATCGCTGCTGCAATTAAAATTTGTGGTACTTCGTAGACGGCTGTTAAAGTTACCCGCACGCTATTTTTAATTAGGGTAGTGGCTGCTTCAGTACCCAGACGTGTGATGGGTACTTTGACAACAATTCTTGGGTCGATCGCAGCTAGAGATTGTCCGGTTGTTATAAGGTCTTCTTTAGTGCTGCCCCAAGTCTGTAGGTGTACTTCTTGAGCTCCGAAGTCAAATGCTGTTGTTGCAAGCTTAGTGAGTGATTCAAGGTCGCAAGGAACCTGAGCCTTTTCTAATAACAGTGGGTTAGAGGTGACTCCATAGAAAATGCCTACAGGCAGCCATGATTTCCAGGCTTTAATATCAGCGGTATCTAAGTAAAGGCGTAAGCTCACAGGTGGGTTCCCATACACTGTATCAATAGTATATTTATGGGCTTAAAACACCAATTTCTTCTAATACTGATTGATGCTTTTTTACAGGAGCCAGAGTATTGGCTAGGAGCATGCCACTGGCGGCAACAGCTGGGAGACCGATGCCAGGGAATGTGGAATCTCCACAGCACCACAGGTTTTTAATGGGTGTCTGTGGCCCCGGGAAGACGCCCTTTCCAGCTTGGATGGCAGGTCCATAGGATCCATGGTGACGGCGCAGAAATCGGCTATGGGTCAGAGGGGTGCCTACCAATGTGGTCTCGCATCGAGAGCGCACATTGGGAATCACTCTTTCTAGGGCATGCCACATGACTTCGGCTCTTTGCTGTTTTAGTTGTGCGTAGTCAGGGCTGCGGCGATCTAAACCAGCCCAGGGTGCGTAGGGTTCGTTGCCTGGGGTATATACGTGAATGGTATGTTTTTTGGGGGGAGCTAGGCTTGGATCAAGCACGGATGGGATTGAGATAAGCACTAGGTTTTGGGGCGCGTTGATGCCTAAACTCCAATCATTGACAACGATGTAGTGACAGGCTAATTTTTCGAGCCCTGTTGCATCAATGCCGAGATGTAGATGCATAAAACTGTCGCATTCAGGGATAGTCTGGCGTTTTTTGGAAAACTGTTTCAGCTTTTTTGGCAGCTTTGGCAAAAGCTTTAAGGTGTCCCAGACGGAGGCATTAGAGATAACGGCTTTTGTTGCCTTTATATTTTCTCCACTGCGGAGTTTGACGCCGATGGCGCGATCGCAATCCAATAAAACTTCTTCTACATGACTGTTGAGTCTGAGGTCGCCACCATATTTCTGAAGGCCTCGTACCACTGCATCAACTAAAGCGGCACTTCCTCCCTGTGGATAATCTAAACGTACATTGGGACGATACCAGTCTGCAAACATAAACGCTACTTCAGCCGCAATAGTGCCATTAGCAGGTAAGCCAGATAGCAGAAAGCACAACATATCTAACCAATTATGGACAAACTCATCTTGTACGATATTGTTCATAATGCGGCTAAATGGCCCCGTGAGCTTTGCTACTTGGCCAGTTTGCTTTAAGAGGTCGGGCAAAAAGGGATATGCTGTCCGCAGAACACCCAAATCTAATCGCATAGCAGCTGGCGGTAAAGCAACAGCCGCTTTCCCCAGTGGTTCCATCACCTGTTGCAGGTGACGCCATTCTTGTACAGCTGTGTCTCCTCGCAATGTTTGTAGTACGTCGCAAAATTGCTCGGCACCAACTTTCGTTTCAAAGTCTCCTTCGGGTAAGCAGCAGCCCCAAGTATCGTAGTTTAGCCAAGTTGCATCTTCACCGATGGCATCTAATACTTGTCTGAGTGGATTCGGGGACGGGCTGTAGGATAATCCCGAATATAAGGATGGACCAGAATCAAACAGAAATCCCTGGCGCTCAAATCCATGGGCTGCTCCGCCAGCAATACTATGGCTCTCGCAGACAACAACATCGTAACCATAACGAGCGAGTAGAGCACCACAGCAAAGGCCACCGATACCGCTACCAACAATGATGATTTCTGTAGACTCCATGAAAAACTATTAACTCAAGAAAGACATAGAAAAAAGTCAGAAAACAAACAAGCCAAAGCCAACCCAGTCAGCAGAGCAGCCTTTGACTGGGTTGGCTCATGGTATAGGCGTTTTTAAAGGAACCGGTTCGATATTGAACTTCAGAGGGTCCTAAGCTCTGAAGACTAATCGTTAGTCTATCGGAGTGGTTAGCTAGTTTCAGCGACTGAGTAATAAAACGCCAATGTCGCTTGCAAAACTTCAAAAATCGCTATTACTGATTTAAGAGATGAATCGTTTCGGGGAGCAGCAATGCCGAAAAATTACCACGGCAACCGACTCCCATCCCAGGAAAAGAACGAGCCGTTGTCCTTCAGAGTAACGGTTTCTAATACGGCCATGAGGAGCCCTACGGTTTTGCCCACTGGAAAAAGTTTTTCGGGGGGGACTCCCCTTTGAAAGGGTTCTGATAGGCGTGTGTCGGTGGTGCCTGGATGTAAAAGGATAATGGCTGTCTGCTTGCTGCGGCGACTGTACTCAATGGCAGCAGTTTTGAGAAACATGTTGAGGGCTGCTTTGGAGGCTCGGTAGCCATACCATCCCCCTAGGCGGTTGTCTTCAATGCTGCCAATTTTGGCGGAGATAGTGGCGAAGACATTGGGTTGTTTATGGTTCAGTAGGGGGAGTAAATGCTTAGCCAGTAATGCTGAGCCAATGCTGTTGACCTGAAAATAGCGCATGAGATGGTCGGCATTGAGCTGTCTGAGGGCTTTTTCAGGAGTGATGGAACCTTCGTGTAAAAAGCCAACGCAGTTAATCACAAAATGCAGTTGACCTTGGATAGCTTGAATCTGAGCTAGCCCATTTTCTATTTGGGCTTCATCAGTCAGGTCCATGGAAATGCAGTGGAGCCGTGGGTTTTGTTGGGCCAACTGCAATAGCTTACTAGCGGATTGGGAGTGGCGATAGGTGGCGAATACGTGGCTAAAACGATTGTCTTGAAGCAATGCTTGGACAAACCCAAAACCAATGCCGCGGTTGCCACCAACAACGAGGGCTTGGCCTGTCTGAAGCTGAGACAAAATTTGCATGGGTGAGCTGTGGATAGTAAAGCGCTAGCGTAAGATAGCGCAGACGGGTTGGATAGGCTATGAAGCATGGGGAAAAATTGATATGGGAGCAGCTGTGAATCCATTTGCTGAGCCTACGGGGTTTGTGGCTGGTGTGGATATAACGACGGCTCCCACGGGAGTAGCCTGGTGGTTTTGTTTTTGTGGCTCAAAGATGCTGGTGACTGTGGATGAAGTCCATGAGACGGTTGGTATCCCTCGTGGAAAGAATTTGGAGGATATGGGGATAAAGGAGGTGCGATCGCAGTTCCTTGGCACCTTAAATAACCAAGCCTGCTATGGTGTGCAGCTTCCCAAAGACCTAGAACTACTACCAGGGATGGATCTTCAACGCTTGCGAGGACTGTATGGTCAACTCGACGATAACCTATTTGCGATTGCTGGCCGTGCTACTCAGATTGTGGAGTGGGACCGTACCCATCAATATTGTGGATGCTGTGCCACCCCCCTAGAACAAGCGAGTGATGAACGGGTAAAACGCTGCCCCAAGTGTGGTTTGAGCCAGTATCCTCGGTTATCCCCTGCGGTGATTATGTTGGTGTACCGTGGGTCAGAAGTGCTTCTGGCCCGTGCCCCACGGTTTCGAGAAGGGATGTACAGCGTGCTAGCTGGATTTGTGGAACCTGGAGAATCTCTGGAGGAAACGGTAGCGCGGGAAGTATTTGAAGAAGTCGGTGTTGCGGTAACCGATATTCGTTATTTTGGTTCCCAGCCTTGGCCCTTTCCCAATTCCCTGATGATTGGCTTTACCGCTCGCTATGCTGGTGGTGCCATTGTGATGGACCCTAAGGAAATCGAAGCCGCTGGGTGGTTTACCGGGGAGACTTTACCCCCTGTACCTGGCAAACTCAGCATTGCCCGTAAGCTTATTGACTGCTTTATTAATGATCACGAATAGCCACGTTATTTTGAATCTTGCTCTGTTGGGGCGGCGGTCTAAAACCCACTTAAACAGTGCCATCTTTTGGGGGGCGTTAGTACCTGATTTGGCTATGTTTGGCTTTTATGGGTGGGCTAAACTGATTGCCCGCATGGACGAGGCAACCATCTGGAATGAGGCGTTTTTTGAACCCTTTTGGCAAGATATTTTTGCGGTGGGCAATTCGATTCCTTTGGCTGTGCTAGCCATTGGCATTGCCCTATGGCTGCAGCGGCGGTACCCCCGATGGCAGACCCTGGCGACCACGATTATTTTTCTTGCCTTAAGTGTGATTTTGCACTGTTTGGCAGATTTACCCCTCCATGCGGATGACGGTCACCGACACTTTTGGCCCCTGAGCAATTTTCGCTATCAAAGTCCTGTTTCTTATTGGGATCCAGCTCACCACGGGAGACTCTTTGCTCTAGTGGAAGGAGGGCTGGTATTGCTGGCAAGTGTATGGGTGTGGCGGTTGTTGCGATCGCGCTGGGCCAGAGTCCTATTGATTGGTAGTAATGTCTTGATGGGAATTGCTTACACTCAATTCTACTTGTAGCAATCTTGTAGCAATCAGTTGCCTGCCCACAATATTTTTCATCGAGAGTAATCCGATTTGAATTTGAGTCCGTATTTTTTGATGAAAATAACTTAACGTCAAACACCATCTAAGATAGCGGAGTCGGTTTTTGCCGGTATACACATGGTCAGTCAAGCTTGGGAGTGTCTGATTAAACCTATGGGGCCAATAAATTCCTGGGACGGGGCAGCATCAGATACTACCTCATCCGATGCTGAGCTCCTGGCCTCCCTGAAAGCAGGCCGAGTGGATGCCCTACGTAGCCTGTATCAGCGCTACGGTCGGTTAGTTTATACCCTGGCTCGGCGCATTCTTCGCAGTGATGAAGAGGCTGAAGAAATCACCCAGGATGTTTTTCTCACGCTTTGGCACAAGAATAAATATAAGGCCAGTCGAGGTTCCCTAAGCCGTTATCTAGTGGTCTTAGCTCGGTCCCGCGCCATTGATCGGTTACGCTCCCAAACGTCTCATCGTCAGCGATTGCACAAGTGGCATTTAATGATGGCCGATGTTTCCCCTACACCCTTAGATATTGCCACCCTGAGTGAGCGCGGAGAGCTTACCCGTCAAGCTCTCGCAGTACTTTCTGATAAAGAACGTCAGGTGATTGAAATTGCCTACTACGAAGGTCTGAGCCAATCGGAAATTGCTCAACGCCTGAGTCTTCCGTTGGGTACCGTGAAATCGCGCTCCCGGCAAGCACTGCGTAAGCTGCGCCAAACTCTACAGCCCCATCTTTAGAACCCTTTTACTAACACGCTCACCTCTTCTCTTCCTCTGCTGATTCTGCCTTTTTCAGATTATTATGCCGTTCGATTCGTCACCCACTACAGACCAACATCCCGACTGGCATGACTTACTTGCAGGTTATGCCCTTGGTAACCTTTCTCCAGACGAGCAAGCTACATTACAGAAGCTGTTGGCTCAGCGTCCTGACCTAAAAGCCGAAATGCTTGCCTATGAAGAAGCTCTGGCCCTGGTACCCTATGCCTTAGAGCCTCAGATACCTCCACCAGAGCTGGAGCTGAGTATTCTGTCCGTGGCGCAAACGAGCCGTCGTCCTCAGGAGAGACAGCGACGACGTTCTGTCCGTCCTTGGTATCAAGCTGCTATGGCAGCAGCAGCTGTCGTTATTGCTGTTGTGGGTGTGGATAACTATCGTTTGCGGCAGCAGCGAGACGTTTTGACAGGCCAGCTCGCTACGGCTGAGACTGAGCGACAAACGTTGGCAAATTCTTTGGTAGAGCTTGAAAAGCAGCAGCTAGAAACTAATCTTGAACAGGTTGTAGATATCCTGCGACAGCCTGATGCCCTGGTGTATTCTCTTCAGGGAACGGGGGAAGCTCTGACATCTTCCGGTAGTTTGCTCACGCTGCCTGACCATTCTGAAGTGCAGCTGGTATCCCATAATTTGCCAGTGTTACCCCAAGGGCAGGTTTATCGCCTCTGGTCCGTGGCAACCCAAACCTCTAATCCGATGTTTTGCGGTGAATTTAATAATACGGATGTGGGGAATGTGCAGTGGACTATTCCCGATGCCCGCTGCAATGCCCGGCCCGTTAAGGTCATTATTACCGTGGATGCGGTCATTGACCCGCCAGTGCCAAAAGGGCCTGCTGTGCTCACCGGGGAGATTTAGACCATTAGAATGTATCTAAAGTTACAAAAACTTACTTGTGGCTTAGGATCACTTCAGTAAAATCTCAGATCCGAGGATCATCCTTGTAATCAAAATAGTTTGATACCAGGAGGTCCTATGAATAGCACCCTATTCCAGCTTTCTAGCGGATTCCTGACTGCTGCACTGGCAGTAACAGTAACGTTTCCTGCCGCCGCTCTTGCAGTCCCTTCATTGGAAGCCGATGCACTTCAAGTGCAGACCATTATCGAAGAATGGCACTGGCGAGACATGGACCATTAATGGCCAAATGTTATCAGTCCTAGTCAGTATTTTTGTTATTGGCAATTGCACTAGCTAAGATTCAGTGGGTCAACGTCGATAGTGAGTCGAACGGATTTGGGGAGATGCGATCGCAGATTACCCAAATTCGGTATGGTCATTCCCGACCGTAGTTTAAGCAGCACATGCCAACGGTAGCGCTGCGCCACCCGCAGAATTGGCGCGGGCGTCGGTCCTAAAATGGAAGGCCCTGCTAAATCCAACCCGTCTATCGGATCAGATCCTCTAGGGCAAATCTGGTCGAGTATCTGCTGCAGTTGGTCTGCGCAATAATTTGCTGCCTTTTCTGCTTCCTCAGCCACTGGACTACTGAGGCGCAGTAAAACCAAGCGCCCATAAGGGGGGTAGCCCAGCAACTGCCGATGCTCAATCTCATGCTCAATAAACCGTTGGTAGCTATGGTCTTTAGCCGCTAACACCACTGGATGTTCAGGGGTATAGGTTTGCAAAATCACTTGGCCTGGCTGCTCCCCACGCCCGGCTCGCCCGGCTACTTGGGTCAACGTTTGAAAGGCTCGTTCTCCAGACCAATAGTCCGGCATATGCAATAACCCATCAGCTGCCACCACCCCAACGACTGTAATTTTCGGTAAGTCAATTCCCTTTGTGAGCATCTGAGTACCCACCAGTACATCGGCCTCCCCGGCGGCAAACCGCTCCAGCAAAGCTCGGTGTGCTCCTTTAGCTCGGGTGGTATCACTATCAAAGCGTAAACACCGCAGCCCCGGAAACTGGCTCGCTAACTCATGGACAATGCGCTGCGTACCGCTACCAAAATATTTCAGATAGGGAGATGTACAGCTGGGACATTGATCGGGATGGCGTTGGCTGTAGCCACAGTAGTGACATCGTAAATGGGCAGAACCACCATCTTGGGGTTGATGATAGGCCAAAGCAACATCACAGTCGGGGCATTCCATAACGTGGCCACAGCTGCGACAAGATACAAATCGACTGTGTCCTCGTCTGTGAATAAACAGTAACCCCTGTTCTCCGTGAGTCTGCATTTTTTCTATGGCAGTTTGTAGAGCGCGACTAAACACTGAACGGTTACCTGCCTGTAGCTCTAGGCGCATGTCCACTATCTGTACCGGGGGCAATGGACGCTGATGGACGCGATTGGGTAAAGAGAGGTAACGAGTCGTGAGTTGTGAGTTGTCATTCTTGGGGGGGCTGGCCTTTTGCCTCCCCTGTGTTGCCACCCAAGTTGCCAGCGAAGGTGTGGCTGAGCCTAAAACCAAGGGACAGTTCACCATCTCAGCTCGCCATCTGGCTACGGTGCGTGCGTGGTAACAGGGGGCAGGCTGATCTTGCTTAAAGCTACTGTCATGTTCTTCGTCGAGGACAATTAAACCTAGGTTGGGTAGGGGCGCAAAAATGGCCGAGCGAGTTCCAATAATGACCTGGGGTTGGCCACTCAGCATGTGTCGCCAAGTGTCATAGCGTTCACCCTCTGATAGCCCACTGTGATACACACAGACTTGGTTGCCAAACCTCGCCCGAAATCGATCGGTGAGTTGGGGGGTTAAGCCGATCTCTGGGACTAACACTAAGACGGATTTTCCTGCCTGGAGTCGGGGGCTGATGGCTTGTAAGTAAACTTCGGTTTTACCCGAGCCGGTGACTCCATGCAGGAGTATCGTGTGGAAACGTTCGAGCCCATGCAGGCTTTTGAGTACCTGATGTTGGTCAGAGGTGAGTTGCTTGGGCTGATCAGCAATTGCGTGGGAGTGACTACTGACGCGTAGGCGCTCACGTGGCTCAATCACCAGATATCCCTTAGCGGCCAATCGTTGTAGGGTAGCGCTCGTGGTGCATAGCCTCTGCAGTGCATCGCTGAGCCAAAGGTCGCCACCGCAGCGTTGCAATGTGATCAAAAGTTCTTGTTGCCGCCGGGTGAGATCTGCCTGCTCGCCCTGGGGGACATCGATAATACTAACGGCCTGTCGATGTTGGGGACGGGGTGGGGTGGGCATGGCTAGATAACTTTCTACCCAGCCGAGGTCAATTAATTGTCGTAAACCTGTTGCTGCTTGATGGTGCTGACGCTTTAAATAACGCCAAGTGTAGTTACCTTGAGGAGACTTTTGTAGGGCCGTGAGTAACGTTTGAGCGACTGTTCCTAAAGCAGTTGATGATTGGGGGGCCGACTTAAGTCGAATTCGACGTTGCGATCGCCCTAATAAACCGGGGGGTAAAGCTGTTCGAATTACCTGAATTAAAGGTGTTTGATAATAGCTGGCAACCCGTTCCAATAATTTCCAATAATCTTTAGAAAAGAAACCACGACTAATCAAACCTTCAACATCGCGTAGTGTGTAATCTAGCTGAGATATCGATGATGTCGGTAACCGTCGGATAGCGATCGCACCTAGCTGCTGACCTTTAAAGGGGACGCTGATAATATCACCTGGAACCACACTAAAATTTTTAGGAATTCTATAGGTGTAAAGTCCCGATGCACCGGGACAATCTACCAATACCTCTACGGCCTCAAGTTTATATTTTTCAGGTGTTTCAGCGTGAGTCATATAACTCAAATTAATTGTGAAAATAGACGTCTATAGACATCTGATTGACAGAAAATATATTTTTTTAACTATTAGCTAGACCTCATAAAAAACGGAGTTTACGCACTGTTTATAAGGTGGCATGTCATGGAAAGTTTACATGATGCAATGAATAGAATTAAACGTTACAAAAGCTACAAAAACCTTGAGAAATAAGAGTTTTCATCGTTCAAAAAATATCACAGTGGACAGTGCTCCAGAATCAGGTTGGTATAGTGTAAACAGGACTGCATCTAGTCCCTTTGAAATCTAGTAAATGTAACTAAAGATAGCGACATCCATCGGTTAATTTTTTAAGACTCCTTCAGGCAACGAATTCTCTTGCGAAACTATGGCCCCTTCTGTTAATTCCTCCGAAACAGTGGTGATTGAACCTTGGGCTGATACTAAGCAGCCTCCCAATCCCCAGAGTAGTAATCGTCAAGACAGTAAGTTTATCGAAGAATCGAGCGTTCCTCGCTGGGATCGTGCGACCGGCGAAGAGCAAGGTGAGGAATTGGCTGAAGATCCAATTGCTGAAATCAGTGCTGAAGTTGCCTCGGCTTATAAGAAAACCCTCGCTGATGATGCAGTGGGAGCCTTCTTCAAAGAAATGGCTCGCTATCCGCTGCTAAAAGCAGACGAGGAAATTGAATTGGCACGTCAGGTGAAGTTTCTGGCAGATTTAGAAACTTTGTCTAAGGAGCTGGCTGAGCAGTTGAAGCGCCAGCCCTCACGGTTAGAGATGGCCGAGTCTTTGGGCTATAGTGAGTCCGACTTTCAGCGTCGCTTACACTATGCTCGTAGTGCCAAGCGCAAGATGATTCGTTCCAACCTGCGCTTGGTGGTGTCTATTGCAAAGCGCTATCTGAATCGCGGCGTCCCATTTCTAGATCTTATTCAAGAAGGAGCTCTGGGGCTCAATCGGGCGGCTGAAAAATTTGATCCCGATAAGGGATATAAGTTTTCTACCTATGCTTACTGGTGGATTCGCCAGGGCATCACTCGTACCATTGCGAACGATGCGCGCACCATTCGTTTGCCGATTCATATTGTTGAAAAGCTGAACAAGTTAAAGAAGACTCAGCGAGAGCTACGTAAGCAGCTTAATCGTGCACCAACTGAGGCAGAGCTGGCTGCGGAACTGGATTTGACGCCAGAGCAGTTACGTAATCTACAGCAAGTTAGGCGTAAGTCTCTGTCTTTGAACCACCGTGTAGGCAAGGGCGAAGATACCGAGCTCATGGAGCTTTTGGAAGACGGTAATACTCTGTCTCCTGAGTCTCGTATGAATGAGTCGATGATGCGCCAAGAAATCTCTGATGTTCTGACAGAGGTGTTGACGGAACGAGAGAAAGACATTATCTCACTCCGCTATGGATTAACGACCGGTGAACCTCATACGTTGGAGGAAGTTGGTGGCATTTTCAACTTATCTCGCGAACGAGTGCGGCAGATTCAAACGAAGGCCATGCGTAAGCTGCGTCGTCCCCAGGTTGCTTCAAGGTTGAAGAATTGGCTGAGATAGGCTGTTCTCACTTGCCATAGCTTAGGGTTTAGCTAGTGGATGTTCCCCTGATGTCCTTGGGATGTCAGGGGAACATCTTTAAAAACAAGAGACGTAGCTGTTGATTTGGAGAATTCTATATCTTGCTGAGTGTTTTATCTGCTTGTAGCAGCAATGGTGAAAAAAGAGTTTAGTCTATATCCTATATACCCCTCGGTAGAGTGTGTGTCAGGTTGTCTGATAGGTCTGCTGTAGCGGTGGGGACACTATTTTTTTTATATTTTTCTTATGATGTGTCTAACTATGATGGGTGTCAGGATTCTATGGATTATAGACAGGAACGAATCACGACGATTCATGACTTCGGGGGTGACCTTACCCGAATTGAAGAACGCTCCTATGAGCTTATTCAGAACACTCCCACCGCTGTTTTAATTCCATCTCTCTATGAGGAGCTTGAGCGCCCAGCCCTGACACGTATTCGTGACAATCTTAAAGACTGCTCTTTTGTAAGTACCGTTATCGTTAGTCTGTATGCCGATAACGCTGAGCAATATGCCAAAGCTGTCGCATTTTTTAGTTCGCTGCCTCAAAAAACCTATATCGTTTGGGAAAACGGTCCAAGGGTTATTAGTTTACTGACGGAGCTGCAAGCTCAGGGACTCGACATTTTAGTCCACAGAGGCAAGGGGCGAGCGGTTTGGCTTGGCTTAGGGCTGGCAACACTCCATGCAGGCGCGATCGCACTCCACGATGCCGATATCATCACCTACGATCGGTCCTATCCCCTGAAGCTGCTCTATCCTATCTTGGAGCCTGAGTTTGGGATTGCTTTTACCAAGGCCTACTATGCCCGTATCAGTAGCGAGCCGTGTAAACTGAACGGTCGTGTCACACGACTATTTGTGGCTCCCCTATTACGTTCTCTGGTCGATGTTTTTGGCCAGCGCGAGTATTTATCCTATCTTTTAGCCTATCGCTATCCCCTCTCGGGTGAGTTTGCCCTTACGAGTGATTTAGCCCTTACTACGCGTATTCCAGCGAACTGGGGGTTAGAAGTCGGGTTGCTGGCAGAAGTTTATCGCAATGTTGCGCTCAAGCGGATTGCCCAGGTTGACTTAGGTATGTTCGACCACAAACATCAAGATGTGGGGCAGTCCACAGATCAGGGACTGCAAAAGATGTGTCGGGATATTTTTCAGTCTCTGCTAGGCACACTGACGGAAACTGAGCAGGTGGTGATTGGCTCAGATCAGTTGAGGTCGCTGCGCATTAAGTTCCGTCGTGAAGCCCAAGATTTAGCCCGACAGTACTTTGTGGACGCACGTTTCAACGATTTGCAATATGACCGCCATAAAGAAGAAAATACTCTAGAGCGTTTTGAGCAAGTCATTGTCAACGCAGGTGAACGCTATCTGGAAGACCCCACCGGTACAGAAATTCCTGATTGGACTCGTGCGCTAGCTGTGATGCCCGATCTGCGAGAGCGTTTGGGTGAAGCGGTGATCACTGATACGACTGAAGCATTGCAAGCGGAATGGTTAGAACCTGCCATGCTTACTATCAATAGTGGCCAGTCGAATCACCCTGAAGCCGATGAGCTGGTTCTCACCTAGCTGCTTTCTGCCCCATGCACTACTATCCTGTAATACCTGAGCTATTAGATAGTAGTGCAGGTTTGTAACATCAAACTATGCGGATCTTCAGTAGTATATCTTCTATAAAGAACAGTCAGTTTTGTTGTTTATCTAGGCTACAGAGCAACGCGATTGCTGGAACTGCGGAACGTCACATTCACTCCCTCACTGGTTTGTTCTAGCACCAATAGGGGGGTGGGTTTAGCCTTTTGATCCCAGTGCATTGTTGCTAGGCGGCCTAACAATGTTGGCTGCCAGAATTTTTCGTCCCGCTCAGGGCTGAGGAAGTTTTCAATGCATTCGATAATCTCTTGAACCGTGGCGGAGGTAGCTTGGGTAGGGAGTTTGACTAGCTTAATCTGTACTCGAAACAGGATACGCTTCTTCTTCTCGTTGTCTTGAATGGTTTGATACTGTACGTCAAAAATCTGATCGACGGCCCTGGGTTTAGAGGATGCAATGCCGACTACACCCTGTTGTGCTTGTTGAGGCCGGAGGGCTAGGGTGATTCGCTGTTTAACTTTGACTTTTAGCTGGTTGACAACTGAAAAATTAAATTGCTTCTCTTCCATGCGCATTCTGAGATAATCCAGATTAAAGTCGCGAGAATGTACCAAATCTGGATTCTTTTCCATCTTGCTGATGGTGCTCAGCGCAAGCTTTACACGCTTTTGTAGCTCCTTGTTTTTGTAGGTTTCAAACCTGAGCTTTTTGCGTAATCGAGCAAACTGTAGTTGTGAAACTATGCCCAAAATGATCAGCAGCGCAGTTAAACCAACTGACGTATACAGCCACGGATTTTTGGGTTCGGTGACAGGATTGGGAGCCTGAGCGACCACCGGATGAAGCCCATTGATAGGGTAAGACATAGCTAAACGAGAGTGCTATTCGATTACATTAAGCATTCCCTAGAGAATGGTTTCCGGACTAAGGGGATATATCTAAACTCTAGTAAAGTCTATGTGAAATTTCGATGAGCTTCAGTGCGATTAGTGACGCCACCGTGCGCGATATCCCCGACCATCTAAATGGCTTAGACGAGAGAAGCTGCGATAACGCCCCAATCCTCCTGGCCACCATGGATCTAGAGCCCAGTAAAGTTGATCGCCAGAGAGTCCATCAACATAAAAATCAATGGCATCTCCGACAATGTGACGACTATTGGAAGCTCCACCGACCTGTCGGTTGATGTCCGCAGGTCGGTACCAGCTGGTAATGTGAAACGGACGCCCGATGCGATCGCGGGCCTGTTGGGCAAGCTTGGCAATGCGGATCATGCCATCTACTGTGGCCTGATTGGGCGGCATGCGCGTACCCCCCCGAGTTGCTTCGGCCCAGGTAAAATTGCCATTGGGAATAATCGATGCCTCCAACTGCAGATTGTAAGGAGTCCAGCGCGCTGGACGAGTGGGCAGCGGAGCCGGTTGAGGAATCGGTGGAGCTTCGGCAGAGTCCCGGTTAGCGCGGGTCATAAGACGTACATCGTCAAATAGGGACTGGATAGCATCCACACGGCGATCCAATCTGCGCCAGATTTGCACTGAGCGAATTAATGCTTCCCGCTGCTCCTCTGTTTCTTTATAGGTTTGAGGGATACTCCCCATAAAGGTCAACAGCTCACTATCTACCTGTTTAGCGGCTCTGGCAAGGGCTTCAGAATTGTTTCTGTTAGCGGATAGAAACTGTGGTGTCACACCAAAACTTGTGAGGACGGTAGAGCGCGAGTCCAGGCCCTTCCACATACGGTAGGTTTCAGTCAGGGCAAAACGAGAGTACCCATCTCCTTTGTAGGCGCCAGGAACACGCTGGACAAAGGCAATCAAGGCCGGGTCCACAATTTCTAAGTTGGTTTCACCCGCCCGTGGGTCGCTATTGCGCAGCCATTCAATGGCTTCTTCTCGGGAATCTAGCTGTCTCCATAATTGAGTTAACCGCAGTAAGGCTTCTCGCTGATGGGGATAGCCCGAATAAAACCGAGAGACCTGGCGAATAAAGTCGGCTAGTCCCTTATCCAGCGCGGCTTCATCGGCAGCACCATTGGCTATGGGGATTTTCATGGCCTCCATGGTGCTACTGTGAGAATCGAGTTTGCGCCAAATGCGGGCGGATTCCAGCAAGGCTTCCCGCTGAAAATCAAGCCGACCGTAGTTGGGGGCAATGCGATCCGCTAAGGCTAGTAGCTCGTCGTCTAACTCCGAGAGATTGTGGGGGAGTTGCTGGGCACCGTAGTCGTAACTAATATCGTCGATATAGGCTGCCAGTAGCGCTTCTGCATTACAGCTTTCCAGTTGAGCAGAGTTCTCTTCTGAGGCTACAGGGTTGTAGCCCTCTGCAATGCGTTCAATAAAGCGATCGCTATAGCGTCCTTTGGCAACATCCCACAAGTCTGGTCCTTTCCAGCCCTGATTGCTGAGCGTACTCGTGAGTCCTCTGATGGTGTTGGCCGCGTACTGCGCCTGTTCTGGAAAGGTATTTACCTGGTCGATAGGGATTTTGTTGGCAGGTGCAATGCCCAGACCCGTTTCCCCATCCATGAGTTGTGGCGCTTGGTGAACGGTATACAGCCCAGCCAAAATGGGCTTATGAATACCGGCTCGCTCGGCTTCTAAGAGATAGTAGTAGTTGCGCTGATCGGGTTCAAGTGATGCCATAGCTGGTTGGACTATAACGGTTTATCTGGATGGAGCGCGCATCAAGGATTGGGTAACGTTTAAAAATTGGAATAACTTGTGTGTGGCTGCCGCTGCTTTTGAGCATTCATGAAGCAGCTTATTTAATCCTCGATAGGCGTTAATACGATAAATCATTTATCAGCATCGTCAATAGCTGATTGCCAACCGATGTCAGTGTGTAACTCAGGAAAGCCCTCTTGCATCAAGATCTATGGCTACTCGGACGTCGTTACCATTGGTTGAGCATCAGTAAACAGTGAGCAGCTGTTTTAGATGACACCCCTGTAGGATGCCAGAGTGGTTTACGGAATCAGATGTTCCAACAAACGGCAGGAGTAGTATATCAATGATGGCAACACAACGGTTACAGGCACTGACAACTCAGGTGGCTCGCCAAGCACTGGCTCAAATTCGGTTGGTGGCAACGGATATGGATGGCACACTGACCCAGCATGAGCAATTTACCCCCAGCCTGCTATCCACGTTGGCCACCTTGCAGGCGGCCCAGATGCCGGTATTGATTACCACGGGGCGTTCAGCGGGCTGGGTGAATGGCTTGCTGCATTATTTACCTGTAGAACTTGCGATCGCAGAAAATGGCGGTCTCTACTTCACCAAAACCAATCCCTATCCCACCTTTCTCCAGCCCATTGAACCAAACCATAGACAGTTGCTATTACAACAGTTTGAACGATTACGACAGCGCTATCCTCAGATCCAAGAGTCCAGTGACAATTCATTTCGCCTGACTGATTGGACGTTTGAGGTAACCGGGTTAAGCCTTGAAGACCTGCAGTGGATGACGGAAAACTGCCACGATCATGGTTGGGGGTTTACCTACAGTACGGTTCAATGTCACATCAAACCTTTACCTCAAGATAAGGCGAGTGGTCTGACTCAGGTGATCGCCCAGCAATATTCTGAACTCGGCCATCATCAGGTACTCACCGTCGGTGATAGTCCCAATGACGAAAGTATGTTTGATCCGGCGCAGTTTCCCACATCTGTGGGTGTGGCCAATGTACGCCACTATCTAGATATGCTGGCTCACCATCCCACATTTATTACCCAGGCTGAAGAGGGTAAAGGCTTTGAGGAGTTAGTGGCGGCGCTGCTTGCCACAGGTTAGCCAAGGATAAGTTTTGAATTTTGAGTTTGGAATCGTCCGCGCCTATTAGACAATGGAGCCTGACCGCACTGTCTTGGCCATGGTGGAAAATCTACAGACGCGACGCTGGACTATTTCAAATGTACTCATGTGGATGGGCATTGCCATCACGCTGCTGTTTATTTTGATGGCCTTGTGTGCGCCGCTGATGCAGAGTTGGGGATGGATTCAGGACCCGCTTGTGACCTTGGAAAATCCCATCCATCAGCCACCTTCTGGACAGTATTGGTTTGGGACCAGCCGTCAGGGCTATGACGTTTTTTCGCGTACCTTGTTTGGGGCTCGGGCTGCGTGGCAGGTGGTGCTGCTAGCCACAGCCATCAGTGTAGTTATTGGTGTGCCTTTAGGCATGGTTAGCGGTTACCTAGGCGGTAAGCTGGACCGTGGCCTCCTGTTTTTTATGGATGCCATCTATACTTTGCCGGTGTTGTTGTTGGCGGTGACCCTCGCGTTTATCCTTGGCAAAGGGGTGGTGAATGCGGCGGCAGCTCTGAGTATTGCCTATGTCCCCCAATATTACCGGGTGGTGAGAAACCACACCGTAAGTTTAAAAACAGAGCTATTTGTAGAAGCAGCCCAGGCGATGGGCGCGTCCACCTGGGCGGTGCTGTCCCGGTATCTATTTTTGAACGTGGTGCAGAGCGTGCCGGTGCTGTTTACCCTCAACACGGCTGATGCCGTTTTAATTTTGGGAGGGTTGGGGTTTCTGGGGCTGGGTTTACCGGATGAAGTGCCGGAATGGGGCAGTTCCCTGCGTCAGGCATTGGATGCACTGCCAACAGGTATCTGGTGGACCGCGTTGTTCCCTGGATTGGCGATTACGGGTATGGTGACCGGGCTATCACTGATTGGTGAGGGTTTAAATGATCTAGTTAATCCCTTACTACGTAAGGAAAATTAGGAATTTGCATAATTTTCCTATCCTTGGGTGTGACAAATGTCACCGTCAAGTCTCAGATATGACTCATTAAGCCTTAGGTATTCCTCAGGCTTGCATCAGATGGCTATTAGGCGAACGACGGATAGTGAGGTTAATTGTTAATTCGCTAGCCATTGGCAGCTATCACCATGAAAAAGACACTCACCACACTTTTGATGACAGGACTAACCTCGGTTACGTTAGGTTCTGTATTAGCAGCGCCTGGTTCTGCTCAGCTGCTAGAGAATATTGGCATTGGTGCCGGTGCTGGCATTATCACCGGGACAGTTGTTGGCGATGATGCCGGGTTGGACGATGTGATTAACGGTGGTGCTGCGGGTGCTGCGGTTGAAGTGATTGGAGGAGAGACTTCTAGCGTTGCTGAAGATGCGGCCATTGGAGCAGCAACCGGTGCAGTTGTTGGAACAATTACCAACGATGACTCTTTCCTTGAGAATGCAATTCAAGGCGGTGCAGCAGGCGCGTTGATCAACATTTTAGGAAATTAATGTGACGTATGCGTGGTGATTGGTAGGGGCAATCGCCCGATTGCCCCTACCAACCCGCGACAATGTTCTCCTTAGGACGATTCAAGGCGTCTGCGCCATTCTTCATCAATTTTGTCGCGGTTGGCGATTTCTTGATCGATTAGGTCAGTTTCGCTGGTATAGGCAAGATTGTCTTTGCCAACAATGGTTTCAATAGCAAATTGTTTAGCGTAGTCCAGTTTCCGTTGTATCGTTTGACCCACCAACCGTTTTCGCTCGATATTGCGAGCTTCAATTTGTTTGTTCTGCTGTTGCATTCTGAAATAGCGCACAGCTGGAATACTGAGAAAAGCGAGACCGTAGGCTAAAAAGATGTCACAGAGAGAATAGATTAAGCCAACAAAACCAGTGGTCCATCCTGCTGCTGCTGACGCTAGATAAAGAGACCCGACCACTAAGGCGATACCAAGACCAATGGCAATGGTGACCTGGTCAGAACTGGCGCTGGTAAACTTCCGTTTAGTCTCTTTTAGAAAAGCAGGAACCGACTGAGGTTTGTGGTCTTTAGCAGTGACCTGTAGTTCTGGAAAATAGTAGACTAAATCCCCTTCGGGGCTCACCTTGGGTCGACCATCAAAGCGACTCAGGGCCGGAAGCATATAGTCTTCTAGATCATCGTCCAGATTAGCGTTGTCAAGGTACGGGGCTAACTGCTCCGCTGTAACTGCGCCTCGATTGTTGCGGATAACCGTTGCGATCGCACCCCAGCGTTTCTCATCCAAGTTCTTATTGGGGTCGCCATCCCCAAACAAAAACGAATAGATCGATTCCAAAAAGTTGAGGTCGTGGCGGTTGCGATCGCGTCCGCCACCCGTATAACCATAGCGATCATACCGTCGGCGTGGACCGTAGCTAAACCAATAAAACCAATCATTACCAATCCACAGCCAAGGATTGAACATCATGCCGCCACCATAGCCGCGGTTATCATCATCCCGCTGAGACTGCATGCCAATTTGGATAGCGATAATCGCCGCAAATACTAGCACCACCGCTAAAATCAGCATGAGGCCAAAAGAAATGCGAATTAGATAAAACAGCACCGCCCAGATTTTGGCCCAGGTTTCTTGCCACCGCAGCTGCCAATACTTATTACGGAGCACCGACCGAAACTGTCGAGGGAACTCATAGGCAATGTCTCCCGTATCTGCCACCTGCATATGGGCTTGGGTAGCCGATGCCAGGGCCAGTACCCCCGCTTCCGCCTGTGAGAGATTTAATCCAGTTTTTGCCGCTACATCACCTGCAGTTACCCGATATTCCAGGGTTTCCACTGCTTTCATGATGTCCTGATTTAGCTCCATGGGTTCCTTTGTTGGGGCGCTCAGCGATATCCCCTTAGTATAGAGAGCCAAATTCAATATCGGCTATGGCGGTCCAGGTGTGGGTTTCATGGCGCAAACCCAACCGCAGTTTGGACACTAACCTAATAAAAAGGCTGAATGTACGTGACACCCAGCCTTTTTAGCACGTATTAAAATTGCTGAACTAATAATTCCTCATGCTGCAGTAAGGAACTGATGCTGCAACGACCAATCACTTATTGCCAGTAATTTGATCTTTGACATTCCCTAGGCTGCTGAGCAACTCGCTACGGTTGTTCGCCTTGAGTAGATAGCGATAGATAAACCAGCCAGTGTAGATCAAACCCACCAATTCCATGGTGGGTGCCAGTACTGGAATATCATTCACAGCCGATAGAATGGCAAACACCACCTTGATAGTGATTAAAACGCCGAATACCAAACCAATTACCGTTAGGGGGCGCTTGTACTCATTAAAGGTCGCAACCACATACTCGGGTGCATCCCCCAAGACACTGGCAATCTTAGCTAATATCTCTTTAGCCTGATCAGTGGGTTCAGTAGTGCCTTGAGTCGTTACGTTCTCTTCAGGGGAATTAATATCGGTGCTCATCGTTATATGGGTATTAACAACCTAGGAGTATCAGTCCCTCGCTCGTCTGCCATGCGGCGGATCCGCCCAGTGGACAGTTTTTGAAGCTAAACCACTGTGGTCCAGAGTGCAAGTTTCCAAGCGCATACGCGCTGGTCGCTGTTTAGCCAGAGGCCAATGCACTTTAAACAGTTTATTCTGAGTTGATAGAAAAATAGTGTCTCGCAGCAACATATAGCCAATTCCAATCATTTTCCAGAAAACGTTGCAATTTAAGACTGCTTTGCCGTTAGAGACAAATTACGTGACTACAATAAGGTTTACTGCATTTTCTACGGGCCTATCGAAACCATTTACGGCGAGCTAAAGGGGCTAAAACCCAGTCAGCTCAAGCAACTACGTCGGCTATATCACCAGCGAATTCCCGGTAGTCAGATCACTAACCGCGAGTTTGCCCAGCGTTTGGCGGCCATCAGTACAGACATTAACCAGGCCGTGTGTGCCTACATTGACCGTCGGGGCCACGTACTCCGGATTGGGGTGGGTTCCCCCAGGCAGACTCAAATTCCGACCCTGGAACTACCCCGTTACGGTGCCGAGCGTCTGTGTGGTATTCGCTGTATCGCCACCCAGCTCAAGCAAGAACAACCGGGGAACGCTGCCCTTACCGCCATGGCCCTACAGCGGCTAGATGCTCTAGTTTTGCTGACGCTGACCGGTAGTGGCTTTCAGCGAAAAGGAGGTGGAGCCACCGGATATATCCGAGAAGCTTATCTGGCTCATCTAGTGCCGGACGACACCCAGCGCTGGTCAGTTTCTGAACCCATGGATTTAGAAACTCTCAGCGACGAAGACTTTATTGACCTCACAGAAGGTCTCGAAGAAGAATTCCGGCGACTGTTTGTGGCTCAGCAAGTGGATGCTAGCCACGACCGGGTTCTACTGGTGGGACTGCAAACGGACAAGATCTCCACGCGACGTTTCAAAAGTGGTCTCGAAGAAATTGTGCGGTTGGTGGAAACCGCCGGAGGTGAAGTTTTAGAAACGCTGAAACAAAAGCGCTCAAAGCCCCATCCGCAAACAGTGTTAGGGGCAGGCAAGGTAGATGAGGTTGCCTTAGAAGCTCAAACCCTGGGAGCTAGCTTAGTGGTATTTGATCGGGATTTATCTCCGGCCCAGGTCCGCAGTTTGGAGCAGCGCATTGGGGTGCGAGTGGTAGATCGCACCGAGCTAATTTTAGATATTTTTGCCCAGCGAGCGCGTACGGGTGAGGGTAAGCTGCAGGTGGAGCTAGCCCAGCTAGAGTATCAGCTGCCCAAGTTAACCGGTCGTGGACAAGCCATGTCTCGACTAGGGGGTGGTATAGGTACCCGTGGCCCTGGTGAAACCAAGCTAGAAACAGAGCGCCGAGCGATCCAAAAACGGATTACGCGGCTGCAGCGAGAAGTCAATCAGCTGCAGGCCCATCGGGCGCGACTGCGCCAAAATCGTCAGCATCATGAGGTGCCATCCATTGCGGTGGTGGGATACACTAATGCGGGTAAATCAACATTGTTGAACACTCTCACTAATGCAGATATTTATGCAGCGGATCAGTTGTTTGCCACCTTGGATCCAACAACAAAACGATTAGCTGTGGTCGATCCCGAAACCCATGAAAAACGGTCCATGGTGCTGACGGATACGGTGGGGTTTATTCAAGACTTACCCCCCTCTCTGATGGATGCGTTTCGGGCCACATTAGAAGAAGTGACAGAAGCAGACGCGCTAATGCATGTGGTGGATTTATCCCATACTGCATGGCAAGCACACATCCGTTCGGTAATGGGAATTTTAGGACAGATGCCAACAACGCCAGGGCCGATTCTGTTGGTATTTAATAAGTTGGATGCGGTGGATAGCGATACTCTTGCTGTGGCGAAGGATGAGTATCCACAAGCGTTGTTTATTTCGGCTGCACAGAAGCTGGGGCTTGAGACGTTACGGCAGCGGTTGGTGCAGTTAGTTGATTATGCTGTGGCCGGTTAATCAGGTCTTGGTTAATTGCCAACATTCCTAGGGTGGGCACAAGGCACCACCCCTACAATTTTTTCAATCTGCTGAACTTTGTCCGCTTAAACTCTAAAGGGTTCTGATGCTTCATCGAAGTGTAGGGGTAAGACACTTTCAATATTTTCAGTGGGGTGGGGCACGGTGTAGTGGGACGTTACTTTCCCATTATTGGGGCAGGCATTAGCCGCTTTTATGCCTGCTTCCATGGCTCTATCAACTTCAGCTACACGCCCTCGAATGGTGACAAACTGACGTCCGCTATCGGCCTGGTTAATGCCTAAAAGGGAGACATTGCCTGCTTTAACCATGGCATCTGCCGCTGCTAGCGAAGCTGGAAATCCGTGGGTTTCGATTACGCCGATAGAGTAAAGCATAGGGTGGTGATTTTATTGTGAAGCTGCTTTTCTCAATATACCTGAGACCCGACACTCAATCCTTGGCACTTGATACCCAAGATTCGGATACCTATTTCACAGAGTTCAATTTCAAGCAATCTGGATAGAATAGCTAGACTACCAGTTCATTCATGGATTTCTATGAGTCAAACTGCTGAGCGAGTTCGATGGACGATACGGGATTTAGAAGTATTGCCTCAAAGCGAAGGCACGCGATACGAACTAATTAATGGAGAGCTGTTTGTGACTCGTTCGCCCCATCGTCGGCATCAGCAGATCAGTGGCAAAATTTTTGCGGCTTTGGATGAGTGGTCAGAATCATCGGGTTTGGGAGAAGCAATTTTGGCACCGGGGATTATTCCGTCAGATACGGATAATGTGATTCCTGATGTGGTGTGGATTAGTAAGCAGCGGTTGGCTGTATTGGAAGATGAGGCAGGACATCTTACGGGTTTTCCTGAGCTGATTGTTGAGGTCTTGTCACCTGGTGACAATAATATTCGTCGAGACCGTGAGGCAAAGCTGAAGCTTTATTCAGTGCAGGGTGTTCAAGAGTATTGGATTGCGGATCGCTTTACGCAGCAGTTAGAGATTTATCGTCGGCAGCAGGGACAGTTAGCATTAGTTGAAACGCTGATAGCAACAGATGAAGTGACATCGCCACTGTTGCCAGATTTTACTTATTCCATTAGGCGTTTTTTGGGGTAATAAATCAGCAAGATAGGTTCAGAAAACTGGTTTTTTCTAATGCTTATTCTGCATAGGACTACTCATGACAAATAAGCAAATGACTAAGCAATATGAATTCTCTCTGAAAGTGAGAAACTATAAGTGCTTTGGCAAGTACCCGCAAGGGTTTGAACAGATAAAAACCTTGAATTTGATTCTAGGACGTAATAATACTGGTAAATCAAGCTTATTAGATCTTATTGAAGAGCTAAGTAAACTGAAGTTAGCTACAGAATATTTGAAAGATGCCTATCAAAACACTTCTGGAAACAACAACAGTCAAGATTTTAGTAAGATACGCCAAAATGCTCAGGAAATAATTAGCATCCCAAATATCTTCCGACATGATAAAGCTGCACCAGAAATAATAATAGAAATTGCACTGAGAGAAGATTTTCTAAGACACCACTTTTCTGAGCAAAACGTAATCAATAATATAGATTTTGCTAAAGTCCTCTTTCCTGAGCAGTTCAATTCACCTGGTTCTTATAATCGCAGTGCTCGCCTAAATTATTGGGATATTGGCAAAAGTTACATCAACAGCAAAGCTTCCCTAAGATATAGGATAAATTTAAAGAGTGACTATGGGAATAGGTCTAAAGTTGAATCTCATAAAGAATTAATTAATACATCTTTAGAAGGCAATCGAACTGATCCCTTAAAAAGATTATCACTCTTTTTGAAGAAAAACCCAAAACATACTCAATTTAGTGCCTATAACAATGAATCTAAAAAGATAGAGAGTGCTCTATCTGAAAGTGCGTTAAAACAACTTGCTAATTTTTTTGATCCATTCGTCAATAAACAATTTAAGAGGATCTATCCAGACAGAAACATTTTGCCCGAAGAAGATAATATCTATGATTTAGATATATCGGGAGATGGTAGAGGTGTAACTAATATTATTCAAAACTTTTATAATCGAGAAGATTTGGATAGGAATCTCATAGGAGACAGTATTCTAAACGATTTGAACCACATTTTCAGAGGTGATGCTGAGTTCCTGAACATCATACCAAGAAGAAAAACAGATGGAAAATGGGAAGTTGCACTTGAAGAGGAAAGAAAGGGAACTATTTCACTCTCTCAATCTGGAAGTTCTTTGAAAACTGTTATGATTCTTCTAGTTTATCTTCATTTAGTGCCAGTCATAGATCAGAAGAGTCTTTCTAGTTATGTCTTTTTAATTGAAGAGTTGGAAAATAATCTGCATCCATCTTTGCTCAGGAGACTTCTTATTTACATATCAGAGAAGGCTAACAAAGATGGTTGTATTTTCTTTATGGCGACTCACTCAAATGTTGCTATTGATATGTTCAGTAGTGATGAAAATGCACAAATCATACATGTAACTCACGATGCAAAATCTTCCAATGTAGAGATCGTCACCAGTCATCTTGATGGGCTTGCTATTCTAGAAGACCTGGGAATTCGAGCTAGCGATCTGTTGCAAGCAAATGGAATTATTTGGGTTGAGGGGCCTTCTGACGTTATTTATATTGAAAAATGGTTAGAAATGTATGGTCAAGAGAATCAACTATCTCCTTTGGTTAGAGGGCTTCAGTATGAGTTTCAGATGTTTGGAGGAGCACTACTTGATAGCTTATGCCTTATCAAAAATGGGAGTAGTGAAGAGGAAGAGTATAAAAAAATAGTATCTATGCTCAGTTTCAGTCGTAACGCTTTTGTTGTCATAGATAGTGATGCAGTTAAAAAGAATATAAAAGGGCAAGATAAAATTGTTGATAAATCTAAGTTTTCAGCAGCTAAAAAATATATTAAAAATCAATTTACTGAGCTAAGCAGGTATGGCCTTAATCTGGGAATTTGGTACAAAGCAGGAAATACAAAAATTAAAACACTAGAAGAATACCTTGACAAAGACACAATTGAAAATTTTGGCACTCAAGAGTTGAGCAAGAAGACGAAGAAAATATATGCCCAGATGGTTACACAAAGTTGGGATGAGACCAAAAGTCTTGATGATTTTCCCAATAATTTGAAAAGGGAAATTGAAAGCCTCTACCAAATGATCATGACGTGGAATCAGTAGATAACTAGGATGTGTTGCATACGCTTCTCAGAAAGAAGCTCATATTCCAAAACTTGAGTGGATTAGTAAGGTCTTGTCCACCAACACTTAATAACGTTTTATTGAGACTAAGCAAGATTGTTGTAAAAAGCGTCTATCTCCTCCACAGATAAACCCACCATTTCAGCAATAACTTTCGTCTCCATTCCCGCCTGCCGTAAATTTCTGATTACCTGTTGCAACCGTTCCTCTGCCTCATCTGCACGCTGCGCTTCTATTTCCGTATCTGTTAGCAGCCAATTACCTGCACTATCACACCATCGTAGCCAGCTATGCTCAATGCCCTCAAACGTGCCTGACCACACACCTAAGCCCAGATCCAACTCCGGTATCCACAGCTGCGGCTGCGCTTCCTGCACCACCTGCTCCTCATACCGCGCACCCACCAGACGAAAGAACCTGACCACTCCTGTATAGCGACTAAACACCACATAGTAAGGCACCCGTAAAACCTGCTCATACACCTGCCACTTTCGCGGTGGCGTAGGCTGACCATTCGTGATTTGGTCGGCGTTGGCGGCTCCATCCCCGTGAAATGGCCCCAAATCCTCTGTTTCAGTCCCTGGCGACAAAAACTCTACTACCACCAGTGGACTCACACCCTCTTGCCACACCACATAGCTATTACGCAAATCTTTGCCATCATAGAGCCTCGGCACATCCACCGCCAAAAACCAATCAGGTCGCTTATGCCACGACGGATTGCGCACATCGTAGTAGAGATTGATGTCCGTACCCGTGAAATAGTTATCGGCCCCATACTGAGTCAATCGCAACGTACGACTCAGCAACTGAGGTTGTAAATCATGAAACTCGTCAGCCAAGCCAGGCTCCTCCGGAAATTCACTCGGCAAATCATACATCGTCGGTAGCGTTTCCGACGGTGGCAATGGAGGCACTGGCTGTAAAAGCTCTATGGGCTCTTTCGCCTGAGTCATAAGAAGAATTAGCGCGAGAGTGATTATCTAAATAATACTGTGCAAAACTAAAAACCTTACATCCACGGCAGACTGCTACTTAGCAATATTTTGTTCACATAGTGCAAAAAAGACTCTTAATCTGCCTAATAACATCGACATATCTCCCACCCCCGTTAACAGTGATTCACTGGCTTCACCGTTAACGGTCAATCGATAAAACTTCCAACCCTCACCGTTGGTGACAATGCCATAGCTATCAATCTCTCTTCCCTGCTGTTGATTTAGCCACTGACACGTTTTCATCTCCACCAAACACTGGGCAGCCCCTTGTTCAAAATTGTCTTTCTTTGCCTCAATGACGCAGACGTAGGGTAGTTCCAAGTAGGCTCGTCGTTCAGCAATTAAGTAATCTGCATTGCCACAAACATCATCACCTTCTAAATACGCCCCTTTCCATACCTTCAGCTCTTGTGATGCTTCTAATCCTTCTTCGCAAATAGCATCAATTAATAATGTTTTCGATACCTCTAGACTCTCCAGGTCAAACCGCTGGAGTCGTTCCAAACGCTGCTGAAAAAAATCGCTTACGGGGATAGGCTCTGCCTCAATGGTCCAGCGCTTTAGTTCCGTAATACCTAGATACTTAAAAGCATCCTTGTAGGTAAAACTGGAGAAGCTTTTTTTGCGGTTTTGAGTCGCTTGTGACATGGCCGATATCCACTAGGCTGCCTTTATTATGACAGTCGCCCAAGCTTTCGGAACTAGGATTGAACAAGGTTATCAACTTGGATATCTGCAATCAGGGATAACTGATCCCCTAATCGGAGGGGCGAAGGGGTGGGTTGAACATTAGAGTTAGCGTTCGAGACCCACCCCGCCTTTCAGGCATCCCTTTCAAGGAGGGGATTATTCAGAAAGTACTTAAGCAAGTAGTAGGATTAATGGTGTAATCCTAGTTTACGCGGCAGTTCTCCACGATTTCCTGAGTTGCTTTCTGTATATCAACAGCCCAACTCTCACCAGCTTGCATAGCTTTCTCCACGCTCTCTAGCGCCTGATAGAACAACTGCCAGCCAGCTTTCTCACGTTCGTAAGTCTTCTGCAAATCGCTAGGTTCACCCTGAATAAAGTCAAACCCTTCCTGCAGTTGGAAAACGCCGGTATGGATAAACTCAGTGGCTTCAGCCGTTTTACCAGCATTAAACAGATTTGCCACCTTGAGAGAGAACCTCAACATAGCGACAGTGATGGGCAGCTTAGACATAAAGCAACCGGTAAATGGTGCAATGTCTGCTTTGATGCTAGCTGTTGCTTCAGGTAGTACCTCAGCATACTTGGAGAATAATAAAATCCGCAGATAGTCTCCCACCTGCTTACCCACCTTCGCCATGGCAATGGCTTCCTGGGCAAACCCTTCTTTATCGTGGCGCATGATTAGACCAGAGGCATGGGCGTAGCCTAGGTTAGGCTGCTGGCCCCGAGCGGAGAGAATATATGCCTGGTCTTCTGCACGTCCGATAAAGCTTGGGGTAAAGGTGCGATAACGGCGTAGGGTATCCACCAGAATTCCGTTGGTGCCACCGGTCACATGGATTCGCTGGATGGCTTTAGTCTTGCCATCAAAGTCACTATCGGCACCGTAGCGAGTCATCATTTCTGCTTCAGTGGAAAGTGCCTGGGGCAGCTTACTAAAGAACACATACTCATCGGGAGCCAGCTTGGGGGTTGGAACGGTCACATCTGGCGTAAATACGCCCTTATGGATATCTTTTTGATTCACTAATGCACCGGCAATCATCCCCAGCTCAATGGGTTGACCTGCAGAATCTTTGCCAGTGGCTCCCCATAGGGGGGTCTTAAGATGGCCAAAGGCTGTAGCACCGGTTTGTTCTGCGAGTTCTGCCTGGGGAAAGACCTGGTCCAGGTCAATCTTAAAGGTGGCTTTGATGTCAGGATCGACGAGCACATTCCAGATGGCAACAATTGCCTTGAGAAAGCTGTAGTGACGACCATAGCGACCATCTACGCCAAAGACAGATAGCATTTCCTTGGCATTTTCGCCAGCGGATGTGTTTTCCAAAATGGGTAGCAACACCTTGTTGATGATGGTGTTGGTATCGGTTTCGGTAAAGGCGAAAATGTTTAGTGCATCCAGGGGCTCGCTGGCGGCTAGCACCTGCTTGAGATAGCTTTTGCCCAATGTTTGTAACCGCTCATGGGTGACGGATACGGATAGGACGCAGTTTACTTTGTCCGTACTGCCTGACTGCTGGTTCTCATACTCCACTGCATGGTTCAAATGCTTGAGTCCGTAGAGAATTTCGTTGCTTTCTTCGGCAATGCCAATGGGAATGGGGTGATCGTACCAATACAGCTGAGGATCTTCGGCGGCATCGGCTAACTGGCTTTGGAAGTCGGTATCAAACCCGGAGAGGTCGGCAGACCCCAGGGGCATGGTGAGCAGGGCATTGGATGTGAAGAGCACCTGCTTAGCGGGGTTGTCGATGGGGCTGGGGTTAAGCTGATCGATGGTGACGGTGCGCTTTGCCCGCAGCTGGGCTACACCCTCAGCTTCTTGCCCCCAAAGGCCGGTCCCCTCTGGGAAAAGGACGGACCAGATGCCATTGGCTGCTGCAACGGTATTGCCAGCTGTGCCGTCTAGGGTGGTTGAGATCGCATCCAATTTAGCCTTAAGGTCAGTATCCTGAGCACTCACCTTCTCTAGCTCTTGAGTAATCAGTTCTACGCTTTTGATATAAAACTGAGCGGTCTTTTCCCAGTCGGGGGATGTGGATAGTTTATCTAGACAAGTTTTGGCATCAGCATAGCTAGGATGGGACTCCCCAGCCAGCAAAATCAGAAATGCCGTATTTAGAGTTTGTAGCAGTTTCCCTGTATCTTGTTCGTCAGTAATCGGGGCCAGTTCCAGGGGCAAAATAGCGTCATTGTCAGCACTAGCAGGCTGAGTTAGAAAACTCAGAATAGGATTGAGGGCTGTCATGGCTTTAGAAAAAATGTTTAAGGGGACAACATACGGGATCGTGTAGTGATACACCCCCCTATAGTTTTAGGCCAATCTGCTTGGAAGTATGGTGATGCGGACTTCAAATCTTTCGAAGTTCTGCTGAAGTTTTATCTCAAAACGAAAATTTGACGAAATATTAGCAGCGATCGCACACCCCGTGGACCGTCACCTCATAGCTCTCAACCGTAAGCCCAGAGCGCAATACCCCGGTATCTGCCACTTGAAACTGCTCCCAGGGAATATCTTCAATAGAGCCGCACTCCTTGCAGCGGAAATGATGGTGTAGGTCCACATTGGCATCGTAGCGACACACACCTTCTTCTAACAGCACTTCACGGACTAGGCCTACATCGCGCAGCGCTTGTAATGAACTATATATAGTTGCTTGAGAAGACCGGGGCACATCCTTATTAACATCGTGAAGGATCTGCTCAGCGGTTGGATGATCGTTACGAGCCAGCAGGTTGGCATAAACCGCAAAACGCTGGGGCGTTACGCGTAGCTTCTTAGCTTTAAGCAGCTTGACGATTTCTTCCGTCTGTTGAGACATCACCGATACAACCGATACGTTTCAAAATGCATGCTTCTAAGGAGGCATCTAAGAATACAGGTTATCCATACCCCGGTCGCCTATAGTGCAAGCATAGCACTAGTATATTGGTATTCAACTTATATGACACCTATTTCAACATTAGAACTAGTCTAGGTGTTGAAATTTTTTAAAATAAGAATTATTCTAAGTTAGGAAGGCAAAAGCGCAGTTGGGTAATTCCGGTGATAGCACCGTTTGAATTTTCTCTTCAGGCTTCCGCCGCAGATCCACCTAAACGTCAAATACAGGAAATTATCATGGCTGTTATCGAAAAAGTACCCAGCGTTGTATTTAAGACCCGCGTTCGTGATGAGTCTGTTGAAGGGCCTAACCCCTACCGCTGGCAAGATACAACAACTGAAGATATTTTCGCTGGTAAGAAAATTGTTGTGTTCTCTCTTCCTGGTGCGTTCACACCCACCTGCTCTTCTAACCACCTACCCCGTTACGAAGAGCTAGCTGATGAGATGAAGGCCCTAGGCGTTGATGACATTTACTGCCTATCTGTAAATGATGCCTTTGTGATGTTCCAGTGGGGCAAGCAACAGGGTGCGGCTAAGGTAAAGCTGCTTCCCGATGGTAACGGCGAGTTCTCTCGTAAGATGGGAATGTTGGTGGACAAGTCCAACCTAGGCTTTGGTATGCGTTCCTGGCGTTATTCTATGGTCGTAAACGATATGACCATTGAGAAAATGTTTGCTGAGCCTGACTTTGGTGACAACTGCCCCACAGACCCCTTTGAGGTATCTGATGCAGACACTATGTTGGCTTACCTCAAGGGTGCTGAAGCGCCTGGTGTATCTGCGCCAGTTAAAGAGTTTGTTGGCTAATTTTAGTCCCAGACTAGGTTAGGTAACTTCATCGGGGCAAAGAAGGTTCGTCATTTGTCTTCTTTGCCTTCTACTTCCCTAATGGATTGTTGTCAGCGGCAGAAAAGATAGGTCGTTTTAATCGCTCTTTAGACTGGCTCCTTTCTCTACACCTCTGGAGCAGCTGCGTCTTTGATTCGTCGGTTTAAGAGCAGATTCTACATTGTTGAAAGTTCTTAGAGCATGTGTTTTTACTGATCAAGAGTTGACCGAGCTTGCGCCTCAGTTATTTTTTAAGCTTATTTCAAGCCTGAATTAAGCCATACTTTTATCAACTAACTCACTCCTCCCACGTTTATGCCTGTTCAAGGCAGAGTAAGAAAGCCATGAAAATCTCCAGTGCCAATATCGAAAACCATCTAGATACAATCTATGACGCCATTGTTGTTGGTGGTGGCATGGGTGGTCTTTCGGCAGCGATTTATTTAGCCCGCTACGGTCTTAAATGTTTGGTGATTGAGAAGGGTAAAGGGCGTTCGATTTGGATGCAAGAGACCCGAAATATGTTGGGCCTTGACCCTACGACACCGGGGCGTAATATTCTCACCCATGGTAAAAAGCAGGCTTTGGAATGGGGCTCCGATCATTTACAAGGGTTTGTGGATAAGGTGACGGATGAAGGGGAGACATTTGCTGTAGATGTCACCATCGGTCGGAAAAATGGCAAGCAATATACCCTACATAGCAAATATATAATTGCGGCCTCTGGTGTGATTGATGTGTTGCCGGAGTTGGAAGACATGCAAAATGTCTATGACTATGCGGGATACACACTTCACGTCTGTATGATCTGCGATGGTTTTGATATGTGGGACCAAAAAGCGGTGGTGATGGTCAGTCGTGAGTCCCAAATTAATGTAGCGTTTGTACTGAACTGGTTTACGCCCTATATATCTGTTCTCACCAATGGATTTACGGTAGGAGATGAAATGAAGCAAAAATTGGCCGACTATGGATATCCTCTGTACGAAGCGCCAATTAAGCAGATCTTAGGTGAGAACCATCGCATGAGTGGTGTTGAGCTAGCTGACGGAACTGTGGTAGAAGCGACCACCGGTCTGATTAATATGGGCTCGATTTATCACAATCACTACCTGAAAGATATTGAGGGGCTGACCTGGGATGGTGAGAATTTGGTAACGAATACCATGGCTCAAACCACCCATGATCGTATTTTTGCAGTGGGCGATCTTAAGCAAGGGCTGAATCAAGTGTCTGTCGCAGTGGCCGATGGCACCTTAGCGGCAACCCAAATTTGGCGATACATTCGCCGCAAGAGCGCGCCACGCAAGTGGGAAGAGAATTTAGTGTCTGCTTCTGTTTAGAAAAGAGATAAGAATTGGACTTGGCAGTCGGAGTTCTGAATGGGGAATGGGTTCCTATTTAGAACTCCGATTTCTATATAGGTGCTGTTCTGACTGCTAAAAATTCGCCTTCTGAACCCATCTAAGTGAGCCAAGAAAATGCCCGTCAGATGCTAAGCTTCTGAATCGGTTTTATGCTGACAAAGAGTATCTGGGCCTAAAGACGGCGCAGTCGGCTGCAGAGTTTTCTGTGGGTCGGTGCTCAGCACTGGTTCAGTAACTGGGGTAGAACTACAAGGGGCTGTTTATTTCTTCGCTTATGCCGTGGGTCCGTATTGCTAGTGGTGGGGTTGCGATCGCAATTGCCCTAATGATGATTATTCTAGGAGGCTGGTACTTCACATTAGGGTTTGGCATCATCGTCTACCTTGGTCAGCTGGAGGTATTTGGATTAACCAAGGCAAAAGGAATCAACGCCGCAGTGAAAACTACACTGATTGTTAGTCAAGTGTTGCTCATTGCAGCTTACCTTGCCCCTGGCCTGACCGATGCCATTCTGTCTCTGGCGGGTACGTGTATTTGCTTTTATGTGCTGTTTCTACCCAAGTTTGCCTCCATTGCAGATGTAGCCGCATCCATTCTGGGACTATTTTATGGAGGCTATCTGCCCAGTTATTGGATTCGCCTACGTGGATGGGAAAGTAGCGCTGCCAATCTGCCCCTCGGTGGCTATTGGCCCTCTAGTTGGAGTTTAGACAGCTTGCCTCTCGGTCTGATCCATACCTTTTTAGCGTTTGCCTGTATTTGGGCTGCCGATATTGGCGCCTATGCTGCTGGACGTGCCTTTGGCCGTACGCCCCTCACGAACATTAGCCCAAAAAAAACGGTGGAAGGTGCCCTGTGCGGTATTGCTGGTAGCTTAATCATCGGTAGCACAGGGGCTTGGTTAATGCAGTGGCCACTGTGGTGGGCAACCGGCCCAGCGTTTGGGACCATTATTGGCGTGTCTAGCCTGCTGGGCGACCTGACTGAATCGCTGATGAAACGGGATGCTGGTGTCAAGGATTCAGGCTCATTAATTCCTGGTCATGGGGGTATTTTAGACCGCACCGATAGCTATGTTTTCACGGCACCCCTCGTGTTTTATTTCATCACCCTATTCTTGCCAAGTTTGCCAGGTACCTGGCCAGGGAGTTAGGGAAGCTGTCGGTGGCGGAAGAGTTTCCAAAGATGCTTTAAATTAGGAATTCGGAGTTCGGAACTAGGAATTCCCCCTCACTCCCGCAATTTCAATTCCGACTTCCTAATTCTCATTTCCGAATTCATTCCTCTAGCCAACCTTGTCCGACTGTAGGTAATACCCTGTCCTAAGGCTGCACCATGATTTTGCAGTGACAAGTGAGCTGTTCGTTTTTGATGACTAATGTGTCTAGCTGCACCTGTTGTCCTAGATCCCACGGGAAATTTGTCAGTGCTTGACTCAGTACCTGTTCACCATTTGGTAGACACCAGTGGGTTTCCACCAGTTTTAATATATGTCCCTGTTCCACAGTTAGCCGTCCACATAATGTGATTGCGGCTTGTTCTTGACGCATTAACGACAGCAGTAAGCCACCATCTACAGGCTGTAGTTTGGGCTGATATGCGTGCAGTGGTTTACTTTGCAAAGCTTCCATCTCGGTGCCGTAGTGGGTAACGATCTCTGTAGCGACATCCTCCCGAGTCAATAAGGTTTGCCAAACCTCCAAGAGCCCCTGGGCCAGACTAGAGTCGGTAGAGGATTTTACTAAGTCTTGGCTGGTTAGCCTTACGTCTCCGTCAATGGGAAAAGCCTGTTTGAGACGTAAGGCTTTTCCTCGTAAAACTTGGCCAATATTAATTTGAATATCGCTGGCCTGCACAGCGACATCTGTGATGTGTACTCCATGATAAACCGCATGTTGAGCCGATAGGGCTATCCCAGGAATATGGCCAGTGAGCACCTGGCGATCCGTAGCCTGAATGTCAAAGTTCAGCTCCCCAATGTCATCCAGCTGACTCTGTAGCCAGAACTTAACGGCTACCGGCAGTACACGACTTATCAGGCGACTGCCCTGGGTAGATGACGTAGACATAAAGATGGTCTGGGAATTTTCAGCCCCGATCATTGCATAGATTGCGCAATTGGTGATGATGTTTGAGATCGCAGACACTTAAACGATCCCGAAAAGTTATAGAAGCATGACTTTTGATGGTGAGGTTGCTCTCAGTGAGATCAGTATGTCATGAATTACTGATATAAAAAATCCTGAAAACTCTGAAAACTCGATAGGGTGATGATTTTGTGGGGATCGTTTTGGCTGATCCCGGTTGATCCCCAAATACTTTCCTGGCATGATAATTAATAGAAGCGATCCCCAGGGTGGGCTAGCGCAACAATCTTGCAGTGCTGAAGGACAAGGGTATGGCTATGGGTAATGGTTCCAAGATTCCGTTAGAGGAAATGACGCTACGGCAGTTGCGTCTGGTGGCAAGTGAGTACGAAGTCTCTCGCTACAGCCGTATGCGCAAGGTTGAGCTAGTTGAAGCAATTCGTGCTGCACAGGGAGTAAAGGGGGAGCCTGCTGCGCCTGCTGCCGCCGCCGCACCTGTCGCTGTTGAGTCTGCAGCTCCCATGGCGATGGCAGAGCTGGCTACAGTGGATGACGGCTTTGGTGATTTGCCAGGCGGCTATGGTGAGAGCCGCATTGTGCTCATGCCCCGCGACCCTGAATGGGCTTATGTCTACTGGGATATTCCTGGCAGCCACAAGGAAGAAATGCGCCGTCAGGGTGGTGTTCGTCTAGCAATTCGTTTTTATGATGTCACTGACATCGACATCAATTCTGTTGCCCCCCACAGCCTGCAGCAGTATGAATGTGATGAGATGGCACGGGAATGGTTCTTGCCAATTCCGGTTAGCGATCGCGACTACGTTGCTGAAATCGGCTATGTTGCTGCGGACGGTCGCTGGCTGCTGATGGCCCGTTCTGCGCCCATTCATATTCCTCCGGTATATCCTTCCGACTGGATTGAAGACCACTTTGTTACCGTCAACTTTGACGATGACCTCCGTGGTAAGACCATTATGACTCTGGTGCCCCCTAGCCAGAAGGCTCTGGGTGTGGATGCTGAGGGTAACCCCATCTACGACGAGATCTTCGCTAAGGCCCAATCCATGGAAGCCCAGCGTATTGCGGGTTCTCTATTCGGGTCTATGCATCAGGTTCCTGAGGAATCTGTGAGTTCCTTTGTTTTCCCCTCCGGTGCGGGTATGTGGGCATTGCCAACTGCGTCTGGCATCAATATGTCTGGCGCGGGCTTCTCTGCCTCTGCTCCTCCGGTCCGTCCTCGCAAGTTCTGGTTGATTGCGGATGCTGAGCTGATTGTGTATGGTGCGACTGAGCCCGACGCCACTGTGACCATCGGTAGTCGTAAGATTGACCTCAACCCCGATGGTACTTTCCGCTTCCAGATGTCCTTCCAGGATGGTCTCATTGATTACCCCATCAAAGCGGTTGCTGTGGATGGTGAGCAGACTCGCTCCATCCAAATGAAGTTCACTCGCGAAACCCCTGAGCGTAATACCAACACTAAGGCAGAAGCCGTAGAAGAGTGGTTTGCGTTTTAGGTTGAGCGCTCTACGCTGACCTCTGTTTCAAACTAGTTAAAGGATGTAGATTTAGAACCTACATCCTTTTTTTTATGCTGAGAAGCTAGGCCCAACTTTAGAGACTACGCTATGGTGCTATGAGGCGACTTACGCACCTGCATGACCCCCCAAGATATTTTCTATCAACTCCAAACTCGGTTTGGTGCAGATTGTTTAACTGTGCCTGCTGAGGATACCTGGCAAATAGACACCCCTGAACTGCGTTTGCTAGTTGTGGTATCTCAAAATCAAACTTGGCTGCAAATGCTGATTCCCATTGTGCCCCTGGCCGAGGCGCAACCGTTTCTAAAGGAAATTTTGGCGGCCAACTTCGAGCAAACTCAAACGGCTCGCTATGCCATCTATGAAGATGCACTGTGGGGAGTCTTTCAACATTGTTTGGAGACGTTGGATCCAATGGATTTCTCCGTTGCCTTAGAACAGTTGCTCAGTATGAAAGCGACCGGGGTCTCTTCGTTTTTTAATGATGTTATTGAAACCCGCATTCGCCAGCTGATCATCGCAGCTAAACTGCGGGGACAGTCCCTAGAAGCCACAATGCAAACCATTAGTCGGTTTTATGCTGAGGGGATGATGGGAGATATGCAGGACAGCAACTATGGAGAACGAGCTTTAGGAGCATGGCAGAAACAGCTAGAACGTCTATGGCCTGAAGTTAATCCACCGCAGACCGCTGCCAACAATGACTAATCAAGACTCTACAATCTTCACAGTAATTGAGCATGTCAAAGCCGATTACAAACGGTTTCCGAACGATCAAACCTATGAGCTGTATGCAGAGGATGTGTATTTCAAAGATCCGATGAATGCGTTTCGTGGTGTGGCTCAATATCAGCGCATGATCGGATTTATCGACCGATGGTTTCACAATATCGATCTAGAGCTACATGGTGTAGATATCAAAACAGACGATACCTTTACTACGCGTTGGACACTTCACTTTACAGCCCCTACTCCATGGCAACCTCGAATATCTATTCCTGGCTGGAGTGAACTTCAACTCAATACTGCCGGGCTGATTTGTTCTCATGTTGACTATTGGGACTGCTCAAGATGGGCTGTGCTTAAGCAATTATTTGTCTAGGCGATTGTCGATATAGACGGCATACTTAATGTCTAATTGGCTCTTAAAAATGCCTGAATAGCAGGTGGGTTCACGACACAATCAGTGCTAATTTTCATACTTGGTAATGAGTAACCTCAATCCAACTGAACGGTTTTCAGACCGGGTAGCTGACTACATTAAGTATCGACCTGATTATCCAGTAGCTCTAATGGAGTACCTGGTGGAGTGTTGTCAATTAAAGCCAGACCATGTGGTTGCTGATATTGGTTCAGGAACAGGACTATTAACCCAACCCTTTCTTGAGTATGGCAACCGGATATATGGTGTTGAGCCCAATGTCAATATGCGGCAAGCGGCAGAATCAAGGTTATCTGCCTATGCCAAGTTTGAGAGTGTGTTTGGTCAAGCAGAGGCCACGACCCTAGCTGCAAATTCTGTAGACTGGATTATTGCTGGTCAAGCGTTTCACTGGTTTGAACCTAGGGCTACTCGACAGGAGTTTAAGCGTATTTTGGTGCCTGGAGGTAATATTGCCCTCATTTGGAACAGTCGCTCCATGAGCGATCCATTTCATCAGGCGTATGAGACTTTTTTATTGACCCATGCTCCTGATTATCCCAATGTTCGTCGTCAAAAAGTCACACCAGAGGCGTTGGTTCAGTTTTTTGCTCCAGCAACTATGAAAACTGCCTCATTTGAGCATCATCAGGTGTTTGGTTTTGAGGGCTTGAAGGGCCGTTTGCTATCTTGCTCCTATGCGCCTAAAGAAGATGCAAAAAACTATGGAGAAATGATGGCAGATTTGCGATCGCTCTTTCTTCGTTACAGCCACGCGAATCAGCTTATTTTCCGCTACACAACAAATCTCTATTACGCTCAGCCATAGAATAACAATAAAAAAGGAGAGACATAAACGCATCTCTCCTTTTCCCGTAAGCGTAAAATTTTTATCCTTTAGGAAGCGAATCGAATTTTGAGATAATCATCTTCCATCTTGGCTCCGGCAGGTTGAAGGGCCGCTAAAGCCTGGGGTAGCACTAAATTACGACGATGATTGCCAATGCGGATATTGAGTTCATCAGCACTCTTACTCAGCTCAACTTGGCTTTTTGGAATGCCTGGTAGATAAACTTCTAAGCTGTAATTATTCTCTTCTTGCACCACCCGTAGCGTGGTTTCCTTGTAGTATACCTGTGTGGGATCTTCGTCACCGTAGATGGTTTCTTTTAACCGTTCCAGGGCTTGGATGCCGCACATCTCTTCTGAGAACAACGGTACCTCCTTAACCGGTAAGGGGCGGAAGTCGTCGTGAATCTCTTGCCGATAAGTTTGTTGGTTCTCTTTCCATCGCTGGAAGAATGGATCGGTAACGCTGTCAGGGATAATCCGATTGGCGACCACCATATCAGTACCAACATTATAAAGACTCAAGTAAGCATGGGCCCGTAGCGATTCCTTGATGACCATTTTTTCAGGGTTGGTCACCAAGCGGACTGATGTCGTCGTCGTATCTGTGAGTACTTTTTCCAGTTCTACTAGCTGTTCGTAAAACTCATAGGGAGCGTCCATGACTTCATTGGTGGGCAACGAAAACCCTGCCACGGGACGGAATAATGGCTCAACAATAGGGCGTAGAGCCGCAGAAACCGCTTGGAATGGCTTGTATAGCTTGCGCATGTACCAGCCGGCTACTTCCGGTAAGCTCAGCAACCGTAGGGCTGTGCCTGTTGGCGCAGAGTCGATGATCAGCACATCATACTCATTCTCATCATGGTGCCGCTTCATACGTACCAAGCTAAAAATTTCATCCATTCCTGGCAAAATCGCCAGTTCTTCGGCCTCTACCCCCTCTAATCCACGCGCTTGCAGTACCTGGGTAATGTAGCGCTTGACTGCTCCCCAGTTACCTTCTAGTTCGCGCAGGGCATCGAGTTCTGCACCCCACAGATTGGGTTTTACCTCACGGGGTGTGTGCTCCAGCTCCATATCAAAGCTATCGGCCAGGGAGTGGGCCGGATCAGTACTGAGTACCAGGGTCTTATAGCCCAATTCAGCACAGCGTAGACCTGTCGCCGCTGCCACCGACGTTTTACCAACGCCGCCCTTACCCGTCATCAGGAGTACGCGCATACCTACCTTAGAAACGTTTACATTGTTTTACTTTAACGAGTTTTTACAACTGCGGCAGACCTGTTTGGTACACGATCTCAAAATTTGTTACCTGGTTAGCGCTATTAGTTAGTGCTCATTTCAGCAGGGAACTATGCAGATATCGCATTTTGTGGAACGCCCGTCATGTCTGGCGCGTCTCCAATCAGGTGGAGGAATCATCATGCTTAAAAAATTAATGCTGCTGGGGTCTGCCCTTGCCATTGCTGCGCCTACGGTCCAGGCTGCTGACTGTGTATACCGGTGTGGGTCGGATGAAATTCGGTTGAACCCTGGTCAAAACGTCACCTTAGAAGTGGTCAATCATACCGGGGGGCGGGTAAGCCTAGAGCGCGTGTCTGATTTTCAGCCCTATGGCATGTGGCCGGATCAGATGCTAACCATCGATGCTCAGGTTGGCATGGGTGATCTATCTGTCGTGTTTTGGGAAGCAGCCCAGCGTCCCATAGAGGTACGTCTCCATCGTCCTGATAGTGATGTACTGAAAATTGAATTGCTGCCCAGCGGTACGGTCAACGATAGTGCTGTACACATTGTTAACGACGGGCGCGTGATGGTGTATTAGGCGATATAGTACATTTGTTGCGATCGCTGTGCTTCCAGCGACGTGTATTTGTCTAAATCGTGTGTTGTCATGGCCATCATTTCCTCCAAACAGCCGGAATCCAATAAGCCAGACAATCACACGGCAAATAATCAGAAGCCAGATACCCAAAAGGCAGATAAGCAGACGCCTGCACCTGCCAAAAAGAATCAGCTTTTAGAAAGCGCCGCCCGTCCGGATGAGGTCACCGAGCTCAGCCGTAATGAAGACGGTATCCGCCCCCAGACGTTGGATGACTATATCGGTCAAAAGGCGCTTAAAGAAGTTTTGCAGATTGCCATTCAAGCGGCTCAGTCACGTCAGGAGCCGCTGGATCACCTATTGCTCTATGGGCCACCAGGATTAGGGAAAACCACGATGGCCCTGATTTTGGCTCAGGAAATGAAGGTGGACTGCAAAATTACCACAGCACCTGCCCTGGAGCGCCCTCGCGACATTGCTGGTCTGTTGGTCAATGCTAAGGCAGGAGACATCTTATTTATTGATGAGATTCATCGTCTATCGCGGGTGACTGAAGAGATTTTATATCCGGCCATGGAAGATGCCCGGCTGGATATCACCATCGGTAAAGGGCAGAGCGCTAGAACCCGAAGTATTCCGCTGCAGCCCTTCACCTTAGTGGGCGCTACAACAAAAGTAGGGGCTCTCACATCGCCGTTACGCGATCGCTTTGGTCTGATCCAGCGGCTGCGTTTTTACGAGCTGGATGAACTCACCAACATTATTCTGCGTACAGCAACCGTGCTCAAAACAGAGATTGAAGAACCTGGAGCTATGGAAATTGCCCGTCGGGCAAGAGGTACACCGCGAATTGCCAATCGCTTGCTGAAGCGTGTGCGGGATTATGTGCAGGTAAAAGCGTCAGGGCCGATAACGGAAAAAATCGCTGGGGAAGCTCTAGAGCTCTTCAATGTAGATCCCTGTGGGCTAGATTGGACAGATCGGCGGTTACTGTCCGTGATGATCGAGAACTTTAATGGTGGTCCAGTGGGGCTGGACACAATGGCTGCAGCCACGGGTGAAGACGCTCAGACCATTGAGGAGGTATATGAGCCCTATTTGTTGCAGATTGGCTATTTACAACGTACTCCAAGGGGCCGAATTGCCACCCCAGCTGCCTGGAAACATTTAGGTTACCAGGTGCCTGAACGCCCTACACTAGTACCTCAGCAAGAGCTTGGCGAGGATAGTAGTGATCAACTGTCGCTAATGTGATTTTCACAGAAAACTTCTAACTCTGACCTTTTCCAATAAGTTCACCAGGATGGCATGGGTTTAATGCCAGTTATAAGCACAACAGCTCAGTACAACAGCTAAGAGCATGGGTGAATCCTGCGTTAGTGCAGAATGGCTTCCACAGTTCAACTTACTAATCTAATTTATTTGAAACTTTGCAATAGTTATCCGGTCATAAGTGTCACCTTTTGGGAATATTTAAGGAAATACTTTCGAGCCCTTTGTGGCCTCTGTTGCATACATTCAGTAGAGTTCACAGTTCTGAAGCTTGCTATCTAACAGTGGCAACACTTATCCATTGATGAAGTCTATGCGAAAAATGGTGGCAAATAACGGATCTATTCGTTACGAGCTAGTCAAGTTAGCTGTTATATCGCAATAATTTTTGTCGCTTTCTTCTAGCCTCAGTTATGTGCAAAACGTTATTCCTTTATTCCAGCCATTACTAAAACTATCCCAGCCATTTAAAGACCTTTCATATCTTCTAGTCAGTTACGCTGATCTCGCATGTCCTTCAATTCCCATAGGGAACATACATTGCTTGTGAGTGCCGTTAATGACTAAAGAAACAAAGCTGTCAACATATTTCTGGTTTGTGGGTTCCTGTAGTTCTAAAATTTAGCTCCTTTAATTGTACGAATAGGTATGTTGATCGATAACTCATTGGAGAAAGAAGCCAAGGATTCATTACGTATTTTAGTCATATCCGTTAGGGGGTTTCGTTCTCAAATTGCAAATTGCAGTATTTATGAATTTGAAGATGTACTGTGTGAGCTTGAAGGAGCGCGGCTGTATGCTCCGAACCATGAGTTTGAAATCCCCAGAAGGGTTTACCGCCTAGCAAAATATGCAACCGGTTCCGACCACATTGCTAGGACGATTGCTCCTTTTCCGGCTGAGGTCTTGCTAGAAGAAGACTATGATTTGCTGTTGGCCGTGTTGGATAATCCATGGCAAATCCACTTGATGGAAGCTATTAAAAATTGGCAAGACCGATGTCGGTATACAGCCTGTTTTATTCAAGAAACATGGAAACCTAGCTTTGATGACTGGCGTTTGGCCTACGAACCATTTAAAAACTTTGATCACATTTTCAGTGGAACCGCACATTGCGTTGAAACCTTAGCCAATGCGGCAGGAGTCCCTTGTGAGTATCTGCCTCCAGGAGTGGATACCCTTAAGTTTTGTCCCTATCCTAATCCTGTTGAGCGCAATATCGATGTGTGTTGCGTAGGACGTCGTTTACCTCAGGCACATCAATCGTTATTTGCAAAATCTCAACAGGATCATAGCTTTTTCTACTATTTCGACACCATTAAAAGTAAGAGTTTAGAAGTTGATAATGCACGCGAACATCGAACAAAGTTAGTGAGTTTGCTGCAACGCAGCCGCTACAATATTACTGCCCCGGCCAAATTTAATTCTTTAAAAGAGACAGGGGGCGCACAGGAAATAGGAACACGCTTTTTTGAAGGGACCGCTGCAGGAACAGTTTTGATTGGGATGCCGCCCAGAGGAGATTTATTCCCTCGCTGTTTTGATTGGGAAGATGCAGTGATAAAGGTGGATGTGAATCAACATGATGTTGTAGATGTGATTCACGAACTCAATACCCATCCGGATTGGATCGAGAACATTAGCCGTAACAATATTGTAAATTCATTGCGAAAGCATGATTGGAGCTATCGCTGGCGGCGTATCTTAGCTCCATTTGATTTGCAGCCTAGTTCAGCAGTCATTAGACGAGAGCAGTATTTACGTGATTTAGCCTGCACTATAGAGTCGGTCGATATGCCTGTAGCGTGCTAGAGATAGAAATACTGGTTACGGCACCTGTCATCAAAGTGTGGCTTAGTCCCACAAATCTGTAAAAGCTTTGTGGCGCAAATAGCGAAATATTCTCTGAAACTTCACAATCGGTCTCTAACCCTGAAGCTGTTGATGATTTCAGGGGATAGACGTTTCCCTTGTTTACCAGTGGAACTTGGAGCCTAACATCCTGATAAGAAACCGCAACACCGCTCTGAACCCTAAGTGTAGCGATATCATGAGCAAAGCCTAACACTACCTGAGGAGACCGTTGTCTCTATTAGTGTGTAGGTTTCCTAAACCCAATATTCGTCAAATCACACACGAATGACGGCAGGAACATAGATGGAGAAAATAACGTTTATTATGCAGGGACTGTTATAAAGATGGCGTTGCTGCCCCTTGGGATGATGTTGAGCTGTTAAACCCAGGTAACTGGAAAATTCTACAGATCGTTTCACCCTCTAAATCAGCAACAGCACAAAGGTCACCAGCACCTTCTTGGCCAGGGTGTTGTAACCACGGAAAGGGGGTACATCAAAAGAATATAACTGTATTTTTAAAACTAGAGGACTGTAGGAGAAAATAGTAATTGAATTGATCATCATTTTTTCTCTTTATTCTGCATCTATCTATGGCTTTCAAGACTGAAAAATTCTTCCACACTAGATCTGTATTTTTCAGCCAGCCCTATTTAAGGGAAATACATGTGGCCTAGGTATATCCTCAAACCTTGTAAATTATTGCCACGTAAACCTTGGTAGCGCTGAAAGCTATGTTGATGACTACCCCATTAAATCAAGATAAAAACAGCACATCTCGCATTTTAGTAGTTTCTGTACGGGACTTTCGCTATCAGGTAGCTAATTGTATTCTCTATGAGTTTGAGGATCTGATCTGCGATTTAGAAAAGGCTAAACTCTATACTCCTAAGCAGGAATATGATTTCGCTAGAAAGATCTATCGGTTTGCTAAATATGCAACTGGTTCTAACACGATTGCCAGTGCTGCCGCACCTTTTCCATCAGAGGTAGTGTTACAACAGGAATATGATTTACTGTTTGTTGTCTGTGATAATCCTTGGCAATTACATATATTAGAAACTGTTAAAAATTGGCGTGAAAAATGCCATCATAAAGCTTGCTACATCATGGAGACATGGAAGCTAAACTTTGATGACTGGCGTTTAGCCTACGAACCATTTAAGAACTTTGACTATATCTTTGCAGGCACACATCACTGTGTTGAAACCTACTCTGATGTGACTGGGCTACCTGCAAAATACCTACCGCCAGCCATTGATGCTCTAAAGTTCTGTCCCTATCCCAACCCACCTGAGAGAACGATTGATGTCTGTTGTGTCGGGCGGCGTCATGCTGAAACCCACAACTCTATATTTAGTCACTCTCAGCGAGAAGAGAATTTTTTCTATTATTACGACACTGTTAATAATCGGAATCTAGAAGTTGGTAAACCTCGGGAACATCGCGCTAAACTGGTGAATCTCTTACAGAGAAGTCGTTATAATATCGCTGCGAATGCTCGATTTGATGCCCTAAATGAAACAGGAGGGTATCAAGAGATTGGTAGTCGTTATTTTGAAGCTGTAGCAGCTGGTACTATATTGCTTGGTATGTCACCTGCAGGTGATGTATTCCCACAATATTTCGACTGGGAAGATGCCATTATTAAGGTAGATCTTTTTGAAGAAGATGCTTTGAAAATTATTCAGGAGTTAGACGAACAGCCTGAAAGACTTGAAAGTATTCGCCGTCGAAATGTTTTGAATGCGTTACTCAAGCATGATTGGGTCTACCGTTGGCGAGAGGTTTTAAATGCTTTTGATTTAGCCCCCAGCCCGGCTGTTATTGAACGAGAAAAGCACTTACAGACACTGGCTAAGAGTATTAAAGCTATGGATATGCCTTTAGTACATTAACAGTTCAGTACCCGGTAATTTCTAAGTGTGTATTACATGATGATGGTTTTGTTGGTAGTTGATTAAAAGCCAATGGTCAGAACAGTCGAGTTTAGCAATGGTGATCAAATGCCCATGCTGGGGTTTGGGACATGGATATCGACGCCTAGAAATAGGGTTGATACTGTTAAGCGTGCGATCGCAGCCGGGTGTCGTTTTCTCGGACTTAAAACCCAGACCATTGCCCCTGGTGATGTATACGGTGCCGTTAAGGATGCGATCGCAGCCGGCTATCGACACATTGACTGCGCCCACATCTACGGCAACGAAGTAAAGATTGGTCGTGCCCTGGCTGACTCCTTTGCCGAAGGGGTAGTCACCCGAGACCAAATGTGGATTACCTCCAAGCTATGGAATGATGCCCACGCTCCGGGAGACGTACAGCCTGCCCTAGAAGAGACCCTAGCAAATCTGCAGCTAGACTATCTAGACTTATATCTGATGCACTGGCCCATAGCCATGAAAAAAGGAAGCTCAGGTTCTCTAACATCAGACCAGCTCATACCCTTAAATGAGCTACCGCTTTTAACCACCTGGCAGGCCATGGAATCTCTGATAGATAAAGGCTTGTGCCGTCACATCGGAGTTTCTAACTTTAGTATTCCTAAACTGCAAAACCTGCTGGACCACGCTCGGCTACAGCCAGAACTCAATCAAATTGAGCTGCATCCCTATCTGCAACAATCAGCAATGATGGATTTTTGTACAGCCAACAACATTCAACTGACAGGCTACTCGCCCCTGGGCTCATCGGATCGTCCCGATAGTCTCAAATCAGCAAATGAGCCCATCCTGCTGGAAGAGCCGACCATTGCCACTATTGCTCAGAGCCATGGAGCAACGTCTGCCCAGGTTTTACTCAGCTGGGCTATGCATAGAGGCACGGCAGTTATTCCCAAGTCCTTTAATCCCAAACGTCTTCGCCAGAATTTAGCAGCCGTTGATGTTGCGCTCTCTGCAGAAGATATGAACACCATTCAGACCTTGGATTTGAATCGCCGCTATGTAGATGGTGCATTTTGGCAGGTACCAGAAGGCCCCTACACAGTAGAAGGCATCTGGGATTCATAAGGGGCAGCATGCCCCGGTAAGACACTAGGACTAAAGCAAAAGCGCTTTGCGGCAGTAAAAAGCCTCTGCATATTTATCCGGGGCGTTAGACTCAATGCCTCGCAACCTCAGAATTGATGAAAATGTTTCTTCATCAAACCATTGTTTATTGAACTGGGTTTGAAAGTGTTGCATGAGATGGGTGATTTTTTGCTGATATATAGATGGATTTAGATGCACAAAGAAGTTAGGCTGCCCTAAGTCTCCATCGTATTTTGGAATTTCATATTCTAAAATCATGTGGTTACGAAACGCATTTAATGTCAATTCCGCCACTAATCGATGGTCCTGATGCAGGTCATTGCGATAGTGGGTCAACACTAAATCAGGAGATACCTCCTTGCTGAGTCGATCAAAAAATTCTTTGATTTCGATGGCAATGTATGGGAAAAATCGTTCTCTAAACTCGTGAATAACAATTTTTCTATTATCAACATCCTTTAGAAAACTGTTAGCACTCTCCAGTGCCTCCTTTTTCCTAGTTCCAGTTGCAGAAAAAACAACCCAATACACTTCAAGATCGGGAAACTGGTCAATCAGCTTTAGAATCGTTCCCCCACAGCCAATCTCAATGTCATCACTGTGAGCGCCAAGACAAAGGATGCGGCGCAATGAGTTTGGTTGCAGAGGATTAGAGAATAGTTTATACATCGCTCGTCTTTGAAACGTTAGATTGCTAGTCTAGTGACGTGCATCTATCGTTGCATGTGCCGAATGATGATTATCGAGCGGTTAGTGTATTGCTAGATTGCTGAGCACTCATATACTGTTGAGGAGATGACTGCATAGCATAGTGCGACATTTCTGCGCTTGAGTCCCATAGGGTCCAGGGAGTATCACCTTTGGCATACATTTCATCAAACAACATTTTTTCTTTCAAGGTATCCATACAGGCCCAAAAGCCAGGGTTTCTATAGGCAATTAGCTGTTTTTGTTGAATTAAACGCTGAAAAGGTTCGAGCACCAGCTCTTCACCTGGATAAAGATGGTCGAATATTTCCTGTTTAAGCGCAAAGAAACCGCCATTGATCCATAGGTCTGAATGCCTTACGGACTGAATATTTTCCACCAGACCATCTTCTTTATCCAAAGACACCACATGGAATGACTGTGAGGGCTGTACCGCTAAGAAGCTCGCAATTTTGTCTTGTTTTTGAAAATTATCCAGATATAAATTGAGATCGAGATCGCTTAAACCATCGGCATAGTTGGCAAGGAAGACATCTTCTCCCTCTAAATAGGGCTTTACAGCAGCAAGCCGCTGTCCGATGTTTACACTAAGGCCAGTGTCAACAAATGTAATTTTCCAGTCTTCAATGTCGGTGGTATGTAGCTCAACATGTTTACCCCCCTTCGATAGGGTGAAGTTGTTTGACAGACACTCATTGTAGTTGAGGAAATAGTTCTTGATATAGTCCCCTTTGTAGCCAAGACATAGGATAAATTCTTTATGGCCAAAGTGGGCATAGTAGCGCATCAAATGCCAAATAATCGGTCGATACCCAATCTCAACCATGGGTTTGGGAATTGTCTCAGAATGCTCTCGTAGCCGTGTACCTAAACCACCACAGAATAGAACAACTTTCATAAACCTTTTCTCCTTCTCTTGTTTTTATAGAAAATATTCTGATGCCGCATTTGTAGGAAATGTAATATTTAACCTGGAGGTATCACTATTCCCTAGAATGCCAGAAGACTTTTGGGACTCTCTGAACTCGAACAAACTTTTAGTAACCCACTGTTAGACAGATTCAAAGCCGCATTTTTGATAGTTGCAAAGCTCAAATTAGCTCGTTCGGCAATGTCTAGTAGGGTATGGTCTCCATCAGAAAGATTTAAAGCCCACAGCATCGCCATGCGCTCGTCGGGGGTTGTCTGTTTACCTCCCATGGTGCTGTAAAGACCACGTTTACCTAACTGTGGCTCACATTTAGGATTAGTATTCAAATATGTGTGGTTGTTTTCTAAAACATCAATAACATGTAAATACGTTTCCAACGAATTCACTAAGGCAGCGGGTTGCACAAACTCTAAATTATCCGCAGAGGTGTGATATTCAGGATAGGTCCCAAATTGACTCCTCGTCAGACTGCCCACAGGTAAATTAAATCCAGGGGAACAGAATTGTCTTTCGTCATATCCATAGGGTGAAAAATTAGAAATTGTATACTCCTGGGAAGAGGTTTTGAGAATATGGGACACAACCCTATCGATTTCAGCATTCCCACGACGACTTTTCTTATAGGCTAAATGCCCAGCGTCACCCACATTAGAAACTGTTAAACCATGCTTGATAGACGACACTCGATGCTCATTGAGACTTAACCAAGTGATCGACCCAATGGTCCCCGGCATAAATAAGCAGCGGTAGGAATAGCGTAAAGGCTGTTGGCTAAGATAGTTCGCTAGAAATGTGACCAGCGCTAGGCCTGATAAATTATCGTTACACAGCGATGGATGGCAGCTATGGCAACACAACAGGACTTCATCGGTCGTGTGTCCCGGCACCAGCAGTTCGCCATAGGTAAGAGACCCTGGCTCTAGAGAAGAGTCAATGTAGACTTCGTATTCATCCTCTGGCAAGGATTTTAGGACGCTATCTGCCAGGCAAAACCCCCATGTTTCTTTATAGTAAGAAGTCCGATAGGGTACCCAATCTGGGCGATCTGGCATTGAAAAAAGATGTTCTTTCAACTGGGAAAGAGGCATCTTTTTATGAATTGGAACACTGTAGTTCAGGATATGTAAGTTTGATTTTTGAAAATCAATTACTTTCTTGCCCGTTGAATCCTTAACGTAGGCATCACGAATATTCCACTCCTTAGGAACGACCCAATCAAAAACAGGGGTACCTGAGGGTACTTCATGGATTTTGAGAGGAATGTGTTTTTGGATAACCTGGAGCGTTTTTCTAACACCATCACCCGTGATGCTACGACAAATGGGATATAACTCAACCATCAGGTTATACATCGCTCTCCCTAGGGAGTTTAGATCGACCGATGATGAATCAAACGTCATATTCATAACCCTGGAACACTACAGATATCGGTATTAGACCGAATAAGATTCAAAGGACATACTGCAGTGGTTGATGAATAAACCACCGCAGCTTGTATTTAGAAAATTGCTAGAGATGAGAAATCCTCAGGCTTAAACTTTTCGTATGCCAGATCTTTAGCAGCAATCAGACTAATAGGCTGTGGCCATTGAATATCAAACGCACTATCGTTCCAGCAAATACCCTGCGCATAGTCTGGGGCATGGGCTTCAGTGATTTGATAGAACACTTCAGTGCCATCTTCTAAACTCTGGAACCCATGGGCAAATCCTTTGGGGACATAAAGGGTTCTGCGGTTTTCAGGGGTTAATTCAGCTGAAGTCCACTGCAGGTAGGTGTCAGAGGATGGCCGCAAGTCAATGATGATATCGTGTATTGCACCTTTGATACAGGTCACCAGTTTTGTTTCGGTAAAAGGAGGCAGTTGCATATGCATGCCACGCACAGTCCCTTTCTGATTATTGAAGGAAATACTGCACTGCAATACGTTGGCATCTAATCCTTTTGCTAAAAACTCTTCTTTACACCAAGTTCTGGCAAAGAAACCGCGCTCATCCTCGAATTTTTCAGGTTCTATAATGTAGGCCCCTTTTAGCCTAGTGGGAGTAAACTTCATGTTAGGGATAGACCTTCACTTCAGGAATCGGCACAACAAATTTTCCACCCCATTCACGAATGACACTCATTTGTTCCATGATTTCATCCTTAACATTCCAAGGCAAAATCAAGACATAATCGGGTTTTGTCTCTTTAATTTTGTCTGGATGATAAATAGGAATATGGGTGCCTGGTAAAAATTTTCCGTGTTTATAGGGGTTTCTATCCACCGTGTAGTCAAGAAAATCCGTGCGGACACCACAATAATTAAGCAGTGTATTTCCTTTGCCAGGTGCCCCATAACCAACAATGGTTTTACCCTCTCGCTTGGTCTTGATTAAAAAGTCTAAAAGCTTGCGTTTGGTCTCTCGCACCTGTTCAGCAAAGTGGGTGTAACAGTCTAAGGTTCTCAGGCCTTTGGCTGTTTCACGCTGACGCAGGTCGATTACCCGCTCACCTACGGGTTTAGACAAGTCATCGATATGTCGTGCATAAATACGCAGCGAACCACCGTGGGTCGGCAGTTCCTCTACATCAAAGATGGTCATGCCATGGGCGGCAAAGATGAGCTCAAGGGTGGTGAGGGTGTGATAGAAAAAATGCTCATGGTAGATGGTATCGAATTGGTTCGACTCCATCAGCCGCATTAGATGTTGAATTTCCCCGGTAAAGACGCCTTCGGGCTTGAGTAAAATTTTGATGCCAGCAACAAAGTCATTCAAGTCTGGCACGTGGGCCAACACATTGTTGGCAGCAATTAAGTCCCCTTGCTTACCCTGCTGCACTAGCTTTTTGGCACATTCCTGTCCAAAGAATTCGTTAAGGGTGGGAACCCCTTTCTCCATAGCGACCTTGGCAATATTGGTGGCAGGCTCAATACCTAAAGCTGGAATTTGTTTTTCTATAAAGTACTGCAGTAGATAGCCATCATTACTGGCTAGCTCAACAACATGACTTTCTTCATTTAGGTTAAACCGTTCAATCACTTGGTCAGCATAGGCCTTACACTGCGCTAACCAAGTGTCACTGTAGGAGGAAAAGTAGGCATATTCAGTAAAAATATGCTCTGGGCTGACGTATGCCTCAAGCTGTACTAGAAAACAGTCACTACAGACACGCACGTGGAGAGGGTAGAACGGTTCCATTTGGTTCACCCTGTCAACGCTCAATATGCTTTCACACAAGGGTGACATACCCAAATCAACAAACGTGTGTTCTAACGGTGCTTTACAAAAGAGGCACTGGGGACTGTGCTCAGAGGCTGTAGCGGTAGCTCGGGTCATTTCAGCTTGTTGCGTCATGGTTTAATTGCTAAATATAGGGTCAATGAAGTAATAACGAGAGAAAAACTGAACGGTTAAAGGTGATTTATCTAGGTCAATTTTTCAATGGCCGCTTCGGTAACTTTTCTCATATCAGCCCCAGCTTGATAGGCTTTTGTCCATGTGATGATTTGTTCTAACCCTTGTTCTAAAGAAATTTGAGGTTGCCAACCTAGCTTTAGTCTGGCTTTTGAGCAGTCTAAGCTGAGGGCATTAGCCTCATGGGGATGGTAGGCTTGGTCCTGTTCCCATGAGGCACCCTCGCCCCACAGAGAGAGGAGTTTGTCTACTAGCCAACCGACGGGTTGCACATCAGAAACATAGGGACCAAAGTTCCAGGCTTCAGTATATGCAGGTCCTTTGTGGTAAAGGTTTTCTGCCAGTGTTAGGTAGCCATTGACGGCGTCCAATACATGTTGCCATGGGCGAGTTGCGTCGGGGTTCCGAATCAGCACGGGGCGCTGCTCTAAAAGCGCTTGAACAATGTCGGCTACTAGACCATTTTGGGTCCAATCTCCTCCAGCAATGACATTGCCTGCTCGGGCCGTTGCGATCGCAACTCCATGGTTGGCATAATCACTGGCATTAAAGAAAGAATCTCGGTATGCCTGGGTGACCAGCTCAGCACAGGCTTTACTACTGCTATAAGGATCGTAGCCGCCTAATGGGTCCACTTCGCGATAGCCCCAGATCCACTCGCGGTTCTCGTAGCACTTATCTGAGGTGATGTTGACCATAGCCCGCACGCTGTCTACACGACGAATGGCTTCTAACAGGTTCACTGTACCCATTACATTCGTCTGATATGTGGATACAGGGTCTATATAGGATGTGTGCACAACAGACTGTGCTGCCATGTGAATAACAATTTCTGGCTTAAAGTCTGCAACAACCTGGTGCAGGGTGTCGGCGTTACAAATATCATCGATGATTGATGTCATGCCGTTGGCGACATTGGCCACTTCAAACAGGTTGGGGTTGGTGGGGGGCTCAAGGGCATAGCCCACTAGCTCGGCACCAGCTAGCTGCATCCACAGAGAGAGCCAGCTACCTTTGAAGCCCGTATGCCCTGTGAGTAGTAATCGCTTGCCTCTCCAAAAATTGGGATTCATTACACCTCTGAACTTGAATTACTTACAGCAGCTTTGCTTTCTAAGAATCCATTGGAGATATTCCGAGAAATTGCTGGGTATTTACACGTAGCGACGCCAGTGTTTCGACTTTAGTTTCCGTTGATTTTACTGAGAAGGGCACCGTAGTCAGTTACTTGAGGCTATGGATACGTCATGGGTTAGTCAACGTGGTAGAGGAAACTGCGAGCTCATTCAGAGTTCACCAGCGATGCGATGGAATAGCCAAGTGCACACAAAATTAATTTGAGTTGCAGTCTCTACTAAAACAGATAAATCTTGTTATCACCCAAACAACAACTGCTTTAGAAGTTAAAACTTGTTAGCTTTCGAGACGTTGTTGGATAGCGTTTATTAGTTCTGTAAACCCAGATTCGGTGTGAATATCTGGCGATAGGGTATTCATGTCTTTGAGAGTTTCGGTGAGTTCGGCGATGGTGGCACGAATGCGGGTGTAGAGGTCGATAGATTCGCGAAAGCCTTGCATATTGGCCGCACTAACGGTTTTCATGGCTTCTTCTAATTCTGCGATTTCCTGTTCCCAGTGTTGGATGTAGCGGATGCGCTTAATAGGTTTATAGATTTGGGCATCGTCAAGGACAATGGGGAAGATGCGATCGTAAAAGCTGCCGTTAGCGGCGATTTCTACAAGCTCAAACATGCAATTTTCAGATTTGAGATATTTATCGCTGATGATGACAACTACGGCTTTACCCTGGCCAATTTGTTGCATAAACTCTTGAATACGACCTTTGAATCCCAGATCTCGTTTGTCACGAACTAGATCAATATTGGCGGTCTGTAGAGCTTTATCTACTTTGTTGGTGATTTCTTCGCTATCGCCTCCCCAAGCATAGGAGATAAAAACTTCTTTGGTAACAACTTCTTTTTTAGGTTGATAGAATTGTGTTTGAGTTCTCTCTCTAACAGGGTTATTTTGCTTTAAAGGCAATCCTTGTTGATTATCGTGCACGATCAATTTATCCGTCCATTCTTCACCGGGCTGTATGGGAGTATCTGAGTCAAGATATAGGATGTCGTTTAGCAGCCGTCGTACATCTACCATTTCGTAGCTTTCCTGGCACTGAATTTTATATTGCCTATCGCTCAAAAACTTTTGTAGTCGCTGGTAGGGATAGTCGTACGGTGTTTGACTATCTTTACAGGTTGAACAATTACAGGGTATTAGGGTTTTATAGCGCAGTTGGTCGTAGGAACGATGGATTTTCTCTAGCTCGTGGGTGATGGCAGAGAGCCAGCGTTTCTGATCGGTGCCGGAAACTCGAATATGAATTTCGCCTTTGGGATAATGTTCAGTAACTTCGGCATGGGCAGTGCCGTTGGTGAACACAACGCCAGTTTTCCATACTAAAATCTGTTTTTCAATAAACTCGTGCAGCTCAACAATCAGACGAGTGAGAATGCCCTTGGGCATAAAATCGTAGCGGTAGCGAAGGATGAGATTAGAGGTGCTGTCCCAGGAAAAATCAGGCTGCTCTGGGGACAGTAACTGCGGGGCAATGAAATGGTTTGAACAGCCAGGAATTTCGTAGCAGAGCTTAAACCGCATCATTAGCTGCAGTAGTTCATCCCGCATTTCAGCATAGTCGTCTTTTTCCCAGATCGTATTGAGCTGTTCACGGGTAAAGCGACCAAAATTTTCTCGAATTTCTTGGGTGTCTAGAGCATCGTAAACGGCGGCGGTGCCCCACTCGGGTTTGAGGATGACGTAGCGTTTGAGGATGGGGTCATCGTGGAAGTGGAGGATGACGCCGAGATCGTGGAGGTAGTTGCTGAGGCTATTTTGTCGGTCTCGGTCGGTGAGCTGGCTGGTGGAACACAGGTCTCGGTATTCATCCAGTGTGATGTAGTTTTGGGTGGCGGCATAGTTTTCTAGGGCAGAGCGGACACGGACCCAGACTTTGGGGAGCGGCGTGCCTACGTGGGGTAGATTGACGATACGCTTTTGGATGGCATCTGTAATAGCTTCCATTCCGCGATTGTTTTCGAAGTTAGTTGCGAATACTTTTTCTAGATTGGGGAACTCTGCCCGCAGAGCACGTTCGTTAACGTCGCATTGGCGATCTTGTTTTTCATTTTTGATGATAAAAACAGGACTATTGTCACTGAGCAGGGAGACAATATTGAGCCAGTAGTAAAAGTCGGTGTTGTCCTGTCGGGTATCGACTACGAGGGCATAGAGAGAGCGTTTAGTTAAGAAAAACTGGTGGGTGGCATGGTATATTTCCTGACCGCCAAAGTCCCAGATGTTAGTGCGGAACGACGTTTCGTTTGCTTGAGCGAAATCCCAGCGGATAACATCGATACCCTCGGTGGATTTTTCTTCGGAGTCTAGCTTATAGTCGGGGTTAAGCAGTTTTTTTGCCAAGGTGGTTTTGCCCGCACCTCCTTCGCCGACAATAATAAATTTAGACTCGTAGAGGGGTTCGGTTTCATTAGGGTCGAGGACCTGGAAATAGTAGTTAAGGATATTTTCTACATCGTTTGTATTAGACAGAATCTCAGGTGGGATAGAGATTGGATTGCCCTGCAAGTCAAGAGAATTAAGATTACGAAGTGATTTTAGCTCTTCAGGTAAAGACTTTAGCCAATTTTTTTGAATGGTCAGACTTTCTAAGTTAGTTAGTTGACTAATAGATGACGGAAGAGCTACCAGTTTATTTCCCCCTGAACTGTCATCTCCAAGATTAATCTTCTTGAGATTTTTAAGGTCACAGAAACTCTCTGGCAAATTAGAGAAGCTGTTGCCACTTAAATCAAGTGTTTGCAGCTGTTCTAGCTGAGATATCTGTTCAGGCAAATTTGTGAGCTTCGCCTCATATAGCTGTAAGCTTTGTAGTTGCTTAAGCTGAACAATTGGCAATGGGAAATTCTTGAATGAATTTTTACTCAAATCTAATTGTTTTAAATCAGTGAGCTGTCCAATTTCGGGCGGTAGCAGCGTCAGTTGGTTCGCGCGGAGGTCGAGCTGAGTGAGACTGGTGAGCTGTCCAATTTCAGGCGGTAGCAGCGTCAGTTGGTTCGCGCGGAGGTAGAGCTGAGTGAGACTGGTGAGCTGTCCAATTTCAGGCGGTAGCAGCGTCAGTTGGTTCTCGCTGAGGTAGAGCTGAGTGAGAC
>JBCCQQ010000024.1:0-79148 GCA_039024555.1 Cyanobacteria bacterium P01_D01_bin.156
AAAAATAAAATTCCAAGCAGGATTTTATTAAGCAACGTCCTCCCCTTAACAAGGGGAGGTGCCGTAGGCGGAGGGGTCTTCGGCCATTTGCGCTAGTTTTCCAGACCCCTCCCTGACGGTTCCCCTTGCCAAGGGGAACCAAGTATCGCCAAGCCTTATTAAGGTGTCTTATTTTCACGCACTTCCCTAAGTAAAAGTAATCACTTGCCAGGAAATCTCTCATAAGGAGATTAAACCGCTTCACCGAGCCAGGTGGGTTTCATGGGTAACACCTGACCAGATGGTTGATGTTTTACTGATGGCATCGACTGACGAAACGATTGATAGTAGCCTTTGCAAGACTCTTCGAACAAGGTGCGAAGAGTGGCGATTGGTTGGTCGTGGTGATCTACTCGTAAATCCAGATGAGGATAGGTGTCTTGATCCATGACATACAGGGCTGCCGATTGTCGACCTCGTTTGTCACCTCCAGCGGCATCGCCTTGTTCTAAGGCTACTAAAAGTCGTTGACTCAAAGGCTTATGGATAGCCTGTTTATAGGCTGCAGCCATGCTTAGTAGCGTTTCTTCTCCTACAAGCATATTTCCAGCCACGGAGAAGCCAGGAAACGTGAAGTGTCCGGCCCAGCCAATACAGTCTTTCCCAGTCCAAGCAGCGGTCTGACCGTAACGATTGACCACGTGTAACTGACGCTGTTCTCGGTCAGCATCTTCGTGCAGCAGGCGTTGCAAAATTCTGTTGGGTGATGTTTCAAAACTGTGTTCTAGCAGATGTAACCCCTGGATACCGAGCAGCGGATTTGTTTGAGCTTGGGTTGCGATCGCACCTACTCCAGCCTGCACATGGGGAACCAATGCACCTACAGCCAAATGCTTGGTAGCCACCGCTACTCCAGTCATGCCAGACGTTTCATCCCAGGCAACAATTGAAAAGGTCATATCCTTCCTAACGCGGCACGCGCTCTCATATTAAAAATTGGCGTTGCCGATCTTGGGGATGAATTTTTCTGCAAGACTCTGGCACAGGCGAGCGTCATTAGATCGATCCATCCCTTAAATCGGAAACGGCTAAAAATTGACTAAAAAAAATATCCAGATTACATAACATTAGCCATAGTCTACGGAGCGAATTGTTACTTATTTAACGTTCTGAGTAATTTCTGTAGATTCCCTGACTGGTCAGGAGTTTAAGCACACATAGGACGGTGAATGGGTAGAACAAAACACGTTAAAAAAAGGTACATATCTCATATTTTGAACGGTTTGGCAGATAGCATAAATCGAATTGTATCTAGGACTACTTAATGTGTGGCATTGCAGGCATCATGCACCATGATGCGCATCGACCTATCGACCTCGAACGGCTAGTTGCCATGGCCGCCATTCAATATCATCGAGGTCCGGATGGTTTTGGTTATAAAACCCTACCTGGCGTTGGTTTTGCCCATGCACGTCTCTCGATTATTGATCTCAACCCAAATCGTGGTCGTCAGCCTTTCTGGTCATCGGACAAACGCTATTTAATTACCCATAATGGGGAGTTTTATGATTACAAACGCCTACGAGCTGACTTGGCGTCGCGGGGCCACCGGTTTGCAACTAAGAGTGATACGGAACTGGTGCTTCATCTAACGGAACGTCTGGGGTTAGAAGAGGCACTGACACACCTGCGGGGTGAGTTTGCCTTTGCTCTCTACGAAAGGGATTATGAGCGGCTAACCCTGGTACGCGATCGCTTTGGTGTCAAGCCGTTATATTGGACGATGACCCAAGAGGGGTTAGTATTTGGTTCCGAAATTAAAGTGTTGTTCGCCCATCCTGCCGTCCAGCGCAAGTTCTCAGCAGCTGGTCTGTATCATCAACTGATGCAAACTATGGTGCCAGGGACCACCTGTTTTGAAGGAGTACATGCGGTTCAGCCCGGACAAATGGTGATTTGCCAGCGGCAGGACGGACAACTGCACGTACATACCCGAACCTATTGGGATATTAATTTTCCCCATCAAGGAGAACGGGCAGTTCTGGATGAAAAAGACTATATTGAGACACTTCGTCAACACTTTGTCGAGGCCATTCAGCTCAGACTAGAGGCGGATGTACCCGTAGCCTGTTATCTCTCAGGGGGGATTGATTCTTGTTCAATTTTAGGAGTAGCCGCCGCCTGTCAACAATCTCCTGTCAAAGCATTTACCATTGGGTTTGACGATGGTGACTACGATGAAACAGCCATTGCTCAGGAAATGGCTGCCTCTGTCGGTGCTGAGCAGGAGATTCTCAAGGTGCCCGGGCGAGATCTTTACGATCACTTTGCCCGTACCATTTGGCACACCGAGCGCAGTATCTATAATACCTTTACCGTAGCCAAACTACTCATGAGTGAGTACGTTAATCAGGCGGGATATAAGGTCGTGGTTACAGGAGAAGGTTCGGACGAGTTGTTTGCGGGCTATCCCCAGCTTCGACTGGATATGATTTTACACGGCATGGATAGTGCTTCGCCAGCAGAACAAACAGAATTAGAACGCTGGCTCCATGAGAGTAACCAGCTATTTAAGGGAAATCTGTTGGCTCAAGATAGACTGAATGATTCGGCATTAACCGAACGCATCGGATTTACCCCCAGTTGTCTACAGTCATGGCTTTCCTCTGCACCGTTAATTTCTCCGTTGTTACATCAGGATTATCATGCAGCCTTGTCCCATTACTCCCCTGGGCAAGCCATTGCAAACACTCTAAATCCACAACAGTTAGAAGGACGTCATCCGTTGGATAAAGCCCAATATGTGTGGATTAAAACCCAGTTTGAATCCCAAGTGCTAGGTTGGGCTGGAGACCGGGTTGATATGGCCAATAGTTTAGAAGCTCGTCCTGCTTTCTTAGATCATCCCCTAGTAGAGTTTGCAGTGACGATTCCCCCAAGCCTACGGTTTCGCGATCGCAAGGATAAATACATTTTGAGGGAAACCATGAAATCCTTGTTGCCCGAAACCCTATACAACCGACAGAAGTTTGCATTCATGGCTCCTCCAGCCCACACGGACCCAATCAAACAAACGGCTATGTTAGGCTTGGCGAAACAACATTTGTCAACGGAGGCCATCACCCAGGCAGGGTTGTTAAATGCCACAGCCGTGACTAAACTGTTTAATCGTCATCAACATCCCTCTACACCTGTCGCCGAACAAGTGCAGCTAGATGCCATGATCAACCATTTATTGAGCGTTCAGATCCTCCACGAACAGTTTATCGCAGCAAATGTCCCTGAAATTGCCTTAGAACAGGCTTATACCTTGGGCTGGCAGCCAGAAACTGTAGCAGCATAGAATGCATAATCGTCTAAGATTTTAGGCTTAAGTTATCTAACACAATTGAGTGTTGTTGTTAGAAGTAAGGTTAAGAAGTTAATCTAAGCTTGTTAGCCTCTGGCATATGTTTGCTTAAAGCGTTGCCGATCTTTAAATTAGGGTGGTCAGTACTTCTGTCAAAATTCAGAGGATGTATAAATACGATTGTTATCCCTAAGACAATCAACCTTCTTACGTACTCCGAAGGAGTCAGTATGGCAGATGTTAACCCTTACGTTTCAAGACTATTCATTCACCCGATTAAATCTCTGGATCGGGTCGAGATGGAAACCGTTGCTGTATTAAACAGTGGGGCACTGAGTCGCGATCGCGAGTTCGCCTTGTTTGACCAAGCGGGACATTTTGTCAATGGAAAACGTAACCATAAAGTGCATGGCCTACGGTCTGAGTTTGATCTAGAGGCAGACACCGTTTTACTAGGGGTGCAAGGGACCGAGCAAACCAACAAATTTCATATTCACAAAGAGCGGGATGCCCTGGAAGCCTGGCTGGGAGACTATTTTGATAGTCCTATAGAGATCCAGCAAAACCTGGACACTGGCTTCCCAGACGATACCGCCTCGCCTGGTCCGACCATTATTAGCACAGCTACCTTAGAATCAATAGCGTCCTGGTATCCTGAGCTGGACGTGGAAGAAATTCGCCTACGGTTTCGTACCAATATTGAAATTTCTGGCGTCCCTCCGTTTTGGGAAGATCAGCTATACACAGCCGCTGAAGGTGTTGTCAATTTTCAAATTGGCGATGTCCAATTTATGGGGATCAACCCTTCTCAACGCTGTATTGTGGTTACCCGAGATTCTCAAACTGGAAAAGTTTATCCAAAATTTCAAAAAACGTTTATTACCCAGCGACGAGAAACCTTACCCGAGTGGGCAGAGCGTTCCTGTTTTAATCACTTTTATCGACTGGCGATCAATACGCGGCTACCAGCTAGCGAGGCTGGAAAGACCATTAGCTTGGGTGACTCACTGAAGTTGGCAGAGAGTGGAGAGTAGGTGTTTTGTATGTCTGTAAAGGTCTCATACCAAATCCAGATTCCCAACCTTTGATTAAAGAGGGATAATTCTGTCAAGGTATCTCCTGCGGGTGCTTCTCAGTACCGGATGCTATGAGCCAGAATTTTGTCCTAGCCATGACCAATCAGGCTGGCTAACGTTTCTAACAAAATTTGGTTTTGCTCCTCTGTACCAATTGAGATCCGTAACTTATCGTCTAAGCCGGGCTGGTTAAAGTAGCGAACAAGAATCCCCCGTTGCTTTAATGCTTGATAGAGTTGTTCTGTATTCTCGACAGGTGGAGTGGTCAAAACAAAGTTCCCATGGGACTCAATCACAGTGAATCCCAGATTTTTTAGGTCAACTGTTAACTGATGGCGTGATGCTTTAACTTTTTCAACACAGGAATTTTTATAGGCCTGATCTCGAAGAGCTGCACACCCTAGCGTGATTGAAATTGAATCAACATTGTAGCTGTCTTTTACTTTAAACAGTCCAGCAAGTAGGTCTGGATTAGCAATGCCAAACCCCAACCGTAAACCAGCTAGGGAATATCCTTTTGATAAAGTGCGCAACACAATCACATTGTCAAATTTTTCCACTAAGAAAAGGGCTGAAACCTCAGCAAAATCAACATAGGCCTCATCCACTACCACTAGCCCTGGGGCAGCTTCTGCCAATGCCTGCAACTCTTGCAAGGTGACGGCATGACCAGACGGGCTATTGGGAGAAGCAACAAAAATGATGGCGGCATTGGTTGCAACTAGTTCTGCAATAGGTAGTCGAAAGTCATCGGGATAGGGAATCTCAACAACGTCGGCAGGTTGCATTGCGGCTAGGGTGCGATACAGCACATAGGTTGGTGTGGGATAGGCCACTTTGAGATCACAGCCTTCTGCACAGGACCGCACCAAAATATTCAATAAATCATCACTGCTGTTACCAACAATCACCCAGTCTGCAGGCATTCCAAAAATATCACTGACAGCCTGACAAAACTCTTTAGCACGAGAGTCTGGATAACGTCTCAAGGACTCTAGTTCAATTGTTTGTAATGCTTGCAGAACTTTTGGAGAGGGGGGATAAGGATTTTCGTTAGTATTTAGTTTAATGACCCTACGTTCTGATGAGGGTTGTTCACCGGGAACGTAGCCAGTCATATTGTCGATGGCAGAACGAAAATAACTCATATTGCGCCGCATACACATGCCATCATTAGAAACCACCGATACTGGTTCCACGAATTAAGGAACACCAATAGTTAAAAAAGTTTACCTCTGCAAGCTGTGATGTTCTCTCCACCAAATACCTCAATCGACGCTGCCGATCCTCGGGATGACGTTATTTGTCATAATCAGGTAATTAGAAATCTATCTAAACAAGTTTAAGTTCCATTTGAATATTGCAGCGTTGATAGGGTGAAGGATGCCCAACAACTTTCTGAAATCCCAGCTTTCGATAAAGGTTGATGGCAGGTTCTAAAAGTGTATTACTCTCTAAAAAGATTGTTTCTCCTTTTAACTCAATCGCTTTGCTAATGGCCGCTTGCCCTAGAAGCCATCCAATTCCCTTACCCTTAGCCTTATCTGTGACTGCCATTTTGACCAGTTCATAGGTAGTAGCATCCAACTTGGTTAAGGCACAGGTCCCAACGATCTCACCATGGTGTCGTGCCATAAAAATGTGTCCACCGGGTTCTAAAATCTTTTTATCAGGATGATCCAGGGACTGATGATCGCTCTCTTCTAGTTGAAAGTATTGCTCGATCCACTCGTAGTTTAGGCGCCTAAAGTCATCGTGAAACTCTGGTTGATAATCGATAATTTCAACAGATTTCTGTTCGCGTATTTTGCGGACCGTTTGAACACGTTTTCCAAAGCTTTTCTCAGTCAGTAAAAATTCTAATTCTGCGATCGCATTCCACAGATCGTATTGAGATTCTGACAAAAGTTCCTCAACCGCTTGGCCCACATCAGTACATTGCTGTTCAAGGTCAGGAATGAGTTGCTTCCCCGCATCAGAGAGTTTAACAACGCGAACCCTTGCATCCTGACTGTGCTTTTCAGTGGTCACAAGCCCTCGATTACTCATTTCTCTAACAACCTGACTAACAGACGCATGGGATTGTCCAATCATTTGAGCAATCTCAGTAACGGCTGCACTTTCCTGCTGTGACAGCATATAGAAAACAGGAAACCACCTGGGCTCTAGGGCAACATTGTAAAGCGTATAAATTTTGGCAGCATCTTCAGCTAAGCGATCGCTCAATCGACGCAAGCGGCTGCCCAGAGCTACCTTGCTAATTTGGGAGTAGAAATCCATAAAGCGACGCCAATTACGTAAGTACTTACATACTAGCCTAGAAATTTTATAGAACTACACATAAGGTTTGAAATCACTGATCGATAACGAATGTACTAAGAATGGGCGAGTGCGCTAATCATAAGGAGTTCAGATTATTTTGTTTAAATCCAATTCATCGCTATGGTTTGAACGATCTGTAAGGAATCCGCGAACGGTTTGCCCTGCAATGAAGGTTGATGTTAAAAACTCATTTTGAAATTCTTGGCCCCACTCCAGAGCGCCACGCATACAGAGTTTGAGATACGAAGCATTAGGTAGTAAGGAATTGTTGCGCTTTTCAGGTTTACCATAATATAGATATATGGGACCGGTCAGTTGGGGGAGAGGCCCACTGAAAAAAGGACTCAATTGCAAATAGGGAACTGAAATGCGAGTATACCCGCGTTCTCGTTCGTCCAGCGAGTCCAGTCTATTGTCGTCCAATCCAGTGATGAGTAGTGCATTGAACGATGAACCTGTTTGCTCGGCTACTGATAAAACTGCTCGTTCTCGCTCTGACCGCAAACGCCAAGAGGGTTCTTGGTTAAAACTACGCTTAAAGCCATCGACAACTATTGGGGTTACGGTTGTTGTGTTGAATCCATGTTTAGAGCGTTCTTCTTTGTTAAGCAAGCTACCATAGGCGATCACGTTAAACATAGTGTTTTACATATTGGGCACTTGCCAATAACTGATATTGGGTGCACTTGCCAATATCCAATACATTGTAGGGTTCTGAAATGATATCTCAGCGTATTGTCATTCACTGATAAACGCTAGGCGGGAACTGAAAAGCTGAACAGCTTATTTCGCTTTCAACTGTTTCCAATCGTCTGTGAGCATGCCTGCAAACCCCCAGTTTTCCTCAGCGATTTCATCAATAACGATATGGATGTGCTCTGGCTTTTTCCCAAGAACATTAACAAGTGATTGAGTTATATCCGAAACAATCTGGAATTTTTGCTCACGAGTTGCACCAGCAGTAATTTGAACATTTACGTATGGCATTGTTCAGAGGTAATTTTGTAAGATTGATGTGGAATTCTATGAGTGAACAGAACTCATTACTTCCTTCAACATTTTAGAAGCTAATGCCTATGACTGTTTTAGAGCTTCACTGATAGATAGTACTGGTATTAACTCAGTCTTAAAACCACCATCTCTGGTGACAAGAGCATCTAAGTTCTGAATAGCAGCACATGCTGCCTGAACGGCATCTTCAAAATCAGGTGTGCTGGAATTTAAGGCAAGTTCAAGCACTTGGCGATTAACAGGAGAAATTTGTAATGCAGCTAGAATAAACGATACGGCTTGGTTTGCTGTTTCTAAGCTTTTGGTGTGACGCTTAGTGATGTAGAAAATATCAGTCAGTGTGGTAGCAGTAGCGTAACCGACAATTTTGCTTGTTTTTATTAGCTGAAATAAATCGTCTGCTTCTTTGAAAAATGGATGTCTTTCCAGCAGAAAATCTAGAATGAGATTGGTATCGACCAGAATATTCATGAGAATTTCTCTATTCGTCGTTCTTCTAGCATGGTTTTTACATCAGCATCTGTAGGCGCAGGTTGCTCAGTTTTGAGCAATCCGCGCATTTGGTCAATGGCTTGACTAACACTTAGTTGCACAGGATTTTCGTTAGGAACACCTGGCAGAGATACTGGTACTAACTCAGCCTGCAATGATTGCACAATCAGATTAACAAGAGCCAACCGTTCACTGACTGGCAGTTTTACTGATAGTTCTTTAAGTTCTTGAAATGTCATATGAGTATGTTTTTTTTCAGAAACTATTTATTTACCAAGAGGAGTATCAAAATTCTTGATCTTTCGTGCTTCAGTTCGACCTGTTTCCGTTAATTGATATGCTGCGTTGTATCTTGTCCGACCAGGTACAGATTCAAGCAATTTCTTAGCTACTAGATTCTGAAGAATGCGTTTCATTCTATTTTCGGATTTAACATAACAAATTTCTCTTGCATCTCGGTTGGCAATTTCATCATGTCTCAATAGGTATGTAAGTATCGCTTCTTCAGGTGTTGCCAAAGATTCATGACGTAGAATCACTTTGACATAACCACCAGTCTGTTCAATTAAAGGTTCTTTGAGCTTCATCTCACGCATAGAGATAAAAGCAGTATTTAAGCCCTCGCCAACATCCTTATTTGGAGGATCAGGGAATTTATTTATAAGTCTAACGACTGTGGGATTTCGAGCGAAACGCTCCTCTAGTATATTTTTAACAGTTACGTGCCCTGGCAATGTCCCCGGACTTAGAACTTCAACACGGTTATCAAAAATGCGAATGTGAATATCATCGGTTATGGAATAGTCACGGTGAATAACAGCATTTGTAACAATTTCATGAATTGCTTCTAGAGGATATTTAGCATTAGTTAATCCTTCCGGTGTCCTAACACGAACAGATTCGACTATTTTCGAGGTTTTTTCTACAGCGTCTTTGATTTGAGTATATGCACACCCTTCGATTGAAATAGGATTGAATTGTAGGGTTTCTCGACTACCATCCTCCTGGGATGTTTTATATTGATAAAGCTTTATTCCGCAACGTTTAGGTAAGATTGCTTGTGGTTCTTCAGCAAAAAGAACTATAGCTGCTACGGTTGGCTTCTTATCCCTTAAGAGCAATTGTTTATTCAGCCAAGCTTCTGGTTCAGCAGTAGGAACAACCTCAAGCATAAATTCGATGATATTTTCTGAGTTCGTCACCAAACTTTCAGTGCAATCAACTGATTCTGTTTCAAAAGATGCTAAGCCTTTATCTCTTCTAAGAGATTCTAGGCGTTCTGGATCTTTAATAGGTAGATTTTGTGCGCTACGACGAATATAAGTTGTAGAGTTTGAGGCTACTTTAATGTCACGTGTTTTCGCAATTTGAACCTTAAGTACTAAGCCTTGTTCATTCGCATTAGTTAAGAAATCATACTGAAAATCATTTCCTAAAGGAAAAAATGACTCAAAGGCTTGGATGTGACCATTAGCCAATTCTTGCTCAGGAAATCCTCTCCAGAGCCTAGGTGAATCATCAATCCCTATAAAAAGTTCACCCCCTTCTGCATTGGCAAAAGCAGATAATGTCTTGGTTAAACTAGCTGGTGTAATTTCAATCGCCTTGAAATCATAAAAGTGCCCTTCTTCTAATTCAAGAAGTTTTTTAACTTCAGAATTTGAAATCTTTGTTTTTTTAATACTCGCACTCATGATTTGTCTGCTCTATTACCATTACACTCTTTCTTGGGATAGATTACGAAAATCTATACTGTCGAATGTTTCTTGCACAGCTAAGGATAAATCTAATATTCCTCTACAAGCAATGAAACAATTGTGGAAGGTTAAGATTCAACTCTAGTCAATGTTGCCACCCTTGGATCAATAATCTTTTTGCCTAGGCCCGGAAACTTAATCGCCAGGCAGATCTTATTTCCAGCCCCAAAAATATGTGTAATGGTGCCTTCTCCAAAGGCCTGATGTACAACCTTTTCTCCCACGCCCCAATCGTCCTCATGAGCCCCTGGCTTTTGCACCTTCGGCTCAGGATTTTTTAGTTTTGCTTCGCGCTTTGGCGTTGCCTGAAACCTGGGCAATGCTGTCGCTGTATTGGCCAGAATGTGTTCCTCTGGCAGTTCTCCTAAAAACATGGACGGTGTGGCAATCTCTCGCATGTTTCCATACAGCCGTCGCTCTCTGGCATAGGTTAAAAATAACCGCTCCTGGGCTCGGGTAATACCCACATAGCACAGTCGCCGTTCTTCTTCGATGGCAGCCGCATCGTCCAAGGACCGGAAGCTGGGAAACAGGCCCTGTTCCATACCTACTACAAACACCACCGGAAACTCTAATCCCTTAGATGAGTGTAAGGTCATCAACGAAACGGCATTGCGTTGCTTATCGTCATCCATGTCGGAGTTAAGGGCAGCACTGCCTAAAAACGTTAGCAATGTAGCATCTTCGTTCTCTTCTTCAAACTGGATAACCGCGTTATAAAGCTCCTGTACGTTCTGGATGCGGTCTAGGTCTTCGTCGGTGCCTTTATCTTTTAGGGCACGAATATAGCCAGAATCTTCGATTACTTCCTGTACCAGTTCCGAGGGGGGCATGGTTTCCACCTTTTCTTGCCAGCCTTTAATCATGGAAGCAAAGCCAATGACTGATTTGCTGGCGCGACCGGCTAAAGTCTTTACTGAAGTCTCATCGGAGAGAATCTCCCATAGGGGCATGCCGAGCTCACCGGAGGCTTTTTCTAGGTTATCCATGGTGGTTTTGCCAATGCCACGGCGGGGGGTGTTGATGGCTCGCTTTAGGCTAACGGTATCGGCTGGGTTGGCGATTAGCCGTAGATAGGCCAACACATCCTTAATCTCACGACGGTCGTAGAACTTAAGGCCACCCACCACTTTGTGGGGCACGCTATACCGGGTGAGCACTTCTTCAAAAGAACGAGACTGGGCATTGGTGCGGTAGAGAATGGCAAAGTCTCCCCACTTTAACTCAGGATTCTGGTCCACGGAGATGCGAATTTGGCTAACTACATAGTCGGCTTCAGCTCGCTCATCATCGGATTTATAACAGAATATGGATTCGCCAGTCCCGCGGGTGGCGCGTAGAATTTTGTCGATGCGCTCGGTGTTGTTTTCGATCAGATAGTTAGCGACTTCGAGAATGTTGGCGGTGGAGCGATAGTTCTCTTCTAGCTTCACCATGGTGCGGGTGTCGTCATCCGGCAATCCATCGCCAAAGTCACTCTGAAAGTTCATCAGAATGGTGAAGTCGGCGGCGCGGAAGGAGTAAATGGACTGGTCGGCATCCCCGACCACAAAGACGGATCGCTGGTCCCAGTCGTTAAAGAATTCGGTCGTGGGCGTATTGTTGGTGGCCAATAGCCGCAACAGATCGTACTGGGTGCGGTTAGTATCCTGGTATTCGTCGACTAAGATATGGCGAAAGCGGCGGTGCCAGTAGCCCAGTACCTGTTCATTTTGGTCAAACAGTAATACGGGAATGCGGATCAGGTCGTCAAAGTCGAGGGCGTTGTTTTGGGCCAGCCCTTTTTGATAGTGGCGATAGACATCGGCAATCACCCGACCTTTAAAGTTGGGGTTTTCTTTTTCGTATTCGTCGGGGTCAAACCCCTGGTTTTTGGCATTGCTGATAGCGTAGCGGACAGAGCGGGGATTAAACTTGCGATCGTCTAGGTTGAGAGTGGTGGTGACAATGGTTTTCACCAGGCTCTGGGCGTCGGATTCGTCAAAAATGCTAAAGGCTTTGGTCCAGCGGTGACCGGCACGGCTTTGGTATTTTTCAATGTCAAACCGGAGGATACGAGAGCACAGGGCGTGGAAGGTGCCGATCCACAGATCTTTGATAAAGGTTTTGTAGACGTGCGATCGCAGCTGGGTTTGTTCGTAGTCCGGCAGCAGATGCAGGGGCTGTCCATGGCGGGCCAAGGCTTCCTGCTCGGCAAACAGCTTTTCGATGCGCTCCTTCATTTCCTTGGCGGCCTTATTGGTAAAGGTAACCGCCAGAATATTTTCAGGATCGACACGGTGGTTAAGGATCAGGTTAGCAATGCGATAGGTGAGGGCGCGGGTTTTACCAGAACCGGCCCCAGCCACCACCAGCAACGGTCCACAGTAATGTTCGACGGCCTGACGTTGAGCGGCGTTGAGCTGACTGAGGAAATCGGAGGTGGTCATTAGATGGCGGGGGGAAGACGTTAGATCCAGTAATCTAATGTAGCGGATAGATCGGGTACAGAAGCGAACATGAGTATTAAAGTGTCGGTCATTGGCTGTGGCTACGTGGGTAAGGAAGTGGCTCGACGTTGGCAGCAGCAGGGGCTGACGGTGACGGCCACGACTACCAGCCTCGACCGCATCGATGAGCTACAGACCGTGGCCGATCGGGTACTTGTGGTAAAAGGTAGCGATCCGGGCGCTGTACAGGACTGCCTAATGGACCAGGATGTGGTGTTGGTATGTGTGGGTTCAAAGCGAGGGACAAGCTACGGAGAAACCTATCTGGGCACGGCGAAAACCTTGGCGGAGGTGCTGCCCAACACCCAGGTGCAGCAGCTAATCTATACGAGCACCTATTCGGTCTACGGTCAGCACCACGGGGCTGTAGTCACCGAGGACACGCCTGTAAATCCGGCGACGGCCAATGGGGAAGTTATTGCCGAGACGGAGCAAACGCTGCTGGGGCTGTCTGGGTTAAAGGTGTGTGTTTTACGGCTGGGGGGCATCTATGGCCCGGAGCGTACCTTGGCTAGAATCTACAGTCGGGCGGCGGGGCAAACCCGCCCCGGGGCCGGAGCTGAATGGGCCAACTGGATTCACCGTAGCGATATTGTGGGAGCGATTGAGTTTGTAAGAGCCCAAAAGCTTTCAGGAATTTATAACCTGGTGCAGGATGAGATTCCTAAGGTGCATGAGCTGATTGCGGCAGTATGCGATCGCAACAACTTGACTCCCGTCCAGTGGGACCCATCTCAACCCAGCGCTAGACTCTACAACGCCAAAGTCTCCAACGCTAAAATCAAAGCCGCAGGCTACCAGTTTGTTCATCCTCAATTCTTTGAAAATTAGCGTAGTATTGAGCGAATTTTAGAGGCTACTGTTGCTGATTTGGAGGAATGACGCGAGCATCTACGATTTTCTCTATGCCAAGGTATTTAGATAAAAATCATGGCGAAAATCGACCCCATCTAGATTTTTGTTTCTCTTTTCATCCTGACCTAGCCGTTCTCAAAAGAGACAACTACTATTAGGTGTTGCTTTGCGATCAGCCATGGTTCCCACACTGCCCCAAAACGACCCCACCCTTACCAACCGTAAGGGCCTTACTAACCGTAAGGGCCTTACCAACCGTAAGGATGCGTTAACCGAGCAGCGCCAACAGTATCAATACAACCGCACCAAATTAAAGGGGTTGGCCATGGCGGATAAAGTCCCTAGCAAGGACCAGTCCTTTGGCAAATTTGAGTGGACTCAAGACGCTGTTTCCCTACTGCTCAGGGTGAGTATGAACCAGCGGCTGCAAGATATTAATGAACAGGGCATACAGCTGTTTGCAGCCATCCGCCTCCTGAGTAGCATTTGGTTGTACAACCTGCTTAACGACCCGCGTAAAGCAAACTTTCTTCAGCGGTTACTCACTCGACTACAGTTTTTTATCCAACGGCAGTTGCAAAAAGCCGATACACCCCCAAAAGGTTCCAATAGCCTGATTGAGGGGCTAGAAGAAGATACGAAATTTATCGCTAAAAGCGTTACCGAGCTAGCTAAGCTGATCACGGCTAAACATGACCACGATGTGGATACGACCGCTAGCGTAGAGCTAGGGGAGAGTTTGCAGGACTACAAAACGTATTTCAAACCCTACAACGATCTATTCCAGCTTATTTATCTGCCCACCATTAGCGATCGCTTTTACGAAGATAAAGCCTTTGCGGCTCAACGGGTAGCCGGTGCCAATCCCCTCGTTATTGAAAAAGTTACCCAGCTACCGGACCATTTCCCCGTTTCAGATACCCAATACAGGGCGGTAATGGGAAGTAACGACTCGCTAGAAAAAGCAGGCCAGGAGGGACGGCTGTATCTGGCCGACTACGAAATTCTCGAAGGGGTGAAAACAGGATTAGTGGATGACGATCCGCAACGGCCCAAATATCTCTGGGCACCGTTGGCCCTGTTTGCAGTGCCTGTCAGCGGTTCACCCTCTTTACAACCCGTGGCTATCCAGTGCGATCGCACGCCCAATGCGCCTATTTTTACCCCGCCACCCCCAGGCACCCCCCAGCCTAACAAGTGGGCCTGGCTCATGGCTAAAACCATTGTGCAAATTGCCGATGGGAATTATCACGAACTGATTTCCCATCTGGGTCGCACCCATCTCCTAATCGAAGCGTTTATCCTGGCCACCTACCAACAGCTGGCCCCTGACCATCCCCTGAATGTACTGCTCACCCCCCACTTTGAAGGCACCCTGTTTATTAATGAATTGGCCCTGCGCGGTTTAATCAATCCTGGCGGTACCGTAGACCAGGTACTAGGGGGTACCCTCCAGGAATCGCTGCGGCTCTCGGCAGAAGGTGTCAAGGGCTATCCCTTTAGCGTGAATGAGTCAATGGTGCCCAAAACCTTTGCTAAGCGTGGGGTGGATAACCCTGACCAGCTGCCGGACTATCCCTATCGCGATGATGCACTACTCATTTGGGATGCCATTCATCAGTGGGTGACGGCCTACGTGGGACTCTACTATGGCAGCGATGACGATGTCCGCCAGGACCCAGAGCTGCAAAACTGGCTGGGGGATCTGCTGGCTCCTGACAAAGGGGGGCTAACCGACATTGGTGAATCCATCGCTGGTCAAGATACCCCGGGAATCTATACCTGTGGGTACCTGGCAGAGCTCCTGACCCTGATAATCTTTACCGGCAGTGCCCAACACGCTGCCGTCAATTTTCCCCAGTCGGAGTTTATGACCTATGGTTTGAATATGCCCTTGGCAGGCTATGGCACAGCCCCTAAGTCTGCTGATAAAGCCACGGTGAAAGATTACTTTGAACTGCTGCCGTCCTTAGAACAGGCGGAAGTGCAAATGAACATGACCTATCCTTTAGGGTCTCTTTACTACACGCGTCTTGGAGACTACGGTAACTACTTTACAGATGACCGGGTCAAGGCTCCCTTAGCAGCATTCCAAAAATCTTTAAAAGATATTGAAGTAAAAATCGATGATAGGAATGCCACTCGACCAACCCGATACAACTATCTACACCCGGCGAATATTCCCCAGAGCATCAATATCTGATCGCCGCTATTGCACATTCACATTGAGCACTGAATCATCCTGAGGGCCTAAAATCACCTCTAGGGGGCGCTGGTTACTGCGAGCCTTAACCACCTGACGATATACGTCGTAGCTGGCGGGCAAGGTTTTCTGCTGCCCGGACTGATCCATGGTCATGGTGTAGTCCACAGACTTAATCAGCTCAGGGTTCTCGGACTTTTCATTGTCTTCCTGGCGGGACTCAATATCATCCACCGTCGGCTCCGGGGGCAGGGCGGGCCACCACAGCCCTTCGCTGTCTGGTCCGGTCACCGCCAAGCCAGGCCGCACGCCGTCTTGATTAGCTAGGGATACGGAGGCAAACTTCTCAATCCGGGTATCGTTGGGGCGATCGCGACTGTCATCGCGGTTGTAACGCACCTGCCAGGTGTAAGTGACCGTGGCCGTAGCGCTATAGTCGCTAGTCACAAAGTTGGTAGTCACCGGCTCACAGCCTGCGATCGCAACCACAGTCCCCAGCAATACACCGCCTAAACCGTATCCAGTAAGCTTCATCAATTCTCTTTAAGCAACAGATAGAACCATATCGTGGCTGCCCTTTTCCATCAGCCCCAATGTGCCGCTTATTCTACCAAGCTAGACAAGTCTGCTATCTTGGCTAGCAGTGGCTAGCAGCTACACGGGATGGCCAAGAGCCGATAACAAGTGTCGTATTTATGTTGATCAAACCCTCCACGCTGGGATGGCTAGTAGGTGTGCTCATCACCAGCAGCCTGGTGTTTATGCCAGTGGCCCAAGCCGCCCCCCTATGCCGCACCGTGGCCAATCACCAGATCTGCATTCTGAAAATCACCCGTAGTGCTAAGCACTATTGGGAATATCGCGCCATCGTCAAAATCGATCAGCAGCGACGTCCCATGGGACGCTACAACTGCCGCACCGGTAGCTACCTCAACCGCCAGGGCAAATCCACCCCTAAGGACCTTGGCACCCAGGTGATTTGCTCATTTTTCAAGCAGTAAGCCCCATTTCAAACAGGCAGTGTCCCCGCACCATAGTAGAATCGATACAATTTGTTAAGCAGCTCTAATAAACATTAAGTGACTGTATTCCCTGGAGGGAGGTGGTCTGGCGCATTCCAGACAACGTCGCCCGGCTGGAATGCATTTTTTGGTGCTGCAGTAGCTGGACATTGTGTTCTGCCCAATCGGGCGTTTTTAACGGGGCACGCTGTCACAGCAGTTATGTTAATTCTAAGGGCAGAAAAGTCTATGACCGCAACACTGGATAGGGCATCCGCCAATAAATTTTCAACTGGGCCAATGGCCGATGTAACGCTTCGGGATGTAATTCGGAGCATTCCTAAGGATTGTTTTGAGAAAAATTCCCGTAAAGCCTGGCAAAAAGTGGCTCTCAGTATTGTCATGGCGGTTTTAGGGTACGTTGCGATCGCCCTATCCCCGTGGTTTTTACTGCCGTTTGCTTGGTTTTTTGCCGGTACAGCCCTCACTGGCTGGTTTGTCATTGGCCACGACTGCGGGCACCGGTCCTTTTCCAACAGCCGTTTGGTAAACAATATCGTTGGTCACATTGCCTTTTTGCCCCTGATCTATCCCTTTCATCCGTGGCGACTGCTCCATGACCACCACCATCGCCATACCAATAAGCAGGAAGTGGATAATGCCTGGCATCCTTGGTATGTAGAGGCTTTCCAGTCCAACGGTAAGGTTTTGCAAACTGCCTACTGGCTGATGCGCGGTCGTCTGTGGTGGTTAGCTTCGATTATTCACTGGGCTGGCATTCACTTTAACCTCAACAACTTTGACCAGCGCGATAAGGACAAAGCCAAGTTTTCCATTGCCGTGGTTGCCATCTTTGCAGCCATTGTCTTTCCTACAATGATTGCCACCATTGGCGTCTGGGGCTGGGTCAAGTTTTGGCTAATGCCGTGGCTGGGCTATCACTTCTGGATGAGCACCTTTACCTTGGTACACCATACGGCTCCTGATATTCAGTTTCGTCCCCAGGCTACCTGGAATGAAGTGGAATCCCAGCTAGCGGGTACTGTGCACTGTGACTATCCCAAGTGGATTGAGGCGCTGTGCCACGACATTAATGTCCATGTCCCCCACCATATCTCCACTGGTATTCCCTCCTACAATCTGCGCAAAGCCCACCAAAGCCTTAAGGAAACCTGGGGCGATCGGGTGCGTATCCGTGAGGAGAAGTTTACTTGGCAGTTTATGCGTGGCATTGTCGATCACTGTCATCTCTACCATTCAGAAACGGCCTACATTCCCTTTCATGCCCTACGTAAGTAGTCAGTTTGCCGTGTAACAGCCGATTTTCATCGGTGATTAAGATTAGTAGGTTTAAAGAGGGTTCTGGTAATTACCAGAACCCTCTTTAGTCTTTGCCTGGTGGTTCAGCTGACCACGATCGCCACCATCAGCAAAACAAAGCTCTGAGAAAAATGAAACTTGTGTGTAGGCCTCTGGGAAAGCCGTAACAATAGACAGTTTGTAAACTGTCTACGCCAAAATACTGATAGATACTTTTTTTACAGCTACCATACGTAGAAAAGTGCCGAAACCCTTTATGTTTTCTAGGAAAAGTGGATAGGCTAAACACGTAAACTACCCGAACTTAAAGCTGCCTCTCAGTAGAATTACGTCCATACTGAGAAAAGGTATGTTCAATTTATCCGTAAAGATCTAGTTAAATCGGCTGATGATAATTCTCCTTCGGTCAAGGAATATTAAACCAGTTGTTCCCTGACTACGTACGCATGTGGATAATAAGTACGATTTTAGAAAAAGGCGATATCGAAGAGGCGATTGCTAAGGCCCTAGCGATGAAAGCTCAGCGTCCTAGCTATCTTCCTCCCCAGGGGTTTCTACTATCCATACTTAATCGTATTGGTAATCATTCACCGTCAGAAGTTACAGGAGTGGTGGATGTACCGGTAATTGACCGTAGCTAAGGGCACGATGGACGTCTAGCTGTCTTTAGTTAAGGGTGTTAAACCAGCCAGCTTTCTTTCCCCTGTGTTCTGTCGAGCACAGGGGATTTTGCTGTTACTGATTTAGGGGATGAAACAATCTGTAGAACTTGCCAGTTGGCTAAAGTTGACAGATAAAATTCTCCCGAGGATCGGCAACGTCAGGATTTTCATTGAAATCTGTTAGCAAACTAGGACACTGCATTTCACCGTGTTATCAATTTCCAGAATTGGGTGAAAATTGTTGGTCAGAGGGGAACATTTGATGCAGACGACCTCTTTACTATTTTCATGAGTCAGCCGGTTCTGCCGAAGTCTACCCCCTCCGAATATAAACGTCTATTTCGCGTTGCGGTACTAACCTCCACAGCTGCCGGAATGTTAGAACGGCAGCGGGCTCGACTCCGTGAGCGAGTGGAAATTCTAGGGGTGGAAATTGATAATCTCTCCCAGCGGCAGTTTTTAGCAGAACTTACCAAGGGAGTTATCTTCACCCCCAATGTGGATCACTTGATGAAGCTGCAGGAAAATACGGAGTTTCAGGAAGCTTACCGACAGGCTGACTATAAGATATGCGATAGTCAAATTTTGATGTATGCGTCCAAGCTATTGGGCAAGCCATTAAAAGAGAAAATATCGGGTTCTGATTTGCTGCCCCTGTTCTGCGACTATCACAAAGATAATCCAGACATTACTATATTTTTGCTTGGAGGGGCAGAAGGCGTTGCCAAGCGAGCTCAAATTAATATTAATGAGAAGGCCGGACGAGAGATTGTAATCGCGGCCCATTCTCCATCCTTTGGCTTTGAAAAAAGTGAAGCAGAATGTCAGGCCATCATTGATATTGTCAATGCCTCTCAAGCTACGGTCTTAGCAGTGGGGGTGGGTGCCCCCAAACAGGAACTATGGATTGCTAAGTACCGCAGTCAGATGCCAGGGGTAAAAATCTTTATGGCGGTGGGTGCGGCCCTGGATTTTGAGGCGGGCAACAAACCCAGAGCACCAAAGTTTTGGAGCGATTTGGGTCTAGAGTGGATGTACCGACTGCTGTCTGAGCCCAAACGTTTGTGGAAACGCTATCTGCTTGATGATTTACCCTTTTTCAAGTTGTTGCTGCAGGAAAAATTTAAACAGGGTTCGAATAAGTAGGGGGTTTACTCGTATTTGACCGGTGGCCCCATAAGCAGAATTGATTTAAATCTTGCATACTAGTCAGGGAATCAATCCTTGATGGTCAAATGCAGTATCGTCGATTTGGACGCACAGAGTTACAAATATCGGTATTTTCCTGTGGTGGCATGCGCTACCAGCACTCGTGGCAAGATATTCCCCAGCGGCAAATTCCAGCTAAAAACCAGGAAAATTTGGACGCGACCATCAAGCGGTCCTTTGAACTGGGGATTAACCACATCGAGACGGCACGAGGTTACGGCACCTCAGAAATTCAGCTGGGTAAGGTGCTACCCACGCTGCCCCGCGATCGCATTATTGTTCAAACTAAGGTTACTCCCAGAGAAAACCCCAAAGAATTTCTAGCCACTTTTGAAAAGTCCATCAAAAACCTGCAGCTGGACTATGTGGACCTGCTGGGTATTCACGGCATTAATACCCATAAATTGCTGGACTGGACTCTGCGGCCTAGCGGTTGTATGGATGTGGTACGCGAGCTGCAACGCCAGGGGCGGGTGCGTCACGTTGGCTTTTCCACCCACGGTCCCACGGACGTGATTGTGGATACGGTCAACACCGGCCAGTTTGACTATATGAATCTGCACTGGTACTACATTTTTCAGGATAACTGGCCCGCCATTGAAGCGGCCCAAAACCATGATGTGGGGGTATTTATCATTAGCCCCTCGGATAAAGGAGGGCACCTGTACGCCCCACCGCCACAGCTGGTAGATTTGTGTGCGCCCTTAAGCCCCATGGTGTTTAACGATCTGTTTTGTCTTAGTCATTCCCAGATTCATACCCTCAGTTTAGGGGCAGCAAAACCCAGTGACTTTGATGAACACCTAAAGGTGCTGCCATTGATTGAGCAGGCCGACCAGGTGCTGCCGACGATTTTAGACCGCCTAGAGCAGCGCGCGATCGCAGCCCTAGGCGAAACCTGGTACAAAACCTGGAATGTAGGTCTACCAAAGCCTGCCGACACCCCCGGCAACCTGAATATTCCCATTACCCTATGGCTTGGTAATCTAATGGATGCCTTTGACATGACCGAGTTTGCGGCGGCCCGCTACAACCTACTGGGTGGGGGCAGCCACTGGTTTCCGGGGGAGCGGGCCGATCGGCTAGCCTCGTTAGATCTCAAACGGTGTTTGCAGCACAGCCCCCATCAGGAGGTGATTCCCCAACGCCTTGCCGATATCCATCGGCGTTTAGCAGGTGCTAAGGTCAAGCGCTTGTCAGAGTCATAACCGCTTGTGCCATGCAGAGACGACAGTTTATCTATGCAGCAGGGAGTAGCTTGGCGGCTCTTCAATCTCACAGGTTGGTGCATCTGGTCTACGCTGACGAGCAGTCTTTTCAGTGTCGCGCCTATCTCCCTAATGGTGCTCCTTTAGCAGAAGCCTCCCTTAGTAAGCTTTACTTTCTCACACTGCAGGATGAGCCCCTGCCTAATCCCGAACGAACCGTTGAAAACGGGCTATTAGTCTCTCAGGCACCGTCCCAGTGGCCGGTCGCAATTGCCCTACAGCTTCCGGTAGCAGGCTTTGGGGATATTACAGTTTATGCAGACAACAAGGGACAGGGGTTTCTGCCAGAGGACTTTCCCCTGATATTAAATCAGGTATTTGCCCGCGATCGCATTGCCCGCATTAGCCGCTTTTTAGTCCACTGGAAACAACAAGGGTATCGATTCCCCAAAACAATTTACCAAACCTTAGAGAAGGCCACAGTTCTCTTCCAAAGAGCAGAACAGCAGACAATACTCTCTACCCAAGTTCGATTTTGGAACGCTGCCCTGAGCCAAGCTCTCTGGGCAGGGGAAGACCTTGCGCTCAGCCGTGCTAGACAGCGGATTGCCACCGGTGAACCCCGAAGAGAGTTCAAATTTGGCTGTAATGCATTTGCCCACCCTGCGGCAGGCCCAGCCTACGATCGTTATTTTGAAGCACTGTTTAACTATGGAACGGTTCCCTTTTACTGGAGAAGTTTTGAACCCCAACAGGGGAGACCGGGGTTTGACCGCATCGATCAACAGATAGTCTGGTTAGAGTAGGCAGACATTATTGCCAAAGGACATCCCCTGGTGTGGTTCCACGACGTCAGTATTCCTGATTGGGTTCGTGATCAGTCCTACGACAGGGTAAAGGCCGCCCTGCGTCGGCGCATCTTAGAGATTGTTCGCCATTATGGAGAGCGCATTCCCTACTATGACGTGATTAATGAAGCCCACGGTGTACCCTGGGCCAACGGGCTAAACTACAGCCGTGAACAGTTTCTTGAGCTCACCCGGATGGCCTGCGAGGTCACCCGAGAAGAAAATCCAAATATACAACGCGTTGTTAATAGCTGTTGTTTGTGGGCCAAACAGGTGGCCCTATTTGGCTCTGGGTTTCAGAGCCCCTTTGACTATATTAAAACCTGTCTAAAGGCGAAGATTCCCTTTGAAGTGATCGGTCTTCAGCTTTACTATTCCCATCAGGATATGTTCGAGATTGATCGCATGCTGGACCGCTTTGCCAGCCTGGGTAAGCCTATCCACATTACTGAAATGTCCACCTCCTCTGCAACGGGCATTGATGACAATTCGCAGCTGGGTGAGGCCCGTGGACTATGGCATGCGCCTTGGACTGAAACAATTCAGGCGGACTGGGCAGAGCAAATTTACACGTTGGCCTACAGTAAACCGGAAATTGAAGCTGTCACCTGGTGGGATCTGTCGGATCAAAATACCTTCTGGCCCTTTGGGGGACTGTTGAATCAGGAAAACCGTCCTAAGAGGGCTTATTACCGAATTCAGGCTTTGCAACAGAACTGGGGCGTTGCTAAACAAGAAAACTCTCTTATGAATGGTGCGATCGCACATTGAGTCCATCGCCTATCTAACGGTTTTGGCCACAGCTCCATTGCTCCAATCCCGAGCGCCCTAAACCGCAGCCTAGGATACAGCGGTGGTGAAAAATGTTTGCAATGCTGTAGGGTGTTTTTACTCCGGATAGCGACTCGTTTTCCTGAGTTTACCGTCGTACTTTCATAACTCTGCCTTAGGAGAGAATCATGTCCCATCGACGCACTTTTCGTTTTTCTCGTCGTCAGGTTGTTCGTGGCCTGCTAGCCACCTCAGCCTTTGGCATGGCAACTAAGTTAAATGCCTGTGCGACATCTCCAGAGTCTGCGGCAGATGGAGCAGATACCGCCGAAACAGCAGCGGCGGAAATTCCGGTGGGCTTTATCTACGTAGGCCCCAAGGATGACTTTGGTTACAACCAAGCCCATGCCGAAGGGGCCGCCGCCATGGCCAAGGTGTCGGGCATCAAAATTATTGAAGAAGCCAGCGTTCCAGAAACAACGGCGGTGCTGGAAACCATGCGCAGCATGATCGAAATCGACGGGGCAAAAGTTCTATTTCCCACATCGTTTGGCTACTTTGACCCCTACATTTTAGAACTGGCTGCCGAATTCCCTGATGTGCAGTTCTTCCATGCCGGGGGGCTTTACCAGGATGGAGTGCATCCCAATAATGTGGGCAGCTACTTTGGCTACATCGACGAAGCCCAGTACATTGCTGGTGTAGTGGCAGGCCACATGTCTAAGGACGGTAATCTGGGGTTTGTTGCGGCTAAACCCATTCCCCAGGTCCTACGCAATATCAATAGCTTTACCCTCGGGGCAAAATCCATCAACCCAGCGGCCACCACCCAGGTAATTTTCACTGGCGACTGGGCATTGCCGGTAAAAGAAGCCGAGGCCACCAACAGCATGGCCGATCAGGGCATCGATGTGGTCACCTGCCACGTGGACAGCCCCAAGGTAGTCATGGAAACTGCAGAAAAGCGCGGCATTTTTAGTTCCGGGTATCACGCCAACCAAGGACCGTTAGCTCCCAAGGGCTATTTGACCGGGGCCGAGTGGGACTGGATTAGTATCTACACTTTCCTCGGAGAACAGTTTGTGGCGGGTAAAACCCTCATGGCCGGAGATATTGAGCATATTCTGCGCGGTGGTCTAGCAGATAAGTTCTGTAAGCTCTCTCCCTACGGGCCAGCGGTAACTGATGAAGCCAAGGCGGATGCTGAGGCCGCTAGGGAGAAAATTCTCAAGGGTGAACTGGTGATCTACGAGGGCGAGCTTAAGGACAATACGGGCAAGTCTATTTTGTCTGCAGGTGAAAAGTACGAGCAGCAAAATATCGAACTGGAAAAAATGAATTGGCTGATCGAAGGTGTTAAGGGCAGCATTGACGGTTAATGGTCAGTCTCTTTCAACCAGGAGCAGTACCTGGTCAATGGCGGCGATCCTTAGAGGCCATTGTGTTGCCGGTGGCTGCTTTACTGGTGGCCCTAGTCATTTTTGGTTGTTTTTGTGCCCTGGCAGGGGCTAATCCATTTGCCGTTTACGGTTCAATTTATAAGGCTGCTTTTGGTCGCTGGAGTGCCTGGCAAAATACATTACTGCGGGCCGCACCGCTGATGTTGACGGCTCTATGTACGGCTTTGCCTGCCCGTCTGGGATTGGTGATTATTGGCAACGAGGGCGCTCTGGTGATGGGGGGACTGGCTGCCGTAGTGGTGGGATTAGGTGTGGGTGCATCCCTACCGCCCCTAGCAGCTCAGACGGCGATGGCCTTGGCGGGCATGACCGCTGGTGGGCTATGGATCATGCTTTCGGGGGCATTGCGCCACTATCGCGGGGTGAATGAAACCATCAGTAGTTTGTTGTTGAACTACATTGCGATCGCGCTAATGAACCACCTGGTAGAAGGCCCCATGCGCGACAGTAGCTTTGTTACCAAACCATCCTCCGCTGAACTAGACCCCAGCATTTGGTTAGGCACCATTCCCGGCAGCCGCATCCATTTTGGTTTGCTCTATGGCTTAATTGTCTGTATTCTCGCCTACGTGCTGATCCAGCGCACCACCTTTGGTTTTGCCGCCCGGACTGCCGGTGGCAATGTGCGTGCCGCCAGAATTGCAGGGTTACCCGTGGGTAAGCTCACCCTGGCAATTTGTTTTTTAGGAGGTTCCGCCGCTGGCCTAGCAGGCATGGTAGAGGTTGCTGCTGTGCAAAAGCGCATTAACGAATCCCTGGTGTCTAACTATGGCTATGCCGGTATTCTGGTCGCCTTTGTTTCTCGCCATAATCCACTAGCAACAATCTTAGTAGCCATCTTGCTGGGGGGAATTCTCGCCAGCGGCGGCATTCTCCAACGGTCCCACGATTTGCCAGATGCCACAGTGCTAGTTTTCCAAGGAATTGTGTTTTTGTGTGTTTTATTTAGCGATTCGCTCTATGGCAAATTGCCCTGGTTTAGAGAAGCAGTGGATGGGTAACCATCATGTTGTTCTGTAGGGGCAATCCCTTGTGGTTGCCCGTCAATATTAGAAACAGAAAATCAGGGTGGTCAATGCCATCGTCCAGTATTCAATGTAGATTTGTGGCGAGGTTAATCAACAATGGCGGCTGAGTCTCTTGGACTATGGGGAATTCCCTTAGGAATCATTGCCGGAACCTTGCGGGGAAGTGCACCGTTTTTATTTGTCAGCCTAGGCGAATGCCTGACAGAGAAAAGCGGCAAAATCAACCTAGGTTTAGAAGGCACTTTGCTGATGGGAGCCATGAGTGCCTATGGCGTTTCCTATCTGTCCCAGGATTGGGCCGGTCCCTTTTGGGCACCGTGGCTAGGAGTGTTAGCAGCCGGACTGTCCGGTATGACCTTGGGGGCTATTCACGGCTGGTTATCGCAACAGCCTCGGGTAAATGATGTGGCTACCGGCATTGCCATGATTGTGTTTGGTAGCGGTCTAGCCTTTTTTCTAGGTAAACCGTTTATTCAACCCCAGGCACCCCAGTTGCTCACATTTGACTGGGGCAGCTGGAGCAGCATTCCTCAGATTCAGGCTGCATTGAAGATCAGCCCATTGTTTTTATTAGGGGTAGTGGTTGCCCCTCTTCTCCATTGGTTCTTTCGCTATACCCGCTGGGGGCTATACGTTCGGGCCGTAGGCGATAGTCCTGAATCGGCACGAGCGATGGGAATATCCACCTTCAAGGTGCGGATGTTGAGCATTGTTGCTGGAAGCTTTTTAGCAGGAATCGGTGGGGCCTGTTTGTCACTGTATTACCCTGGCGTATGGACTGAGCGCATCTCTAGCGGTCAGGGACTGATGGCAGTGGCACTGGTGATTTTTGCCCGATGGAATCCAATTCAGTGTCTGTGGGCGTCGTTGTTGTTTGGGGGGGCGCAGGCGATTGGCCCTGCATTTCAGTCGGTGGGCGTAGATTCTTACTATTATTTATTTAATGCAGCTCCGTATATTTTGACATTGTTGATTATGGTAGTAACCTGCTCACCCCAGAGAACGCTGGTGGGGTTACCAGGAGCATTGGGTAAGGATGAGTAGGGCTAAAGCGACTTAAAGACCAGGAATCTTTTGGAACACTCATGACCCAAACAATAAAGCTTGCTGTCAATGGCACCCTGATGCGAGGACTCGCCCTCAATCCCAATCTTCTTAACGTTAATGCCACTTTTGAACGAGAAGCGACAACAGAACCCGCTTATCGCATCTGGTCTATAGACGACAAATACCCCGCCATGATTAAGGTCAGTTCTGGCGGCGTTGCTGTTGCAGTTGAAGTATGGCAAGTGCCCCTAGAAGGTCTGGGTATTATCCTTTCCCAAGAACCACCCGGTCTTGCCATTGGTAAAGTCATGCTCCACGATGGCGAAGAGGTCTTAGGCGTTATCGGAGAACCATTAACGGTGGAAGGAAAAAAAGAAATTACAGAATTTGGTGGCTGGCGTGCTTATCAGGGAGATTAGCTAAGTCTTGTCAGACATATGTTTGCCAAATTTATGTCTAGAGCTACTTCAAAGGCTTTCTGGTTTCAACCTTCAGAATAAAAATAAGCTTTGTTTAGCATGCTGAACTAATCTCTCATGCCTTACTTGTTTTAGGTGATGGCTTAGCCTGATTTTCGGCTGGACCTTTCTTTACGCTTGAGCACCCAGTAATTTGAGTGTATGCATTTGGGCTTCCTCTAAGCCTGAAGCTCCATAAAGCTTCATCCCATCATATGGTCGAGGAATACGTAAAACTTGCTTGCAGGAACCATCAGAAACGTTCCAGATTCTTATAGTTTCGTCGCTGCTGCCAGCCGTTGTTAACGTTTTTCCATCAGAACTAAACTCTACAGACCTGACTGTTCCAATGTGACCGCTTAAAACATGTATAACCTGATTAGTTTCAAAATCTCGAAGCACAACATTACCATTACCATTACCACTGCTAGCAAGAAGTTTGCCATCAGGGCTGAATGACAGGGCCATGACCCAAGTGCTGAACTCAGAAGTGAATGTATTTATGCATTCAAAGTTCTTGAGGTTCCACACCCTAATACACTGATCAGCAGTTCCCGTTACTAAGATCGGTTTAGAAGGATGAAAACAAAGGGAGTAAATCTTTGAATTGTCTTCTGGAAACGTTTGCAAGTGTTTGCCAGTTCTGCAATCCCATAGTTTAGTTGAGCCATCATCACTACCACTTGCTAATGTTTGACCATCAGGACTAAACTGAACCGCCCATATCCAGGTATTGTGATGCGCGTCAATAACATTTAGCACAGAACCAGTTTGTACATCCCATAAACGAAGGGTGCCATCCTGACCGCCGCTTGCTAGTAATCGGCTGTCAGGGCTAAAACTGAGAGACCAGACACCGCCGTTGCTATGCCCTGTTAATGTTCGGAGTTGTTTCCCTGATTCAAAGTCCAATAAAGCAATTGTTTCATCATCGCTAGCACTTGCTAAGAATCTTCCATCAGGACTAAATTCAGTCCACCATATCCAACTGGTATGACTTTTTGAGGACCTGAAACATTCTCCATGTTCAACATTCCATAATCTAACTATGCCATCTAGAGTGCCACTGGCGACAACATTAGAATCTGGATGGCAACAAGCGGACCATACCCAGTTAGAATATCCATTTAATGTGGTCAGGCATAGACCTTGTTCCCAATCCCAAAGCTTTAATTCCTGATAGTTATTACCACTTGCTAACAACTTACCATCTGGACTAAAGGTAATTACCCTAACGCCATCAGAGTTTCCTTGCAAAGTTTTAGTACATAACCCGCTGTGGATATTCCAAATCTTGATAGTTTTGTCAAAACTTCCACTCGCTACAATACCTGGTTGGTTTGGATGCCAAACAACTGAACGAATTTCTTTAGTGTGACCTTCTAAAACTTTGAGGCAAGAACCATCTATACAGTCCCAAATTCTAAGGGTGCGATCAAGGCCACCACTTATTAAAAGTCGGCTATCGGGACTAAATGCTAGTGTCCAAATACTATTCAGATGCCCTGATAAAACCTTTATACAAGTCCATGTATCCGTTTCCCAAATGCGAATGGTGTTATCGTAACTGCCAGTGGCAAGATACTTACCATCAGGACTGAACTTGACTGCCCATACCCAATCAGTATGTTCTTTAATGACTCGTAAGCATCGACCGGAGTCAACATCCCACAGTCTTACTGTTTTATCATCGCCAGAACTTACAAGCGTTTTGCCATCAGGACTAACATGAATTGACCAAAGCCAGCCACTGTGACCGTAGAGTGTTCTGAGAGGTTTACCTGACTGGACACACCAAATCCTCACGACAGAATCAAAACAGCAACTAAACAGCTTTTTACTGTCAGCACTGAATACTACACTTGGAACCCAGTCTGAAGCATTATCTCGTCCTTCAAGAGTCTTGATTTTCTGGTAGTCACTGAGTCGAAATATTGAGATTGATCCAACCGCATCTCCGGCAGCTAGGAGTTTTCCATCGGGGCTAAAAGCCAGCGAATGAATACCCACAAATGTTTCTAGAAAGACTGAATGGTAAAAATCGCAGTTTGAAAAATCTGTTTCTACTAGCGATGTTCCTTGGAAATCCACTTGCCATATGGCTAGGTTAGAAAAATCCCATCTTGAAATATCTACTCCCATATAAAGCAACAGATTCAAGATATTACCTATTGCATACCCTTTCTTTCTCTTTTGAACTCTCACCTGATCGAGTAGTTGTTTTAGGGAGTCTATAATCTCGTCTTGTTCAAAGGCATCAGATAGATGCTCGATGAGCGGCTGAACAATTAAACGAATTTGGGCATTTCGAACAAACTCACTTGAAGATGTTTTGATAAAAGCGTATTGGTTTAATAAACTGATAGTCCCATGCTCAAGCTCTTTAATAAAGCTATTGATTAGGCGATTAGCTGCATGTTCTAAAATTACAGGCTGTAGCTTAAATCCTTGTTCAGTCCTTTCAAGGGGAATACGCCGTTGTAGCGATTTAAGTGTATCGCCCACTAGTTGTTTAGAGTCAAGAGATAGAAGATCCTCTTTTAGAACAGAAACAGAAATTGGTTCACGGTTGATGGCTAACCAATAAATGATTTCAAGTTCATGATGAGAAAGGCGTTTGAAATGCCAGTCAAGTAGCTCATTAATATCAGCAAAGAGCCGATTACCTTGATTCAGAAAATCATTTAACTTCCCTAAGTATGAGAGTTGAACATGGTTAGCTACCAGCTGAAGGGCCAAAGGATTTCCGTTATAAAAATTCGTTAACTCCCGAATATCCTTATCCAAACTAGTATCAACACCATATTCTTCTAAGAGATCTTTACTGCTCTCAAAGTCTAATCCCTCAAGCTTCAATATATTAATATGGTTGGTTATACCCGGTGATACTTCAATATCTTTAGGCCTTTCTCTACTGTTAATTAATAGACAACTTTGGTGATGCCCTTCTCCAAGCGCTTTCAGCAGTTTTCCATATCCTTCATACCCATCTTGATATTCTCCGGCTTGGTTTAATTCTGTACCAGTACCAGAGTCTACAGCGTGATTGGTATTTGAAGCTTGCCCACTTTTAAGAATGGATTCAAAATTATCGAGAATCAGTAAACAACGGTTCTTCTGTAGATACGCTAAGATTAGCAGAATTTGTTGATCTAGTCTTTTCGGCAGATGAACGTTTTGTTGATGAGAAAGAAACTTTATCCAGTCTAGGACTATTTCATCCAAGGGAGGGGCATCTAGTAAGGAGCGCCAGATAACAAAATCAAAGTGGCCTTGTATACCGTCAATTAACTTTAGGGTTAAATCGGTCTTACCAATTCCACCCAGTCCTAAGCGAACTGTGATCCCTGTTTTACCGATACCCTTCATTCCTAAAATGGCGACTAATCGACATTGTGAATGTAAGATCCATGTCTTTAATAGTGCTAGCTCGTCCTGACGACCAAAGAACATTGGCACATCTGGAGCATTGCCGAGGTCTATGACTGTTGGTCGACCCCTGTTTTGAGATATCTCAGGTTGGTTTAGGTAGTAACGTTCCAGAACCGATTGTATATTGCCTTTTTTAACCTTCTCTTCTATGGCTTCAGATAGCTTTTTCCAAAGTAATGCCCCCACATCCTTCACATATTTATTAGCCTGACCTGTGTCACTGGCAATTTGTTTGTATCCCTGTTTCTGTAGCGTACCTTTCAAGATCGCTATTTCAAGGTCATTTAAGTGTTGACCTGAATATCTGTAGACAATTTGATCTGCTGTATTAATTGCCTGGTTAGAGTCCATGTTCGACGAAGGTTGGCAGACAAGCTAGATCTAATTCTACGTATATTTTCGTATCCGAAGAATTTTGTTAAGGCTTTTTGCGACTTTTTGAGGCTGACAGTCGCTACGGCTTTTGCCATAATTTCTCGCAGGCAGGTGTTTCTACTGAGATGAGGCTTCTACAAGTTGCTTACTTCCAGCAAAGACTGACGCTGCCTAATTGTATAGCCAGACAAGGTCACAGTGCCGTTGGTTCATTTCGACAGTGGTTAACTTACTTGGAAGAAGTCAATGAAAACTTTGCAAGTTCTTAGAATTGAGTTGTTAGATGAGTTTGACAAGGTCTCTTTTGAACTGTTTTGAATATGGCCAAGTAGTCTCGATGTGCTTGTACTTTTATATAATTCACTGATTACAGTCTTTGTATATATTCCTGTCAGGCTCATCTGAAACACTTGGCATTTATTCTGTGGAAATATTGATCCAAGTTCAGTCAATATTTTTTAATTTATCTACTCAGCACTTGTGTATCAGCAGTTTTAGCTATAAAAAGTGAATGCACCTGAAATTTAATGTCACTAAAGAACAGGCAAACGGTAAACTTCTGTTGCAGTTTTTTGCATAATACTCACTTACGTTGCATGGGTTCTAACCTTTAGCCTATAGCTTGATACTACATGCTATGAATTCGTTTGGGTTGGGTATGGGTAGTAAATTAGTCACGACAAACGTTTTAGATAAAGCAACTCACCAGTTAGATGTAAGGTTGCGCGCTTTAGTGGCAGAAGCCTGCCACTATTCTGTTGGTACTTCACAGCGGCAGGCGGCTTTTAGCGAAATCTTTCGTTTAGTAATGCGCTCAAAGAAGCTTTGGCAGGAGTCTACCCCTTATTATGCCGATGCTCTGCAAGAAATGTGGGAGTACTGTTTTCTAAAGGTGGATGATCCCGAGGATGGGTATCGGCCTGATGTGTGTAGAGTTACCACGTGGCTTGATAATCGCCTTAAGAAAATTCTTCGACGTTATCGAGATAGAAGCCGCCGCCAACTGAACAGACATGCATTTGCCGTTCAATTTAAGGATGGTCAAATTCTTGACCCGGTTGATAGTCTTATGGCTCCACCAGATTCTAAATTTGCTATTGATATGTTGACCCACTTATTAAACTGGGTTAGTGAAGATCCTGGCGAGGTGCTTCGTAATCGAGTATGTGCGAAGTATCCCAATATTAATGCTCAGACTCTATTACTGCGGCGGTTACCACCAATGGAACAGTCTTGGGGGGATATTGCTGTAGAGCTTGGCGCTGATAAAACGTATATAGCGCAGTGGTATAGCCGATACTGCAATCCATTTTTACGAGAATGGGGGCGAGTAAATGGATATATTGATGGTCAATCGGATAGCTGATGGATAGCTGTTGGTGATTTGGTGTATGAAACGCTCCACAAAACAGGCTATGCGTCTGATTCGTTTGCTTCGACGAGTTGGATAGCTTGTGAGGGTGGAACTCCTTGGTCTAGGACGGCGAGAATGCCGGGGAGGTATTGGTCCATGGTCATGATGTTGGTGTAGACGAGGTTTTGGATCAGGGCTGAGTCGAGTGTACTGCCTTCGACATCGATGCTGGTTTTGTAGCGGATTTCGCCGTCGGTGTAGTCGAATTCGAAGTTGCCGAGGATCATGCCGTAGTTGGCACGGGTGATGAGTTCGGCGATAGATTGAATCTTATCCTGTGGCACAGGAAAGGAGCAAACTGAATAGAAGACAAATTGCTGCTTTTTCTCTATTGCTTGAGCATAACAGTCCCATTGACCGTTTTTGCCTTCAAAGGCAAGTCGTAAGACTGGTTGGTTTTTGAGTTTTGTAAAAGGCCAGTTTTCTTCTTTAAAGAAAGTGATGATTGAATCAAAAATCAGCGACTTCGAGATGATAATGTCTGGTGAAGTGATGTCAGTAGTCTGTGACGCTAATTCCCTCAGTAAAGCCGCTGTTTCTTCCAGTGAATCTGGTGCGAGCTGTTGAGTTTCGGAGTTGATTCCGATACCAGCTAAGTCTTGGATAAAATTAGAAATGCTTTCAGAAACTTGTTCTTGAGAAGCTTCTTCTATGGGTGAGCTAAGAGAGCTGAAATGTGACCAGATAGTTTTATATCCTATCGTACCAGTAGGCAAATGTTGCTGAACAGATAATGCCAACCAGTTTTCTGTAAAAAGTAAGGGATACAAGGTTTTTATACAACTTTGAGAATGAGGAAGCCTTTCAATTTCTAAGATAGTTAATTGAAAGGCTTTGGACTGCTTTAGAAAATGAAGCTTCGCTTTATCATTAGCAATATTCTCCTGCGACAATTGACGTAAATTCTCGGGTTTGAGAATGATTTCAACGTTGATTGAAGATGAAGCTTCGAAAGTTGGCGTGGCTTTATGAATGCATATTTCAGGAAAGAGATTAAATAAGGAGTTCCTTCTGATGATTTCATATAAGTCAAAATCACACTCTAGAGAGAGTTGGCATCCTATGATTTCTTTGTCTTTCAGAGCTAAAGATAATTCATGGAATTTCGGCCTAATATAACAATCAAGGTTTTTATAAAGATAAATACACGAATCCACAGGTATACTGATTTTAGAAAACATTCAGATAAATCCATGAAAACCTTATTTTAAATGAGCGCTTTAGACACTTATCTGCTATCCAAAGAATGTTTCATTGACAAAAACTACTTCATTGATTAAAAACTCATCATCATGCCAATTTTCATTTGGAAAAAAAGAATTCCAGATCATTTCAAACAGATTCTTTGCTTGCTCTTGACTGTCCAGCCCATGCTTTGCACCTTTAAAGAAAATCTCCTCTTGATCAACATCAGTTCTATTAAGGATTGCTTTCAAGGCTATTCTTAAACCATCATGGAAATTTTCGATTCCTGCATCGCTTCTTTGACTGTCTATCCTTTCTTGATAATCTTCAACAAATCCCATGTAATCTTCAATTACTACCTCGTCCCAGTATTGAGCCTCAATCATAGACCCTAAGATATCGTAGATGTAACTTAAATTGACCTTCATTTCTTCCTCAATACTCCCCATAAAAAGGTGAATATTTAATATTCTAGACGGTTAGAATTACAAGGAGGGATGAGCTGTGACTATTTTATAAATCGGATTGCCGGAGCTATCAACACCAGTCATTTCTAAAACAAGAGTGGCTTTTTGAAGTGGCCCTGTTGGTGTACCCGGTAACTGCCCTCCTGGTGCCCGTCTGCCGAAGAATCCTCTACCTGTAGTGAAGTTAAACTGCCTTCCCGAAAGAATTAGTCTTTCTCCAACTGTCGGTGTGTTGCCTGGGCGTCTAATTATCTCCAAAGTTCCGTTTGGAAGATTATGTTGACCACGAGTGAGTCCTCTTGCTCCAGAAATTGCTTCTCTCCTCATAGTCCTAACTACGCGAAGGTGCGTAGGATCATTAGCAAATCTTGTAGCTGCCTCAATATTGGAAGAAGAAGCGCGGTTTTGTAACTGTTGATTGGTTTTTGATGCTCTATGACCTCTGGCTGTGTGTCCCATCCTCGGTTGCCCTCTTTGTGGACCACGTCTATAGGTCCCACCCAGAGGTTCATCCAATCGTGTAACATCCTGTCCTGCTTTGCTTTGCCCTGCACGTCTAGAACGATCTTGAGCTTTCCACTGCTCTCGCGTCATAGAACGCTCACCGGGTTTAGGCCGATAACCTCGGTTGGCTAAACCTGGATCAGAAGCTGGAGTTGGCTTATTTCGTCCAAATCGTTGGCCTAACCACTGCCTTGCATTGCCAACCTTCGTTACGACACGACCCGGCATTGCTGCAGCATAAGCCTTCCCTCCCCCTGCCTGTGCAATGTTGCCTTGTAATTTCCTTCCTCCCCACTGAGCGAGCTTACCCATCCCTGCCTGCAACAGTGCCCCACCTGCATTTTTAGTATCTTCAGTCATCTGCTCAGACTGATTCTGAAGATCCTCAGCGGTTTCTGCTGTAGCTGCATCATATAAGTTTTTAATCAGAACCAAACCGTGCAGAGCGGCGGCAACTAGACCAACCTTAAAGGTCATCCCTCCAACAGTAGTCATTACAGTTGCACAGAATGCAATGACTGGACCAGTTACAGGTGCTGCTGTACCTAGAGAGACAAGGGTGATTGCTCCCATAATTGCAGTGATTACTGCTGCTAGCGCAGTAATGGAGCCGAGAATAATTGTTAAGCCTGTGGCAATATCTGCTGCTGATTTCAGGAAATTACCTAACGGGTCTTTTGACCACTGCTCCGCACTAAAGAGATTGGCTCCCCCCGACAGAATTTGGCTTAAGCCACCGATAACTCCAGTGAGAGCTGTTCTGGGATCAACCAAACTGAGTGCTAGCTGACGCCAATCAGGCCATTCAATATTGCTCAAAGAATTAGCAATATTTTGCCCCATCAATTCCAGGGAGATACCTATCTTCTGTCCTGCACTCAGGTTTTCAAAAGATCCCCCTGCAATTGAGTTGATTTGGGTAATCTGCTGCTGTCGTCTTGCTTCAGCTGCTTCGGCTGCCGCTTGTCTTTGCTCTTCAGTCGCCGGATCAACACCCGTTAGCCAGGGTGCAGCTTCTGATAAATCTCCTACAAGATCGATATTTTCTCGTTCGTCATACCGTCCTTCTTCTATATCCCTCTGAATAACTCCAGTTGCTGAACCGCCTGTTTGTTCAGCAACTTTCGCAGCAGGCACACTATTCATTGCTTGCTGATACTCAGCTTGAATTTGCTGTAGTCGCTGCTCAATCTCAACAGACGCCTGAATAAGAGTTCTACCCTTTTCCTCAAGTACACCAGCCTGACTGATCATTTCGTCAGGCTTACCTTCCAAGCTTTCTGCTTGGGTACGGGCCTGCTGATTTTGTTCACTCATTTGAGTCAAGCGTTCTTGGCTCTGTCCCAGGGTGGTCTCCATTTCACCAATCTGAGTACTCGTCTGAGTATTTATGCCTTGTGCCTGAGCTGCTTCTGCTGCTAGCTCTTCAGCTTTTGCCTTTGTTTGAGAAAAAGCGCCATCCATAGTTGCCGTATCAGTAGCAACTTTATTTAACTTTTGTCCCTGTTCTCGTGATTTACCAGCAGCTTCTGGATCTTCGTGAGTATTTGCTGCACTTTGTCCAGCCAAATCATTAGCCTGACTAACCATGGGTTGAGTCTTCTCTTGGCCTTGATTTGACTTACCAACAAAACTAGGCGCTTGTTCAGCAACTGTTGTGGCCTTTTGTTCGGATACCTCTAGTGCTTGTTTCGCCTGTCCTAATGTTTCCTGTCGAAAGTTTAGCTGTTCAGTGGTTTTGGTAACTCCCTGTTCAGATTGGCTAACGCCTTGCTTAACTAGCTGAATATTTCCACGAATGATTTGAGCATTTGCACGTATCTGAGCTGCTCGCGCTAATAGTTGGTTTCCACCATCTCGCAAACTTTGAGCTTGCTTAGCCAACTGGATGATCTGGGCATCTACTTCAGGATTACCTGGTAGAGGCATTCCACCAGCATCCACCGGCATTACTGGCTCAGGGGGGATAACTGCCTGTGGTTGTTCTGGTAATGCTGGTGAATCAGCTGATTGGGCAGAAGTCTGTTGTGGTACATCTGCCTGTTGTGGTTGTCCTGATGCTGATTGAGCTGTCTGCCCTTGCGGAGCTTTAGGTGCTTGCGCTTCTCCTATTTGTTCTGACGGTTGTTCCGTTGCCTGTGAAGCTTGCTGTGCTTCTTGCCCTGCTTGTTCAAGTTCTAGTTGTTTTTGGTCAACTTCAGGCTGTGTTTTTGCAACTAACTCTGTTTTCTTTTGTTCTTTTTCAGCTGGATCAACATCACTGAGAGCTTTCTTAGCCTGAGTTTGATCTTCTTGATTACCTGCAGTTTTTTCCGTCTGAGCTGCTGCTGGTGTCTTGGTTTGAAGTGGGTTCTTATTAGATAGAGCTTCAGACGTTAAAGCAGAAATTTGCTTAGCTGGAGTATTGCTCGGTTCTTCTTCTTGAAACTGAGTGGTTTGCTTATTTTGGATTAGCTTAGCTTGAGCTGTACCACCAACTTGCTGCACCACGTGAGTCAACTCATGGGCCAGTAACTCCTTTCCACTGCTTGACCCTGGATTGTACTTCCCTGAATTAAAGTAAATATCTTGCCCATGGGTAAGTGCCTGGGCTTGAATACTGCTAGCCAGCGTCGGTGCTTCATGCACCCGCACGCTACCAAAATCTGCCCCAAATCGGGGTTCCATATAAGCTCGGGTTTCATCCGACAGGGGACGACCGCCTCCCTTATGCTGGCCTAGCTGATTCTCAAAGTTTTCAGGTACTGCTGGAGCAACTCCTTTAGCCTGAATATTAGGTTTTGCCTGGAGCGTATTGTCTTCTTCCTCTAACTCTCCCTCAGGCATCCGCATTACTTTCGCGGCTACCTGGTCGGCCTCTTGCTCATATTTATCATTGGGCTGACCAATGGTGAGCTTGGCCTGAACCGGAGATTCGTCTTCCTCGTCTAAATCTGTATCCGTTTCACCCTGCCGTTGGATGGGTTGGGGGGCAGAGAGGGCATGGCCAAATAGGGCTGCATGGCTCAGTTGGGTTTGGAGGTCGGCAGTGCCCTGGTCTTCCGTTTCAGTTTCAGTGTCACCAAACGGTCGCACCGTCAGTTGCTGAAGTGGAGCTGACGCAATTGAGGAGGATTTGGTTTGGCTAGTATTGAGGGAAGAAGCCATAGAGCGAATTCAAGTTTTATACATCTCTGCATTATTTCCTTTAGGAAATAATGCATCGTTAGCACACCTTCTTCTTTAGGAGGCAGAGGATCTCGCATTTGGGCTTGCTGCTGCCACACGTCCACGAACAATAACCTTGATTTCGAAATACTTCTCCATAGCATCTGCCTGTCGTGGATAGTAAAGTGTTTGGGATCCACTCCGGGGCCAGGGATCGTATAAATAAACTTGACCTTTGGCATTAACACCAAGGGTTATCTCATGTCCTGGCTTACTACCCTGATTTGCGAAGGGTACAGCTAACATTAAGGCAACATCACGATAGTTCTGAAGTTTCATTGCCAAATTGTGAAGAGATTTAGGATGGGTATAAAATTTACCAGGTTTAGGTAAATTTTTGACTGCATCTTTTCCTTGATAGCGACGTGGTTCTCTTTCTGCCCCAAAAAATTCTCGAATTTTTTGAGAAGAGCCTGGGCTAACCTCACCCTTTTCTATTTCATCCTGTTCGGTATAAGGTAATTCAGCATGTCCTAATGTGTCTATTTGTTTGAGTTCTTTAAAGTTTGTGCCTTGATAATCAACTCCAGATTCATGAGCATTAGCAATAATATAAAGTGCTTCTGCCAAAAGACACAGTTCACTATAAGTGAAATTTTCTATTTTCTTGTTGTTAATCGCACTAGAAAGAGGATGTCTGATCCTCTCAATATCACCAGATGTTTTTGGATACTTTTTCTGGATTTCTCCTAATTTGCTATGAGCCTCTTTGGCTACTCGTTTAACTGCCCTTGCACCAGATTGAATATGAACTGCAAGAACTGCATGAGGCACACATCGTATGTCATCTAATAGAGTTAGGGAGGCTACATCAATTTGAGTTAATCGATGTAGAATCTTGCCACCATCCCATTTCCCACTCGGAGCTATTACATCTCCTCCTTTACTTTTCATTTCAGGATCAACAGTATTTCCAGATTCATCTTTTTTGTCATTATAAGGAAGCCTAGGCTTTTCTTCCTGCAACCATGACTCAAGTTTGGGAACTATTGTCTCACTGGTGTAGCCTTCCCATTTCTGTTTTCCTTTCGGTAAAACAGACCAACAAACATCACGAACTAATGTTATGTTCGTAGGAACAGTTTCCTCCCATCCAGATTTGCTTGATCCACTTCTAACCAATCTTCGAATTTTATAGCCTCTTTTTTTGAGAGCTCTACGACGCCAATCATATGCACCTTTATTGTTTTGATACCATTCCCAGTAGGTTGTACCAGAAGATTTACATTGAATTTGATTTCCTGATTGCTGGAGCGTATGAGTCAACTCATGCGCCAACAACTCCTTCCCACCACTCGAGCCCGGATTATACTTCCCCGAATTAAAATAAATATCCTGCCCATGGGTAAACGCCTGGGCCTGAATCGCATTCGCCAAATCCGGGGTCTCATGCACCCTCACCCCACCAAAATCCGCACCAAAACGCGGTTCCATAAACGCCCGCGTCTGATCCGATAGCGGCTGACCGCCACCCCGATGGCTCGCCAACTGTCCCTCAAACCCTCCAGGAACAGCAGGAGTTCCTCCTTTCGCCTGCAAAGTCTCTTCCTCTTTCTCTTCTTCTTCAGACATGGTCTCCCGCTGCACAGCAGGTCTCGTCTGCAATTCTTCTTCCTCTTGAGATTCAGGCATTGCCTGTCGTTGCAGCCTCGCCTGAGCCAATTCATCCTCTTCAGAAATCTCTTCCCGTTGCACTAAAGGCTTAGCCTGAATCTCCTCCTCTTCCTCAGCCTGTCGCTGCACCACTTCCCCTTTTTCTGTTACCCCTTGCCCAAACGCCCCATCCGGCATCCGCATAACTTTTGCCGCCATCTGGTCCGCTTCTTGCTCATACTTATCCCCTGGCTGCCCAATCGTCAGCTTCGTCTGCACCGGCAGCTCTTCTTCCTCTTCTAAACCAGCCTCAGCCTGTCGCTGTACAGTCTGCTCTTCCTCTTTCAAATCCGGTTCCGCCTGCCGCTGAATCGATTGATCCATACCATGGCCAAACTGCACCGCATGGTCCAACTGGGTCTGCACATCAGTTCCTTGGGCCTGATCAATTGCCGGATCGCCAAACCCTCGCAATGTTTGCCGTTGGACATTGGCATTGTTTGCAGGTGCTGACTTTGCTTTGGAAACACTGGGAGCAAATGGCATGGGACAAACTCCGACTAGGAAAAATAATTTAGAACAGCTTTAAAAATGGAGATATATTACTTAAATAGAAAAATTAGAGGGCTAATATCCTCCTCTTCGTAAGGTGATAAAGTTGTCCAGCTCCCTTCCTGACGGTCCCTCTAAAGCCCACTGGACATGGGCTGAAGCCTAACGCAAGGAGAACCATGGTTACAGTCTCCAAAATATTTGAAGTTAGCTTCTTACCCATCCTTTCACCTCCGAATCCGTAATCGACCGTTCTAACTTGCCATACTCCCGTTGAGCCGCCTGTAGCAAATGGTGCATCTGCACTGGCTGTTCATCGTCTGCTGCTAAGAATGCTGCATTCAGCGCAATATTACGAATATTGCCCCCAGCCACATTCAGCTTGGCCAGCTTCCTAAAGTCTAGCCCGTCCGTCGGTGTCTGACTCGGAAACATCCGCTGCCAGATGGCAGTACGCTGAGACCAGTCAGGAAAGGGAAACTGCACCATAAAACGGATACGACGCATAAAGGCACGGTCAATGGCATCGGGTAAATTGGTGGTGAGAATCGCCAACCCCCGATAGGATTCCATGCGTTGTAGTAAGTAGCTCACTTCAATGTTGGCATAGCGATCGTGACTGTCTTTGACTTCATTACGCTTACCAAATAGGGCATCGGCTTCATCGAAAAGCAGTATTGCTCCACCGGTTTCGGCAGCATCAAACACACGGCTGAGATTTTTTTCCGTCTCGCCAATGTATTTACTAATGACGGCACTGAGATCAATCTTGTAGAGGTCTAGGTCTAGAACATTCGCTAATACTTCTGCGGCTAAGGTTTTTCCTGTACCGCTGGACCCAGCAAATAGGGCTGTAATACCTAATCCTCGACCATTTTGCCCTGCAAAGCCCCAGGTTTGATAGACCTTAGCTTTTTGTTGCAGATGAGCTTCTAGTTCCTGCAGCTTGGCAATTTGTGCCCCAGGCAAGACTAAATCTTCCCAGGTAGCTCGGGCATGAATACGCTGGGCCAAGGATTCTAAACGAGGACGGGCCTGATTTCGACAGGCTTGCCATAGATGGTGGGCCTGGGGGGTATCTGTTTGGTGGTCTAACTGCCCTAGGGCCTCACCGTAGGCAGACTCAATCATCGGAGCATTGAGATTAAACTGGCTGGTAATTTGCTGCAGATGACCGTTTAATTCTGTTGCGGCAGCTCCCAGGTTGGTCTGCCACAGGTGCTGTTGCTCGGCTGTAGTGGGCAGATCGACTTCGAAGCTAACGGTGGGCTGGGTCAGCTGTTGTCGGGTGGGGCTAGAAAGGATCACCAGTCCAGAAATATCTTCGATAAACCGATTGAGGGTATTAGCTTGCTCGGAGCTACTGGACCATTCTAAAAGCAGGCCGCTCTGGCTAAGGTGAGCTTCTCGTTGCCAACGTCGGGCTAGACGATTTAGATCAAGGGCATTAGCAGGTAGGCTCTGGGCATTGAGGCGATGGAGGGTGAGACCAAGTTGGGTAGCGGCGGTTTGGGCAATAGTGGTGCGATCGCATCCTTCTCCCCTCCATAGCTGTAGTACAGACTGGGACCGTTGCCAGGTCTTCACCAATCTATCTGCCAATAACTGATGGGATGACACCAGATTACCTGCATCGGTCAAGGGTTTGACAAGTCCGATGAGTTGTTCATCCAGGGGATTACTGCCCGTTAGAAAGTGAAGTATTCGCTCATCGATGCGCAATGGGCTCATAGTCAGAGAACGGCCTGGTCCGATTTCCACCAACTGCCAATGGCGTAGGGGGGTGCCTGTGGAGAGCGATGTCCAGCTGGATTCTGGCAAATTTCCCAAGGCCAAACTAAACGTAGGATAATTGCGTTGAGCATCCCCATGGAGTGCCGCAAATATAGGGGCAAAGGTGGCATCTAGCTCCATTCCAGCACAAAGCAACAGAATCTCCCGTTCAAAGGTCGACAGCTGACAAAGCTGACAGAGCCGTGGCAGTGCGGGCTGAAAAACGTTAAGGGATTGAAACTGTTGTATAGCAATATCTACAGACGGCACATTGGACAACATTGGTAGCTCCATAGAAGCCTGTCGCAGTCGTTCTACCAGTCGAGCTTTGACCACAGTGATTGCCGCACTCAGATGATGTTGATTCTCAGATATCCATTGATGGTTGGGATTACGCATAATTCTGATGAGGTCTCTGAGATATCGCGGGGTATCCACAAGGGAGTGCCCCTACAATTAGATTTGGTGTTATGGGGTAGCTCCAACAGTCACCGTCGGACCAATATAGCGCTGTAACATGGGATTTTCTGACTCCGGTGCATCGACTTCTAAAGGACTCTCGGCCCCGTCAATTTGTACTCTCACAAGATAAGTACCAGCCCGAATCTCTTTTAGGGAGAACGCTAACTGACTAGTTTCTGCTGTTCTGCGGTCTCCTTTACAGACGTAAACTTGAGTATCTCGCTCGTGATCATTTAAGAGCAGATAGGTACTCTGGTGGGGATCAACCGTCACATCAACGGTCAAACTGAGTAAGCCGTCATACACATCTTCATCCCGTTCTGTTAGCTCTAGGGGACGATCAGTTGTTGACAGAATCGTTGGACACAGCACAATCGGCACTAGGTTAGACAAAATTGAAAAATCCTGCTCGCTGCTGCCGTTGTTAACGGTTTCCACATGGGCCACGCGAATACCCTGAGCTCCTGCGCGCAGCTGTGCCCTCTCGGTCAATGGTAAATTCGCTAGGGTGATTTCTATTTTTTGTTTACTCACCTGTTGAGGCGTCAGACAAGCCTGGCCCAAGTGTACTTGGACTCTGGTGTTTTCTGAATTATTGGCTTGCCCACTTTGTAGCTGTCGACCCTGTAGTACCAAATGGCTGTCGAGGGTGATGGGGGTATTTAGACTACCGGGAGTCGTCACTTTATCGAGGACGGGGCGTACAGGGGATGTAAAGAACCGACGACTGCGTACAGGTAGGGGAGATTTACCAGGTTTACGTCCCTGAATCACTACAGCAGTCGCTTGATAAGCGAAAGAGAGAGAATAGGGAATCTGAAAAAAAACTGACCACACCCGAGATAGTTCCTCAGTGGTCATGTCACTGGGGAAGAACTTAACCATCTGTACCTGTTCGGCTAGGGTGGAACCATCTAGTTCTCGTATGGTTGAACTTGCCGTAGTTTCACGAATTAGCTCCTGTGTTATCAAGGGGTTATCCACTAGGGTTTGAATCGTGCTACCCATTAGCCGTTGGGGTTCTAACCGTTGTTCGTTACCGTAAAAAGTAAAAATATAATGTAGGTCTAAACTTGCCTGACCGTGTTTGACCAAATCCCCTTTGGGGCGTCGGGTTCTAAGATCGGCATTACGCCAGGCAGTATTAGGTGTGGCGTGATAAAGAAATACATTAATCCGGGCACCGGCTACATTTCCGCCTGGTGCATCGGGGCGCTGGGTGGTGATTTGGGCACCGGGTATATCCTGGGAAATGCCCTCTTGCAATAGCTTATTGAGTACAGCGGTGACGGTTGCGATCGCAAGATGATTACTCATATGCAGTTCCCTATAGCTAACATCACGCGCCACAACTCTAGTTACAACGACGCAGTTGGCCAAACTTCGCATCGTTTGGAGCAAAAACACACATAGCTTCAGATTGGAGCAACAATTGTGGCCAACAGTAGACAAGTGCCGTAGGATTGGGTGAACAAGTATGACGTCTTAGGAAAAATCTCCCATGGGTAGCCGTTGGTGGCGTTATTTAGTGCCAGCGTGGGCTGTGATTAATTTAGGCGCAAGCACACCAGCTTGGGCTCAAAATGCTGAATTTGAGCTAGAGGATTTTGACTTTTGGGCTGAGCAATGTTTGCTACTGAGCCAAGACACGGACTATGAAAAGACGATTGAAGCCTGTGAAACAGCCATTGGCCTTAAGCGCAAACGAGATAATTTAGAACTATGGTCAGCCCGCAGCCGCGCCCTGTTTGAACTGGGCGACTATGTAGAAGCCATTGGCTCCTATAATCGTGTGCTGCAGGTGGCTCCCCGTGAGTCGGTGGCGCTGGCCTACCAGTGTGCCGCCTATGTACAGCTTTCTCGTTTGGACGATGCCATTGCCACGTGTGAACAAGCCTTAGCCATTAACGGTAGCTGGGGAACGGACTCTCCCGCATTGGCCTGGTACTACCATGGCCTAGCGTTACACACCATGGGACGGTTAGAAACGGCCCTGGGCTCCTATGGACGTGCCTTGAGGATTGATCCTGAGAACGTTATGGCCCGTGCAGGACAATGTGCAGTGTCCGCTGAATTAGGGAATCCCAATGACAGATTGGGTGGATGCTCGCTGGGAGAGTCGGTCATTGCTTACGAGCAAGCCCTGGCAAAACAGCCCGATACGGAGACTCTCTGGTTTCAACAGGGACTCGCCCTAGAACAGCTGGGGCGATATGCCCAAGCCCTCACTTCCTATGAACAAGCAATCGCCCTGGTGGAAGACTATTCCCTAGCCCTAGCCCATCAATGCGCGGTGCTCAACCAGTTAAAATCGTTTGAAACAGCCCTGACGGCCTGCGATGCAGCCTTAGCGGGCAATGGCAAATGGGACCGATTAGGCCCTGGCTATGCCTGGAGCCAGCGCAGCACTGCCCAGGTGGGCATGGGTGCCTATGAGGACGGTTTAGCCTCGGCGGAGCGAGCGGTAGCCCTATTGCCGAATTATCCGGGGGGCTGGAACAATAAGGCCGTGAGCCTATGGTATTTGAGCAGGCTTGACGACGCCAAAATAGCGATTAATACTGCCTTTACCAAAGAGAATGAGATCTTAGAAACACTGGCAATAGAAACCTTTGATCGCTCCTATCAAGAGTCTCCTGTTCTCTTTTCCCGTCGTCGGGTGTTTACCGCATTTAACCAGGGCTCAATTTTGTTAGATCTGGATAACTACACAACCGCGATTGTTGCCTTTCGGCGAGCAGAGTCGGTATTAAATGAGTGGGAGTCAGCGGAGGTACAGCTGGTGACCAATGAGTTTCAAGCACAGCTATGGTCTAACTTTGCGATCGCGCTTAGTAAAACCGGTGGCCCTGGACAAGCCTGGCAAGCTAGAGACTATGCCCATCAAGCAACTGAGATTGCTCCCGATACCTATGAGATTCAATACAGCATGGGTCTGGTACAAACAGATATAGGCAGCTATAGAGGTGCGTTTGAAGCCCTATCAAAAGCCACTGAGCTGCAGCCGGACCACCCAGATTTAATGGCTGCATGGTACAAACTAGGGACAGTGGCTCTGCAACAGTATCAGATATCCATTGCTTGGCAAGCTCTACAACAGGCAGCCATCCTCACGCCTGACAATGTTGACATTGCCATAAAGCAAGGCGATGTACTTGTGCGGGCAGGCTGTTCTCAGGAAGCATTACAGTTTTTTGAAATGCTACTCAATGTTGCTCCAGATAACACACTCGTTGCCGAGCGCCATGGTGAACTTGTTGCAGCATTAGGTCATTCACCATTTGTAAATGCATCAGTTGTGGATGTCAGCCAATGTACACCTATTTTTGACTCATAATTGCCTTTGTTTGCCGTTGCTGATTTAGAGTACGAAACGATCTGTAGAAAAAGCTACGTATCAGTATTCTTTTCCAAACGTCATATTGAGGATCAGCAATGCCCTTTATTGTTTCTCATTCTCTTATCAGCTCATTATGACTAGTCTTTTTGCCACCACCTTTAAGTTTGTTCTGCCTAAGGGACTTATTGATGCTGACGGCAATTTACATCGTCAGGGACATATGCGTTTAGCCACTGCTAAAGATGAAATAATATGCGCCCAGAATACAATGGTCCAAGCAGATCCAGGCTATAGCACCTTGGTTATGTTATCCCAGGTTATTGAGCACCTAGGAGCCCTGGAGACAATTACACCGGATCTATTAGAGAATCTTTTTCGTACTGATTTTCAATATCTCAAACTGTTTTACGAACAAATTCATCAGGGAGCCACCGCAGAACTCACCACCCAATGTCCTCAATGCCAGCATAGCTTTAGTGTGGAGCTTACCCCCTCGGAAAAGCCCTAGGCTACCCCTCAAAAATACTACGCGAGGAGGTAGCTACCATTGCGTATCACTTTCATTGGTCCCTGGAGAGTATATTAATGCTGAACCATGTGAGTCGCCGTCAGTGGTGTCAGTCGGCTAAACAACTCCATCAGCAGTCACAGGTTGGGGAGTAGGAGAAGGCGAAGAGACAGGATCAGGGGAAGATGAACTGGCAGGATGAACAATTTCCAGGTCATAGGTACAAAACGCTGGTTTTTCTTGTTCAATCAAGGCACGTATGGCAGCTTCATCCAAACTATCTAACTGTTCTTGGGTATCGGGGCTGAGAGTCACCCCAAAATCATAGGCTTTGCCCCCCCCTAAACAGGGCTGGTCACCCAGTGTGATATCACCAATGGCAAATTCTCGCTGACCGGGTTCTAATACTTCAATGTGTTGATATTCTAGACCGGTACACAGATGTAAACATAGTTTTAGACCTCGAGCCGTACCCCGCCATTGATAAATTTCAACGGCATGGCGAATCAGCCGTCGCTGTTGGCTGAGGGGCAAGCGAGGGTTCATGGGCCATGCAACCCAATGGGCCAAAAATGGGACTAATGCCCTAGGCGTAAGCAACGGATCTAAATAGGCCCAAAAATTTTCAGTAGCCTCATAGACAGGCTCAAAGGACTGCTCAGTAATATTCAAAAAACGCCCGAGAAAATCAGACTCCTGATAAAATTCAGGCAAAAACTTCTGATAAATCCGTTCAGAACGGGGATAGAGCTGAATTGTTTTGTAGGCAATAAGTTGCGCTGCTGAGTCCTGTTCAGGCTCAACAACACGGTGCAAAAATAACTCACTGCCGTAGGCTAAACTCAAGTTTGTTTGTTCACCTAAATCATTGTTATCTTCAAAAAAACTGTTGGGCAAGGTAAAGCCCAGATTGATGGACACCGTTTCCCGTGGTGGTAGTTGAAAATAGTCAGTACTAAACTTCAACGACTGTCGATTGGAAATTTCAACATTCTCTAACCACGTTTCACACCATGCTTCATCTTGAGTAAATTTAGGCGATGGAACAGGGGTAAACCAACGATCTGGAAAATTCCCCTTTAACCCCACACTTACCCATAGGGCTTGTTGACCATTATTCTTGATTTTTGCCGTAACTTCTGTGAGTTTCCCAGGGATTAGCAATACGTTCCCAGGTGCAGGCATTGAGGCATCCGTCCCATTCAGCTGACTGTTCCAGTCAATGGGAGATGGGGTAGCTACGGTCAAATCGACATTGGGCGGTTGCAAGGAGACCATCGGCGGATAATTAACTATACACAAAGGTAACAATATGACCTGGATTGGTCTCGTCTTGCCATGAGGAGACCGTCTCTAATTCTCCTAAGGGAACGGTCATCATAGGGGTGGGAATACGCATCCACCCAGTCGTTTCCTGATGTTGAAAACGTCGCCAACAAAATAGCTGCACCTGACCAACGGAACGAACCTCAGGATGATCTTGTAAAAGAGCGATCACATCCGATGTCTGTACAGATCTACCTAAGGGCCAGCCCTGTTGATCAAAACCACCCGTAATTGGATTTAAAAACTGGTATAGCTCCCTCTGTAACTGTTGTTGTAGATAAGCAAGATCTGCTGATTGCTGTTGATATTGGGGCTGTAAATAGACCTCTGCAGATACGTGTACTCCCACATAGCTAGGCGGCTCAATAGTGGCTTGAATACCCAGGGCTCGATGTAAGTTTAAGTGCTCTTGTAAAGGCTCTGCTAGGTCTACATTCAGATGTAATTGGTCTGGGTGCAGACCATGGTCTAACGAATAAATATCAGCATGAGGAATGATTAGCAAACGGACAATACCGGGCGTAGTCAGGTGAGACGAGCGAACACAGTGGGCAAAGTAAACAGCGGTTCCCATATTGTGCTGTTTAGCAATGCGTTCAAAATCTTCAGGACTAATGGCTGTTTCTCGGGTACGAAGTAGTTCAGGGACGCGAATCATGGCTTGATTTAACGATTCTGCATCTCGACCTCCTGTTGCTGCCTCATAATTAACCACCCGTTTCACATAGGGAATGGATGTTTTCAAGATACTCAAGGCACCTGCACAGATATTTCCTCGACTACCCCCACCAACTCGATAGGTGGTCATGTAAATTTCCGCACCGATAGGAGGGACTTTGCCATACTGCCGTTCATCCAAGCGATCGGTAGGCTCTAAGACCGCTGGAATTGAAGGTTGTTCAAGCAGCGATGTTACTGATTTACGAATCCGACTAGGTCGCCCCCAAGACTGTACAGCAGCCCGCTCGTGAATTTTTTGCTGCAGCTGGTGGGGTTCGCGCAACAATGGGCCAAACTGTACTGTACCTGTATCGTTATTGATCAGATAGTGGGGATCATTAGCGCTAGATGCCCCAAAGTTATCAACCTCCTGCCACATTTCTAGAGGACCATTGGCAGATTCTACTTCGATATATTCTGTGGCAGGATGGCGTTTTAAGACAGGTCGTTTACTTAACTCAAATACCTGCCCAGGCTTACCGGTGCTTACCCCCAAAAGCTCTCTCTGGAGCTTTACACATTCACTAGCTGCAGTCACACCACCAATGGAGCGCACGGCCACGCCTGTGATTTCAGGTGACCGCTGATAATTAAACTGTTGTACAGAATTTTGCCCCAATCTACTTCTAGGAGCCGTATACACACAGCGAACCCAGTGCCCCGTATAGCTACCAAAGGTTGTTTCTGGCCATCTCTGAGGCATGTGCAGAATAACATCTGCGCCCTCTTGTTCTGGATTAGGTCCTGCTTGACCTAGTTTGTCGAAACTAAACCCTTTTGTTTTATCATCGACCTGTTCCCTAAGAATGCCATCCTGCCACTCTTGGCCATCCCAATACTGCCAGCTAAGGGGTGGATTGTTAGGATCAATGCCTGTAGTAACAGCCGCTGGACCACTAAAATTTAACGCTAAGACATTTCCTGGAAGCTGGTTAGAAATGTCCTCGGTCGCTTCTGCAGAAGTGGCTGTCGCCATACTTCCTGGTTGTTCAGAGCTTGCAGCGTCTAGAACAAAGTATGCACAGTTGCCGATGGAACAAGATTTAAACAGCTGTAGTGAGATGTCTAAATTTGCAGAGTCTTGATTTGTACGGAGCACATTATCCAGCTCTCCATCGGTCGGTATCTGCAAGGGCTCAACCCCCAGCAATAGATGTTTTATGCAGGGGATACCAATGACTAAAGGCTGCTCAGTGGTAAAAACAATCGCTGGTTGATTCTCGGTTCGTACCGTTGCCACCTCGGTACCAGCGGGGATAACTTTGGCTGTAGTTTGGGCCTTAGTTAAATAAAAGGTTACCTGGGTACGGGCAGGGTTGGGTGGCTGCAGACGAATCCCCAACAATTCTAAAAAGGCTACATAATGACGGGTAGGAACCTGATTAAACCGATAGAGCATCTGATGCACTAACCAAGCAAATAGCTCTATCAGGGTTACGCCCGGATCTCCAGCATTGTAGTTGGTCCATTCAGGACAATAACGGGGAATGCGGAGCAAACATTCTTCCACCAGCTCATCAAAGGTGCGATCATCCAAGTTTGCCTTGGGTAAATCGGGCAAGTAGTCGGTAGCAGTTGGAAAATCGGGTTCCATTGGCAGGCTCTATCGAAGAAAAGAAAAATAAGGGGCTACAGATCGGCAACAGTTTCAGGAGGCAACAAATAAAAAGGATAGACTATACTGCGGGTGTCATAGCTGTCTTTAGGTTGATACACAATGGTGATATCAACCTGACCACTGCTAGGATCAGGCTCTGTCAAAATGTTGAGTAAATCAATCCGAGGCTCCCAGATTTCTAGAGCTTCACGCACATAGAGGCGAATTAATGACAATGTTTCCGTATTCATGGGTTCAAAGACTAACTCGGATAGCCGTGAACCAAAATTAGGACGATACACCCGCTCTCCTAACCGCGTTCTTAGAATAATTGTGATAGCCTCTTCCAGATTTCTAGCGCCATGGCTAAGCTGGAAACTACCCTGGGCATTGGTATGAATTGGACAGGCAAGGCCAGCACCAATATGAGACGGTGAGAAGTCATTATTGAGAGCCATTGCTGTGTATTACCCTCCAATTTGAACAGTAGGGCAACCCATCATGATGGTGTTAGGTGCTGGAGCTAAAATCTCTTGAATAGTGTCACCTTGGCGACAAGCAGGTAAACCATTAATCATTACGGTTGTACTACCCGTAATGACAAATCCTGGACCATCAACTGTTACGGGACTAGAAGGCTGGGCACATGCATGAATATCAGCTCCGCCTCCAGCTGCTAGCATGGCTTCCTCTGCTGCTGCTTGCTGAGCGGCGCCAGCTTCTTCTTCAGTTTGCCCTTCTTCAGGTTCAGGAGCTGGAGGTGGCTCAGGTAAACTTGCACCTGCAGGTAAACCTCGCCAAGCCGGCAGTCCGCCAATTTTTACATCTGGACTACCTGGACCTGGCAGCAGTACACCAGGTAGAGGATGTGCAACTTTATCACCAAGCCGAGCAGCAGGTTTTCCCATCATGAGTACCTCAGTTTCAACAAAAATAACCTAATAAAAACATTACAGACTCTTAATTAAGCATGATCATTTTTCCGTTAATGGTTATCTGACCTTTGGCTTGAATAGAAATATCTCCTGTTGAGTTCATAGCAATACTCTTTCCTTTATCGTTTAGGCAGAGCTTATGCCCACCTGACGTAGTCAGCTCCATCATTTGGCCACTATCATTTAAACTTAATTTGTGGCCCCCTGTAGTCTCTATGTAGACCCCAGCCTTAGTATCTTGATCTTCTTCAACAAACTGAATTTTATGCCCTGTTCGGGTTTGAATGGTCCTTAAGCGAACTTTGCCATCCTGCACATTTTTACTAACAGGATTCGGCGGAGCATCCGCTCCGTTCCACACCCCTCCCAGAATGTAGGGGCGATGAATATCTCCATGCTCAAAGGCGACTAAAACTTCATCATCAATTTCTGGTAGACAGTCAAACCCTCGACTGTTACCTGCCCCCATACTGACTACACGAGCCCAGTTGCTGTTGTGTTCTTCAGTTAATGTGGGAAATTTTACCTTCACACGACCCAGCTCATCCGGATCCTCATTGTCAGTGACAATGCCTACCAATAGTGTTTGCCCTGGACGCAGCGGAGATTCGGGTGTTAAGCGCTCTGTTAAATCGCCACCCCGTAAACCGCGCACACTAAATTCAGTATCATAGACGCGACTGATATAGGTATGACGGGTTTCTGTTACGTAGTATTCACCAGTGTAGGGACCTAATTCTTTTAACTCGACCATGCGGCCAGGACGAATTTCAGGATTTCCCTCGGCTATGGCATCCCCCATGACAAACTGTCCGCTGATTTCATCACAGACAGCCTGGGCCATGGCGTCAGCCTCTTTGCGTTTAAAGACGGGCTGATCGACAACAATTCGTTTCGGTTCCTGTGGCTTTTCAAACGCCTGACTAACCTTGATGCCAGACTCTTCGGAACTCTCGATCTTCGTTAGCAGCTGTTCTTTATCAGCAGTCGCCACAATCGATTCTTTTGTGGTGTAGTCCCAGCCTCGCACCTCTACGGATTTTACCTGTTCTGCACTGGTAATCTGAACATGAAAACTGCGAACATCTTGCAGCCAGGTGAGTTCTAGAGTTTGTTCAGATTTAGGTTTCCGAAAGTTGAGCTTGCCATCGCGAACAAATAGCTCAAACCCAATACGGGCAGCTCGATGGCGTAAAAAGGCCATATTGGTTTGGTTCTCTTGAAAAATATAATCGTGGGGTTCGCCGCTATCATCCAGCTGATCAAGTTCAATTCCTACTTCATCAGCAATTTTTTCGACCACATCGCTATCGGTCATATTCTGAAACGAGCGACTATGATAGCCTCGATGGAGCCGGTGGGAGTGATCGTAAGCTTTAATAATGATTGGAGCTTGGGTTTGCTCTGTAAATTGGGTTTCTATGCCAGTAATCTCTCCTTGGAAAAGAGGATCAAGGTTTTCAGGTTCAGATTTCTTTTTGTTTTGTGTCTTGGATTCAATTTGACTGGCACTTAATGATATAGCAATAGGCTTTCCAATTCGAAAGGGTTCTTGCCGTTCCCATGGTTCATCTTTAGATGAGCCAGATTGATAGTCATTACGAATGACTAATGTTAGATTACCAGGACGATGCAAACTCTCTTCAACAATAATTTGAAGGACATTTTCTAAGATATCTTTTGATACCTTCTCATTATCCACTTTGATATCAGGTAGAGAGTGATAGTTGGTCGCCATAGAGATGCTGCAGAAGGTGACACATTTGATTGCTACTGAGCTTATAATGAATTAATATTTATCACTTTTATGAGTGTTGGAATAATTATTCTTAGCTACGAGTTTGCCGATTATCACCCGTAGGGTTTGGCGATGTCTCTCTTTGTTGATCTGCCCTATCTGATGGTTTTTCAGCTTCCTTAAGACCTAAAGTTTCAATTACAGCTCGTACTGGGGTACCATCAGGCATGAATTTTGTAAGACGATAGTTTAACTGCGCAATAAAGCATTCTGCTAAATAATCATTATGAGGACCCCACTGAAAAAGATACGTTGGAGGATGCTGCTCATTGTCCTTATTCTTAGTGAACGTAACAGCATCAATGAAATTCTGAAGATATGTTGTTATGACATCCTTTCCTGTTTCATAAGTGTCAAACCAAATATCCTTAATAATGAGTTCCTTGGGTGGTAAATCACTAAAGCTAACCCAAGGACGTCCAGATACTTCTGAACGAGCACCAGGATTATCGACTGTATTAACCTTGTTAACAAATGAAAGTTCCTTCGGGTTAAACATAAATACAAGTTCTGTAGGAGCACCTGTACGAGGAACAAGCTTTGCTTTAGTGAGTGTGGGTTCGGCCATGGTGTGATCGCAAACTAACTAACAACTAAATAAACCTAGACAACCGAGCACTACGTTCGAAATTTTGGCGTAGCCGGTTTTGTAACTGTAGCCGCACGTGGGTGGCTAGCTGGTGCATGGGAGGAGGCCACAAGGCCAGGGGTAGATGAGTTATTTTATTCTGTTCCGACTGAATTGGTATCAGACTAGGGCTAGCCCGTTGAAAGTTAGAGGAGGTTAGTTGAGATTGCCCCCCCCGATCATTTCGTAGTTCACCATACAAAATATACGCCAACTGCCACAGTATCCGATCCTCCTCCTCACCAGACGATCCATGGGCGCTTCCCTCCTCAGCCAACTCAACTGTAGTATCAGGAACTGATAGTGACACGGTCTGCATTTGAGGCTCATGAGCCTCAATATCGTCTGTTTCAGCAGCCGGAGTTTCTAACCCCTGTAGAGCATTCTCTCTACCTGAGGTTAAGGACGCCGGAGACCAGAAGCTATCATCTGGTTCATCTAAACCATATTTAGACGAGAGTGCCGCTAGTTTAGGAGACAGTAACCCCGTCTCTTGTACTTGGGATTGCGTTTTCTGTATGGCTGGTAAATCGGTAATGTCTGCTGACACCGTTTCTGGCAGTGGGTTAGGACTCTCCTTGAATGCATCAACCAATAGTTCATGCATTCCCAACGGTTGAATCGCTGGGGCCGATAACAGTTTTGCTTGAATGGGAGGAAGATCTGCGGGTGCCGATACTTGCGGTGAAACCTCTTGTCTGTCAGCTGACTCTGATTCACCCCGTGATGCACTGTCGTCAGATTGTGTAGAGGGTGCAGGCGACTGCTGCAACTGGGCCTGTAGATTTGCTTCGTTTTGAGAAGACAGTGTTTCGTCTGGCGATATGTTCTGAGCTCCTTCTACAGGAAAAGGAGGGGAGATTTGCTCAGGGTCAACCCTGGCCTCCAGGAAAGGTTGCTCAGGAGAGGTTGGTAATGCCTCAACCTGTTTTTGCTGTATGGTTTGTTCAGGGGGGGCAACGTGATGTGGTAGCTGAGTTTCAGGAGCAGAAAGCTCAGAGATTTTTGACTCCTGGGATAAGTCAGGTGACTCTAACGGTTGAAATGTTTCTGTGGGCTCAGAACTGGGGGGAGATGTCTCCGGCAGGGCTAAATGTTGAGCTTGTACATCAGTCAGCTTTGCAGTACTAATATCGTTTGGCCTATTCTTAGGGGGAACCTCTTGAGCCGATATTTCTGGCATCCCCTGAGGGGTATCGACAGGGGCAGAATCATTATCAGATAAGGGCAACTCTACAGCAGGCTGATATAAATCCTCAGATTGGTCTGGTGCTGGCTGAGCGTCGCTAAATTGCTCAGCCCTAGATTGAACAGATTGAACAACGTCTACGCCATCATTGGCAGTAGATTCAGAACGCCGTTGCAGAGCGTTTGGGCCATCGGCGGCAGGAGTTACAGAACCTGGTTCGAGTTTAGGAGACTCAGAGAAAGATTGCAGTTCACCTAAAGCAGGCTGAATAACAGCTGGCAATTCTTCCGAAACAGGTTGAATTGGCGGTGATAGTTCTGGGGATTCGATATCAGGGTCAGATTGCTCAGCAGACGATCGTTGTAGGGATGACTGGGATTGCTGTGTAACATCCGGACCCACATTAGGGGTAACATCCGTTGTTTCTATGGGGGGGCTGGCTGGAACAATTTCATCTGTATCGGGTAGCGATGAGGATTTTGGGTTGACCTCTATGGGAGTAACATCAGTAATCTGGCTGTCCAAGCGATCGGTGGATGTCTCAATATCAGGAGAAACCGCTGGGGAGCGTTGAATAGGATCAACTATCTCTGTAATATCGGTGGTAAGAGCATCAGCTATGCTAGAACTCTCTTGCGTTGGTTCTGGATCTAGCGGAGCATTATTGTCAGATAGGAGGGCAGCTTGCTGATTGTCCGCAAGCTCGACCTCAGATGATGGAAGGGAAGGACTACGCTGAATAGGTGTAGGGTTGTCTACTGTCTCAGTGCCTATAGGAGCATCCTCAACAGCATCGGCTGCAGAAATTTCAGCTCTATTAATGTGGTCTGAGGTAAGTGCTGCTTCAGGAGCTATTGAGACAGTAACATTACTTGGAGTTTGGGATTGTTGAGCAATAGAACTCTCGGGTTCAGTGGATGTTGCAGCGGAGCGGGGGTGAATAGGCGGGGCAATATCTGCAGGGGGTTCTGTAATGACAGGTTGGTTAAACCCAAGGGGCTGATGCTGGCCAAGGGGCTGTCGCTGCAGCGGGCTGATTGCGGGTAAAGTATTTGCTGAAATATCCTCAGCTTGATTCTCCGCTAATCTTTCTATTGTTAAGGAAATTGTTTTCTCAGAGATAGTGTCTGAAACATCACTATCTTTTGGACTAGCGGCTGACTGCTCTATCTGGAAAGAACTCTCACTTGATTCTTGCCTGAGGGGTTGAATATCTGGCTGCGGAGTCAGAGAAGTTTGCTGGAGCTCGCTAAATAGTGGACTTGTAGCATCTATGCCATCTGTAAAGTTGGAAAATCCTGAACCATCTCCTAATTCGGCAGGTAATCCTACCAGTTGAGCTGCCTGACGTAGTGGTTTAGTTTGAACTGATGATGGTTGGTCTGTTTTAAATAAATGACCTAAAGGATATACCTGCCATTGAGTATGCCTGTGGGAAGGATGCCACCCAAGCGGAGGGAAACTAGGATCAATTGAGGAGGACTCTGCTGGGATAGTGGCCATTAGTTATCTCCCACAAAGTATCCTGTATCCGTCCTGCCTTTGGTGTGTTTATCAGTATCACCACCCTCTTTATCGATTTTTAATCCTTCGTAGGCCAGCGTGAGTTCCTCTAGGGCAACGCTCTCTGCACTTGCCTGCAGAGCATCCGCTTTCCACCCCACCGGGATTGCCCCTACTAAAGTCCAAGCTTGCATAGTGTCACCCGCCTGGTTAAAAAGCAAAATGCTAACATTTCGCCGTTGTTGTGAGGTATTGGTGAGAACGGCTTTGATCCATTGCCAAAAGTCCGCGTTATCAGTAATGCCACGCTTAAGAACAACATTAGAAAACTCAGGATTGTCCAGAAAAAAGCGCTGCTGACCGTTAACACCTCCTTCTACAATAGACTGGGTTTTTAGGGTGACACCAATGCCTGAACATTCACTAAATGAAGCGGAAATTAAACCATCAATTTCCACATAGAAACGATTGGCGGTGACATAGTTAAAGGTTTCTGTCATGAGGGCCTCCCCATCAGCTCTTTTTGCAGACGCTGATCAGCTTTAAGCAAGTAAACTATGCGATCGCACAGTTTACCCATCAAAACTGGATCCTGTAATACCTTTTTTGCTAGAGCCTCTATCTGCTGAGGAGTCATGGCGTACCTCCTTGAGCCATAGGGCTCCAGATCATTCGCCGAATATTTTTCATAGGTAATACTGGTACCACCCCGACTTCGCTAAGTAGATATTGACCTTCTGGTGTAAGCAACTTATCGACCATCAGCTGCCCTTTTGCACATCCTTCTGCATAGCGATCGCACGCCTCAGCATTGGTTGGAAGATGATAGGCCACCGACATTTCATACGCTAGGGGGTAGGTAACATTTGCCTCCTGAAACGGACGGTCATTTACCCAATAGGTCCCTTTATCACCACACAAATCAGTTGATGGATCAATGGGTTTACCTTCGCTATTGGTAAGTAGATGATGGGTCTGACTCCCTTCAACAATTGCCAAGGGATAAACAGAACACTGTCCCATCACCTGACTGATACGATTAAAGCCAATTCCGATAATATCGTCCCTCTCTATTCCAGTATTAGCTTCAAAATCTCTCACCATGCGCTCATACATATTATTTTCACGCCGCTTGGTTTGATATCGGGATTCGGTCCGAGGAAACCGATTTTCCGCGAGCCTACGCTGGTCGAATACTGTTCTGTCAACATCGCTATCAAATACAATGTCCCTTAGAAAATCAATAGTACGCTCATCCTCGGGCCAATAAATTTGCACCCTCGCTCCATCCAAAGGTGCATTGGGGTCTAATAGCACCCGGCGTAACTGTTCTAAACTAATGCGGCCCTGTAGTCGTTGAGGAATACTATCCTGTCGTTGGGGATTACTATGGGTAACAAATATAGCGATGCCATCATAGCCAACCACACGTTTTATCAGGTCGCTAGGTAACTCAGGTACAGGTAGGTTAAGAGTTGTTTGAATAAACGCAACATCCAAACTCTCTGTACGAACATATTCCAACAATAAGTTTCTAGAAATTAAAACATTACGTGCTTTTTCTAAGGGGAGTGATGAATCTCTTTCTTCTAAGGTACGCTGAAGTTCGGTCGTACCAAACGATGAACCTGATCGAGATAATCCACTAGGAGAAGAGAGGGGAGATGTTAAGCGACTAAAAAAGGCTTTGCCCCAGGAGCTGTCTGCTTCAATACCGTAACGTATGGGATCTGTTAGAGCATAGGTTTCAACGTCAGCTAAGCGGCAAGGATTGTTGCATGCTACTATTTGGCGTTGCCCAGGTTTAAGGGACATCACTAACCAGGTAAGCAAAGACAGCAGAACTCCTCCTCCGAGCAATAGCAGGGGCACTGACAACAATGCAGATGTCCTTCTTCCAGAGCTCTCGTCCTCTTCTACGGCAACAGTAGTCGTCTGGGGTGAATCTGTTGATACGGAAGCAGTTTCTGGAAGTGTTTGTAATACTGAAATGGCACTTTCAATGGACTTAAATCCACCTGTTTCACCATGCCCCATAAGCTGTAGCACATAGGGATAGAGGGTGCGTACACTATTATCTTCGGGCCATAGATTTAAATCTGCTGGATTATCTTCACTTTCATAGCCACGCACAAGGGCAAAGGCTATGTGAGCCAATGTGTGTAAATCATCATCGATAGAACCGATCTCCCAATTATGCTGCGGGATAGATGTGTTTTGAGGCCAGAACAGTTGTTCCCACAGGGGAAAGCGACCCAAGTAAACAAAAAATGGTGATTGCTTCAGCTCAGTATAACCATCTGGCAAACGGAGCCAGAGACAGTCACTAGATAGATTGCCATGGGATAAGCCTTGTTCCCAACGATCGCCGGGCCAGTTAACGAGATAGGTTTGTAAATACTGTAGCGATTGTAAAACCTGAGTAAGAAAACGTTCTATTTCGAACCGATTCCACGGGACAGGGTTTTGGGTGAGAAACTCATCTAGAGTGTGGCTATGGGGAACAGGACGAGTAATTAAGTAAATACAGTTATCGGCAGGCTTAATCACATCTTTAGGACGAATAATTCTGAAATCTGCTCCACCCCCTAATCGCAGATTGAGGTCAACTAAGTGCTTGAATCGTTGTTTACGTTCATCGACCTCATCCTCTGACCAGCTATCCTTATCTAAACAGTATTCATATATCCAAACCGGCTCCCCACCATTGTCCTGCAAACCGTCATAACAGCGCATCCAGTCATAGGTACATATACAGGATTTTATGGTGTATACTCCCCACCATCCGCCCTGTAACCGTTCACCGGGCTGTAACACAGGTGCAGTAAAGAGAAGTGCATTTTGGGGTTCTGTAGCCGTATGAGGTAAATGTGTTAGCGGGACAGTTTGTCGTGAATCTACCTCAAAATATGTTTGAGAACCTGCTGGTCCAGCAGGTTCTGAAGTGAATGCTCTTGGAGACTCAACTGACTGAACAGGCTGTTCTTGACTTTGATCTCGATCTTCAGTGTTCTCACTTCCCAATGAGGCTTTTCCATAGGCCAGCATGAGCCGTTTTCGTCCCCACTGCCAAGCCATTTGCACAGGATTTCGAGCCAAGTTTTGCCCTTCACTAATGCGCCGCCGCGCCTGGTTCACTAACTCAGATAGTCTGACCATGGGCTTCTCCAGAATCAGGGGCTGGGGGCTGGGTTGATGTTCCTAGTGGTGGCAGATCATTAATTTGGCGATACAGGGTGTAGAGATAATTTAAATCAGCCGCGTATAAATCTTCAATGATGCGTGGAGTAATATCTGAAAGAGCCCCCAATTGAGTTACAACCCGCGATAGTACTAAAACTGTGGCATAGGCAGGGTTTGCTTTAACCCTGGGATCGCGCATAGGAGTGATTTCATCGGCTGCCTTGGCCAGTCGCATTTTGCCCTTACGGTGAAGATTTCCTTCGCCATCGTAATAGCCTTTAGGTAGTGAGAAATCGAACTCCGTTTGAAACATAAGGACATCTTAATTACAGAGAGATAATAAAGAGTGACAAACGTACTATTGACTACGGGTAAACCCATCTACGGCCAATTCCAGTTCTTCGATCGCCATCTCACTACTTTGAGCATTCATATCGGAAGTGCTATAGCGTGTTGGCCATGCACCAGTAAAGTCAAACTTCGCTTTAACTGTACCAGCTTGGTCAAAAACATTTAGCGAGCCCGCTGAAACATGGTCACTATCCCATTTGCCCGATTCAATATCCGTGAACCACTGCCACAGGGCTAAAGAATCTGTAAGGCCTCGTTTAAGAATAAGATTCTCTGTAGTAGAGCGACCTGGTATTTTGGTAGTGACTAATTGTCCCATCTTCGCATTCGCCCATTGACTTTTAGCAACTTCAACAATCTCGATGGCTTTTTGCTGTTTCTGAAATTTTTGACACTCTAGAAAGACCGCATCAACTGTTTCATTACCTCCCTTTAACTTAACTGAAAGTTCGAAGTAAAACCGACTGGCCAGTAGTAGTTCGGATGGAAAATCAACGCTGGGCAAAAGCTGACCTCCTACATAATTATCTTGTTCTTACCGATAAGGCTATTGCACGCGAGTAATCCCTTCATGCACTAACTCCAAGGTCTCATTGGCCATGTTACTATCACCAGCGGTGAAGCTAGGTCCTTCATATTTGCAAGGATAGGCATTAACCAACTCCCAGCGAGCTTGCATATTACCTGCTTGGTCATAGGCACTAACCGATGCAGCTTTACGATTGCTATCCCAGGCAGATGAACCGCCATCATTGGTGTTGCAGTTTTTATACCATTCGTACAAATCTACATCGGTGGTGGCCACCATCTTAACGGTGACATTCGAAAACTTTTCTACCGTTGGTGTTGCCTGTCGAACCCGTACACCACTTTTACCAGAACCATGCACACCCCCGTCTCCAGCAACCGGAGATTCTACAGATAATCCAGCGACTTCTAGTACGAGCTTCTCCGATACACCGTCGGCTTCAAAGTAAAACCGACATGCCGTTAATAGTTCAGCCATAGGTTATTTCGTGTCTCCTCATGTGTAAAAACAGCTTTCTTACAGTAGAGAGAGGGTCATAAGTAATCTCTCTCTACTGTAAGAATCTCTCTAATTTTCTACCCCTCATCCTGGGAGGGATCCCATTGACGAATCCGGAAGATCACAAATTCTGCAGGTCTCACTGGGCAAACGCCAATTTCGATAAACAACATTCCCAACTTCATGGTTTCAGGAGTGTTCAGCTCGCGATCGCACTTCACATAAAAGGCTTCCTCGGGGGTGCTACCAAACAAGGCTCCTTGTCGCCAGATCCGCTCCAAAAAGTTCTTGACCGTGCGGGTAACCCGTGCCCATAGATCCTCATCATTGGGTTCAAATACCGCCCATTGGGTTCCCTCTTCAATGGACTTGGCGATGTAGCTCATCAGCCGTCGCACACTCACATAGCGCCAATCTGTATCATCCAGTTGGGCCAACGTGCGAGCGCCCCAGACCAGAGTGCCACGATTACGGAACTTACGAATGCAGTTGATGCCCTTAGGATTGAGCAGTTCCTGTTCACGGAAATTCGTATCATAGGCCAGACCTACCACACCACGAGGAATATCATTGGCAGGGGCCTTGTGGATACCGCGAGATTCATCTGTCCGACACCATAGGCCCATCATGTGACCACAGGGGGGAACAGCAATCGGTTTGCCCGAGTTTTTAGGGTTAGGGACCTGAACCCAGGGGTAGTAGAGCGCCCCAAACTGGCTCCGCCGCCCAAAGTGATCCATCAGCCAGGATTCCACATCCTGGGGTGTCTGTTGTTCTGGCCTAACGGGCTGAGAACTTTTACGAGGTTTAACGGGGGGCGGATCGATCACGGCCATGCGATAGGCCGGTCCAGGGGCCGATGTTTCACAACTTTGTAACATTGTTTCCATGACTCCGTGGACCTCAGGCAGCCCAAGTAGCCCTTTTTGATAAACCAGCATCAGATCTGGGCAAGCCACCATGGCTACATCATCAATCTCAAACAGCCCCTGGATACCCGTACGACGTTTTCGATTACCCGCCAACTCTTTATACCAGCGCTTTGTCCGATAGGGAACACGCCGTGGATTCACATCGAATACGCCATTGCTGGGTCGTTTAGCCAGAGGCAGTCCATTTTCTGAGTCAATGGTGATATCCAGATACTCCTGTAACAGGACCCCCTCATCGGAGGCATCTTCTGGTTCAGAACGAGCGTTCATCAGATACACACCAGCAGAAAGATCCTCTTCTTCGACACCCTCAGGATTTTGCATGGTTAGGTGGCGAAATGTCTTTTCATCGCCGTTACCCGCACATACCTTTATCTTAAAAAATTCGCCACTGTTAAAGGGGTCCTCATCTGGATTATCTGAAGGTTGAGGTTCATCTGGTTCAATAAACACCCTGACCCGGCCTTCCTCTTCCCGTTCTGGTTTAACAGTAAACTCTAAGGATTTTTTACGCCCTGATGTGAGAATGGGCGTGGTGGGTAAGGCAATGTTGTCGTTATCTTCAATGGGGGCTGTATCGGCCAGGGGCAGCTGGGTTCCGAGGCTAATCACCCAACAGCGTCCACCACCATTGTCAAACCAACCCTTAACTGCAAACGGTAAATAAGCACCAAAATCTGTAAACCCGTCGGAACCCAATTTGGAAAAACTTTCTAGGTATTGGCTCCAATTAGTAATCAGCTGAGGCTGAAAAATCTCAGCATCGCCACGAATATCTTCTGTAAAACCGACAAAACCAGCCACGCTCAAGCTCACACCTTGGATCGCCCGACTACCACTCGGGATCTCCTCAACGTATACACCTGGGGCAAAATAATCGAGTCGAGCCATAGCGCTATCCTTTGAGCTTATACCGCACGTAATGTTTTAACGGTGCTGAATCGGATTTTTCGCAGTTATTTGTAGTTATAAAATTTAGCGTTTCAGGTTCTTGGGATGATTTAGGTCTTTATTAATGACGGCACCTTGAAAAGTTTTATGGAGTGTTTCATCCTTTAGGCTGAAATTTAGATCGCATTTTAGTTAAAGGATTACGCAACTGCGAAAATTGCCTCACTCGGTCGTGGAACTAGTAAGAGCCCAATATTTAGCTCTCTCGTTACGAAATGATGTTTGTGCAATAGATAACGCCCCCTCTGGCACTATAGCAGTCTAGGATGGGCATCCTATTTGGGCTATTCAGAGGATAACGATACAAACTAGGATTATGGTCTTGCCATCTAAACCATTTTTATCTGAACCAGATGCTGTTGTCGTTATGCCGACAGAATCATTACAACAAACGGCAAAAGAATTCGCTCAGCAACATCCTACAAATGCCGAACGGATCTATCTCAACACCTTAGCTGTAGGCGTGGTTGATCAATATTTTAGGCTACTGGGCATTAAGACCAACATTACCCAAGGCGATAGCTGGAACCCTGTACTGCGCATGGTTAATGATGTCGCTGACCTTGATTTGCCTGATTATGGTCGAGTGGAATGTCGTGTAATCACAGCTAATGCCACTGACTGTTATGTTCCAGCAGATGTAAGCTGCGATCGCATTGCTTATGTTGTTGTACGTTTGGACCTAGATTCAGCAAAAATAGAAGCAGCTCTGTTAGGATTTGTAACCGAGGTAGAGAGTGAGTACATATCGCTTAGCCGTTTACGCGATTTATCCGAGATACCCCAACACCTCCAGAAGGCATCAACACTTAACAATTAGATGAGCCTCATCTAGCTGTACTAGGAGGCTGACGTTTTGTTTGGTTGTGGGCTTTACGCTGCTGTTTGGCCATGGCTCTGATGGAGCTAACGGCCAAGGCGGCGGTGTGTTCTATTTGGTTTGCGATCGCATCCAATTCATCAGCATTCTCTTGAAAGGTTTGACTTTGTCCTGTGGCAAAGTACAGGTTATGAAGCCGTTCGGGAAAGGTTTCTAGCTGTATGTCTGTTTGGATGCCCAGAGCATCGAGGCTATCTTTAAGAACGTTAGCTTGGGCCTGGGCACGTTCTAGGCCCTCTGGTTCAGGAGATATAGCTCCCTCGAATAGGCCATTGAGGGCATTGGCGATAGTCCAGAGATGTTTGAAGGATGTGGTGGATTTTGCTCGGATCTGTTCTGTGGATTGGTTGAGTAAGTCTTCTAGCTCTGAAAGGGCTGTAACAGGTCTGGTGTTGGCTGGTTCACTTTTTGGTTGGTCAGCTGTAGCTTGTGGAGAACGCCAGCGTTTAATGCCATCTAAAATGCCTGTTTTGGCTGAACCAAGGATTTGACCAAACTGTTCTTTTAGCCAAGCCTTGGCTTCTTCTCGACTAATTTCATATTCTGTTAAGGCAGCCTCATCAACAGTCTGCTGACGCCCTGTTGTTGTACGGAGCTGAAAGTCGCCAGCTGGAAGCTCGCACTCATCAGGGATGAGAAAATAACGAGAACGTTCTGAATTAGACCAAACAGTTTTTAAAGCATTGGATCTCATAATTCATTTAACGATTTGGTAAACCGGTACTAGCTGGAATAGGAATAAGTCTGTTATCAGGAGAATTTAATGGGTAAACATTAACAGAAAATCTTCTAGGAAGGAAAAGAAAACCTAATTGTTGAGTAACATCACTTACCCGCTCACCAACGGAACTATTCATGGCTGTTTCTACAGCTTGAATAGTTAGATCTGTATTGTTTTTGGCAAGTCTGAAGAGGTTTTCTGCTGCATTAGGATCTACTGCCGTGAAGTTAGTATTCAGCCAATTTTGTAGCTGAGAAGTATTTCCCTCATAAATACATGAAATCGAATACCTAACCATATATGGTGGAGGCCCAACAATATAGTTCGAGTACCTTTCGTCTATTAAATTTTTGTATAAAGGTTCTTCCCAAGTTCTAATTCCAGGTGACTTAGTTCGATTAGTGGTCTTTAACATGGGAGCAAAGTTCTTTGTATCCGTATTTGAGCCTCCAAGAGAAGCCGCGATTAAATGGCCCTTATCGTATCCATCTAAAATTGATATTCCTGCAACTTCTGCTTGTGGGTTAGTTCCCGTAATAAACGGTCTAGATCTAACACTTAAAATGACCTCTGCAGAAGAAGAACGAGAATAGCTATCCTGATCCCCGTAGCTGGGATTGTGTGCTGGAGGGAATCCTTCGAACTGCTCATCGTGTAAAGTTCGGATATTATACTTTTGCAGTAGATTATTTAAGCCTTGAACAATTTTTTCTAGATCTCTCTCAATGGCAAGATCACGATTTCGGCTAGGTGGAATTGACTCATAGTGATTTTTAATGGGTATAAAGTCTTGTACCAGGTTGTAAAAGTCTGTATTAATTTGTTCTTCTAAATCTGTAGCCTCAAGCTGCTTATAATAATTGGCGCGCCCATTGCCAACCTCCATAATTGTTGCAAGCAGAGCTCTAAATGTATCACTAGCTACTAGAAGATTGAGACTACCGTTAGGATTTGCCTCAGCTTTTAATATATGACCTTCACCCTCGACTGAGAATGGATACTCGATATCATTACTGATACCAAGATTTTCTCGAATTTTCCTAATGATCCCAACTAATCGATCTTCACCGCTTTCCACAGCGTCATCTTGAGTTGAGATTTCCTCTGGTTCAATTTCTGGATTAGTTACATCTTCTGCGAGTTCATCGGCATCTGTATCCACTTCTGAAAGAATTTGGCGTGCTTGATTAATTAACCCCAGGACCTCAGCCTTTTTCTCCTCATCCTGCAAATCTTGAGCCATGCTTTCATAATCATTAAGATGTTCTGCAACCGGCTTCTCAACGCTGGCCATCATTACGACAGCATCACCAGCTTGCTCCACGATATACAGACGATGGGATTCTCCATCAGCGCTGAAGTTAACAACTTTTCCAATCTGGCCATCGTATTCATCATCGCTGTCGGAATCTTCATCCTCTTCTTCTCCTCCAATACCTAGTGATTTCAACAGAGCTTTTCCTTTTTCTACGATCCAACCAATGGCCTCATCCAGTAATCCTTCAATCCACTCTTGGAAGCCCTTAATCGTTTTGGCAATCTGCTCAGGCAGATCGCCAAAACCCATGTAGTCTGCTAAGAAGTCCACCACAGGAACAATCAGCTGAGCTAGGGCACCTTCTACCGCATCGGCCATGCCGCTAATGTCACCAGCAATAATCTTAGTAATGCCATTCACAACTGTTTCAATCAGGCTAAAGATGCGAGCGGCATTTTCAAAAATCCACTTCAGAACTCGGTAAATGGCCTCAATGGCCTGAGCGATCGCACCAACTGGATTAAACAGAATAATAATGCGAGCTGAAACCGCTTTGATCAAAGCTTCCACCATGTATTCAACAGCGGCTTCTAGGACCTGATCCAAAATGTCTTGAAGATTAATTTTGTCCTGGATCATCTCAACCATGCCCATAGGCCCCATTTCCACCATGGTGGAAATTACTTCGTAGGCCTTTTCAATTAGGGCAACATTTTCTTCGCCAATATGCTTAGCCAACAATCGCCGAATCTTTGCCCAGCTGATCCCCATCAGCTGTAGGAAGAAGGTAATAATGCTCTTGAGCGATAGGTCGGTGGGAATCTGTACACCCACAGCACCGAGCCCGGAGAATAACCAGTCCAGTAGCCCATCGAGCATGTGCTCAGCAAAGCGGTCAAAGAACTGCTCAAAGCCCTGACCAATAGCCGACAGAAGATTGTCGGCAAAGTTCATAGGATCGTCAGCAATGTCTTCAATGGCTTGACCGATCTTATCGACAACAGCCCAGAAGGCAGCGGGTTGAATACCGACTAAGGTGAGTAAGCCTTCGATAATAAACTTGGCGGCGTTTTCAGCGAATTCTGCGAGCGCATCCTCAATTTGACCGATCCATCCACGGGCCTGACTGCGTAGTTCCTTAATATGGTCACGGGCATCCACAGCCGCCTGTACGGCAGCATCGGCCAAGCGTCGGGTAGCATTCGCTTGAGCATCATCAACCTGGTTGCGCAGTGCCTCTAACTGACCGCTGAATTTTTGTTGTTCTGTTTCAGCCCAAGACTGCAGGCTAGTGGGTAGATCCTCAAATAGTTTCTTATGTTCCTTATCGGCTTCGTCAATAATCTTTTCACATTGATCAATAACCGAATCCACATAGGCAGATACATCCTTAAGCAGTTTGCAAATGCCATTAATAAAATTAGTTTTTGCAATGCGAAAATGTACTGGTATCCAGATTGGTAAACCAACAAGATACGTGATTGCCCCGGTGATTAAGCTGTCTTTGTTGTCGTCGATCCACTTGGTAACCTTCTTGAGATCTTCTTCAAATTTATTGACAACAGCTTTCTTTCCATCTTCCCACTTCTTCAGGGCATCAGCGGGTAGTGGGTCTAGCAGGTCTTTGACCTCCTGTCGCGCGTTGCTAACAATCTCTTGGGCTCGGGCGCTCACCTCCGTTCGCAGGCGGTCTTCCTCAGTGACCATGGTGGTTTGCTGCTCAAGCACACCGCCAATGGTGGAGGTCCTGGACTCATTGAGGGCCTTGGCTCCGGTATTTTCTGCCCCGGTCATGGTGGTGGCAGCCCCTCCTAAAACCTGATCCTGATGCTCTAGGACGGCGGGTACATCCTGCTGTGCACTGGTTTCCAGTTCCGATTGTGAGTCGAGGGCTGTGGCAATGGGGCCATCGGGGGCTCCTTCTGCTGCCTTACGAGCGGATGGTTTATCCATCCCCGCCTCGGTAATGCGTTCAGAGCTGGCGGTTACGTCGCCTTCTAAGTCGAGTTCGACAGGCTCCGGCACAGCCGCATCAGCATTAATGTCGGGGGCATTAACGTTTTCAGGAGGAACGTCTATTTCCTGGCTATTGTCTTCGGGAATACCTTCTTGGGGTTGATCTAGCTGTTCATAGTTACCTTGAATGCGCTCAGCATCCCCTTCAACGGAATTCTTAAGACCTGCGTCCCCAGCCTGCGCTGCCTCATCTGCCTCAAAGCTAGCTAGCTCTTTTTCATCGTCGGGTTCTTCTTCATTAATGATTTTGGCAATGCGATCGCAAATCGATTCTATGGATGGTACCGGAGCCTCTTGCTGATTAGCCGCTGCCACTACTTCGCCTTCGGCTCTAGCGTCGGCTTCTTCCTGGGGTTCTTCCACTGCTGCACGGGCTCCAGCCACGTTGGACTCGGCTGCCGGTAAGGTGGACTCGGCTGCTGCCGTATTGCCCACCCGACCACGCACCTGCCCCAGACGACCCCGCTCTGAACCTGAGAGACTGGCTGGGGGTTCCGGTGTCAATAGTTCAATGGCAGTGCTCTGTTCTTCTGGGGCGGCGTCAGCAGCGGGTACACTTTCGTCGGTGCTGCTGGTAGTTACTGTCGGCTCAGGCCCAGCCGATAGGGCTGCCGCCTGGTCAGCGCTTGGTTCCAGGGTGGACCGGGGCGATAAATCAGGGTTAGGGGGTGGTTCTCCAGTAACCTCGATCTCTACATCGACGCTGACGGTGCCCCCCGCTCCTGCTGCCATTTCGGGCAGTTCGAGATCGTTCCAGCCTTCCGGGCCTAATTCATCTTCGGCTTTGGGTACGGCCCTAGCAAAGCCTAACCACTGGTCTTTACTGCGGGTGCGCTTGAGAATAGCGCTTAGAGGACCGGTATTTCCCTCAATACTAATGATCGTGCTGCCTTTAACGTCAATTACCGTACCGTGGTGAGAACGGTCTCCTTTTTGAAGAGCTACATCCCCTGGTAAAGGCTGCTCGCCAGCAGTCTTAAACTGTAATTTCTCTGGACCGATGGTGGGTCCCATCCAGGGGCCTGGCCATAGTCCACCATTATTTCCGGCTTGATTTTGTAGCCAAAGGGCAAAAATACCACACCAGCTGGGGGTACGCTGAGACCCTGGAGTACTTTGCACACCTGGAGTACTGGGATCTACATCGGGGCCGGGACCAATTAAAACGCGAATATTGAGAATATCCCGTTCTTGGGTTTCGGTGGTGGCATATTGGGGGGCCGTTGCCTTAATAATGGACAACAGCTGATCGCCCCCTTTGCGCAAGTGGATGGTTTGCCCCCCAATCTCTCGGGTTTCACCGCTGTCGGTGTAGGCTTCAACCAGACCTACTTTACTCTTGGCAACATCGACAATTCTGGAACGCATGGGATGGATGGGACCAGAATTCTCTTGAGAACCTTCTCCAGAACTCTCTTCTTTTGCTTGAACAACATTTTCCCTAACTAAAGATAGATGGGAACCTGTGCCGGTTTGCTGGGCCACATGGGCAGATTCGTGGGCCATCAGCCCTAGATTATGGCTGGATTCACTGCGACGGAGAAAAATATCGCTACCGTGGGTAAAGGCGCGGGCATTTAGACTGGCAGCGGCACGATGGGCATGGGTATCGTTGTGGACACGTACTCCACTTAGGTTTACCCCCACATGGGGTTCTATGCGTTGACGGACACCATGGGGCAATGGCGACCCTGGCCCTGGACTACGGATGGTGGCGGCTGTTCGGGTGGAAACTGAAGGCGTCCTTTGGTCACCTTGTCGCTGGACGGGTTCTTCATCTTCGTCCGCCATCAGGGATACTGCGTCATCTTCAGTTTCCGTGCGCTGGAGGGTATCCTGCTCGTCTTCCATGCGCTGGAGCACGTCTTGTTCTTCGTCTTCCATCCGTTGGATGGGGGCATCCTCGTCTTCCATGCGCTGGAGTACATCCTGTTCACAGGCTGGGCAGGGTGCATCCTGGGAGGGCATGCGCTGAACGGACTCTTCTTCGTCCGCCATGGTTTGCAGATCGATATAGCCCAGCTGTGGATCGCCATACCCCTCGTCCTGTTGAGTCGACACAACGGGGCTGTGCATGACGGCATTGGCAACGGTATCGGCGTCTTGTTCGTATTTATCTCCAGGCTGGTTGACGGTGAGCTTGGTTTGCACTAAGGGCGATCGCATGGCTAGTGCCGACACCCGACCACCCCGCCCAGACTGAACCGCACCCTCGTGGGTCGGCGTGGTCTGTTTTTTGCGGTGGGTGCGCTCGGCTAGGGCCATGGTTTATTTCAGCGTCAAAGTCCCGTATGTAGTACATATTTGCTATACACCCTTCTGAAGGTCCAGCAGTCTAATTAACACCTTATCGTTGTAATCGTTGTATATGAATCAATTAATAGTTTAACTAACAACAAATGTTGAATTCGAGCTATTTTTTTACAACATTCAGAGTTAATCAAAATTAATCAAAATGATATGTTCAGAGATTAGCCCTAGGAATATGGAAGAGTGGGTCGTGAACCAAAGAAGTGTGGAAAACGCCCTATAAAGGAATGCTATCTACCCAAAATGAATGAATTGCTCTTATTGTGACCATCCTAAGACGCACAAACACGGTAAAACAAGCAAAGGAACGGCAACGTTACAAATGCGACCACTGTGCTCGTACATTTGTCGAAACCTTTGATACTCTCTACTATTGCGTCAAGTCAGTGCCGATGAAGTTAAGAGTATCCTTCAACCCAGGCCGAAGGGAGTAGTCTACGGGACATTAGTTGAATCAATAAACGTGCTTACAATACTACGGTCGTGTGTATCGTCTATGCAGTGGCTTATCGAGCTTAGTTGGTTCATAACGAAGAGGGTAAGGAAATTGCGACAGCCCAAGTGATTGCTGATGAAATGTGGTCATTTGTAAAAAAACAGAAACGATGCGGACCTGAAGATATCAATCTGGGGACTGCTGGATAGGTGTGAGCTTAGCCAAGCAAAGTGGGCTGCTCCTGAGTGCTCAAGTGGGCAAGCAAACGGATGCATTCTTAACAGAACTCCTCACCAGTACCGAAGGGAGAACTGATTGTAATGTATGGTCTACCAATGCTTGGGGAGGCTATGAACGAGTAATGTCCCTGAGGTAGTACATAGTGTTGGAAAAGAGAATACCCAATGATTAGAACGAACCAATGGCATCATCTGACAACAGACCGGTCGTTGGCATCGACGTTAGAATAAGTTTGCTAAAGTCTGGCAGACGATCGAGAGTATCATTCGACTGATCGTGACCTACTTCAACTGGATATGGCAGCACAATCGCATCGGTGATACGGCTGCTCAGAGAGCGGAGATAATCACCAAAAGCTTGGGCCTGGAATAACATTACTTCCTATCCCACTTTTTTCTGAGGTACGACCGATAAGCCTACCAACTTTTACAGGCCAGATATTTTTGAAGATATTCTAATATTCCTCTAAATCCCTTGATATTAGGTGTCTAGAGGAATATTTCTTTAAGGTATGGACTGTATCGGATGACACTTTTGTGCCTTAAAGCGTTTTACATCAATTTTGCTGCATAAAAAAATCGTCATTCTGGTGAGCAACTAATAGAAGCATTTATAAAACTTTTGAATGCTTTTGCTCTGTAAGAGAGATCTCGCAATGAATAATCCTGTGCAAGAATGGAATTCGATATTACTCAACTCACGTTATAAAATCACCTCTATTTTGAAAGAAGGAGGAATGAGTCAGACATATATCGCTGGTGACACATTACGGCCAGGTAATCCTAAATGTGTTGTTAAGAAACTCCATCCTCATAGTCAAGATACTGAAGTTTTAGATATCCTGCATCGGTTGTTTGTAGAAGAAGCCAATGCTCTTGAAAAGCTTGGCAGTCACGACCAAATTCCAAGACTACTGGCGTATTTTTCCCAAGACAAAGAGTTTTATCTTATTCAAGAATACATTGAAGGACATCCATTGAGTGATGAACTAGCTTCACAAAAGGTCTGGTCTGAGAAAGCTGTTATTGCTCTTTTAAGCGAAATATTAGAAGTCCTTGAATTTGTACATCAGCAAGGAGTTATACACCGTGATATTAAACCAGAAAATTTGATTCGGAGACATGTAGATGGGAAACTAGTACTTATTGATTTTGGGGCAGTTAAACGCATTCAACTGCCCCAAGAAAATGCCACAAAACAACAAAACATTACAATTTCAATTGGTACACCTGGATACATGCCCATAGAGCAGATTGGAGGTCGCCCAGTCCTAAGCAGTGATCTCTATGCAGTTGGTATGGTTGGTATTCAAGCACTTACAGGGCAATACCCTCAAAATTTGCCCCAGAACTCCCTAGGAGAGGTTCTTTGGCAACCTCAAACCCCTGTTAGTAAAGGCCTTATGGAGTTTCTACAATATATAACCCACTCTTATCATAAGAACCGATATCAAACAGCAACAGAAGCTTTACAAGTTCTGAGAGAATATGCAGCACGAACAAATGCAACTATAAAAGCGGTTCCCAAATCTCTTACGGCTCCATTGAATCCTTCTAGTTCTCGATTTCAATTTATGAAATGGTCTAATCTAACTGGTGCTGGTGCTGCTGTTGCTCTATCAGTTTTTTCAATTGGATTTTGGATGTATGCTCAGAGTTCTAACAAACACACTTGGGGAGATGATAATACGTTAACAGTTGGTGTATTGGCCACTCAATACAATCCAACAGAAGGTTATGAAGCGCTCGTAGACCATATTGAGACTCAGCTTGAAAATGAAGTAGAAGCTCCCGTTGAAATAACTTTGGATGTAGTTCCATTTGATGAGCCAGGTGCATTTGCAAAAGCAAAAGAACAACTAAAAACTCAAAACTGGGATATTGCATTTACAACAGCGCCTTTGATTTCTGCATCTGCTGTTAAAAATGGCTACGATTTTACGGCACGAATGTTTCCTCAGGCTCCTCAGTTTGAGTCAGCTCTTTTTGTTCGAGCTGATAGCCCTATCAAAACTTTGGATGATATTAACTCAAGTCACACGTTGGCTTTACGCGAAGTCAGCAGTGCTGCAGGATTCTACATGCCAGTATATGACCTCTATGGTAAGAGTTTAAGTGCAGATCTCGATAATCCGAGCTTCGATCTAATTATACGTAAGGTTGCAACTGGAGAGATTGACATTGGAGCAGCTCCTTATCAGGTCCTGGAACACTTAAACAGTAAACAGTCTGGATTTCGTATTATTCATCAAGGTAGAGCAATTCCGTTATCAGGACTCTATATTTCACCACAACTCTCTACCAAAACTAAAACTTTACTTGAAGAAGCTCTACTCGATGCATCAGATGAACTTCAACAAGGGGCTCATTACTCTAAAGGGGTAGAAATTGACTACACACAGTTTTTGGGAATTGTTAAAAGAGTGGATGAAATTCTTGGTTGTGCCAACTGGCAAGAAAATCCAGTCCAATTTTTCTGTGAGATTCCTCCACAAGGGCAGGAACCTTCTGCAGAGACTATTAGTGTCAAAGGAAAAGTCAATGGGTATAGTCTTCGAAAAGATGATTCAGTTCATCTGAAATTACAAACTGAAAATCAGGGTATTTATCAGATTATTCTACCTGCTGAGATTCTTGATAAAGATCCAAGCCTCTCATCTTTACCAGACCTTGCTTACAAAATGGTTGAGATCACAGATGTAATCCCTGAATCTAGAAATGGAACTCAAACACTATCAATTACTCAAATCGGTCAAATAAGAATGAAGCAATAGATTTGCTTCGACTGTGACTTGAATTTTATCAGCAACTTATGCGTAAAAATGGTGTTGTTTCATAAAATAAGCCACAAATGATTAAAATGAATATCCGACAAGGCAAGTAAGAAGATAAGTATGATTGGTTCCTAAATTCGATATAAGGCACATCGTAATGCAACCCAAATATGAAACCCACAGGTATCATTTACTATTCCCAAATATCTTTGGATTTAAAGGAGGTGAGCAGGTTTATAACAATTTTCTGTTATGCTCACTTAAAGAAGTTTATCCAAATTCCCAAATCACTGTTTTCTTAAAGCGTGATAAAAACTTTGATGAGGATAATTTTACTCCTAAAAATGTCCAATTCTATTGTTTTGGTCATCTATTTGGATTTTTACAAATTCTTGTATTTTCAGTCTACTTCATAGTACTAGGAATTATACAACGACCAAAAGTAGTTATTAGCAGTCATATTAATTTTTCTCCTATTTGCTACTGTTTATATCTTCTTACAGGGATACCTTTCTGGATTGTTGCACATGGTTTAGAAATTTGGCAACTTAAGGGTCCATTGCGTAGGCTATCTTTACATCATGCTGAGCGCACTCTTGCTGTAAGCATGTATACGTTTAATCGATTATTAAAGGAGCAAAATCTTGATTCAAATAAGGTCTTTCTCTTAAGAAATACATTTGATGCTGGTCGATTTAATTTAGCCCCAAAACCTCAAAGGCTTCTCACTAAATATGGACTGAAGTCAAATCAACCTATTATTCTTACTGTCACTCGATTAGCGCCCTATAAAGGGTACGATAAAATTCTGCATGCATTGCCTTACATTCGTTATGTTATTCCTAATCTCCACTATGTTTTGGTAGGTAAAGGGGAAGATAAGCAACGTATTGAAGCCTTGATAAAAAAACTTGAGCTACAAAACTGTGTAACACTTGTTGGATTTGTTTCCGATCAGGAACTATGTGATTATTATAATCTTTGTGATGTGTTTGCTATGCCTAGCTGTGGTGAGGGTTTTGGCATTGTCTTCTTGGAAGCATTAGCCTGTGGAAAACCTGTTTTAGCTGGGAATCAAGATGGTTCCATTGAGCCATTACTCAATGGTCAACTGGGTTGTTTAGTTGACCCAAATAACATTCATCAAATTGCTTATTCTTTAACTCAGATACTTTCAGGTAACTATGCTAATAAACTGCTTTACAAACCAGAAAAATTACGAAAAAAAGTTCTAGAGGAGTTTGGGTTAACAAGATTTAAAAGTCGTTTGCATGATCTGATTTCAATAAATCAATAACTTTTCCCAAAAGCTATGCTTGCTGCATTTATGTCTAAATTTACTGTGTTACTTGTGTTTGACGAAAAATGAAACATGTGATGCTAACTTTAACCATTGTTAATTTGTCGAAAGCTCTATCTACACTTTTTTTGCTTTCAAGTGTTTTAGTTAGTATCAAACCAGTCTATGGTCAGTTGGGAGAGAGAACTTATGCTACTAAACTAGCTCAATCTTCTCCTCTACCAGCACCAGAGACAGTTATTCCTCCTCGACAAAAACCTTTATCTGTACCTGACTTTCTTGAAACTGAGGATTCTGATTCTTCTTTTCCAATACCTCAGTCTCCCCATATAGAAACACCTCCAGAGGAATCTTTTCAGGAAGTTCCTACCTACTTTAAGTTCAATAGCATTAACTTTATTGGTAATACAATTTTTCCATCTGAAGAATTAACGGAATTAATTTCTAACATTTTAGATAGCGAAAAACCTTTCACAGTAGCTGATCTATATGCAGCAGCTACGCGTATTACTGAATACTATCGAGAGGCTGGATATATTACTACAGGTGCACTGCCCCGTATCTCTTTAAATGAAGCAGGTAGATTGACTTTTATTGAGTCTGGCAAAGTTACCTTTCAAATTTTTGAAGGAAGTATTGAAGATATTGAGGTAATGGGGACTCAACGTCTTAATGAAGACTATATTCGTGCTCGTCTGGAACTGGCGACACAACCGCCTTTAAATAGACAACGCTTGGTTGATGCTCTACAGCTACTTCATAATGATCCACTGATTGATAAGGTTGAGGCTATCCTAGATGGAGGAACCCAACCTGGCAGCAATACATTACAAATTAATATCCAGGAAGCACGTAGCTTTAATACATCTATCTTTTTAGATAATAGTCGCTCACCCAATGTTGGTGATTTTCAGCAAGGGTTACAGCTGAGTGAAGGTAATTTTGGGGGGATAGGAGATCGCATCATAACTTCCTATCGCCATACGGAGGGTAGCGATAGCTTTGATGTTAGTTATGCATTACCACTCAATCCTCACGGAGATACTCTTACTCTTAGTTATAGCCGTACTGATAGTGAACTGATCACGCCATCAGGATCGCTATTAGATATTGAATCTACGACGAGTTCCATCGATTTAACTTGGGAGAAAAAACTAATTCATACTCCTCGACAGGAGCTTTCTATTGGAGTAATTGGCTCACATCGTCGAAGTGAAGTTCTGTTTGGAGAGTCGATTTTTGGTTTTCCTGTGGGGTTCCCAACCCCAGGAGCAGATACTGATGGGCGTTCAAAAGTGACTGCTTTACGATTTTTTCAGGAATGGGTTTCTCGTAATACTTCTGAAGTTGCGGCTGCAAGGTCCCAATTTAGTTTGGGATTAGGCAATGTTTTAGATAGCACTATCAATGAAACGGCCCCAGATAATCGATTCTTTAGTTGGCGTGGACAGGCTCAATATCAGCGCCTCTTAGCACCAGAAATGTTCCTTTTAGTGAGGGCGGATGCTCAAGTTACTCCTGGGCGTTCATTATTGCCAATTGAGCAGTTTGGGTTGGGGGGACAGCGATCGGTACGGGGCTATCGGCAAGATCTATTGTTAGCTGATAATGGACTATTTACCTCAGCTGAAGTTTGGTTGCCGGTGGTACGACTACCAGAAGTGGATGGTGTATTACAGGTGACACCATTTGTAGATTTAGGTTGGGTTTGGAATAGTGATGGTGATGCTCTGGCGACAGATAATTTGGCGTCTGTTGGCTTAGGATTACGTTGGCAGCAGGATAATTTAATTGCTCGCTTGGATTGGGGGCTTCCTTTGGTAGATGTGGCGAGGGAGCGTCGTACCTGGCAAGAGGATGGATTCCATTTTTCATTAAGCATTATCGATTTTTGATACCGACTCTGGTTTTCTAAAAATATTTACGTGCGTTTGCATAAAAAAAATGATGTCAAGCAGAGAACTATATGTAGAGCTTCTGCGATTTCAATAATGCCTTAAGATTGCCCTTTTAAGGCATTATTTATAATGCTGATGGTTGAAATTCTCAATTTTTAGAATGATAGCTCTGAAAACTGAATTGATAGCCAAAAGAAAGCAGGGGACTCCTAACAGAATAGAGATGTTCGTCAACATATCTTTGCATATTTGTCAACAAGTTGTTTCCTATGACTATTCTTCACGTCGATTCTTCTGGGAATGCTATTGGTTTAGCTAATGCTTCAGATGGTTCTTTGCCGACTGATTTATTGGCAATTGAAGGGAGTAATCAACCACCAAGTTCGGTAGGTTCAGATATCAGTTTTGCGTCCCTTGAAACAAATTCAGCCTTTTTAACTGGTACAGAAAATGGCATTTTCACAGTAGATCAGAATGATTGGATCTATGTCGATTTTCTTTTAGACGGAGGAAGTTATCAGGGGCAGGTTGGTTTCTTTAGCCTGGCAGAAATGGCTCAGTACTATAATGATCTAGATGCTTTTACTGCTGAGGCAATTGATCGAGTAACTGGTGATGATCCTAGTCTTGGTGGCATTGTAATTAACGACCATCAGCATGGAGCACGCTTTGGTGGCGATTTTGAGGAGTATGAGGCACGGAATTGGGATAAGGGTGCCCCCGATGAGGTTAAAGGGTTTTATCTAGGTGCAGGAACCCAATTTGCCTTTGTGCTGATGCCTGACGGTACATTTGAAGGATCTAAGGCCGATCCACTATTTTCTATTGCTGAGGCTAACCCTAGGAGAGAAGTTCATTTCACTGATGTTACAGGTGATGGGCTTATTTTTAGCATTGAAGATCTACAGTCTGATCATGTATGGGCTGACCAAGACTACAACGATATAGTCTTTGCACTCAAAGGTGCATCTGGAAATGTCAATCCTTTTGAAAGCGTTGCCGATTCTACCCAAGATTGGAGAGACTCTGATTCAGGTCAGCAGGCAACACAATATTATTTTGATCCACGTGATTTTCTTTCAACAACTCCAGGAGGAGCTAAGTATAAACCTGGTGAACTCAATCTCAAAATTGATCCTGATTTAATAGATATTAAAAATCTAGAAAAAACCTTAGGTGCACTTGGGGCAAAACGTACTTTGCCTGACGCTCAACCGTCTGAACTAGGTCTACATAATCTTTGGACACTTCAGTTTAAGCCTGATATCGACTTGATCCCTATTTATGAGAGTCTCCAATCAGAACAAGGAATTCTCTCTGTTGGCTTCAATGAACTGGTGATTGCTGATGCACCCCAGCAGGCTCCACCCAACGATCCACTGTATACCAGTGCTAACAATGATGATTTTTGGGGATTGGAGGCCATTGAAGCACCCCAAGCATGGACATATCAAACAGGTAATGCAAATGTTAAAGTTGCTGTTCTAGATACTGGAATTGACTACAATCATGATGACTTAAAAGGTAATATTTGGACAGGACGTGATCAAAATAATCAGCCTTACCACGGCAAATCTTTTCTAAATGGAGTTGAAACTAATAATCCTCTAGAAACAAGCAATAGTCACGGCAATTTGGTATCCGGTATTATTGGTGCTGTTGGATATAACGGCAAAGGCCTTCTTGGGAGCAGTCCTGAAGTTACTCTTTTAGGTGTTAAAGCGTTATCAAATAATTTGCTTGGGAGTGGGACCGATCCGTCTGTAAGTTATGGCTGGATGAATGATGTCGCCAATGGAATCATTTTTGCAGCTAATCAAGATGTAGATATTATCAATGCCAGCTTTAGTTCTGTTTATGATCCAAATAGTTCTCCTAATGACTCGGACAATGCAGAGACATTAAAAGATTCGATTGCTTATGCCAGTGATACATTATTTGTGACTTCAGCAGGACAATCCTTTAACACTAGCGATAATAATTTTGAGCCAGGTCAAAATATTGACACGGGTTACTTTTATCCCAGCCGCTTTGATCTAAATAATATTGTTTCTGTTACAGCCACCGTAGAAAATCCAGATGGTGAAGAGATTGCTCAAAGGTCTAGTTCTGGCACTATTGTTGTAAATTATGGTCCCCAAACAGTTCATTTAGCCGCTCCAGGAACGACCCAAAGTACCATTGGAGGAAATCAATATGGACCTGCAGAGAAGCATTTTACTTCCTATGCTGCAGCGTTTGTTTCGGGAGCGGCAGCTGTACTTCTGGCAGAGAACCCAACACTTTCTCCAGAAGATCTTAAAGATATCCTGATGGAAACGGGTGATTCTCTACCAAGTCTGAGTGATACTACAATCAGTGGTAATCGTTTGAATTTACGTCAGGCCGTGTTAGATCCTAGGGTCAATGTGCAACCTCAAGCAACAAATCTGAATACTCCCCAGGCTTATACTGAAGATACGCCTCTGGATTTAGAAGATATTGTTATTACTGATTTAGATAGTTTTGTGGAGCAAGTGACTTTGCAATTGTCTGATCCGGCAGCAGGTAGATTGTCTACACCAGCAGTGGGAACGGCGGCTGCGACTTTTGATGCGAGCACTGGTCTCTGGTCAGCCACAGGAGATTTGGATGATATTAATGCTGTATTGGCTCAACTAGAGTTTTTGCCAACTCTCAACCTCAGTGGTGATCTTTCTATTGATGTCACATTAGAAGATAATATCTCAGATGCTATTACCGGTACTATTGACTTGACTGGAATTGCAGTTAATGATCCGCCAGATAACATTAGTCTTTCGAATTCATCAGTAACAGAGAATACTCCTGGCGATATCTTAGGTACGCTGTCGGCAACAGACGTTGATAGTGAAAGCTTTACTTTCAGTGTGGATGATTCTCGATTTGAAATCGTGGATAACCAGCTGAAGCTTAAGGATGATGAAAATTTAGACTTTGAAGCTGAGCCTCAGATTACGCTGAATATCACCGTAGAAGACGATGGAACACCTGCGGCAAGCCGCACTCAAGAGTTAACATTTGATGTTCTTAATGCAGAAGTTCCTGCGGATCTATCTGGACTTGAATTTAATGTGGTTCAAGAACCACTGGATGCAGGTGATAGTTTCAATGTAGAATTCAGACTTCAAAATACTGGTAATGGGGATGCTGGCCCATTTACCGTTGATTTCTATATATCAACTAATGACTTTATCAGCACCAACGACCAGAAACTGGGTAGCTATACCGTTAGTAGTCTGATAGACAACAGTATCTCTGAAGAGTTTAATCTCCAGCTTCAATTACCTGCTAGGGGAAGTTCTTTCTGGCTTACACAAGGGGATGGCCAATACCATATTGGCATGGTTGTTGATTCTGGGAATTCGGTCACTGAGACCAGTGAATCTAACAATCAAAATAACGGTGAGTTTGCTGATTATGACGGTCTTCTTTTAGACGATACTTTGCTTAACGTTTATTCTCATAGCGCCGACTTCACTGATTTCACACAGACAATCGAAGAGAGATGGGAGGATGGATTTGACCTGATTGATGTTGAGTATGGTAACGGTACCTGGTTCGGGGTGTTTAACCAAAGTAACGAGCGCCAAGGCTTTTTTAATCGTAACGACTTTACTGACTTCACACAGACAATCGAAGAGTGGTGGGAGGATGGATTTGACCTGATTGATGTTGAGTATGGTAACGGTACCTGGTTCGGGGTATTTAACCAAAGTAACGAGCGCCAAGGCTTTTTTAATCGTAACGACTTTACTGACTTCACACAGACAATCGAAGAGTGGTGGGAGGATGGATTTG
>JBCCQQ010000025.1:0-76902 GCA_039024555.1 Cyanobacteria bacterium P01_D01_bin.156
CTATGAGACCGGACGTAAAGCTACCGATGAGTTTAAGGCTCAGATGCCCATTCGCTTCGATGACTATCTACCTCAATGGAATTATGTTGCTCAACCACAACAAATATAAAACTGGAAGTTATTAAATCCCTATTCCTTAGCAAAACGCGATGCGCTAATTGTTATGCCCACTGGGGGTGGAAAGTCAATCTGTTTTCAGCTACCCGCCTTGTTACAAACTGGAGTAACACTGATTATTTCGCCTTTGGTAGCCCTGATAGAAGATCAGGTACAAGAACTAAAGCAGAGACAACTGGCAGCAGAGCGTTTACACAGTAGCTTAGGGTCTTGTGAAAAACGACAGATTTTACAGCAGCTACAACAGAATCAGCTTCGGTTACTGTATCTCTCCCCAGAAACCTTATTGAGTAAACGGGTATGGGCAACATTATGCTTACCTGGAGTAAAGATAAACGGACTGATTCTGGATGAGGCGCACTGTCTAGTGCAGTGGGGAGATACATTTCGACCCACTTATCGTCGATTGGGAGCGGTCAGACCAGCACTGCTCAAGCACAAATCTGTAGGCACTAAAGTACCCATTGCAGCTTTTACAGCAACCGCAAACCCAACAGCTCAGCAAACTATCTGCAATGTTTTACAGTTACAAAATCCGAAGCAGGTAAAACTAAGTCCCTATCGGGCCAACTTGAACTTAGCAGTCAAAATGGTATGGACACCGCGCGGACGAAGACAGGCGATGGTGCGATTTATCGAGGCTCATCCAGGGCAGGCAGGTTTGGTTTATGTGCGGACACGCCGCACAGCAGAAGAGTTAGCCCAGTGGTTACAACCTCAGGGATTTTCAGTCGAGGCTTACCATGGAGGGTTAGCCAGTAGTACACGACGCAGAATTGAAGCCGACTGGATTTCAGGTCATTGTCGTTTCGTAGTATGCACCAGTGCTTTTGGAATGGGGATCAATCATCCCCATGTGCGTTGGGTATGCCATTTTCATGCACCGAGCACTCTAAGTGAATATGTACAGGAAATTGGTCGCGGCGGTCGGGATGGGAAACCGGCAGATGCTCTAACGCTGGTGAGTGAACCTACGGGGTATTTAGATCCGGAAGATAAGCAGCGATGGAAGTTTTTTGCAGACAGTGAACGAAAACTGCAACAAGATGCCAAACGATTAGTGAAGTCGTTACCTAGGAAAGGCCATATTGATGAGGTGTTACAACGAAATAAGAGAGCAGCAACAGCTTTGGCATTGTTGCACAGCCAGAAAAAGCTAGTTTGGGAAGATCCATTCCACTATCGCTTAGTACAGCCAGCATCTCAAGACTCTGGAAAAACTGTTGATAGCGTCAAGGAAATCAAGCACTATCTTTTTACTCGGAAATGTCGTTGGCAAAAGCTTTTAGTACAGTTTGGCTGTGAAGTGGAAGCCCATAATATGCAATGTGGTCATTGCGATCTCTGTCAACGTTAGTCAATATTTGACTCCCGATAATTAACCTTGGCAATAAGTCGCTTACACTAGTGCCAGAATCCTAGGTTTAAGTTACAGCCTATGTCAGCTCTCACTCTATATTCACCAGCAGAATATCTTGAGCTGGAAACCTCAGCAACGTTCAAAAGCGAATACCACCATGGCAAATTGGTTCCTATGACGGGCGGATCAACCAACCATAATCAAATTATTATCAACCTGATCGCATTTCTAAAATTTAGCTTGAAGGGTAAAGGATATCGGCAATTTGCTGGTGATGTTAAGTTGTGGATACCTGCATTTCAACGGTATACGTATCCAGATTTGATGATTGTGAAGGAAAAGCCCATTTATCACAATGGTCGGACAGATACCATCGAAAATCCAACGGTCATTATTGAAGTATTGTCCAAGTCTACGCAGGACTATGACCATGGCGATAAGTTCAGTAGCTACCGCACACTGGCATCATTCCAAGAATATGTATTGGTGAATCAGTACAAGCAGCAGGTTGAACATTATGCAAAAACCGCTGAAAAACGATGGTCTTTTCAGGAATATGATGTCAACGATCAGCAATTTTCATTAGAAAAAGTACCGTTTGAAATCTCTTTGACTGACCTTTACGATGAGGTTGACTTTACTCTAGAAGGTTCTGAAACTTAATCCGGTAAGTGAAAAAATACTAATAACTCGAAGGTACACCTATCAATCTTGACGGGAATATTGAAACCAACAGACCCAAAAGATTTGAGATTGGTTCAATGAAACCCACCAAGCTATGCTGGCAGCTAACCATCGCCTTATCACTGGTAGGAAGCGCAGCTCATAGAGTTTCAGCCCATACCATTAGCAACTCTCATCACCACGAACATCAAACTACAATTCCACAATTCACCCAGGCCCTCCTCCACACCATGGCCCTGGATAATCATCCCCATCATCCCCAACTTCTTAGCCAAGCAAACCAGCTGACTAACGAAGTCCGGTTTGAAGACCGCAACGGCTACCGCTACATCTATGCCAACGGCATCCCAGCGCATACCCCCGGCACCTTTCCCAACCCAGGCAATCCCAACACCATCTCCGCCCAAAGCCATACCTTTCGCATTACCCTCAATCCCCAGATCACTGGCCAAAGCACTCCGGTCAGACCAGCCTTTGGTGTTGCCCTCAACGGCGTTCCCTTTGAACCTGGTACCGCTGAATATTGGAATCGCGATCGCAACTCCGGCTGGAACTACGATGCCCTCTCCGGCAAAATCAACCTTGGCTTAGACCAGCACAATGCCCATGTGCAGCCCAATGGGTCCTATCACTACCATGGTCTACCCACTGGCCTACTCAACGGCACAGCCATGACGCCTGTTGGCTATGCTGCCGATGGTTTTCCCGTTTACGGTCAGTATGGTTATGCCGACGCCAACTCATCTACCAGTGGTTTAGTTGAATTACAAAGCAGCTATCGTTTGAAGACTGGCCAGCGACCCAGCGGTCCCGGTGGCACACACGATGGCACCTTTGTGCAAGACTTTGAATATGTTGCTGGCCTGGGTGATCTAGATGACTGTAACGGACGCTTTGGCGTTACCCCAGAACATCCAGATGGCATTTATCACTACTACATCACTACAACATTTCCATTTATTCCACGCTGTGTCAAAGGTACACCAGATGAGAGTTTTCAAAGAGCAGCAGCAGCTGGCAACAGAAATTCTGAGGATAGGTCCAACAGCCGCCCAGGTGATCGTCCTGCGTTTCCGCCACCAAGTCGCCGACCTTTTTAATTGTCTGTTTTTAGCAAGAAAAAAGTATAGGTAATACGTGAAAGATTTGACTAAGAGATTAAAAAGAGAGTTTTAATTTGCAGAATTTTCCTCTTAACTTTTCCGAATCAGATCTAAACCACAAACGCCTGCAAAGCCTGCAAAGAAATAGGCAGCAAACTGAGCAGGGTGAGCATTAATCAGCGAAGACTCAGAACCAATTAACCGACCAGAATTGTTGCTAGCAATAAAAATCAGAGCAAATGCGATCGCACACAGACCAATGCCCTTACCCAAGTCATAGCGTCTATTCCGGGAAGCACTGGACGGCATCATGGGCTTTTGCACAGTAGGCTCGCGTCGTTTCAACTGTTTACCATTCATCGGTTTACTCCCTAGACACCATAGTAATAAGACCGACACCGCTGCCCATAAGCAAAGCGGCCACACCTGATACTTCACGATTGGGAATCAGGCTAATGCCCGTAAACAGCAAACCTATGCCAAACATGACGCTGCCAAGAATCACGATGGTGCGTTCTGAAAAATTCATCATAACCATAGTCGACGGTGTCTAGGCCATTGTAAGTCGGCAAGGGCCAAGACCACGACTAGGGAATGTGTATATGACCAACATATCAAGTACCCTTAGGGCTGAATGTTTGCTGTCATTCCTATGGTCCCTGATCGTACAGAACAACTCCAGCGATTGCGCAATAGCCTCCGACCAGGCCAGCGTCGTCTGGCAGACTGGCGTGGCGGACCGCTAGCGGTATCAGCAGTGCCTGGGTCCGGTAAATCCACTGGCATGGCTGCAGGGGCTGCGATCGCAATTGCCAACTTTCAACTCCATGCCCGTAAACAGCTGGTTTTAGTTACCTTTACGCGTTCTGCAGCGGCAAACCTAAAAGCAAAGGTTCGCAATCACCTTAAGGCGCTGAAGCTTCCCTACAACAGCTTTATCGTCAATACTCTCCACGGCCTAGCTCTAAATATTGCCACCCATAATCCAGAAATCTCCGGCATCAACCTAGAGACAACCACCCTGGTTTCTCCTAACCAAAGTAATCGGCTTATCCGCACGGCTGTGGAGGCCTGGATTCATGAAGCGCCAGACCTATACCACCGCCTAGTGGAGGGACAAAGCTTTGACGGAGAAGAAACTGAACGTCTACGCCGCCAATCGGTATTACGAACCGAGATACTGCCAGACCTGGCCCATACAGCTATCCATGAAGCCAAAAGCTCTGGCCTTCAACCAAACGATCTAAGTCGTATTAGTCAGCAGGCTCCCCCTAATCCTTATCAATTATTAGAGGTGGCAGCTGGACTCTATGGACAATATCAAATTCTCCTGAGCCAGCGAGGGCTGATTGATTATGACGATATGATCCTAGCGGCACTCAAAGCACTAGAAGACCCAGATGTTTGTCATCGTTGGCAAACACAGTTTTTTGCCGTATTCGAAGATGAAGCCCAAGATTCATCGCCACTCCAGACAAAATTATTAGAGAAATTAGCAGAGTCTCCTGCAGCCCCAGACTCTTCCCCGACCTCTTCTGAAAAAAGGAGTGAGATTCTCTCCATGGCAGCAGGCACTAGCGGGGATTTAGTGCGCGTTGGTGACCCCAACCAGGCAATTAATTCAACATTTACCCCTGCCGATCCTGTTTTCTTTAATCAGTTTTGCGAAGCTAATCGTCCTGCTCAACTGGCCACCATTAATCAAGCGGGCCGCAGCACCCAAACCATTATGGATGCTGCGAACTACTTACTGCGTTGGGTCAACCAACAGTCCCCAGGTGACAATCCACCGTTTCGAGACCAGACAATTTTGCCGGTGTCACCCAACGATCCTCAACCGAACGCTAATCCAGCTCCCTTTGGACAAGGGGTAGAACTGATCAAACCAGCGAATATCACAACAACCGTACAACAGATTGCTCAACGTGTAAGAGCGTTGATGGAAGCTTGGCAACAGAATAAAGCTACATCCCATGAACCAACCCTACCGCCAACCCTACCGCCAACCCTAGCTGTACTAGTGAGAGAAAATCGCCAAGGGCGCTTTGTTCGAGAAATGTTAGAAGATCCTGAACGACTGGGGTTTGATTTTGTTGAGGAGACGGGGCTAAAAATTTATGACGTGGGCAGTCGCGATCGCAATACTCAAGTACCGCTGGAAATGATGCGGCTGCTCCAGTTTATCGAACGGCCCCATTCTCCGGACTATCTCAAGGGGGCTCTACGGGTACTCGTAGATCGCCAGCGCATTCCCACCCAGGACCTTAACCCTCTTGCCACCTACCCTGAACAGTTTCTCTACCCAGGACCACTCGACCCGACCCTAACCACTGAAGCCGCCCTCAGTGCGCGTCGGTATTGCACGAGCCTGTTAAGGGCTCGTTTTGACCTACCCCCTTACCACCTGATGCCATTTCTCGGCACCACGCTTGGCTACAACCAAAGTGAACTAGCGACTGCTGATAAGCTAGCCGCCCGCATTGCCCAACAAACCACTGAAGACAGCAGTCTCAGTAACATGATTGGAGCCCTGCAAGAAATTGTCAGTGCCGAACGATTTGATGCCATTGAAGCAGAAGATGCTGAAGCTCAATACACCCGAGCTGGCCAACTCACTATTATCACCATGCACAAGGCTAAAGGGCTGGATTGGGATGCTGTGTTTTTACCCTTTCTCCATGCCAAGCTCATTCCCGGCGAGTCCTGGGTTCCCCCCCAAGGAGAATTTTTAGGAGCTGTAGCCCTACCGGACGTGGCCCGCGCCCAGATCCGCGCTCACATCCACGGATACTCTAAAATCCCCGATATTCCTGACGCTTGGCAACGAGCACATGCCCTCAAACAAGCGGAAGAATACCGGCTACTCTATGTCGCCATGACCCGTGCAAAACGCCTGCTGTGGATGAGTGCCGCCAACCAATCTCCCTTCGCCTGGAGTAATCCAGACAACTTACACGAAGGCGACCCCTGCCCCCTATTGCCAGCCCTGGGAAAATTTATCCGAGAGCAACAGTCAACGCCTTAGAATTAAAGCGTGACAACACTTCTTCACCCCACAGGAATATTCCCTTATGTCCAAAGCTGTCCTCAAGTTTTCATCAGAAGACTGCGGCATCTGTCACAAGATGTCGTTTTACGATGCCAAGGTAGCGACTGAACTAGGCCTAGAATTTGTTGATATCAAAATGCAGGATACAGCCACCTATCGAAAATACCGAAAGGTACTACTGACCCAATATCCAGACAAGGCAGATATGGGCTGGCCTACCTATATTATTTGCGAAGAACCGGAGGGAGAGTTTACCATCTTAGGCGAGGTTAAAGGCGGACATCCCAAAGGAGAGTTTCGCAAACGGCTTCAGGCTGTCATCAAATAAACAAGAGAAAAGGCTGGATACTAAAGACTCCAGCCTTGTTCCAAGACAGTGTTGTTAAACGTGTGTTTTTGAGAATGGAAAGCGCAGCCATCTAGCCAGACTGACTAGATAGCCCATCGCTAGTTTTTGAAATGATTACCTTAGGGGTTAGAGCACACCGATGGATGCCAAACCGATGATGGCACCAATGCCGATGACATGACCAAGACTGGTACATGCCAACATTGCACCATGGCCCATGCCACCGAAAAATTCGGAGGAAGGTAGACCAAGGCCAACGTTCTTCTGCTGAATACCGTAGTTACCGATTGCGATCGCAAGAATATTGCAAACAATCATTACGAAGCCTACCTTGGGGCTCCAAGTAACCGTCGCGGGAGTCACTGCCAATAAAGAAGGTAAGTAAAGCAATTTACCGTCTCCTCTCAGAAATAGTATGGTTTTGAAAGCTGAAGCCTGAACTCAGCGCAAACTAAGTACAAACCTTGTCATCATCTTTCATCAATGCGCTAGCTCAACGACCGCCTCGTTGCAAGAATTTACAAAGGGAGCATAAATACTCATGGCACATGGCTTACTTTGGTTGCCCCTACTCGTTTTCTTTTTTTGGATTACCTGGGCTGGCTGGAACGAATATCAAAAGGTGGAAACCTATAAACAGTGGGCCACTCAATTTGAACGTGCCAAATACGATATATTCGCTGCATTAGGTCAATCAGACCGCACTCTCACTTGGGGACTACCGACACGTCAAGGCATTGTCAATTTACAAACCCTGAACCTAAATGACATTGAGAAGATTGAAGTGCTTACCAAAAAAGAGGACAGCTTTAGGAAGCTGGCCAAGGGTGACATTAAGAAAAGTGAAGCCTTCATCCAATTCCAAGGGAAAAATAGCCAGTCTGCACAAATTCCATTTACAGATGTAGACCTAGCTCATAAGTGGCATGCATTCTTAGTAGAGCTGCTGACAAAAACTGATAATTTCGCCTAACCTTCTAAAGCTAATAACCTTCCACGGTCTTAAGGGTTCTTCCACGTTCATACCTTTTTTCCCAAAGAAGTGTCAGGATGATCTACCCATTGGGCAGTCTGAATGCTTAGATATACTCTCCAGTATCAAGTAGAGCCCTATTTAGCTTTCTTTCATGCCGGCTATCCCCGAGTACTCCCGAGAAACGTTAAACACTCGTCGTAAGGATCTGAAACGACGGCGACATCATCTTTTCTGGCAACAACTCTGGCGCTACACAGCAATGGCGGGGCTAACCATGGGCTGCCTGAGTCTGGCAACGTCTGCTCGCTGGCAACTCACCTCTACAGAGCAGATCAATATCAGTGGCAACCGCTTACTCTCTGACGATGCGGTACATACCCTGATGGGTATGACCTATCCCCTATCTTTACTCAAGATTCATCCACTGGAGCTCGAAAATACACTGGTTACAGAAGGCCCCATTGCCGATGCCATCGTACAGCGACGCCTACTGCCACCGGGACTAAATATTCAAATCCAGGAACGCACCCCTGTGGCCATTTCGCTACCCAATCCAAATGTCACGATTACGTCCCTAGATGATGAGCCTCAACCGTTTAGCCAAAAGGGACTGATCGATGCGAAAGGCCATTGGATGCCTTTCGATAGCTTCACCAGACTCGGCAATCAGCAACCCAAGCTACAGGTGCAAGGAATGCGCCGTGCATATCAAAAAGACTGGCCAATCATCTATCGCGCAATCCAAAAAACGCCTGTTCACATCTCGTTGTTGGATTGGAGTGAGCCCAGCAATTTAGTCTTGCATACAGAGCTAGGACGCGTACACATTGGTTACTATGGTCCCAACTTTTCTAAACAGTTGGCAGCCTTAGATAGAATGCGCAATTTGAACGCCAAGATGAATATTGAAGAAATTGCGTTTATTGACCTGAGGAACCCCGATAATCCCACCTTAGAAATCCTGCAGGCAACAACAACTCCAACGCCCTAAGGAACCTATCAATGAACACCATTACTAAACCCTGGAGACGTCGCCATCCAACCATCTCCGGTTTTAGATATTGATACTTAATAGAGGTTTTTTTGGGGCAGTAATCCAGGTAATTGGTTCGCTGCTTTTAAACGTGAGTTATTAACTGATCAAATTCCTGAATTAATTAGTAAGTTTAGTTGGTTTTTTAAGCAAGTTCCCGTATAGTTGACTAGAACATGCGGAGTACGCTTTAAAACCTTTTTTTAGATTCTCTGTAAGGCTCTCTAGGAAAGAGTTTTAGGTTGAATTTAGTCGCCCTTGATGTTTAACCTTTTCTGTAATTTACAGAGATTTGTACTATCCGGCGAATAATTGCTATATAGTTAGTTCTTACTTTTTTTGGCTAACGCCTCGCTGTTCTGTGACTGATTGGGTCAATAGACCACTGGTACGTTGTCTTATCACTCGCCCTTATGTCTAAATCATCCTCACATAATTCTCACGGAAACTCGGGCTTGGGTTTAAACATGTCTGATATAAGTAATAACCATAAAAACCATCGGAATGACACTGCTGCCAGCAGTGCAGCTATGGGAGGCGATATTGTGCCGGGGAGTATGGCGAGGATTAAGGTTGTCGGAGTTGGTGGTGGTGGCTGCAATGCAGTGAACCGGATGATCGACAGTGGGGTTTCTGGCATTGAGTTTTGGTCCCTAAACACGGATGCCCAGGCACTGCTAAAGACAGGCACTGCGAGTCATTTACAGATCGGTCAAAAGCTTACTCGTGGGTTAGGCGCTGGTGGCAACCCTGCCATTGGTCAAAAAGCCGCAGAAGAATCCCGCGATGAGATTTCTACAGCTATTGAAGGTGCAGATTTAGTTTTTATTACTTCTGGCATGGGTGGCGGCACTGGAACAGGTGCTGCCCCCGTTGTTGCTGAAGCGGCTAAAGAAGCCGGAGCTCTGACTGTTGGCGTCGTGACTCGCCCCTTTACATTTGAGGGCCGTCGCCGTACGACCCAGGCAGAAGAAGGGATTATGGCACTGCAAGAATGTGTCGATACCCTAATTATTATTCCAAACGACAAGCTGCTATCGGTGATTTCGGAACAGACACCGGTTCAAGAAGCGTTTCGGTTTGCCGATGATATTCTGCGTCAGGGTGTCCAAGGTATTTCTGACATTATTACGATTTCTGGCTTGGTCAACGTGGACTTTGCAGATGTCCGGGCGGTCATGGCTGACGCTGGTTCGGCACTGATGGGTATCGGTGTAGGCTCTGGGAAATCTCGTGCTCGGGAAGCTGCGATCGCAGCTATCTCTTCTCCACTATTGGAGACGTCTATCGACGGTGCATCCGGTGCAGTCCTCAATATTACTGGTGGCACTGACCTTACTCTGCATGAAGTCAACGCAGCAGCGGAAATCATTTACGAAGCCGTAGACCCCAACGCCAACATTATTTTTGGTGCAGTCATTGACGAACGTCTTCAAGGAGAGGTTCGGATTACAGTCATTGCAACAGGGTTTAACTCCGAATTTAGGGCAGCTCCAGCGGCTCCAGCGGCTCCTTCTCGCATTGCACCACTTAAGCGGCCATCTTCGATTGGGGGAACTGCTGCTGATTTGGCACCGAAACCTAATCCCACTAATCAGCCTGGTCTTTCCCCAAACTTAGATATCCCCGATTTTCTACAGCGGCGGCGACAGTCTCGCTAGGGGCACTGTTAGCATGGCTCATACTCCATTGGTGGCCTTAACCATCGCTGGATCCGACAGCGGTGGCGGGGCAGGTATCCAAGCTGATTTGCGCACGTTTGCGTTTCATCGAGTACATGGGACTAGTGCCCTTACCTGTATTACGGCTCAAAATACCCAAGGCGTATCCCGTGTGGATGCCCTTAAGCCCGAAGCGGTGGTGGCACAAATCCAGGCAGTGGTTGATGACATTGGTGTGCAGGCCCTTAAAACAGGCATGCTGCTGAATCAGCCCATTATTGAAGCGGTGGCCTCCTGTCTTAAGGATTTAAGCGATGTCAGCTGTGTTATCGATCCGGTAATGGTGTCTCGCACAGGGGCACAGCTGATTGATGATGATGCCATTGCCAAGCTCCGTCAGCAGTTGATGCCCTTAGCAACAGTGCTCACCCCCAACCGCTACGAAGCAGAAATTCTCAGCGGGCAGTCTATCCAAACCCTCGCAGATATGGAAAGCGCTGCGCAAACCATCCATGGATTAGGCCCTAAAGCCGTCATTATCAAAGGGGGCGGTTTTGAAGATGCTCTGCGGGGCGTTGATATGTGGTACGACGGCACTGAGTTGGTCAAGCTCGTCACCACTTGTGTAGATACCAATGATACCCACGGCACAGGGTGTACCTTATCTGCTGCGATCGCAGCTAATATGGCCCTTGGCCACAGCCCATTAGACGCCACCAGACGAGCAAAAGACTACGTCACCAATGCCCTAACTCACTCACTGCGTATTGGCCAAGGTCAAGGACCTATCGGACATTTTTATTCGTTACTCTAGTAGCCACCTACCTTAAGAATCTGTCGGATTTGGCCAAACACTATCCCAGTCCGGGCATTCATCATACTCTTCCGGACCGCTAGGATGCAGGGCACACACTAGCATTTCACCACCGTAGCTTTCACCGTGGTAGTAGGAGCAGCCAGCACACTTGGGATGGTTTTGTAGCCAGGGGGTGAGCGTTTGGTGAATAGGAGCCATGGTTTGCTCACACCAGCTCACAGCTGAACCCACCAGCGGATCAATTTGAGCCTCCAGCTCATTCATCGCTTGAGAAATTGGGGGAGCCACATTATCCATAACCTGATCAGCTAGATCATCTGCCAATTCATCAGCGGCATCTAGTATAGGTGTCACCGCTGCCGCTGCTTGATCGGCCAGTTCATCCAGAAATTGCTCAGTTTGATCCAGTGTGGTTTGAATAGCCGTTTGTAGATCTTGCTGAATTTGCTTTAGCCAATCATCCATTACGCGTCCTCTTCATCCTTTAATCGCTGCAGTTCGGCCTGTAAATCTTCAATTTCCTTACGCAGAGCATCGGTCGCTGAACGCTGTTCAGGCTCATCCTCTTCAATAATTTCAATAGTGCGAGGCGTCATATCTGCAGAAGTCGCGTTTTCCGCAGGAGCAGCACTCTGCGCTCGCGCCACCATGTCATTCACCATGGTTTGTGCTTCTTCAGCAGTAATTTCGCCGCGCTCTACCAGCTCTTGCACCAGTTTTTGTGCCTGTTGGCGTAGGTCACTAAATCCGTCCCCTGCTTTTTCTGAGGCATAGGACGCCAGACCCACACCTAAATAAAATGCCTTTTGGACTAACTGACCAAAGTCTGCCACGGCCTATACTCCTCTAACACAGCTAAATAATTCTAGATGGATTAGTGGTACCCAAAACTGAGTACCAGCCATCTCTCACATTATCGTTGTAACAAGGGATTTTAATCGTGTGTAGCGGGTTGACCTATCGGATTGCCGTACCTGAAATGAAAACCAAGGCAATTCCGTTAGAGCGGTTACCCACTTTAAAACAGAGGAGACCCGGAGACTACGCCTATCCCAAGCATCCCGTATTGCTGCTACCTTCCGGTCCTGACAAGATTTGGGCGTTGAAATCGCATAGATCCGAGTCAGCATTCAGCATAACATCGTTTTTCACCTTCGTCCCTAATGATTTTATTTGTCAGATCCAAATAGGCCACCATCTTGTTCGATAGACTCATCCGCTCAATCAGCAATGGCTTGACGCTGACTAAAAGCCATATCAGAGCAGATTCACATCTGCTACTTAGGATAGTCATCCGGCGCATGGAATCAGGATTTAATAATGTCCATAATTTTGCTTGAAGCAAAGTGAGCCGTTCTATTCTGTCCGGGGAGGGGATAAATCGGTACATTATTAAATTGCCGATTCATACAGCCGCATTTCATAGCTCAAGTTCACTGCATGCGGTCAATAGTTCGATACTGAATTGCCTCAGCAATATGATTAGATTCCAAGTTTTCCATCGCCGCCAAATCTGCAATAGTGCGAGCAACCTTTAAGATCCGGTCTGTTGCTCGGGCAGATAACCCTAACTTACGCACCGCCATTTCTAGTAAGCCACGCGATGGTTCATCTAGCTGACACCACTGGCGTAGGTGGCGACTGTCTAAATCGGCATTGCACTGTAGCTTAGGTTCGTTAGTAAATCGAGCTTGAGCCCGCTGGCGGGCTGCTTCCACACGCTGACGTACTTCTGCTGAAGGCTCTCCAGGGGTGTGTTCGGTAATTTCTTCCGGCTTTAGTCGGCTGACCACCACCTGTAGATCAATACGATCCATCAGGGGGCCAGAAAGCTTGGCCCAGTACATTTCGCGCGACCTGGGTGTACAGGTACAGGGCTGCACCGTATCGCCAAAAAAGCCACAGGGGCAAGGGTTAGTACTAGCCACCAGCGTAAACTGAGCGGGAAATTCTACCGACTGGCGTGTTCTGGCAATACTCACGTAGCCATCTTCCAAAGGCTGTCGTAAGAATTCCAGTACTTTGCGATTAAATTCTGTGAGTTCATCTAAAAACAGAATGCCGCGATGAGCTAGGGAAATTTCACCAGGCTTAGGAAAGGTGCCGCCACCTACTAAGGATGGACCTGAAGCTGAATGGTGGGGACTCCGAAATGGACGCTGGGTCACCAATGAGCCTTTTTCTTTAAGTAACCCAGCGACGGAATGAATTTGGGTGACTTCCAACGCTTCTTGAAAATTGAGTGGGGGCAGAATAGTGGCAAGTCTGCGGGCCAACATAGTCTTTCCACTACCTGGTGGTCCAACGAACACAAGATTATGGCCGCCCGCCGCTGCAATTTCTAAAGCTCGTCGGGCTTGGACCTGTCCTTTTACGTCCTTTAGGTCTACGGCGTGGGGTTGGGCACTGGCTAGGGCTTGACGTCCATCAATGGTGAGGGGTTGTTGCTCGCCAGGATTGTTGAGGAACTCTACTACATCGGTAATGTTCTCAAAGCCGTAGACAGAGAGATTAGGTACTACAGCAGCTTCTTGGGCATTATCCTTTGGCACAATCAGGCCATCGACGCCTAACTGTTGTGCCGCTGCTGCCATGGCCATAACGCCTGCTACGGGGCGAAGGCTGCCATCAAGGGAGAGTTCGCCTAATATCAAATACTTGTTTAGTCGGTCTTGGCTTACTAGGTCAGCGGCGGCCAGAATACCGATGGCGATGGGTAAGTCGTAGATGGGGCCTTCTTTGCGTACGTCTGCTGGCGTTAGATTTACGACCACCTTACGCATGGGGAAGGGAAACCCTGCGTTTTTGAGTGCTGCTTTGACACGTTCGCGGGATTCTTGGACTGCGGTGTCGGGTAGGCCAACGACGACTACGCTAGGTAAACCTCCCGATAGGTCAACTTCCACACCGACTTTTAGGGCATCAATACCAATTAAGGATGCACTCCAGATTCTTGCCAGCATTGTAGGCTCCTACTTGTTTATGTAGGGTTCCCAGTAAGTACGCATCATTCAATCAGCTTTGACGTAAGAGGATATTTGGAAAACGAGCACCACGTTACGTAACCATATCCACTAAAAAATGAGAGGTGCTTGGCGTACATTGCTAGTGTGATATTCCTGATCCCTAGCTGTGGCTAAGTCTTCCTTTCGTCAAGTCCTGATCTTAAATCTCACGGCAGGTATCGGTATCACCCTATCGGTAATTGCCAGCCTGTCTGTCCACCGTTGGGAAGTGTCTCAGCAGCGTAACCAGTTTCAGCAACAGCTGGAGAATTTGACGATTGCACTGCAGCGCAGCCTGAACAGATATACCGATGTCCTGACGTTTCTCAATGATCACTATGGTGTGAGCCAGGGGCAGGTGCAGCAGCAGTCTTTCGATACGTTTGTGGCGCGATCGCTAAAAGAATATCCGGGGATTCAAGCATTAGAGTGGGCACCGCTCGTCACATTAGCGGAACGTCCTCTTTATGAAAAGACAATTCAAGACAACGGGTTTCCGACTTTTGAGATTACCGAGCTGGGTGCAGAAGACCGCTTAGTCACTGCAAGCGAGCGAGACTATTACCTGCCAGTCACCTATCTTGCACCGATGGCTGGCAACGAAGAAGCCCTGGGGTTTGATCTAAATTCCAGCGTGGCCAGGGCCGCCGCGATTGAACCAGCGATAGCCACGGGAGAAATTCATGCTACAGGTCGTATTCGCTTGGTGCAAGAACAGCAGAACCAGTATGGATTTTTGGTGATTTTACCGCTCTATCAAACCGGTGCTATACCAACATCACAGTTATCACGGCAGGATCGGTTTAGTGGGATTTTGCTGGGGGTCTTCCAGGTTTCAGATGTGGTGGAAGAAGCTCTCCAAGGGTTAAGTTCTGATATTGATTTTGATTTGTACGACCAGAATGCGGAAGCATCCGAGCAGTTTCTAGGGCGATACGATGCTGGGAATCGCAGCGTGGGGGTGGTCGAGAACAATCGACCGGAGGAACAGAGTCGTCGGTCGCTGTTTTTGTGCCCCACATCGGCAGACTGTACTCGCACCATCGAGATTGGACAGCGGCAGTGGCTGGTTGCGTTCTTCCCGGCGGAGACTTATCTCCTCAACCGTCTCTATGCCACTTGGGCAACGCTGTTGACAGGTCTTTTGTTGACGGTATGTTTGGCGCTATTCTTGCGTAACCTACAAACTGAGCTTAACCGCACGATCACTCTCAGTGATCTAAAGCTGCGATTTTTCTCAATGGCTTCCCACGAACTGCGAACGCCCCTCAGCACCATTTTGCTCTCGACAGAGTCGCTACAGGTTAACTACACCCACCTGTCAGAAGATCAAAAGCGGCATAACCTTGAGCGCATTCATGCGACCGCTGAGCAAATGAACCAGCAGATTACGGACCTTCTCACCCTGACTCGGGCTGAAGCGGGCAAGCTGGAGTTTGCGCCTGAGCTACTAAATGTTAGGTCTTTTTGTCGGGAAGTTGTGGATGAGATTTGCTTAGGCCTAAGTCAGCTGGTTGAGCTGACCGGTGCGTTTGCAGATAATGCCCTAACCGCTAAGGCTTTTTGGGATAAGAAATTAGTGCGATCGCTCCTGAGTAATCTGCTCTCCAATGCGGCAAAATATTCTCCACCTACCAGTCTGATTACCCTCAGTCTGCAGTGCGATGCTCACAGGGCAGTACTCCAGGTTTGCGATCGCGGTATCGGTATTCCCGCCGCCGACCGGGCACACGTTCAGGAAACATTCCACCGGGGCAGCAACGTAGGCGAGGTGACCGGCACCGGTCTGGGATTAGCCATCGTCAAGATTTGCGTAGACCTGCATAGAGGCCACTGGCACATCGACAGCACAGAAGAGGAGGGCACTGTGGTTACAGTTACCCTCCCCCTCGAATAAACCACCTTCTTAGTGAAATGGGCGGTGGACCCGATTATTCACGCGCGCCAGGCACAATCATATTCAGCACCAGCGCGGCGATGCCGCCGGTCGCAATCCCCGACGAAAAGACACTGCGTATAAGATACGGCGTATTCTCCAAAACCTCTGGCACAAACGTGACGCCCATGCCCAACCCCAGGGATACTACCAAAATTAAAGTGTTGCGCCGACTTAAATTGACCGTATGCAAAATCTTAATTCCAGCGGCAACAACAGAGCTAAACATTAGCAGCGTAGCTCCACCTAAAACAGGCTGAGGCATGGCTTGAAACAGTCCACCCACAATGGGGAATACCCCCAAGAGAAAGAGAAAACCTGCAATAAAGTAACCGACATAGCGACTACCCACGCCCGTAAGCTGAATCACACCGTTGTTTTGGCTAAATGTAGTATTAGGAAAAGTGTTGAAACAGGCCGCGATTAAGGAATTGACACCATCGCCTAAAATGCCTCCCTTCACACGGTTGAGATAGATTTTTCCTTCAATCGGTTCGCCCACCAGCATAGACGTTGCTGTCAGGTCGCCGATGGATTCGATCGTGGTGATTACATATAGAAACGCCAGGGGAATAAATCCAGCAAAGCCAAAGTCAAATCCATATCGGAAGGGTATGGGCAGGGTGACGTAGGAGAGCTGGCTCAGGCCGCTGAAGTTTAACATGCCTAACGGCCAGGCGATGAGATAGCCCACCGCTAAACCAATCAGAATCGCCGACATGCGCAGAAAGGCACTGCGGGTGCAGTTGAGGATGACGATGACGGTTAAAACGATTAGGGAAACCATCAGGTTTTGCGGGGTAGCAAACGTGCCTGCTGCGATCGCAGCCGCACCACCCCCCATCGCCGTAATCGCCACCTTAATTAATACCAGCCCAATCAGCACAACCACGATACCACTCACCAAAGGTGTAATGACCTTTTTCAACGGCTCCACAAAAAAGCTCAGAATAATTTCAACAAAGGCTCCTAGCATACAAATCGTCAGCAAATAGGCCAGCGTTTGGGAAGGACTGCGCCCCCCTTCTACAGCCGCAGTCCCCACGGTGACCAGCGTACCGACAAAAGCAAAACTCGTCCCCTGAATACTTAATAGTCCCGAACCAACAGGCCCTACCCGATGCACCTGAATAAACGTCGCAATCCCTGAAACAAACAGCGACATGCTAATCAAAAAACTGGTATCAGCTGCGTCCAAACCGATCGCACCACCCACCACAATAGCCGGAGCAATAATATTTACAAACGCCGCCAGTACATGTTGTAAAGCGGCTGCCAGAGTTTCTTGTAAAGGTGGTTTGGCATGCAAACCATAGATCATATCGACCCCTGGAGTCTCTTTGGTATCTGACGGAACCTCAAACAATTCAGGATTGTCAGCAGGCGTTGCAAATTTCAACGAATCACGATCAGTCATTCAGATATCCCTCATCTCAACAAACTGAAACTGAGTCGTAGTACATCAACTATCAGCCGCTGCCGCTGAGCGGCTCAGCTGAGTTTCCTACAATCTGCAAGACTCAGTTTCATCGGTGCTTTGAGCCTTAAGGTACAGAGAAGAGGTATAAAATTTGGGGATAGATTTGTGGAGAAATCGAGGAGATTATGAGTGTCTCCTTACATATTTTTTAGGTGTTTTCTCGAAAAGACTATACCGGTTGAAGGCCCCCTTAGCCCCCAATCCTGAAGGGTACAAGACTCAACCCCCCCAGGTTTGAGGGTTTGGGGGCCTGAATAATTGGTAGCTTCTTTACCAGAAATGTTCTTAGGATCGGCAATTTAATACTGTACCGATTTAATCCCCTCTGGGGAGGGGATAGAATAGCTCACTTTGCTTCAAGCAAAATTATGGACGTTATTAAATCCTGATTCCTTAAGCGATCATATTTCTGACGAGCACTACCCAACTAACCTTTTAGGCGATAGCCCACACCATGTACGGTCTCGATCATCTGCCTAGGAGCACCAGCAGTTTTGAGCTTAGCCCGTAAATTCTTGATATAACTCTTAATCGTGTCCGGTTCAGGGGCTTCTTGCATCGGCCAAGCTTGTTCGATCAGGGCCGCTCGACTCAAAACTCGTCTGCCGTAGCGCAAAAGCGCTTCCATCAAAGCAAACTCTTTAGGCGTTAGATGAATGGGCGAGCGTCCGTAACTCACCTCATAGGTTTCAAGATTCAGCTGCAATTCCCCCCAGGTTAAAACCGATGTAATGCTTGCCTGCCCGCGACGTAGCAAAGCCCGAATCTGCGCCAGCAGCTCTTGCAGATTGAACGGTTTCACCATGTAAGCATCAGCCCCCGAATCCAGACCCACAATTTTATCTAGACTGGTATCGCGAGCAGTTAACATCAACACTGGCAGCCCATAGCCATGATTCCGTAACCGCTGACATAGCTTGATGCCATCCAACTTAGGCAACGTTACATCTAACAAAATAAGGTCATAGGAAAAGGCACACGCCCGCTCCCAAGCCGCTGCTCCATCCCTGACCGAGTCCACCGTATACCGTTGGGCAGTGAGCGCCTCTGTCAAAGATGCCGACAATCGAACATCATCCTCAGCTAGCAAAATTTGCATCCCTGTCCTCCATCAACAGTGGCACCTGAGAGTGACATGCTGAGTAATTAAGATAAAGATCACATCCCTGGCCATGGAAGTATGGTATTCGCTTATTAGGCCAGTACACACATAGGGCCTGTCTACTGCAGTCCCCCAACAGCAACATTCCTTGAAAAGAATCGCTTTTAAAAACCATGTTAACGACTTCAAACTCTTCTAAAGTTGCTATCACGATTTATGAAAAGCAGTTAGCAGATGAGCACATGAAGGATGTGGAACTGCTAATAGAAAATATGTTTCAGCGGGAAGAGGCGACACTGCAGCTGGTGTTGGACCGCCTCTACGATATTGGGTCCAATAACTTGATCAACTGCCGAGTAAAGCCTCGTAAACTCAATCGTTTAATGAAATGGATTGCTCGGCTCACTAAACCCATGTTCCATTACATGGCGGTACGCTGGTCAAAGAAAAACTGCCCTAAGCTGATTGCAGATTGGCTGTATAGTCAGGTGCAGTTTCCAAAACCACCTATGGGAAATTAGGAATTTTGAAGTCGGAAGTACTCTGAATTCCGAACTCCGCATTCCGAACTCCAAACTCTACAACCGAATTCATAGAAATTCTTAGCCTATTCACCCTCATCTGCACCCTACAATGCAGAGCGTTGCAACCCTCAACGCGCCATGAGTGAAGACACTATTTTTGGCAAAATCATTCGCAAAGAAATTCCGGCAGACATCGTTCATGAAGACGAACTATGTTTAGCTTTTCGCGATATTAATGCCCAGGCACCCACACATATATTGGTAATTCCCAAAAAAGCGATTCCCAGACTGGTTGATACAGTCCCGGAAGATAAAGAACTGCTAGGCCATATGTTACTGACTGTAAACAAAATAGCTCAGAAGGAAGGCCTAAAAAATGGCTATCGAGTGGTGATCAACACCGATGAAGATGGAGGTCAAACTGTCTTCCACCTTCACATGCACCTGCTTGGCGGTCGTTCCCTTTCTTGGCCACCAGGCTAGTGAGTGTTCACTCACCAAACAATGCGAAATGTTGCAATCTGGCAACTTTCGTATCTTACCCCTACAAACCGCTAAGCATATTTACTAATCTTATAAACGAGTCTCTATTTACTTATTTGCAGCAGGATATCCGTTTGGTTTGTTCTGCGTGCCTTCACAGTAGAGCCTCTTTATAACTTTTCATTCATCACTATGACTTCTACTTTGCAATCCCGTGGCAATGCAAGCCTGTGGGACCGCTATTGTGAGTGGGTGACTAGTACTGACAACCGCATTTATGTAGGTTGGTTCGGTACTCTGATGATCCCTACATTGGTGGCTGCCACTGCATGCTTTGTCATCGCATTTATCGCTGCTCCTCCTGTTGATATCGACGGTATCCGTGAGCCTGTTGCTGGTTCTCTACTACTTGGCAACAACATTATCTCCGGTGCTGTAATTCCTTCCTCCAACGCTATCGGTTTGCACTTCTACCCCATCTGGGAAGCCGCTTCTCTAGATGAGTGGTTGTACAACGGTGGCCCTTACCAGTTGGTAATTTTCCACTTCCTTATTGGCTGCTTTGCCTATATGGGTCGTCAGTGGGAATTGAGTTACCGCTTGGGTATGCGTCCTTGGATCTGTGTTGCTTATTCTGCGCCTTTGGCCTCTGCAACTGCAGTATTCTTGATCTACCCCATCGGTCAGGGTTCTTTCTCTGATGGTATGCCTCTAGGTATCTCTGGTACCTTCAACTTCATGCTTGTATTCCAAGCTGAGCACAACATCCTAATGCACCCTTTCCACATGTTGGGAGTAGCTGGTGTATTCGGTGGTTCCTTGTTCTCCGCAATGCACGGTTCTCTCGTGACTTCCTCCTTGGTTCGTGAGACCACTGAGACTGAGTCCCAGAACTATGGTTACAAGTTTGGTCAGGAAGAAGAGACTTACAACATTGTTGCTGCACACGGCTACTTCGGTCGTTTGATCTTCCAGTACGCATCCTTTAACAACAGCCGTTCTTTGCACTTCTTCTTGGGTGCTTGGCCCGTTGTTTGTATTTGGTTTACTGCACTGGGCATCAGCACCATGGCTTTCAACCTGAACGGGTTCAACTTTAACCAGTCTATTTTGGACTCCCAGGGTCGTGTAGTAAGTACTTGGGCTGACGTGATTAACCGCGCCAACCTAGGTATGGAAGTCATGCACGAGCGTAATGCTCATAACTTCCCTCTCGACCTAGCTTCCGGTGCTGAAACTCCTGTTGCATTGACTGCTCCTGCAATCAATGGCTAAGTGCTTCCGGTAACGGCTAAGTTGTAAAGGCTTAGTTTGAAAAAAGGGGCTCCTTGTTTTAGGGGTCCCTTTTTCATGTTTTGGGAGAGTTTTGCAGACGAGTCATAGGAAGCGACTATCTCCACATAGATTATTTCTGTGTAAACATTGGACTCACGCTAGCATTAGGTTTAGTCAGCTCTATTAAAGTAGACCGACAATGGTTGTCACGATTAGCCCAGATCAAATAAAACTGCCGCCCGGTAGCGAAGTAACGTTACGCTATCAGACTTGGGCAGATTATGAAGCCATTTTGGCCAGTCGTCGTGATGATGCTGCTATCAAAGTCTGTTTTGATGCCTCTACCCAAGAAATTTCCATTATGGCTCCTATGGCAGGTCATGGTCGCCGAATTGATATCTTGGTTGATTTAGTAAAAGCCTTGCTGCGCCATCAGGGGAGAGACTGGGATAGTTCTCATCCGATGACTCTCAAGCGCTTAAATGCAGCGGGTGCAGAAACAGATGCCAGTTTTTATATCCAAAACTGGCGAGCATTGCTTGGGAAAGAGCAACTTGATTTAAGTAATGATCCTCCCCCCGATTTAGCTATCGAGGTTGATCTGACATCTGTGACGAGTTTGAGTGTATATCAAACTCTGGCCGTACCCGAGCTATGGATTTATCGGCAAGGAGCGTTGAGGATCTATGCACTCACGTCAGCAGGATATCGTGATACGTCCGCTAGCCCAACATTCCCCAACATTGACGTAAAAAACTTATTGCCTACCTATGTAGAACAAGCGTGGAGTGATGGGTCTAGTGTAGCCCTACGTGAATTTGAACGGTATCTAACTTCGCTTTAAACGTTCAGACAGCAGACTAATCTTCAATTCTCTCTAACTGCCAGAATTTTTCTGGGTCGGATTCACTACTCACACAAGAAACAGTCCAGTTTCGCCAGGTCCAATCATCGCCGCGCTTGGCTAGTTCAGCCGCTGACACTCCGGTGAGAACGACAAGTTCAGAGGTGGTGATCAAAAACCCTTGCTTGGCTAGCTCATCTGCGGTTTGTAGCAGATTGAGCATATTGCTAACACGGTTAATTCGGGTGTCGGACATGTCGCTGAGGGTTGTATCGATCTTAGGTAAAAGGATTTCTGTTTGTTGAGGAGATTCTTTTTTGACTTTTGCTGGTGCTGGTTTAGCTTTTTCAACTGTGGGCTTGCTAGCAGCACCGATGGATTGTTTTAGGCTAACGGTACGTTTGCGGGAAAAGGCTACGGCAATTTCATCGCAGCGTTCGTTACCTACATTGCCTGCATGACCTTTGACGTATTTCCAATCGATATCGACGCTTTGATCGGTTTTGAGACTTTGGGTGAGATCATCCAGCGTTAGCCAAAGATCTTTATTCAGAACTGCTTTTCCAGCTGATGTTTTCCAACCTTTGCGTTTCCATCCCCGCATCCATTGGGTGATGCCCTGGATTAGATATTTGCTGTCGGTGTTGAGTTCGATATCAGCGTCGTAATCGTGCTGTTGGAGAAATTCTAGGGCTGCGATCGCAGCCTGCATTTCCATCCGATTATTCGTCGTCCCTGATTCATAGCCCCCCATCTCATGGACCGAACCATCCTGAAAATAAATTACCGTGCCCCAGCCCCCCGGACCTGGATTCCCAGAACACGCACCGTCTGTATATATCGCCTTAATCTCAGGCAAATCAGTCATAGGAAAGTCACTTTAGAAACAAGAGCCACCATACAAGCCCTATGCATCATAGCGACCGATTTTCAACATTGCCCATGGCTACACAAAAAATCCCCATTCCCCTTTTAATCACACCAATAAGCAAAACTTTTCACGCAGTACTCTAAAGATATGGGATAAACAGAATAAAGCATTGCTGATCCTAACTGGGATCTGATCTGCAAATTTGCAAAATTGTGGTTAACCACTAAAGATCCAGATCGCCTGAAGCTCTGAATCAGCAATTGCATTTTCTAGGGCATAGCTTGCCCAGCCCACAGAAACTAAGGACGGAACGGCGATGAAAAAATTAATGCGGGGTCTGCGTCAGTTTCAGGACAACTATGTCCCCACCCATAAAACCCTGATGGCCAGCTTGGCCAAAGGTCAGAGTCCCAACGTTTTGTTCATCACCTGTTCTGATTCCCGCGTACAGCCAGAACTCATCACCCAAGCTGAGCTGGGGGAGCTTTTTGTTATCCGCAATGCAGGCAATATTATTCCTCCCTTTGGCGCCACCAACGGGGGTGAAGGGGCTACGATTGAGTACGCCGTTAAATCATTGAATGTTAACCACATTATTATTTGTGGCCACTCTAGCTGCGGCGCCATGAAGGGACTGCTGCAAATTGGCAAGTTAGAAGAGAAAATGCCGCTAGTCTATAACTGGCTGATTCATACAGAAGCCACCCGCCAGCTCGTCGAAGATCACTACAGCGAGCTTGATAAATCTGACAAGCTAGACATACTGGTTGCCGAAAATATTCTCACCCAAATTGAGAATTTACGAACCTACCCAGCAGTGCGGTCCATGCTTCACAATGGTAACTTGTCACTCCACGGCTGGATTTACAACATCAACGACGGCAGCATTCTGGCCTACGATTCAGAACGTCATGCCTTTGTTCCTCCGTTTGAGGACCCCATCAAAACACGAAGTGATGACAACGGTGCGTCGTCTCACATGCCAGGTCAGAATCGATTAGCGCACCAACAGTCTTCACGTATTTTCAAAGGTTCCTACTAATCTCCCCAAGCTTTAAACGGATTTTTAACCAGGTTGGAATTGTAATAGCGTGAATCTCCTGTGACTTCTGAACCGATCCAGACGGGCAGATCCACAGTTTGGGTTTCCTCGGTCAGTTCCACTTCTGCTAGAATCAGTCCCTGATTTTCATCCAAAAATTCATCGACTTCCCAAATAACATCACCCATGGGAATACGGTAGCGATGTTTTGCAATAATTGGGCGATCGCACAGCTCTGACAAAATAGCTTGCGCATCTTTCAACGGAATCGGGTACTCAAACTCAGAACGACTTATCCCCACTGTGGGTCCTTTCAGTGTGAGGTAACCTTGCTCACCAATAATGCGTACGCGAACAGTTTGTTTTCCTTGCGTTGGAATATAGCCCTGACAGTAGTAGCGCCCCTCGGCTAAGGTACGCCAATCATCTCCCTGAACTAAAAATTTGCGTTCGATTTCCTTAGCCATAACGCTAATTTTGCAAAAACAAAAATGCATCCACTTCACGTGGTGTGGGCTGGCTTGCGATCGCACCGGATCGAGTTGTGGTCAAGGCTCCCACAGCACTGGCATAACGCACCACCGCATGGGCACAGTCTTCATCTAATAGATAGTGGCGGCCATGGGTACAAACTTGGTGCAAGAAACCTGCTACAAAGGCGTCCCCTGCACCGGTTGTATCTTCCACATCAACATCAAACCCTGGAACCTCACCCACGTGACCGCCCAACCAATAACGACACCCCTCCGCTCCAGCAGTAACCAACACTCCCTCTAAGTGTGGCTGCTGAGCAGCGATAGCGGCTGGATCGGTCGTATCCAATAACCATTGAGCTTCCGTATCGGACAATTTCAAAAACGAGGCCTGTTTCACCAAATCATTGACTAAACCGATGGCCTGGGCTGGGTTATCCCAAAACATCGGTCGCCAGTTGATGTCCAGAACCACATGGCCATTCTGTTCTTTGATCCACTCTACAGCTTGCAAGATGGAAGCACGGGTGTCTGGATAAGCGAGTCCCAACGTGCCAAGCACAAGGTACCTAGACCCCTTAAAGAGACTTGGATCGATGCGATCGCAAATTAAATGCGCATCGGCAAAAGCTGACGGATCTGATAATGAAAAGCCAGCAAATGAGCGCTCTCCCTGCTGATCTGTCAGAACATACACTTCACGGGTGGGAGCCGTTGGATGCCGCTGTATACCACGCACACCCACTTGCAAATCCTGTAGCAGCTGCCTGAGCGCCTGGCCCCAAGCATCCACCCCTACAGCACCAACAAATTCTACAGGTGTCCCCAACTTCACTAAACAACAGGCAACATTCGCAGGAGCACCCCCAGGCAATGAGAGTTTTTGCTCCCGTCCGCCCGGCCAGAAGCTATCCACTAGGATCTCACCCAGACATATCACTGGACTCACCGGAACACCCATACCTTCCTCCGGACTTTTACCCCAGCCAACAAAAAACGCCTCGTACCCTCAGCGGCAAGTATAAGGCGTTTTTTGAAAAAGCACATAGGACCGATACATCAATCCCATCGCCGGTGGCAATTTAGGAAATGGACTGAATTGTCATATTTAAATGATTCAAAACAAATCACTTCCTGTAACAGCTGTGCTAGACCAGCCTAGTACAATCGGCTCAGCACATAACCTGATAACGCTTCCAATGCCCGCTTAGGCTCAGACTGGGGTAGTTCCGTCAGATTTTCAATCGCTCGGTCCACATGTTGAGATGCTAGCTCACGGGAGCGCTCAACCCCTCGACTCGCTTTCACTAAAGCCATCGCTTCATCAAAATCGCCCGACTGAGCAAATTCGCGCTCAATCAGCGTTGTAATGTATGGAGTCTCCTCCATAGCATAGAGGACAGGGGCTGTAAGATTGCCACTTAGTAAATCAGAGCCAGCAGGCTTACCCAAGACCTCTTCAGAACCTGTGAAATCCAAAATATCATCTACGATTTGGAATGCTAGTCCTAAATTACGTCCATATTGATAGAACGCTTCAGCCAACGCATCTGATGTTCCACTCAGCACACCTACAGACTTACTGCTGTTAGCGATCAGCGAAGCCGTCTTGTAATAGCTCTTCATCAAATATGCATCGATGGATAAGGTCGTATCAAAGCGATTTAGACCTTGCTGGATCTCACCTTCCGCCAGGTCCATTATCACCCGCGATAAAAGTTTAACGACCGTTAGATCGTCTAAGTTAGCTAGATGCCAAGAAGACTGAGCAAACAAGAAGTCGCCAGCCAGAACGGCTACGCGATTGGTAAAGCTACTGTGGACCGTCGGCACTCCACGCCTTAACGAGGATTCATCCACCACATCATCATGGACCAGACTGGCAGTATGAATCATCTCGGTAATTTCAGCCAATCGCAAATGCCGCGATGGAATGTCGTGCTCCATAACCGTCGCGCGCGATAGCAATAGAACAATAGCAGGCCGAATCCGCTTTCCTCCTGCCCCAAACAGATGCTCCGCAGCGGCGTAGAGAATAGGATGCCGAGCACCGACCAGCTGCTTCAGATTATCCGTCAACAGACTGAGATCTGCTTCGACGGGGGCAAACAGCGATGTTGTTGAAGTCATGGGAGGAAATGCTCAGACAGCTAGATTACGAAACTTTAAGTAATCCATATTCATTCTAAGCTAACGGCTCAATTGGTGTCGCTATTCCATCTAGAATCTCTGTCAATTTGCCTGCACAAAGCTATTTACAGCCATGAGTTCCTGGTTACTCACAAAGGTTCACATCTGGCTAGCATTGATTAGAAATTTCTATTTCTTTTTTTAAATTAACTCTAGGTAAATAACAAATCCTTATGTTAGACTAATTACAGGAATTGAAAAAATTCATAGCAAGCTGGATAGTTCGTATTTAGTAGCTTTGTTCTAAAAGCTCTTCGCGATTCTTCTCGGAACTGCTGGAATTATCTGTAAATGTGTTGCAGTTACCCAAGGCATTTGTTGCCGACTGTGATCAGAACGTAGGGGATCGACAGAGGTTTAGCTTAGCCAGCGCTAGGCTGTATAGCTATCACTCCTATTAGAGCCTGATCGAAGCCTTGCTCAATAGTTATGTGTTTTTAGCATACATAGAGTGATGAGTAATACTGAAACACGTATGGCACTAGGTGATTCTAGTACTAGAGCTTTTTAGATAACTGAGAACCTTAGTTGAATTGAACCAGCTGCCGGGCTGTCAGTTTATGCTGCTTGTTTTTTACAAGTTTCTCTCTGTTGTTCCTTCCCACACCTCTGCCATATCGATGACCCACCCCTTTACCCCACTGTTGATGCTGGTATTGGCCATTAGCTATTTGCTGATGGTCTATATTGCTTTCACTGCAATCCAGCGGTTTCTAAGACGTCGCGAGCAAATGTGACGGTTCAAGGACAACGGTTGTTTTCAAGACCTTACTGGCTACAGCCAGTCCATGAATTAACTGCATCTGCTTAGAGTTTGATTTATGTGTTTATTTTCAAAACAATGGCTCAGCTAGTCATACTAGCTGAGCCATTGTTTTATCTAAAGGACAGTCCAATATTTATAGCAAGACGTCCATGGCTTTTCGGCGACAAATCATGACAAACATCGCCAATGTATTTCCGAAAACAATCTAGGGAGTTAGCATGTACAAACGTTTTTCAGAATACAAAATAGCAATTTGAGTTCAGCTCCCAATGTTTCTGTGTCCATGGCTACCGGGGTAAACATTCCCTTTCCTGCAAATGTAATCCCACTTGAGAATGGACTAACCGTCGTTCACCAGGAGATTGCGACGACACCAGTAGTGGTGGTAGATGTCTGGATTAAGGCAGGTGCACGCTACGAACCGTCTGCCTGGGCAGGCATGGCCCATTTTTTGGAACACATGGTGTTCAAGGGCACGGAACAAATTTTGCCAGGGATGTTCGACGCGACTATTGAAAGTCGTGGCGGCCTAGCAAATGCAGCTACCAGCCATGACTATGCTCATTTTTATATGACGTTGGCGGCGGATGATCTAGCCCATGTCTTACCTTATTTAGCGGAGCTATTGCTGCATGCGGCTATCCCAGGAGATGAGTTTGGACGAGAACGCCAGGTAGTCATTGAAGAGATTCACCAAGCCTGGGATGACCCGGACTGGATTGGGTTTCAAACCATATCAGAAATGCTCTACGGAGAGCACCCCTATGGTCGGTCAGTGCTGGGAACCCCTACCATTTTGCATGAGCGCTCACCCGAGGAAATGCGGCAATTCCATCAAACGTATTATCAACCCGAAAACATGAAGGTGGTCATTACCGGTGGTATTGGCTTAGAGCGGGTGTTAGAACTCGTCCAAGAAACATTTCACTCATTTCCCCATGTATATGAAGCCTGCCCACCAGCAGCAGTGGCATCCTCCCCGCAGCTACTGACCAGCTCTCAACGGACACTTGCCTTGCCTCGTTTGGAACATGGCCGATTAATGATGGCTTGGCTGGGCCCTGGAATCCACGATCTCAAGGTAGCTTGCGGCTTGGATATTTTAGCGACGGTTTTAGCGGAGGGCCGGATGTCTCGTTTGGTGCGGGAGCTACTGGAGGATCGTCAGTGGGTTGATGATATTGCAAGCAGTTTTTCAGTGCAGAAAGATTGTAGTGTTTTGATGTTGTCGGCTTGGTTAGCACCGCAGCATATTAAAGAAGTAACGCAGGTTATTTGCGATCGCATCGCTTCCCTAGCTACCATACCGATCACAGACCTAGAGTTAGAACGTGCTCAGCGTGTCCTGTGCAACGATTATGCTTTTGCTATGGAAACCCCTGGTCAGCTGGCTGGGCTATATGGGTACTATGGCACCTTAGCAACACCTGAATTATCCCTCGCCTATCCTCACTATGTTCGAGACTATTCCGCCGAACAATTACGTCCTCTAGCTCAGCAGTACCTTTCCCCTGAACATTGCGCTACCCTGAGCTTAATTCCAGAGTAATTGCATCCTTCTTTTAGTTTTTTGCACGTTCCCTCACCGAACCTCATATTTGCTCCTGCTACTTTAACCACACCACCTGTGACTGTATCCACGGCCCCCAAGCAAAACTCCATCACCACACATTTGGGCAACGGCCTAAAGGTTATCGCCATCGAAAATCCAGCCGCTGATATCGTCTCAGCTCGGATCTTTTTACCCGTTGGCCAGGGCAATGAAACACCAGACAAAGCAGGGATATTTAGTCTGATGACAGCCTTGTTCACCCGAGGAACCGCTCATCGGAATTCGTTAGAAATTGCTGAAGCAGTTGAGTATGTAGGTGCTAGCCTCGGTGCAGACAGTGCGTCCGACTATAGCCTTATCAGTGTGAAAACCGTTTCTGCTGATTTTGAGAACATTTTTACCCTGGCCACTGAAATTCTTCGAGAGCCTAGCTTTCCTAAACATGAAATTGAACTGGAACGTAAGTTGACCATTCAAGGACTGCGTTCCATGCAAGAGCAGCCTTTTAGCGTAGCTTATAAGGCTTTTCGAGAAGGCATGTACGGAGCCCATCCCTACGGTTTCTCCAGTATGGGCACCGAAGAAACGGTCATGTCGATTCAGCGAGAGGATCTGCTAGACGCTCACCATAAGCATTTTCGGCCTGACAATATGGTGGTCGTCATTGTCGGTCGGATTGATCCAGAGAAAGCCGTCGCTCTGGTGGATAAACTGTTAGGAGATTGGACCGCGCCAGACTATCCTGCCCCAACGCCCTACCTGCCCAAGATTAACTCCCACGCCTATCGCATTGTTACCCCCCAGGAAACAAACCAGGCGTTTGTCATTGTTGGTTATTTAGCTGCCTGTGTAAAACATCCAGACTTTGCAGCCCTCAAGCTCCTTAGCACTCATCTAGGCAATGGGTTATCGAGCCGGTTATTTGTAGAGCTGCGAGAAAAGCAAGGATTAGCCTACGATGTGTCAGCGTTTTATCCCACTAGGCTAGGCCCCTCCCAATTTGTCACCTACATTGGCACTGCACCGGAAAATGTCTCTGTGGCTCTAGATGGATTACAAAGTGAACTGCGACGTCTGTGTGAGATTCCCCTCACCGACCATGAACTGCAAGTGGCAAAAAACAAAATGCTGGGCCAATACGCTCTGGGTAAGCAAACCAATGGGCAAATTGCCCAGCTGTTAGGCTGGTACGAGATTTTAGGGCTGGGCACCGAATTTGACCAGAAGTTCCAGGCAGATGTAGAAGCCGTCACCATTGAGCAAGCCCAAGCAGCCGCAAAGAGATGCTTTATTGATTCCTACATTTCGATTTTGGGTCCAGCTACTGCGGTGGAAGCCCTGCATTAGTAAGCACCTCGACGCACTGTTGCCGTTGCTTTAGATATGTTTGGTAGCCTGCTTGATCTTCAGGCGTGGTGAATTCATCAGTTTGCGATTGAAGCTTTGCATAAGCCTGACGAGCCCTATCCATGGCCGTTTGTCCGCAATGATCTTTTCTTTGAGGATTTACACCAGCCGCAATTAAAATTTGGAGTGCATCTACCGAACCGGAGTCAGCTGCCAACATCAGGGGAGTGCGCCCACCTTTCCCCACTGGATCGGGAAACGCTCCATGGTGCAGTAGGCGTTGTACCGCTGTATAGTTGCAACCATCACTCGAACCAAAATAGTTCTCTTCAGTAGATTGGTGTGAATACTCCAAGGCAGCATTATGCAAGAGGGTATCGCCAGCACCATCTTGAGCATTCACATCGGCCCCTGCAGCTACAAGTAAGTCAATGGCCCGGGCCATTGCTTCATCAAACTCGTGGTTGTAATGCCAAGTGACCGCACTGAGTAGTGGTCGAGATGCTACGGGTATCGCTCCAAGCTTTAGCAAACGGTCGATGGCCCAGGGGTTATGTGCAAAAGCCGCATAGTAAATACGGGGCTCGCCCCGTTGGGTGGCGTTGAGGGGAGCACGTCACCCGCCAGCGGATGATGTGCTCCCAATTCACTAAGCAACATGAAATTTCAATTGCCCAATACGAAGCCAATCGCCAGCTGTTTCACCTAAGCTAATGAGAAATACTTGATAATTACCGGTATCTACTAATTCACAAGTAATTTCAGTAACGTTATTGGTGAGCTGGCTATCACAAATTTTCTCGGTGGGTTCTTCTTCCGTTGACCAATCCCAAATAGAAAAGTCATCACGCGCCTCTTTTCGTGTAAATGCAACAACTCTTCGTTGATAGTCCAATGGCTGTTTGACTTGAATCTTCCCAACTTGTTCTACTTCTGTTGTATAAACGCCAGGAGAGACTAACTCTAGTCCTTCCACAAAAAAGTCTGGCAACAAGAGAGGTGATTGTTCAAAAGTCTGTTTGTTTTTCTGTTGGTCCAGCAATTGCCAAGCGGATAATGTGGGCAGATGACTAGAAATCATTACATTAGCGGGTGGCATCAAATAGTTCGATCTGTATTTGCGATCGCTATCATCCCAAGTAGTATCCACCAGCTGCCAGTGATCGTCTAGTTTGACCGCATTCCAAGCATGTAGTGTCCAATCATACTGGGGAGAAGCCGCCCGGTACAGTTTAGGAATCACATCAATGGGGGCCAGATCACGCCGCACATCGCCAGTAATGTAGGCCACCTCCAGCCCAACCGCCTGGCCTAATGCCTGAAATAGCTTTGAATATCCCTCACAGACAGCCTTTTGCGCAACAAAAACATTCTCTGCCTCTTGGGATGGTCGTCGTCCAGTCGTGAGCACATCACGATCGTAGCTGAGATGCTGAATTACATAATCATGGACGGCTTTAACCTGCTGCTGTGGGTCTGTCTCAGACTGAGTAATATATTGAGCAACACTCGCGATACTTGTCTCTGCATCAGCGGGTATGGTTTTAATAGCAGGATGAAGTTGTTGCTCAGCTGGCCACGGCCAGTTGGTCGTTATGGTTTCTGACTGAGGTAGTGGGTTGTGGGCTAAACGAACGTATAAGTTACCAACAGGTGCATTGAGCAAGTTAGGGTTGGCGCGATAGACCAATGCCAACGCGAGTAAACTAAAGCCAAAACAGTAGCGCAACCTTTTCTTAGATAGCCAAACGACGTTAGGACGGCGACGCTGATATATTAGACCTGCGATCGCAACGCCCCCTACCAGCAACAACCCGATGGCTGGAGCAATATAAACCGCATAGGCAAGCGCTAACCCCAAACCAACTAACATTAAAGGCTTGACTACTTTCAGAAGCTTTTGCCTTTTTTGTTGGCGTTGCCGCTTACGCAATTCTGTTAAAAATCGAGTTTCTAGATTATTAGACATACACGCCCTGAGACTTAGTCATCGCACTAGCAAAAGTAGCGCCAGTGATCTAGTGGTCACCGTCCTTTATTAGGATAGTGCGCAATAATTTAGAAAACCATTGCGCCTCTCTAGCCCTGCCCATATCCATGCTACAAACTACAGCCACCCAAACTCATTTCTGGACCTGGCAAGGCTTTTCTATCCGTTATCAAACCAGTGGCACCCAAGGGCCACCGCTACTCCTTATCCATGGATTTGGAGCCCACAGCGACCACTGGCGCAAAAATCTTCCTGACCTGGGTCAACACCATCGTGTGTATGCTATTGACCTCATCGGTTACGGACAATCGGCCAAACCCACTCCTGGGCAGCCGCTCACCTACAGCTTCGAAACGTGGGGTCAACAGGTGATCGACTTTTGTCAGGAAATTATTGGCGAGCCTGTTTTTCTAGTGGGCAACTCTATCGGCTGTATTGTCGCCATGCAGGCCGCTACCATGGCTCCAGATCACGTCATGGGGCTAGTCGTTCTAGACTGTTCCCTACGTCTATTACACGATCGTAAACGGGCCACATTGCCCTGGTATCGCAGTGCACCCACGCCCTTGATTCAAGCCATCCTCAACTACAAGCCTGTGGGCAATTTCTTTTTCTCACGTCTGGCAAAACCTAAAACTCTTAAAAATATTCTGCGACAGGCCTATGGCCGTAAAGCTGAAGTCACTGACGAGCTGATTGAACTTTTACTAGCGCCTGCGCGTGATCCAGCTGCAGTAGATGTCTTTGTCGCTTTTATCAGCTACTCCCAAGGCCCCTTACCAGAAGACTTACTGCCACAGCTAACCTGCCCAGTATTGATGCTGTGGGGAGATGCCGACCCGTGGGAACCCATCGAGTTAGGACGGGAACTCAGTCACTACGATGTCGTCGAACAGTTTATATCACTCTCCGGAGTGGGCCATTGCCCCCAGGATGAAGCACCCGAGCTAGTCAATCCATTGATTACTGAATGGGTGCAGCGGAAGGCGGCTACCAACCTAGCACCATAGGCTGTGTAAACCGCTTTCCACCCTGCGCTTTACATGAGTTGGGACTATCGTTTCAGTCTCTAGGTCGGCAAGGCTAGATTAAGTTTCCTTATTCGCAAAGTCTGCAAAGACTACTTTATTCAGACGGTTCCAGCCGTACACTGACTGACAAAATGCGACCCTCTGGTCATCAATTTCTTTGCAGTCAGTACCTTGAGCCGCGTTTTCGTCATAGATTTCCAAGGCAGCTTTTTCAGCTACTGACAATAGTGGGTAATAAACACAATCAAGGTGAGGGTGATATTGCAATCCTCATAAGCCCCTGCCCCTGCCCACGGTCCGCCTCAAAATGCGATAATGATTAAATCGTCTGTAGTTTTCCCATGTCGCCTAAACGGGTTGTTTTATCGATTTTGACGGGCCTTGTAGCGCTGGTTGTGGCCTCTTCTTTATATGAAAGTTTCTCCCAGCCCCAGGTGACGGGACAGCTCCAGCTTTACCAAAGCAATTTACTGCTGCAGGCGTCTGAGTGGGACGAATTAGAAAGCACTGAATTTAAGCAATTGGGAACAGCACTGCTGGGAGCTAAACCCTTAGCAGCCGTCACCAAACAATATGAATCGGTGCGTAAAGAAGCGGTGGCCGGAGTGGCGCGATCGCAAAAACAACTCAAGACCCAAGACGATATTCCTGATACTAAAACAGCACAGCTAAACAAAGCAATTAACCAACAGCAGCAGCTCATTGACGATATTGATCTCAAGCTAGGAATTATCGCTACACAACAAAATAATATTGATGGTGCTCAGCAACGTTGGCAGACAATCGCTAACGAAGAGCGTAGTTCGACAGACTTAGCCAACATACTGTTAGGATTGTGGGCCAGCCCTCCAACCATTACCCCTACAGCTGAATCAACCATCAGCGAGCAGCTCAACGGCTGGTTTCAATATCGAGTATTAGAACAGCTTTATAGCTTGGACAATCGTTCTATAGACCTGACAAAACTCAATGGACAAGAGCAAACCGCCGCTCAATCTCAGCTGGTTAAACTAGCCGCCGTTGGCACTATGCCTGTATTGGGCTGCATTATCGGGGTTGGGGTCCTGATTTTTCTGGGTGTGCAGTGGTTTACGCAACGAGATAAATCTCTGATTGGCCAAGCCAGTGCACCCTGGGAAGTCCCCTGGGATGGCGAAATTATTTGGCAGGTATTGATTGTAGGTTTTTTCTTCGTAGGGCAGCTGTTACTACCATTTTTGCTGCAGCTATCGGGCTTAAGCTTTTCAGCTAGCAGCAGCCGTGGTCGTGCCCTCTACTCTATGATCTTTTATTTACTGATGTCCGCCAGTGGCATTGCTGTACTTGTGGGTTCCATTTGGTCTTTTCGCCCTTTGCCAAAAGGATGGTTCCAAGTAAAGCTGTTAGACCGCTGGCCACTATGGGGGGCGGGCGGATATTTGGTCGCGCTGCCATTAATGATTGCGATCTCAGCCCTGAATCAACAAATTTGGCAAGGGCAGGGAGGCAATAACCCCCTGCTTCAGACAGTTTTACAGGAGAACGATACTGTTGCGCTCCTACTGTTTTTCTTAACCGCTGCTGTGGCCGCTCCGTTATTTGAAGAGATTCTATTTCGGGGATTTTTACTCCCTTCTCTCACCCGCTATATGCCTGTCTGGGGAGCTATTCTGCTAAGCAGTTTTATTTTTGCAGCAGCCCATTTAAGCCTATCGGAAGTAATACCGCTGACATTATTAGGTGCAATTCTAGCTTGGGTCTACACGCGATCGCGCAATCTACTCTCACCTATGTTGATCCATAGCCTGTGGAACAGTGCAACGCTTGTAGGACTGTTCTTGTTGGGTAGTTAATCTCTTTCTGTTGATCAAGATAGGCGTTGCTGATTTTCAGAATAGTTAGTGTTTCCCAAGCCTGTGTTTTAGAAGATTGTATGAAGCTTTCATTCTCTAAGTCGGTAAGCCTATGAAATAGGCTGTCTTCTAGGCCGGCTCAATCACACCACAACGCTTTCAGGTAATTCTCAGCTAGTCTTCATTTCCGTTACAAAGTTCTCAGTCATTTCTCAAATCTAGCTCAGCGCAAAATTACGAGCCACCTCAACAATTCTTACGAGGGGGTGGCTTGTTGCGTCGGGCATCTCTGGGCATCTCTTTATTTGAGAGTGTCCGGGCGATCGGCCCACTGATTTTCACTGAAGTCTTATCACTTATATATGAATAAGTTTTCTGTTTGTTCCCATCGTGTAGCTCTGGGTGCTGCCATGACGTTGGGAACTGTAATGGCAATGGCGACGGCAGCATCGGCTGCTACGCTGCGGGTGACTGTCGATAACCTGGCACCCACCAACGGTAGTCTGCTTACTCCGGCTTGGGTGGGCTTCCACGATGGGAGCTTTGACTTGTACAACCTGGGTGAATCCCTAGATGCGTTTCCCGGCGTTGAGGAACTGGTAGAAGATGGTAACAATGCACCTCTAACAGAAGCATTTGCAGCAAGTAACCCCACCGGGGTTCAAGGTACGTTATCGAGTGAAGGACCACCGCCGCTAGAAGTGGGCGAGTCTACCAGCTTTTTGTTTGAAGTCGATTCTAGTAATCGCTATTTTAGCTATGCATCAATGGTGCTGCCTAGTAATGATGCATTTATTGCTAACGGTAATCAGCTGGCCCATGAGATTTTTGACGATGCCGGTAATTTCCTAGGAGCCGACTTTATCGTCTTTGGTTCTGAAGTCAATGATGGCGGGACTGAAGTCAATGATGAACTTGCGTCTAGTACAGCTTTCTTAGGGCAGGCCGCTCCCAACACGGGTACTGAGGAAAATGGTGTGGTCACTCTGCACCCTGGATTTATTCCTGGCGGACGTATCTTAAGTACAACAGATTCCAGTCCGTTTAATGGGTTACCTCTAAACTTCACTGGTGCTGACTTTACTGCACCTGACTATCAGGTGGCTCGTTTCCGGGTGGAGCTTGTGGAAGATGTTCCTGAACCTGGTACTATTTTTGGCCTTCTGGCAGTCGGTGGGATGGTTGTAGCTAACCGTAAGCGCAAGCAGACTGCTTAACAAGCGCTACTTAAATACGGCAAAAACTCAAGCCAAACTGAACATATTTTAGAGAGAACCTAGGTTCTCTTTTTTTTATTGCTGGTTTGCAACAGAGTATCGGAAGAGATTTCATACCAACTAACGTAATGCTTGTTAGCTGACTTGGAGCATCCCATCAAACCGAGAAGTTGAGGCCAAGACTGAATTCGGGATCCTAAATTTGAAAGTCACAAAGGGAGGGCATTCCGAACTCCGCATTCAGAATTCCGAACTCTAAATTTCTGAAACAATCATCCCATATTGCCTGGGTACTCGTCACTGACGTCAATAGCTGAGTAACTACTCATTTGATTTTGCATCCACTCTAGCCCGACAGCCGTATAGCTAATGAACCTGATTAATGGCGTTGTGACTCAGGCATTAGATGAAACAACTGTGATAGAGCATGAAGCCGATGGGGCTGTAGTGGCTCGGCTATGGGAAGGGGATGTGTCCGCCCTGGGCATTCTCTATGATCGTTATGGAAATCTGGTGTATGGTGTTGCGCTCAAGGGGTTACGACGCGTGACTGAAGCGGAAGATTTAACTCAGGAGATATTTCTGAGTTTGATGCGCACACGGTCTTACAATCCTCGTCGTGGTTCTCTAGCAGGCTATTTGACTACTCTAACGCGATCGCGAGTCATTGATCGTTTAAGGGCTCAGTCTACTCAGCACAAGTATTTAAAGCGATGGCAACAGCGGCAATCTACTCTTGATGAAATCACGCCCATGAAACATGTTACTCAGCAGGAACATCGAACTTTGGTGCGTCAGGCGCTGACAACCCTCAAAACGCAACAGCGACAGGTTTTGGAACTGAGCTACTACGAAGGACAATCGCAGCGCGATATTGCTGCAAACCTGGGAGTCCCTTTAGGAACAGTGAAAAGCTGGGCCAGACGTGGATTAGTACAGCTACGCAAACAACTGGATGTGCTACGGGAGGATTTGTCATGACAACACCCATGTCTCCTCAAGAGATACAGGAGCTTGCAGCCGGGTATGTACTAGGCGATTTAACCTCAGCTGAGGCCGCAACCTTCAAAACCTTGCTCGCCACCATGCCAGAACTGCAGACAGAGGTTGCTGCCCTACAGGAAGCTCTGGCCATGATGCCTTATGGATTAGACGAGGTGAAGCCAGGTGGGGCATTGCGATCGCAAATTCTATCAACCGCTCAAGTTGAACTATCTCCAGTCTTGCCACGTGTTTCTAAAGCACCCGGGGCAGCACCCCGACGCCCCCGGGCGATCAGCACTGTAGCAGCAGGACTGGCTCTTATATGTGGTCTGACCGCTCTATACCTCAACAGCCAAATGCGCCTATTACAGGCGCAGCGACCTCTTCAACCAGGGGTAAGCACCAGCTTCCAACAACCCTGGTCTGGGCTGAGCCAAATCTTAGACGACCACCGGCGCTCCATGAGTAATCCTGAAGGTCCGGTAGACTTTGTTGTACAACAGCCAGCCGATATCCTGAACCTGCTGAAAGGCTTTCATACAACCGTTGCAGCTCTACCCTTGATTCCTTCAAAGCAGGGAATGTTGTTAGGGGGCAGTAACTGTCAGCTAGGCGATACCCCAGGGCTACGTCTAACCTACCAACTAAACACGAATCAAACTCTCTCCGCCTATCAGCTAGCCTTAGAAGCTGAGGAGTTTCCTGAATTTCAGTCTGCACAACTCACATTACAACAACCTGATGGTACTGGCGTTGTTCTTTGGCGTGATGACAGTTATCTCTATGCTCTGGTGGCAGAGATACCGACTGCTGAGCTGCAAAGCTTAGCCTATGCCATTACTGGCACATAATTCATTCACAAACACTTATTACAAATGGCACGTAAACATAAACAACCTACGACTTGGCTCCATCGTTATTCTCGTCACATTATCACTGGTATTTCTGCCGCTGGTTTGTTGTTAGCCATTGGCTGTGTGACAAAAGGCAATAGTGCTTTGGCCAGTAGTGCCTATGTTCAACTGGGAGGACTGTCACTACCCCTATTGGGTGCAATCTCATATTTGCTCATGGGTAGTCTGGCCATTGGTCCTGTACTTGCCAAAAAGAAGTCTCTTGAAAGTCCCACCTGGCTAGGGTTATTCATTGGCAGTACCGCTATGACCATTTTTAGCGGATACCTCCTGTACATTATGTTTGCCGTATTGCAGGAACCATGCTTTATCTGCATACTATCTGCTGGTCTTGCCTTAAGTCTGTGGGTCATCACTCTCATGGGCAACCAATGGGAAAGTCTTGGGCAACTACTATTGCCAGGTATTGGTGTTGCCTTGGCAGCCGTTATTGCGACTTCAGGATTGTATGCCTATGCTCAAAATCCTGAAACATTTACCGCCGGCAATCCTCCACCTGTTGTAGAGACCGAATCCAGTATTTCAGAAATTGAACTGGCTAAGCACCTAAACGCTATAGGTGCCAAAAAATATGGTGCCTGGTGGTGCCCCCACTGTCACGCCCAACAAACTCTCTTTGGCAAGCAAGCATTTAAGCACATTAGCTATGTAGAGTGCGACGAAGAAGGTATTGAGCCCAACCCTAATGCTTGCCGCGCTGCGGGTGTACAAAGCTATCCCACCTGGGAAATCAATGGCAAAACATATGCTGGCGTGCAATCCTTACAATCACTAGCAGCGGTTTCAGGCTACACGGGGCCTCAAAAGTTTGTCCATCAGTCATCAGAACATCAGTAGGTAGCCCATCTTCCCTCTGTTTTCCAGACTGTTTGCACTATTCATGAGGAATATTTCACACAGCTATTCCTTGCCCTGACGTCATAGGGGTAGATGTGTATGTATTAACAGCAATCCGACCCCAGCAATGGGAGTCGGGTTTAATCTGTGATTTTCAGTAACTTCATGCGTTGCCCCCAGTGCAAACATCCTTCGGTCCAAAAATGCGAAACCAAGTTTAAGATCTTTCCACCCTATCAATGCCAGAAGTGTCAGCGCATTTTTTACCCATCCGTAAAACGTACTAGGCAGTGGATATTGGGAATCGTGGTGGTGGCGGGGCTATCTCCCTGGTGGGTCAACTGGACACTGCGTCTCCTGACTACGCAGTCAGACAATGGTGAGCCCGTAGATGCCATCGTTGTTCTAGGCCGTGGAAACGGCTATAACCAGCGTCGAGCAGAAGCCGCTGTCAAGCTATGGCAAGACGGTCGTGCCCCCTACATTTTTATGAGTGGTGCCAGAGATGCCCCCATCCTAGTCAATATAGCCAAGGAAATGGGCGTACCAGATGCTAATGTTGGCGGCGAAGCCTGTGCCGCCACTACATGGGACAATGCATTCTACACACAGCGATACATGCCATTAGAGAAAGCAGCCCTCTACAAACCTAAAATTTTACTAGTCACTGATGGGCTGCACACTGGCCGCTCTACTCTGGTGTATCGCAATTTTGGGTTTGATGTGATTAACCATCCAGTCAAATTAGAGTTTTCACAATGGCGCGAACATATCAAGCGTGAATTTCTGGCAATTATGTACTATGCCAAAACCAAGCAACTGTTACCTCCAAAACTGGAAGACTATAAACGTGCTGAAGTAATTGCAGAAAAGAGAGTTATCGATTGGCAATGCCTTGATATGGAGCAAGCTTTCGTACCTGACAATCGGTAAATGCGCACATGATTCACACTATCAAGCGAATGCTGAGGGCGAAAAAGATAGCAGCGATACTCACAGTCAACTGCTTCAGTAGTTCATCACAGTAACAAAGTTACAGTTACTGATTGAAGAGAGAGATAAATCCGCCTCTTCAAGGTAGAGGAATGACAGGCTATCAAACCATCAACAGATGGAGTAATTGTTCAACGCTTACGGGAAGACTTTCGGATGATAATAATATCGCCATCTTGCTCTCCTGAATCCTTAGACCGCTTTTGATTAGGAGATTGGCTAGCGCCAACACCCTGCGTCATCAGGAATAGCAAGACAAAAGGCAATGAGATAAAGAGAATGGGAGGCATGATTTGGATCTCTGATAAAACACCAGCAAATAAAACATTTGCTTAGCTGAAAGCCCAGGGAGCAGATTGACTGACTCCCTTTAACCTCAATGTAGTACGTAATTAGATCTACCGAGACGGTAGCAGACAGTTATACAATTGGCCTAGAAATTTCAGTCAAACTACGTATGGCCTGATGAAGCGTGCAGACATTGTAGCTGAATAAGTATGAGCAAATCTTTCTTGTAACGATTGTATGGGTGATACACCCACTGCTGTCATTGAGCGCACAGAGTAGACAACGCTAAGCTTTTGGCATATCAACAAAATATTACTTTGAATCATAAAACAGGTAGGCTGAGGTTGTTAGTCAAACCTCAGCCTACCTGTCAGTTATTGAGACAATACTCTCTTCAGTGAGCAACCTGAACAGAATTCATCGGTACCTGGTGCGGATCAAACGTCTCTGGGAAGAGGGTACTGCCGAGCACGAAGTCAGCCGCACGTAAATCAGTACCCTGCAAATTTGTCTCGCGTAGATCCGTACCAATCAGCATAGCCCCACGCAGGTCCGCATTTCGCAAATCCACATTGCTCAGTTTGGCATAGCTCAGATCTGCCCCACGCAGGTTTGCTTGACTCAGATCAACGTTGCTTAGCTCGCCATAGCTCAGATCTGCACCTTTAAGATCCGCATGACTAAGATTCACATTAGCTAGGGATACACCAGCAAAGTTACGCTGACCGTGCTCATAGTTTTGCAAGAGTGTTGTAGTTTCAGACATAATCTATTCAGCAACAAGGGCTGGAGCATGAGGACTTTGGAAGGTGTGTTGCGCGTCGGGTTGCTGACAAGCCGCCATCGTTTTCACATGCTCCATCTCATCATCACGGATGGCTACAAACACATCGTAGAGATTATCCACTTTAGGACGCCGTTCAGCGGGAGCCTGAGCGGTTTGAAACTCATCAAACATGTATAGATCACCATCTCTGTAATAGCTGATGGCTACCTGAGGAGCCGGTTGTGACTTGAGATCAGTTTCATCTGACTGGAGAAACTTGTCATAGCTAGCATAGGCATGCTCTTCAACCATCTCCATAAAGTGGTAGGCGGCCCCTGGATTAACCACGTAGATGCCCACAATAATCCAGTAATAAAGCAGCGCCACATGGCGGGCCAAGAAGCGATCAATCCAATGCTGACTGCCCCCTAGTTCTTCCATAATCAACAGGTGATGTAGCTCATTCCAGGATTCGGCAAAATGAACCTTCAGCCAATCCACCTTACGCCACCAGCCTAAGGTCTCATATAAGTGCAAAACCGATAGATAAGAGAAATAGGGAACTCGGGCGACGGTTTCTAAGACATAAAACCGGGGATAGGGACGGTTTTTATAAACCGTATTAATAACAAAAACGAGAATCCCTACTAAAGCTTTGATCATGGATTTTCTCCAAGAGGTGAAAGAGAAAGAAACGTTGCGCTTGACTGACCATGAGTGTTGCGATGATCAGTCTAAACATATGGCTTATATCTCCATCAATCTAACGATTTCTCTGACAGATAGAGTAGGTTCTTGACATCTAGTAATAGACAACAATTCTGTTGTTAAAAAGAGAAGATTAATTTGGTATCAAACTAGTAACTTTTTCTGCGTCAAGAGAATTTATTTGGTTGTCCATGCTACGAATTCTTGACGAATTCATAGTCGTCTCGCAGTCCGAATCACACAGAGGTTCTAGCATTTGCTTTCCAGCACGACCACGGAAAACCCATAAGGCCGAACGCTATATCTTTGATATACACTCCATACGTCATATGGAAGAACCATTTCAGCTCCATGGTTTCATCTGGAAGATGAAGCATATTGCTATCCAGTCTTCTGAACACGACAGGGGCCGTTTTTGGAGCCCCCCATGCGTCATAGAACTCACAATTCGTTGCAGTTAATTTACGTTTTCCAACCAAAATGACTTCTGGACACCGTTCCATCGAAAAATATTGAAAAACCTAGAGGGTTTCAGCCGAGCTATAGCTGTAACCTATAGCCTGCAGAAACCTTTACCCAAAGAAACGCTAGAAGACGACCTATGGCACAATCCCCTACCTCACAGCCTGCAATCGAGTCGATTTTGCAAGAGCAGCGACTGTTTGAGCCCCCCGCTGAGTTTGCAGCTGCAGCGACGGTGTCTGGAGCCGATCAGTACCAGACCCTCTATGACAAAGCGGCTGCCGACCCAGCTGCATTTTGGGCTGAGCTGGCTGAGCAGGAACTGCACTGGTTCAAAAAATGGGATACAGTCCTGGACTGGCAGCCTCCTTTTGCCAAGTGGTTCGTCGGTGGGCAGATCAATATTTCCTATAACTGTTTAGATCGTCACCTAGATACTCCCCGGCGTGATAAGCCAGCTTTAGTTTGGGAAGGTGAACCTGGTGATGCTCGCACCTTAACCTATGCCGAACTACACGCTGAAGTGTGTCAGATGGCAAATGTTCTTAAGGATATGGGTGTGACCAAAGGCGATCGCATTGGCATCTATATGCCAATGGTCCCCGAAGCAGCCGTCGCAATGTTAGCCTGTGCCCGCATCGGTGCGGCCCACACCGTAGTATTCGGGGGCTTTAGTTCCGAAGCACTACGAGATCGCCTGAATGATGCAGAAGCGAAGGTGGTAATTACGGCTGACGGTGGATTCCGTAAGGATAAGGCCATGCCCCTAAAGCCTGCAGTGGATGCGGCCCTAGAAGGCAATGCCGTTCCTTCGGTCACCAATGTGCTTGTCATCCAGCGGACCAAACAAGATGTAGCCTGGACCGAAGGCCGCGACGTATGGTGGCACGATGTCCAACCCGGTGCTTCGACCGACTGTGCTCCAGAGCCCATGGACAGCGAAGACTTGCTGTTTATTCTCTATACCAGCGGTACCACCGGCAAGCCCAAGGGTGTGGTACACACCACTGGTGGCTACAACCTCTACACCCACATGACCTTCAAGTGGGCATTTGATATTAAGGAAGACGATGTTTACTGGTGTACCGCCGATGTGGGCTGGATTACGGGCCATAGCTACATTGTCTACGGTCCCCTATCCAACGGTGCCACCAGTGTGATGTACGAGGGCGCGCCCCGGAAGTCTAACCCTGGCTGCTTCTGGGATGTAGTCGAAAAATATAAGGTAACTATTTTCTACACGGCACCCACCGCTATCCGCGCCTTTATCAAGATGGGGGATCAGCATCCCAACGCACGCGACCTATCGTCTTTAAGAATTCTGGGTACCGTGGGTGAGCCCATCAATCCTGAGGCGTGGATCTGGTACCACAAAGTCATTGGCGGTGAGAAGTGCCCCATCATCGATACCTGGTGGCAAACAGAAACCGGTGGCTTTATGATTACGCCCCTGCCCGGTGCGATCGCAACCAAGCCCGGTTCTGCCACGAAGCCCTTTCCCGGCATCCTAGCGGACATCGTTGATGCCGAAGGTAATCCCGTTGGAGCCAACGAAGGTGGCTACCTGGTAGTGAAGCATCCCTGGCCTAGCATGATGCGCACTGTCTACGGTGATGATGCCCGCTTCCGCCGTACCTACTGGGAACACATTCCGCCGAAGGATGGTAAGTATGTGTACTTTGCTGGGGACGGTGCCCGTAAGGATGAAGATGGTTACTTCTGGATCATGGGCCGCACTGATGATGTCCTAAACGTATCCGGTCACCGTCTTGGCACCATGGAAATCGAGTCGGCACTGGTGTCGCACCCGGCTGTGGCAGAAGCGGCTGTTGTAGGTCGTAAGGATGATCTCAAGGGTGAAGATGTCTTTGCCTTTGTGATTCTAGAAGGGACCCATACCGCTAGCGATGAGCTCAAGGCTGAGCTAAAACAGCATGTGGTAAAAGAAATTGGTGCGATCGCACGACCTGGAGAAATCCAGTTTGCCGATGGACTGCCTAAAACACGATCCGGAAAAATTATCCGTCGTTTTCTACGCAACCTGGCCAGTGGCGAAGAACTCGTGGGGGATGCTACCACCATGGAAGATCAAAGTGTTCTTGAGAAACTACGCAGTGATTCTTAGATAAGAAGACTATTGTCTGATGACAAGGTACTGAAAAGTCTCAACATTGAAAGAGCCTTGACTGCTAGCAGTCAAGGCTCTTTCAATGTTGTTTTGATGATTCTTCCTTCGGCCAACTCAACGGTCAAACTCCATGTGGCCTAGGGCAAGCGCAAACTTTCAAAATACTACTGCTACCGCAAACTACTCTTCTTCGTAGATATTCATTAACCTCGGGTCAAAATCACTACTATCCACAGCTTCTGAAGGCCCTCCAAAGCTATCGATATCTTGAGTCCAAGCTTCGAACTGGGCAGCTTTACTCAGGGCAATATGATAAGGAAGCTGACGAAATGTTTGTAACTTTCCAGTGTCTTTCTGGGACTTAGGATGTGAATTTGAAGCAGAAGGTGACGGTTTTAGTGGACGCATAAATTTGATTTTAAGGAGAACAATTTATTGTTGCCAGTCCTTATAAATTGGCAACGAGCTTATTTTAGAGCGATCAAACTAAAATGAGATGTGAGGTATATCACCCCAAATTAGGAAACACAAGCCTTAAACAGAGTTTGGTAGCAGTTAAGCAACGACTTCACGGTTTAAACCTAAAAAGCTTGTTAAGCCATGATTTAGAGGCACAAGGTCATGATGCTGCCGTTGCTGATTTTTAACCAGTCCTTAACTATAACGATGCTTGTAATCGATATTCAACAGGAGATCTTCGTAATCCAAGGCAAGAAACCGATCGAGGGGCATATAAAGCCAACGTAGAGAAGAATTGGGATCAGATTTAGTAGCACGAAACCCTAAGTTAAGAGCCAAGTTCTCCGATCGAGGATGAATCGCAATGGTGTAGATGTCGCTTAAATTAGGAAAATCATCACGCATCTTCTTCAACGTCCGATGAGAGTCCCTAATCAGCTCACAGGCTGTCTCATAATTCCAAAGGTTTAACTGAATTTGCCAACTGCGCACAAATACCGCGTAGCAATCGGGATCACCTGTATTCGCAACTTTAATAGGATCTTCTTGATTGATATTTAAACGACTGAGATGGACACTTAAACTTGGCGGCAGATCAAACTGTTCCTCAGAGTCAGGATGAGCTGGTAAAAAAGCTGCAAATCCAACAGGTTCTTGCGTTGAGCCACGTCTTAATACTCTTAACCCATCGGGGTACTCCCTAGCCCAGTGGCGCAAACCTTTTTTAATGTTGTAGAGCATCGATTCAGGGCGCTCGGGATCATAACTGTAGAGCTCTTCTAAAAAACTAGCCACCAGCGTGGCATCATTACGAGGATCAAAAACATCAGTAAAAAAAGTATCTTCCTCATTGGGCTGCGGTAACTCAAAACTTTGAGGAATGTTCAAACTCAGTCGAGTGGCAATGCCATCTGCTTCAATGCGTCGCAGCAGTTTCTTCTCCGCTAGCTTATCGACCATCTGGCCCGCTGCTCTCGGCGTACCTGAATTTTCGGTATAAAACAGATCAGCCGCATCACTGTGGGAACAGTAAAAACTGCTCACTTGCCGATCTAGGCGGGTAATGGGGGCCGCTTCCGCGCCATGATACATGATATAGCCGTAGCCCCACAGTCGTACAAAATAGAGCGCTTGTCGCCGAGTGACCTTCAACCCTTGCTGATGAACGATATGTTCAATGTATTGATTTTGTAGGTCTTGAGGGAACCATTCTTCAACGTTGCAAGGCGATATCTGTCTATCCATCGGCGGCACACTCTCAGAAGCAAAGAAGCATGTTTACTTCACCCTTACTTCATGCTACCTCATACTCCTTTTGGGTACCACCGATCACTTGCAGTCCCACCATAGTCTTGACCTTGACTACTGCATGCTCGTAGAAGCTGTTCAGCCAAATTGCTTAGGTTAGGAACTGTGATGAGTTGCATCAATCAATCTTGAATTCTGCCCCTAGTAATTCAGTGTTGTATTGCCGCTTATTCCTTCTACCGTTTTTTGGATAGGACTATGGTACTCAGTACTTGCGATCGCACGTTCCATGAGAATGAACTACTCTGTGATTCCCACATGGCCCAAGCCGTTAAGAATTTTGCCCCCACAGCAGACGATTTAGAATTAATTTTTGAAAGACTCCTTGGACAGTTTTTCCCATTTCGAGGCTTTATGGTATCCGATGTCAACGGGCATCTACTTCGCAGTACCACTAAAGCGAATGAGTTCTCTCTCTTCTTACACAAGGCATCCTTAGGGAATGCGTTTGGGTCACTCAATCCACAGGTTATTGAAGAAATTCCTGAAACTGTAGAAACCCTCTGCAATCTCCTGAGAGAAAGTTGTAAAGATTACCCTGAATACAGCCTGCAATTATACGATACAGCATTCTTACCAGGAGGCATTCGTCTATACCTGAACGCGGAGTGGATTGACTTAATAGATCAACCCGAAAAATGCATTCTAGTGACCATTGAGGATTTAACCCAAGTCTCTCACCATCGAGCCATGTCCGATGCCTATCGCTACGGTCTCACCCCTAGAGAAACTGCTGTTTGGCAACTCTATCTACAGGGACTATCCTACAGACAGGTCAGTGCAGAGCTATTCATCAGCTTTAACACAGTTAAAAAACATATCAAAAACATTTTTTCGAAGTGCAATATTGCTTGTCGCTGCCGACATTTAGCCTAGGTCCGGCAAATCATGCCAGCCATATGTCTAACCCCTCATACCAATCCAATAGCTTGATACATCGTCATTATGAGGGGTTAACCAACCAAATCATTACTGGTTTATCGTGAGGCAAAACACATTGGACTTAAGATGAAGATCACAAGCATTAGCCCGTAACGTTTTAAGGTGAAGATGATTCCCTACATGAGAATCAACAAACCATATCCAAAAAGACTTTTTGGACATGGTCTCCGCACGCAGTTTTATGCTTACACCTAACTCCATGGCTGATCACTTTAACCACCATCCTCCAAATGTTATGGAAGTCCAATCTTCCATGTGCCATATTTTCCAACCTCAAAAACCCTTACCTATCGCCCGCTGGATTCTAGAAGAAGGCCAACTACTGGGCGTACTGATTGCCAAATCTCCTGCTCCCAGTTAAACCAATGGGCACCCATAATTCACAACATTAGCGATCGCTGCAAGCCTGAAATAACAGCTATGTACGTGGCAAACGCCTGCAGACATACAGCTGTTACCTCTACGTCGTTCAGAATTGGCATAATCTCAGCTGCCGGCAACAACCAATAACAAAAATGCTCTACAGCCGTTTGCCGTAGAGCATGAATATACAAACCTTGAGAAGATCTATTAAGAAAGTCTCATCAGAACGTTCTAACAACGTGCTGATGAGACAGCTCTAGTGAGAACAGGTTCCGCCAATGACTCCTCCTTCATCGTCATGCTCAGTTGCTTCAAACTCACCATCAGCAGCAATACAGTCTGAGATGGCATTATTACAATCAACATATCCTTGGCAGGTATATTCAGAACTGTCAGGATTAGCTTGTAGCACAGCGCGGCCTGTAGGGACAGTGGATTGATCTGGCACTTGCATCTGTTGTTGTTCTGTTGTTCGGCGAGGCATGCGTTGTTGTGCAGACACATGCTGTGGAATCACCGCCAAAAGAGGTAGGATACTAGCTAACGTAGTAACAGCAATCGTTTTGGAATAAGCGTTAGAGAACATCATGGTAAGTTTTATGGGAGACAACTGAATTATTTCTGCCTCTCACTCACGAAACCAAACAGCATTTTACGCAAAAAATTGAATTTTCTAGATCACCTGAGAAGCATCTTCCGTAGGTGATATGGGATATGGCTGTTATACATCACCACTATTCTGAGCAACGACCCATCTTGTGACCTATGGCGAAGATACATCAAGGCAATCTTGCGACTCTTCAGAAATTACGCCGTTGTTGATTTAGAGGATGAAGCCAGCTGTACACTCGTCCGGAGTTCTGGATTTGGCAGATAAAATCATTCCGAGGATCAGCAACGCCGAAATTACCGGACTCTGGCTAACCCATCATTTTTTGAAGCAACGCTGCCAATTGTTTCGCACTATCGCTCACCGCTAAACTCTGAGTAGCGATTCGCATACAAGCTAACTCTTCAGGTGTATCCATCAGAGTCAACACACGATTTTGTAAGGTTTCTCCATTTAAGTCAGCCTGCCGATAGACTTTGCTTGCCCCAACAGTGCCAAAAGCGCTAGCGTTATACGCCTGGTGATCGTCAGCCGCAAACGGATAGGGAATCAAAATGGATGGAGCACCAGTCATCGCTAACTCTGTCAAAGTCCCAGCCCCAGCCCGACTGATAACCAGAGTGGCCTGTTGAAACATGGCCGCTACGTTATCAAAAAATGGCCGATGGATATAGTGGGGATGGGTCAGACTATCCATGTGAGGATCATTATTACCAGTTTGATGAATAATCCATGCACCGGCATCCAACCAAGCGGGTGCCGCTGCCCGCACTAACTCATTTACCGAGACTGCACCTTGACTCCCACCAACCACAACAATAAGAGGTACACCCTCGGGAATCACCGGATCCGCAAGGCGATTCTGACTCTCTGAAAGAAACTGAGATCGCACAGGTGTACCCACCCACAGAGTTTTTGTCTGCTTCGGTAAGTACTGCTGGGTTTCCCTAAAGCCAATGGCCACGAGCGAACACCATCGACTCAGCCAACGAGTCACTTTACCTGGCATCGCATTGGATTCGTGAAGTACCGCTGGTAAGCCCAGACTACGCGCCGCAATAATAGCCGGAGCCGCAATATACCCGCCCGTCGTAAAAACACCACAGAAGCCCCCCTGCTGAAGCAAGCGACGGGTAGCCAATGTAGCTTGAATAAACTGGGTCAAAATTTTCAGGGTTCCTAGGCCCAGTTTGCCCTGAACGCCCCCCATGCGAACCGTATGGAGGGGATATTGGTCAGGCACAAGCTCTGTCTCCAAGCGATCCGGCACACCCAACCACTCAATCGCATTGTGGAGATGTTCAGCAGTTGCGATCGCAGGAAAAAGATGACCACCTGTTCCACTGGCTGCAATTAAAAGCCGATTACCTTCACGATTTTTGTGTCTTTCGTCCATAATGTGAAAGGCCTTGCCTGTCCGTCTATCAATGCCTTTTTTGGCAAAATCAGAGGGTCCTTTAAGGGCGTTTTAATCTAGTTAGGTTGAGATGGTATGCAAGCAAAATTCGGAGATGAATTCGCCAAAAAGTATTATCCGCTGAATCGGTACCGCCGTCACAGCATTTTTAGCGTCATTAAGTATATTGAATTGGCTCTAAGAATAGTATCTTTTAGCCAATTTACACAGGGTTCTAGCCCATCCTACAAAAACTATTATCGAGGACTTATCCATGATGCATTCCTGCCGCTGGTCACTACTCTCAATCGGTGTGCTAGGAATGGGCATTTACAGTTTGCCTGCTCAAGCTGCTCCCCCCGAAACGGCCCCTCTATTTCTCGTCAATGCCCTAGAGCAAATTGAAACGGCTTCTAACACTCAAGACATTGAAGCGGTGATGGCCCTTTATGCCGATGACTTTACCAACAACGATGGATTTAACTATGCCACTCTAGAAGCAACACTGCCTCAACTATGGGAGCGGTACGACACTCTCAATTACCGCGTAGAGCTGCAGTCCTGGGAAGAAACCAGTAACGGCAACATAGTGGCTGAAACAGTCACGTATATTGAAGGTGTACAAACCACCCCCCGCCGTCTCAATCTAGAATCCGTAATCCGCTCCCGGCAAGAATTTCAAGATAATCAAATTACCTCTCAAGAAATCCTCTCTGAACGCAATCAGTTAAATTCCGCTAACCCTTCTCAGGAAATAGTAGTGATTTTGCCAGAGCAGGTAGCGCCAGAAGCAAGCTATAGCTTTGACGCCATTGTTCAAGAACCCCTAGGTGAACGATATTTACTAGGAGCAGCTCTAGAGGAAGGGACTACGGCAGAAGACTTTTTTACCCCTCGCCCTTTAGATCTTGAACTGCTAGCAGCAGGTGGACTCTTTAAGTTAGGCGATGCTCCCGAGAGCGAAGATAATTTATGGGTATCGGGCCTACTGGTTCGGGAGGACAGCCTAATGGTGATTACCCGACGTTTGCGGGTCGAGTAAATTTTTTCAACGCTGCTGAACCTCGAGATGAGCCGAGTTTTAACATTCCTGCTTTGAGGCAGCACATTGTACTAGTTGCGGTGGAGTGGGTGCAGCCCATCCGGCGCGATCGCTCCCCACAGATTGCTATCCACAAATACAGTGTTAGCAATCGTGGCACCACTTAAATCAGCAGCTCGCAGATCTGCCCGCTGTAATGTTGCCGTCGTTAGATTAGCTCGGCGTAAATTAGCTCGGTGTAAATGAGCATTGCTCAGATTAGCACTAGTCAAGTTCACATCTCGCAGAATTGCCCATTCCAAATCAGTACTCACAAGACAAGCGTCCTTGAGGCAACTGTAACTAAGGTCAATTTCTGGCAGCTGTAAATGACTGAGATCGCAACCGCCCAAGTCTAGACCATGAAAGATTCGTTTTCCCTGCTGATATTGCTGAATTAACCACTGAAGGTTCGATTCCATAATCCTTGCTTAAAAACTAGTAGGCTTACTTATCTACTAGTGATATCAGGCTCAAAGATGTGACAGGAATCTTGATGCAGCGTCAACGTTCACAGTTAATGGGATCAGGGGTACTAATTGGTAGAGGGTAAGGCAGTTCACCCTTACATTGATAGAACGCTTCCATGGCATATCGAGTAGCTCCACCCATCACCCCATCGATCGTGCCCTGGTAAAAACCGGCTTCCTTTAAGACCATTTGCAAATTCTTACACTGAGATGTTTGCAGGCGACTATCAAGGTCCTGTAATGCCTGATTCAGCCAGACATCATCCAGGCAAGTCTGGAGCTTTTGCTGTTGCTCGGTAATTTCTCCATCATCGATAAAGTTTTGTAGATGAGCCACCATGTGATCGGCTTCATCAAGCAAAAAACTAAGCAGAGTGTCCGTTTCGGCAGCAGCTAAGATAGCATCTAAACGTTCAGCATCCTGCGAGCTGAGCTGAGGCTGCATTGACAGCTGGCAATAGATTAAAATCTCTTCGCGGTAGGCCTTAGCCTGATGACTTAAATTATTCAGGTAACGAGACATGGGGAGATACCTTGCAGCTATGGTTGTGCTCAGGAATTAGTGGCCCAACAATGATGTCTGTGACCATCATTTTACTAACCTCGGCCAATAGGCTGACCTTAGTAAATAAAGATAACTAACTTTATTAATCTGACCGTATTACTGAACACTAATAGATTCAGTGCGGAATGTCACAGGTGCGGACTGAACTTCACTATTAAGAGAATCACTCGGCTCATTAGGATGGCTGATCAATCCGAATTACCCCTGGTAGATGTTTTAGATCTCGCACTTTCAGAGATTTTAGGCGATGGTAATTCCTATGCTTACTCCACACTAGCAACGGTACGACGGCATTTATATCAGTTTCGACTAATACATCAATATGAGCCTTACGAGATTTTATTTGAGGCTTATCTTCGAGGCAAAGCTTTTCAGCGTAAAGGAGAACAAATTTTCAACCCCCATGCATGGTTAAAACGTACAGCGTTCAACATTGTTCGCGAGAAAAGTCGTCAGGCTCAGCGACAAGCCTCTCAGACTTACAATGACATCGAATATCGCATTAGTGCCCCGCCCGAAGATATTCTAGAAAAAATCGATTTAACCCATGAAATCGGCCTACTCTACAAGGCCCTCCGAGCTCTCTCTCGTGAAGACGACCATACAGCTCAGCTATTGGTGTGGCGGACTATCGAGCAGCTGTCTTGGGAGCAAATTACCGAGCGGTTAGCTCAGGGTGGAGAAACCAATATCCCTTCCCAAGCTACGTTAAGAAAACGAGTTTCTAGAGCTAAAAAACGCATGCGCCACATTATGCATAGCTACGGACTACCCACGCATTCAAACTAAGCGTGTAGCTGAGCTACGGTACCAGCCATTCAGAAAACACAGTGATTTGGTCGGCTGATTGATTGTACCCCCTTCATGAACAAGGACTGATTAAGAACTTAAAACTTCCTCGGGCAATGTAGCCTTAACGTTGAAGGTCAGGACCGTTTCATCAATTCCCTTAAGTCGCAGAGGGGTAAATTTGACAATCTCATAATCGTCTAAATAATCAGCCACCGCCGCTGATACCAAAATACTTTCACCATCAGCAGCTTCCTGAAGACGAGCCGCAATGTTAACACTGGGGCCAATGGCCGTGTAGTCAGTTCTAGCAGCACTCCCAAACATGCCAACAACCGCAGATCCCTGATGAATGCCACAGCGAAAATTAACCGGGGGAATTCCTTGCTGTGTCCACCGCTGATTGAGTTCAGATAGAGCTTTATACATATGTCGGGCTGCCGAGACCGCCCGCCGTACTTGCTCACTAGGGCTGAGAGATTCCGGCGCACCAAACAAGGCGAGCACTGCATCTCCCATAAACTTATCGACAGTACCCCCATTTTCAAAAATGGCCTGGGTCATAGCTTCAAAATATTCATTCAGTAATTCTGCGACTCGACGAGAACGCAAGGTATTTGATAACTGAGTAAACCCAACAATATCGCTAAACAGCACAGTGACTAATCGAGGTTCTGGCTTAAGATTGAGCTGCAGCTCTCCATGGGCCGCTTTTTGTACTAAGGAAGCTGGTAAAAACCGCTTCAGTACCGATTCGGTCAAATACTGATTCAACTCGGTCACTTTTTGTTCATTAGCTTTTAGAGCAAGTAAGTTTCGTACTTCTGCTAGCAGCTCACGATCCTTAAATGGTTTAGAAATATAGGCATCAGCCCCACGTTCTACACCTTCTAAGCGGGTTTCATCACCCACTTTAGCCGTCAGTAAAATAATCGGTGTGCCCTGTAGCTCAGGATCATGGCGTACCTGCTCGATCAGCTCTAGACCTGAGACCTTGGGCATCATCAGGTCCGTGATAATTAATTGAGGTTTGATCTGACGAGCTACATCAAGACCCACTGCACCATTGTGGGCAGTACTTACACGGTGCCCCTGCCGTTTCAACATACCTGACACATAGCTACGTAAATCAGGATTGTCGTCAATTACCAGAATATGAATTCCACTAGCGCCAATCTGAACAAATGGCTCCTCACTATTCGATGTAGTCGATGTAGTCGACAGTTCTCCCGTTTGGCCTAAAGTAGGCTGCTCGGCAACTACTTGATGGTGTAGATCGGCCAGTTCAACAGCAGCACGTCGATTTTCTAGGGTTCTGGATTGATGACTAATGCGATCGGCAGGCAGATGCTCCGTCCCCAGGGGAAGCTCTACGGTAAATATGGTGCCAGCTCCATAGGTGGAGGAAACCCGGATCTCACCACCGTGTAATTCCACCAGCTCTTTCACTAGAGCAAGCCCTAAGCCGGTGCCTTCATGGGTACGACTAGCAGAGCCATCCGCCTGTTGAAATCGCTCAAAGATATGGGGCAGCTGCTCTTTACGAATACCAATACCCGTGTCTTCTATTTCTAAGTAGCAACGATGCTCAAAGGTATTCAGATTGATTTGAATCGAGCCACCCGCAGGGGTAAATTTCACAGCATTTGACAAAATGTTATAGACCACCTTGTCAAATTTCTCAAGGTCCAAATACACCGATGGGCACGGTTGGATTTGAGTCGTTAATGTAATGTGTTTGCGATCGCAGTACGGCTGAAATGCTTCGGCAATATTGCCCACCACCTCCGAAAAGTCACAGGGGTAGAACATAGCCTGCATGCTATCAGCATCTAACCGTTGCAAATCAAGCAGCTGGTTCACCAGACGCAACAACCGCCGTGAATTGCGTAGGGCAATCACCGACTGATCCAGTGGCAGCCCACCGCCCTGCTCCACAGCAGCTTCCAGTGGGCCAATGGTCAGGGTGAGGGGTGTACGAAACTCGTGGGAAATATTCTGAAAAAATGTTGTTTTCTGCTTATCCAGCGCCAGCAACTGTTCTGCCTGCTGTCTGGTTGTTTGATAAAGCCTAGCCTGCTGCACTGCGATCGCAGCCTGGTTAGCGACAGCTTGCGCCAAATTAATTTCCTCCATATGCCAGTGGCGAGGTTGATTATTTTGCCGTAGGCTAATGCTGCCAATAATTTGGTTATCCGCAATCAGAGGCACCACAAGCAGGGCTATGGCGCGAAAATGCAACGGCAAATGAGGAGGCGTATATCGCTTAGCCCTAGACAAATCATCAAAAACGACAGGTGACCGACTAGACAAGAGATCCTGCAAAATCGGATTCTCGCTAATCTTGACCTGAGACTGTGAAAAATCATCGGCTTGGAGCTGATCTTTTTCATACAGACCAACACAGTCAACATAGTCATTTTCTTGAGTCCACAAGGAAATGGCACAACCATCTGCCTCTAGAGCCTGTCCTAATTTTTGAGTAATCGCTGCAAAAATTTGTTTAGGCTCCAAACTACTATGAATCGCCTGGGTGATCGTATTAATCAGTACCTCTCGCTGAGCCAGAGCCTGAACTCGCTCATAGGTCCAGGTTTGTGCCAGGGCCAAAGCAGCCTGATCAACCACAGTTTTCAGCAATTTGAGCTCATCTTCATCCCAATGTTTAGAAGCTTGGCAGTGATGTATCGCCAAAATTGCCAATGGCTCCCGTTTACTAATTAGCGGGATAACTAAACTGGTTTGAGCCGCTAACTGTTGACAAGTTCGATGGGGAGCTACATCTTCAGCCGTCAGAATTTGCAACTCATCAGTATCGATGGCAGTAGCAGCCAAGACATTCTCCGCAACTGAACTGACATCTTGAGCTGTATAAGTCCAACACTTCCGAGTTTGACTGGGGGTATGGTAGAGCGGACGCAAAACACAATAGTCTGCCCTAAACGCTGTACCCAGTTTCCCAGTGATCACCCGCTGCATTTCATCAGATGTCTCAGTGAGGCGAATACTATGGGTAATGTCTTTCAGCAGAGTTTCCTGCTCTAGAATCCGATTAAAGTCACGGGTTCTAGATTTGAGCACAACATGGGTGGCAACGGCCTGATGAACAACAGCCTTTAGCTCCTCTTCCTCCCAAGGTTTTGTCAAATACTTAAATACTTGGCCATCATTAATGGCATCGACCAAGTCATCAATGTCGGTATACCCAGTCAGAATAATACGTACTGTGTTGGGATACTCTTGAGCGACTTTTCTCAATAGATCAGTACCACTCATCTGGGGCATCCGTTGATCCGAAATGACCACCGCTGTGTCAGGGTAACGTGCTAGCTCCGATAATGCTATTTGAGCACTCTCAGCACGCACTACCCGAAACTCGCGATAAAACGTCCGATACAACAGATCTAAATTATTAGGTTCGTCATCGACGACTAAAATTCTGGGTTTAGATGCAGATGAGCGTCGATTGTGAGTGTGGCTGATCATGCCCCTTTAATGATTTAACCGGCTGTAGCAACTAAAAAATAAACGGTGAATGCTGCCTTTATTACTTGAAATATGAGACCCAGTCTATGCCTACGGTTTGACAAGATTTAGCCATCAAACATAAACAAATAGACTTAAAAAAAGAGTAGAGCACCCTTGAAATATTCTTTCAAGAATGGTTGGAGACACCTGAGGAAACGCCCGCTTGCACTATGGACGTCACCTGGTTAAATGGTCCTATCAAGAGTTCCCAAGCTAGTAAGCTGCTCACCATGTCCAGACTTCAATGGGATACAGCTATCAAGCTACCTCCCGGCTACCAATTACGGCTGGCCTGCCATCAAGACTTATCGCAACTGGTCGAACTCCTACTCAGAAGTTTTTATCCTGAAAATCGCTTAAACAGAGTGCTATATCCTGTGATGCGCCTTGGAATTCAGGAGGACATAAAGCGCCGCATTAAAGGCTCTTTACACCAATATGCATGCTTAGTGATTGTCAATACATCTGAAAATGCGGCCACCATCGTGGGCACAGTGGAAATGTCCTTACGTTCAAACTTTTGGCAGCCCTTAGCCCCTCGACGGCCTTACATTGCAAATGTTGCAGTTGACTATCGGCATCGTCGCTGTGGCTTAGCTCAGCAAATGCTTTTAGCTTGCGAGGCAATTAGCCAAACCTGGGGATTAAGACAGATATATCTTCACGTTGCCACTGACAATCCTTCAGCCCTAGCTCTGTATCACAAAGCTGGATACCAAATTGTTGGACAATCACGACCATGGCAACGGCGACAAATGATGCTCAAAGAACTTTTTTCTGAGATCAAATAGCTTCTAGTCAACAATTTTCCAACCATTATCTGAGTCGTTACGAATCAGCAAGGCTTAGGTAGCATAAGTATCTTCAGGTGTTATCTGATACCGTGTCTGTCACCCCCTACACCGTAAAAATATCCATATCCTCCTGATAAATATTATTTTTTATGTAGTGAGTATGAGGAGGGACTGATAACTATCAAAGACTAGATAAAACTCCAGTAATTTACTGCACGAATGACATTGCGTTCGTATCAAATAAGAGTAATTAGTCTGGATTACCTTAGCCCTAGGTAGACGCTCTAAAATGATGGATGCCCAATCCAAATCCCTTAGTCTCTCTTCTCCACCAAAGCATGCTGGCCATAAGCGGCTTCATGTTTTTAATGTACAGCCAACATCAGAGTCTGATGATTGTGTGCATTTTGAAGATAGTACGGTAAAGTGGTGGGCTGAGCGGGGAAAGCAGCCTCTCGGTTCTAGTTCTAATGTGCCTGTGAATGAAACACTAGCTGTGGACAGTCTGCTCAAGAAGATAAATCGTGGCGATTTACTGGTTGTTAACAGTCGTCGCCGCAATGGTTTGATTATCTTCCGAGAGTTCTATGCTGAATTTGCAGGTCCCGGCGCAGCTGTGGGCGGAGATTTTGACCAGGGATGTCATAAAATCATTCCCCTTGGCAATTTATCTTTGCTCGAGCCCCAAGACCATGAAGACCATCAAAAAGCGTTAAAGATTCGACTTCAGTGGATTCGGTTGACTCAAAACTTTACTGACCAGCCTCGTTCAGCTGACCGAGCACAGATGATCCTAGACCAATTCAAAACCTACTTTGATAAAAGCACTGTCGACAATGTGCCTAATGAGGCATTTGCCCTAATGGTGGGAGTTTTACCTCAGACAGTACGACGAGTCCGTACAGGAGCAGGCCGCTAGGCTGGTTAGATTAAAGCTACCGGTGAGTCAGCACAGCGGTTAGGTTGGTTCGAGTACGATGATTTTCTGCCGACGTTCCTAAGCTGATGCGCAGCCCACCACCAGTCTGACGGATTAACGTACCCTGTTGCCTTAATCGGTCAAAGACGTGCTGTAGGCCCTCTATCTGCGTCATCCCCCACTGATTGAGCGCTTTATCACTGAGTCTACAGTAGATAAAGTTAGCCGCTGTTGGCCACGATTGGAGCATAGGCTGAGTATTGAGCCACGCAGCCATCTGGTCACGTTCTGCGATGGTAGTATCAACAGCAGACAGCAGTTCAGTACGTTTCTGTAACGCAAATAAGGCGGCAGTTTGGGAGAAACTAGGTGCGTTATAAGGTAGGCGCACTTTCTCCAAGGCTTCAATGAGCGCAGGCTGAGCAACAGCATATCCTACTCGATGGGCAGCAAGGCGAAACGCCTTGGAAAACGTCCGGAGCACGACCCAGTTACTACGACTCAGGCTGTCTGCCACGAGGGTATGTTGGCTAAATTCGAAGTAGGCCTCATCAATGACTACCAAAATATCTTCAGGGAGTTGACGTAACCAAGCAATTTCGTCCGTACTCAGTGGGTTTGCGGTCGGAGAATTGGGGTGGACGACAAAGACGACTCGAATACTGTGGTTCTCGATGGCAGCCTGAGCCAAGCCCAAATTGAGTTGAAAATCTGCCTGGCGCCCAACATTAACAACCGGAATACCCAATGTATTGGCCAGAATGCCATACATGGAAAATGTAGGACTAGCCACCAAAATTGCACCATTGCCAAGGGCGGCTGCAATGAGGAGTGAGCGAATCAACTCATCGGAGCCGTTACCAACCGAGATATTAGCTGCCGTCACGTCTACAGCAGCTTCAGCCACATAGCTGGCAATTGACTGCTTGAGCGCAGTATGACCACCATCGGGATAGCGATTCGCTCGAATAACCTGCTGATAGTGCTCTGCTAAAGCTACTTTAATCTCAGCCGGGAGGTCAATTGGGCTTTCGTTCGTATCCAGCTGATCATAGGGTTCTGGAATGGGCGGATGGGGCTTATAAGCCTTGATTGCAGCTAAGTCAGATCGCAAGAAGGGCAACATGAAGCAGGCAGAAAGATGGGGACTTTATTGTGCCATTTTGATGCGATCGCGAACAGCCTTTTTACAGATGACAAAAATCTGTGATGCTATGGCCAATCTCTGCCATGACAGACGTCATCCCATGGTTAGTATTCAGGGCCTGGAGAGTAACCCATGGACGCGTCTGAGCGTATTGTTGACTGGCATCTAAAGCAATGACATCATCCTGAGTGCCATGGAGAATTAAGGTAGGGATAGTCTTTTGTAACTGACTATCCAGGTAGTCTTGGGCATCCCTCAAAAAGGTGTAGTGAAGACGTTGCCGGGATTTGAAGCCATAGTGATAAACCGATAGCCAGCCCGTTGAACGCCAATGCCTAATCTGATCATCCCCTAGGCGAGGCAACCACTGATCTAAGAATTGAAAGGCCGGGGCAAGTAACACAAGTTTTTCAACCCTGTCTGATTGCTCAGCCACCCAAGCAGCCACCAAACCTCCCAAACTGGAACCGATCAGAATAGTAGGCCCCTGCAGCTGTTGCCGCACTTGTTGGATTTGACGCGTTAGGGTGAGGTAACCAAAGTTCCCCTGATTTAGATCTAGTAACTTTAAATCGATATCTTGGGCGTACAGATGAGATTTTAGCCACTGCCCTTTATAGGATTGAGGGCCTGAAGCAAATCCATGAAGATAGATGTAGTCCATTCATCGTATCGCGTGCAGCAGCATGCTTAGAATATGATGTTCCCGATACACCCGAAAACCAGCTTCCATGACCCAGCAGTTTCGTATTACTCTTCTTCCCGGCGACGGTATTGGACCTGAAATTACCGCAGTGGCCGTCGATGTACTCAAGGCAGTTGGTCAAAAACTAGATATTCAGTTTGATTTTACCGAAGCCCTCATCGGTGGCTGTGCAATTGACGCAACGGGCAGTCCTTTACCCGATGAGACGCTAGAAACCTGTAAGCAAAGTGATGCAGTCCTGCTGGCAGCGATTGGAGGCTATAAATGGGACACCTTACCTCGTGCTCAGCGTCCAGAAACAGGGCTCCTAGGATTGAGAGCAGGCCTAAAATTATTCGCCAATTTGCGTCCCGCTACAATTTTGCCCCAGCTGATTAATGCGTCGTCTCTCAAGCGAAACATCATTGAAGGCGTTGATATTATGGTGGTGCGAGAGCTCACGGGTGGTATTTACTTTGGTCAGCCTCGAGGCATTTTTAATGCCGATGGTGATCAAAGGGGTGTGAATACGATGGCCTACACAGGCACTGAAATAGACCGCATTGGTCGTGTCGCTTTCGAAGCTGCACAAAAACGTCAGGGACGGCTGTGCTCAGTAGATAAGGCAAATGTACTAGAAGTGTCACAACTGTGGCGCGATCGCATCACAGCATTGGCCAAAGACTACAGCGATGTAGAGCTCAGCCACATGTATGTGGACAATGCCGCCATGCAGCTACTGCGATGGCCTAAACAATTTGACACTATCGTTACTGGCAATCTGTTTGGCGATATCCTCTCTGACGCCGCTGCCATGTTAACCGGTAGCATTGGCATGTTGCCATCAGCCAGTCTGGGAGCTTCTGGTCCAGGGGTCTTCGAACCTGTCCATGGCTCAGCCCCAGATATTGCAGGACAGGACAAAGCTAATCCCCTAGCTCAAGTGCTGAGCGCAGCCATGATGCTGCGTTATGGACTTAACCAACCTAAAGCTGCTGATTTGATCGAAACTGCCGTTGATACAGTCCTTGATAAGGGGTATCGCACAGGCGACATTATGGCTGATGGCATGCAACCTGTAGGATGCCAAGCCATGGGTGAAATACTTCTACAATCCCTTGAGTAGATTCCGAAGCTGCTGAGCGCCCTCTGGCAGAATCCATAGATGGCAGCTAGTATTGTTGTACTGAGCAACGATGGGGGTACCCTGACAGAGCAGTTAGCCTCTAAATCAGCAAGAAACATTGCTGAACCCATGGTTTCGCGACGATTTATTTGATGTATTCGTTAGTAAGCAGGAGTATTCAGTCGTGTCTTCTTTACAACGACCAGAGTACGGTGATCATGGCCAGGCAACGGTTCACCCAAGCGTGGTAGCAACAGGGCGGAGTCCATTGAATTTACGCTCTCCAGCATCCATGTCAGATCCGATTTTATTACGGGCAGCACGCCATATATATCGCACCTATTACGAGGTGCATCCAGAAGTCATTGAACGTCCTATCGGTGTCGCTATCGGTCGTACAACGCGACGGGGCAAGCTAATTTTTGGAACTAAACCTGTGCTGCTTCCCCATGAAAGTTTTATTCCCCTGACCCAGTTAGAACCCGGTTTACACTAATGAGAAATGCTCGATAGCGTTGTGTCCTGGGGGTTAGTTTTTCTTTTTGGCACAGCTATTGGGAGTTTTCTTAACGTAGTTGTGTACCGACTTCCAGCGGGAATGTCACTGCTCTTTCCCCCATCTCGATGCCCTAAATGTCGTACCCGCTTAAAGTTTTACGATAATGTACCCGTCCTGGGTTGGCTATGGCTCAAAGGACGCTGTCGATATTGTCGAACCCAGATTTCACCCCGTTATCCCTTGGTGGAGTTTAGCTGTGGGCTTTTATTTTTAGCCTTATTTATACGTTTCAGCTGGCAATTAGAAACACCAACCTATTGGATCTTCGCTAGTTGGCTAGTTGCGCTTACTCTGATCGATTTTGACACGCTCACACTCCCCAACCCATTAACGATGTCGGGGGTTTGTTTAGGCTGGCTGACCCATGCTTTGATAGCAGCCACTACTGGTACATCAGTCACATCAAGCTTAGTGGTCAGCATTGGCTCAAGCATTTTAGGTTTATGGGTGTTTGATGCCATCAGTCTTTTGGGAGCCATGGTGGTGGGAAAAACAGTGATGGGAGGCGGGGATGGCAAGCTAGCCGCCATGTTGGGAGCATGGCTAGGTTGGCAAGGTTTACTTTTGAGCATCCTGCTCGCCTCTTTTTTAGGGGCACTAGTTGGCTCTCTAGGAACAGCCATGGGACTCATTGGTCGTCGCCAACCTATCCCTTTTGGTCCTTTTTTAGCCTTCGGTGCAGGAATTACTGTATTTTTTGGTAATTCCTTGATACAAGGCTATTTGACGCTGTTGTTTTAGGTGATCAGGCAATCCGTGGTGGCGATAAAATCCAAGGGTCGCACTCCAGGAGGGTAGCTGAACCGGTAGGATTGAAGGACGCTATATATCGAGACTAGGGTATATGTCCCTCTTTGATTGGTTTGCAAATCGTAAGAAAGAAAGCCCCATTAGCCAGGACCGGCAGGAGCGAGAAATCGCTGATGGTCTTTGGACAAAATGTGACAAGTGTGGGGTTTTAACTTACACCAAGGACCTACGGGCTAACCAAATGGTTTGTCCAGAGTGTGATCATCACTACCGCGTCTTTAGCGATGAGCGGATTCTACAGCTAATTGATGCAGACACCTGGCAACCACTGAATGAACAAGTCGGGCCTAAGGATCCGCTGCATTTTCGAGACCGAAAAGCCTATAGCGATCGCATTCGTGATATGCAGGGCAAAACCAAACTTAACGATGCCGTTCAGACCGGTATCGGTCAAATTCATGGAGAAGGGATTGCCCTAGGTGTAATGGACTTCCGCTTTATGGGGGGCAGCATGGGTTCGGTGGTGGGTGAAAAGCTCACCCGCCTCATAGAACATGCAACCGCCAGCAATTTGCCAGTGGTCATTGTTTGCGCATCAGGTGGAGCCCGTATGCAGGAAGGGATGCTCAGCCTAATGCAAATGGCTAAAATTTCAGCAGCGCTAGAAAGGCATCAAGACCACCGTTTGCTATATATGCCTGTCTTGACCCATCCCACGACCGGAGGTGTAACCGCTAGCTTTGCCATGTTAGGTGACATCATTTTGGCTGAACCCAATGCAACTATAGGTTTTGCAGGGCGTCGTGTGGTTGAACAAACCCTCAGAGAAAAGCTACCAGATGATTTTCAAACAGCAGAATATCTCTTAAAACACGGGTTTGTGGATAAAATCGTCCCTCGCACAGAGTTAAAAGATACTCTCACTCAGCTGATCCGTTTGCATCAGCTTCCACCCTCTACATCAAGTTTGAACCATGTCTCTCTAGAGAGGGCACATAATGGTCAACCGGTGCCGATCAAGCCTGTGATTTAGTCAAGCCTTTAACTGGCTTGGGAATTGGCCCTATCGGTGGCATGATGGATAGTAACTATTAGCTAACTGAATAGCAATCCTGTCAGGTTAGTTGCACTGTGGGGTTTGTATATCCTCATACGGTGCCCTAACTAGCCTGACTAACAATTGACTGACAAATCTGTCAATTGTTTATCAGATAGCTACGAATCGCAAACGTTACCTGGGTTTCAGGTTTAACACTTTTTGCTGTGTTGCGTATTTGATGGGCGATCCATTTCGAGGAGAATCATGTTGAAAAAGTGCATTTGGCTGATGGTCGCGGCTGTTTTTCTTGTCGGCAACCTCTTTTATGGAGGCAATGCGATGGCGGCTGAGCTAGATGAAGCGATCCGTACCATTCCTTTAAATGAACAGGGTGACACAGTGGTACTTTCCCTGGAGCAAGTTGCTCAGGGACGGAGGAAGTTTAATTATGCTTGTGCCACTTGCCATGTACAGGGGATCACCAAGACTAACCCCAATGTTGGTCTAGAACCTGAAGCTTTAGAAGGTGCTTATCCAGACCGAAATAATTTGGAAGCACTGGTGGATTATTTGAATAACCCTACTACGTATGATGGATTAACAGAAATCTCTGAACTGCATCCTAGTACCCAAAGCACTGACATCTTTCCAAAGATGCGAAGCTTAACTGACGATGATTTGAGAGCTATTTCTGGTTATATTCTTTTGCAGCCCAAAGTTATGGGTGATATGTGGGGTGCTGGTAAGACTCGCTTCTCTGCTCCCGCAGTTTTTGACTAGTCAGTCGATCAATTGGTTACACAGGCATTTGGATAGTAGCTTTCATTGTTAGCTAGATATCTATAGAGATAAAAAGGAGTTGAGCATTAATGTTCAACTCCTTTTTAGTTGCAGATTTTACGCATCACTCGGCACCATAGTTCATAACATCAGCTCGCTGAATGCATTCAGCAGTTTGTAATACCAATCACCAGAGATTATCTAGCGCAGACATTACCCAATTGAGCTAGTGTAGATAGGCGGTAGAGCACAATACAATGATCAAGCGGCGCACGTTATTGTGGGGATTAATGGGCTTTGCGATCGCAGGCTGTCGTTCTAGCTCATCTGATTCTTTTCGAGTTAAATTTCTCGCACGCTCTATTCCCTCACAGATCCTTAAAACATTTAATCGACAGATCCCCTCACAGTTCGAAGCAGCCATAACACTCAGCGATATTTATCAGCAGCTGCAATGGTGGGAAGCTCAAAAAGCGCCTTTACCTCCGCTATGGAAACGCTTCTTGCCTTTGAGAAATTCAGCTTCCACACCCTCAGACGAATATCGTGTAAAAACCAATCTTGTCACCCTAAGCGATCCGTGGCTGGACCATGCGATTCAACAGGAACTGATCCAGCCAATACCAGAATTTATTCCTGCTGAAAGTTTGCCTGAACCATGGCAACGTCTACTCCGCCGCGATCGCCAAGGAAAATCTACAGCCCAAGGTAATGACCTATGGGCTGTTCCCTATAGAACCCAGGGCCTCATGATCGCTTATCAAAAACCCCTATTTGAAGGGAATAACGCCATTACAAAATGGGCAGATTTATGGCGACCAGAATTGGCAGGGCGAATTGCGATGCCAAATCACCCAAGGTTAGCCATCTCAATTGTGCTTAAAGCACTCGGGTACTCTGCCAATGACGAGTCAGTTCTTATTGAAGATGATGTCAAGGAACAACTCTCAGCCCTCTATCGGCAAGTCCGGGTATTTGACTCCCAATCCCACCTCAAAGCCTTAGTAAATGAAGACGTTTGGTTATCGGTGGGCTGGAGCGGCGATATTCTAGCTACACTGGTACGCTACCGGCGTTTGGGGGCGGTTAATCCTCAAGAAGGTACCGTACTCACTAGCGATCTTTGGGTAGCGCCTGTGGATGCACACTTAACAGATGCAGCTAAAGCCTGGTTAGAGTTTTGTTGGCAACCGGAAATTGCCACGCAAATTTCCTTATCAAGTTATGGTTTATCACCTTTATTTTTTCTGCCAGGCGCTACCCTGCCAGACAAACTGCCTGAACAGATGATGCAGTTGCCGATAGACAGTGAAGTGTTGCTACCCTTATCCCCCCAAGCTCGAGAAACTCTCAAAAGTCTACTGAGCCACGTCGACCCCGAATAGCTCCTTGGCCCAAGTAGTCCAATTGCACAACACAACGCAGGTCTACCGGTAAGGCTTGGGACGTTACATCATCTAAGGCTGTAAAATCACACACATGCGAACCAACCAGACGATTACCTGTAAAGACCCGGAGTTGATATTCATAGGCTTTTGCACTTCTGCCAAACTGTGTGATGAATGCGTACTGCTCCAAATAGCTTAAGAGAGGCCAAATTTGAGCGTTCACTAAAACATCTACATGTGGAATGACACTACTCTCGTAAGCATTCCAGGTATCAATTAGACGCGGGTTAATCGCATCTCCCTGCTGTCGTTCTTGCCACCATAGGCTTGGAATTGTCAACTGCTGATCAGAAGGGTTATCAGCCGTTGCCGATGGCGTTAGATCAGATGGCTGCTGATTATTAATCTGATTCACGCTATTTATCTGCGATGGGAGTGATTGCGCCTGAGTCGTGTTACCCATCCATGAGCACCAGAAGGTGGCAATCGCAGCACCGCATATACCCTTAGTTACCAAAAATAACGTACTCATCACGTTGACCCTACACCAGAATCAAGCGCTGACGGTGCACATGGCCAAGCGTAATCTTTTGCTCTTCATCCTGCCGCTGCATTTCTAACATTCGCAACAGTTGTTCGGGCCTCAGCATATTGCCATCATTGCGGCAACTGCCAACATAGCGAATGACCACATCACCAGAACTAGTCAGTTTCTGAGCTACGCTTCTGGGAAGATTTTTGGGAATTTGAGCAACGAGCTCCAAACTTTGTAGCCGTTCCCGCAAGTTAATTTGTTTGACCTTACCAGACTTAGTTGTATGGGTATCTAAAATTTCTTGAGCCTCCAGAACATACCCAATCCAATCCTGCCAAACCTCCATGGAATCAATTTCCGAAGCACTCAAAGCTAACAAATAATCCGCCTGTCCCAAGGCCTTGGTCGCAGAGGGTGCTTTTAAATCAACAGTCTCAACCCCATAAATGGGCAGTGTATTGGACAACTGTGTCTGCAACCGCTGCCTAAACTGCTCAACATCCATGGTTTCAGTCAATTCAAAGTCAACTACCTCACCAGAGCTAGTTGCTCCTAAGGGCAACGCATTAGCAGGGGAAATTCTGGGCCCCGGATGATATCCTCCCGTAAATGAAATGGGCAAAGCCGCTCGCCTGACAGCACGATCTAGCATCCTTGCCAAATCCAGGTGACCAATTAAAGACATATCCCCTAATTTGCCTAAGGTAATACGCAATCGTTGCACTCGCTCAGACTTCGGCTTGCTATGTCCCTCAAATGCAGGAATCGGTAGCGGTGCCACAACAACGTTATGGCCAAAGTCCGTACCACAAACGCCACAGTGAGAACAGCCCTCAAAGGAACAATCGGGAACAACAGCAGCTGCCAAAGCTCGTCGTAAATCCTCCTGTAGCCAGCCTTTATCAATACCAGTGTCTAGATGGTCCCAAGGTAAAGGAGCATCCATCGCAGACTGCCACCGATCGACCGCCTCAGGAACCGTCAGCTCCTGCTCCAGAGATTCTCCAATATTCCACTCCCCTGCTTCCACCTGTCGGTATTTCCACGTCAGACCCGCATCATTAATCGCTTGAGTCCAAGCATTAAAAGCTCGCTCTAGGCTTTCCCACCAAGCATCCATGCCTGCACCGAGTTCCCAAGCTCGCTTAACCACGTTTGAAAGCCGCCGATCACCACGGCCCACAAAATCTTCCATGGCAGAAATGCGAACATCGGTAAAGTTCACCTTGACTCCTCGAATAGAGCGAAAGGCTATTTTAAGCATATTCTGCTTACGCTCAAACTCACTGGTAGAGACAGAATGCCACTGGAAAGGTGTGTGAGGCTTTGGCGTAAAGTTAGAGACCGTAATGTTAAAGCCCAGAGACTTACGACCTTTAAGACGACATTCTCGTTTCAGCCATTGAACGGTTTCAGCGATGCCCAACACATCAGCATCCGTTTCCCCCGGCAGACCAATCATAAAGTAGAGCTTGACTTTATCCCATCCTTGCTCGTGAGCCGTTTTAACCCCCCGCAAGAGTTCTTCGTTAGTCAGGCCCTTATTAATAATGTCTCGCATTCGCTGGGTGCCTGCCTCTGGTGCAAATGTAAGACCGGTTTTACGGGTACCACCAACAATATGGGCAATGTTTTCATCAAAACGGTCAACCCGCTGACTTGGCAAAGATAGAGAAACATTGTCATGCTTGAGACGGTTTTTAACTTCTACCCCCACAGCTGGCAACGCTAAGTAGTCGGAACAGCTAAGAGATAACAACGAAAATTCGTTATATCCCGTATCTCGCATGCCCCGTTCAATAGTGTCCACCACTTGCTCTGGTGCCACATCCCGCGCCGGGCGAGTCAGCATACCAGGCTGACAAAAGCGACAGCCTCGGGTGCAGCCACGGCGAATCTCAATTGTGAGTCGGTCGTGCACAGTTTGTACATGGGGCACTAAACCGATGGAATAATCTGGTATCGGGGTAGCCACACGTCGCAGCACACGGGGCGGTACATCATCACGATTAGGATGAATAGAACCATCCTCCGCCATGTCATAGAACTGAGGCACATAAACACCAGGAACCTGAGCCAGGTCCAGTAGTATCTCCTGGCGGGTCATGCCTGACGCTTTACCTTCTTCTAGAATCAGACCGATTTCTGGTAAGAGTTCTTCACCGTCTCCCAGAGCAATAAAGTCAAAAAAGTCTGCATAGGGCTCAGGATTGGACGTTGCGGTCTGTCCACCTGCAAAGATCATAGGCCAGCTTGCTTCATCCCAGGGACCGGCCCCATTACGCTCTTGCCAGGTCAAAGGAATGCCCGCTAGAGATAGCATCTCCAAAATATTGGTTGCCCCCAGCTCATAGCTAAGGCTAAACCCTAAAATATCGAAGTCGATTAGGGGACGGCGAGCTTCTACTGCAAACAGAGGTGTATCAGTGTCTTTAAGTTTTTGAACTAAGTCAGCTCCAGGTAAATAAGCGCGATCGCAAAGCTGCCTCGGCTGATGATTGATAATACTGTAAAGAATAATATGCCCTAGATTTGAAGCACCTACTTCATAAACCTCTGGGTAAGTGAGCACCCAACGAATGACAGCACTTTCCCAATCTTTATGGACCGAACCCAGTTCATTACCTAAATAACGAGCCGGGCGAGCAATATCGGAAGTTATGAGTTGGTCAACAGCAGTGGGCACAGCAATTAAAAAAACAGCTTAGTTATGGTCGATCACACTAGTTGAAGCAATAGAATATTCTGTAGCACCTTTCCAAGATCGTTACAGATTCAATGCCGCAATTAACTTCACTAAACTATAGCCGATTCCCAAGAGAGGCTAGACTGAACAACAGATAAAAAACCAAAGCTGCACATCTATTCAGCAAGACAACATTCACTGCTCAACACGGCAGTCTTCATCCCCCCTAGACTTATCCGAGAAGCTGTCAAATACCGAATAAGCAGCGGGAAATGTTATATTTCCCGCTGCTTATTCGGTATAAGGACCAAGTCCAATGAGAATAAACCTTTCCCTGTTCGCAAATCTTTTCAAGACAAGCTATGTAGAAAGGGCGATGGTTTAAGCCGCCTGCAATGTCTGCCGATCAACCATAGAAACAGCACGATCAACCTGGGCCAGCTCAAAAACGATGCGTACCGAAGGAGAAACATCGCGTAGACTTAATCGCTTACTATGGCGCTTAGCTGTATCACAACCAGCCAGTAGGGCGACTAGGCCAAAATTATCTACACTATCCACAGCCGCCATATCAATGGCAATCTCGCTAGCACCATCAGATGTGATGGCCGTTAATACTTCTTTTCTAAACGCATCAGCCGTTGCAGCGGTCAAAGCGCCTTCAGGTCGCACAACCTTAACTGATGTTTCAACACTATACATAATCAGTCTCCTAAGAGTTTTTTTAGATTGGAATGAGCGTTAGACCACGACCTTCTCATATGCTCATATGACTCTGAAGCTAACTTGGTAAATCTAAGCTTGCCCAGATGGAGCATATCGATTTGTGGAATCTTAACCTTGGGATGAGCTCTTTAAAGTTTCCAGAAAGCATTTACAGCAAACTGTAGCTGTAGCTACCTGTTCCATAGGTATATCCTTTCCATTCAGCTTTGAGTGATGCGGATCACTGAGCATCCCAGCACCAAAAGTTTCACTTGGATTAGTACAGATACTAACCAGATGGCACAGACGTGTAGCCTGAGTGGTTTATGAAAAAGAATTATTAGGGACAATCACTATGCACCCATTCGCCATTCGACAGCTTGTGGAGAAAGCACTCTACACAAAGCAGCTCACCCCCGATATCGAGGAACAGATCAATTCAGAACTATCTCGCCTGGGCTACATTTCTGAAGTTGATTATGAAGCCCTTGAATTACTGATGAGCGAGATGGATGAGGGCCGCATTAAACTAGTTCCCTCAATCCGTTAACCAATTAGGTCAGCAAGCACTATCAACTCTCAGGAGCTGTCAAGCAACGACTCCACGGTTTAAGCATGAAAAACTTGTTAAGTCATGATTTAAATGCACAAGGCCATGGTTCTAATGTTTAACAAGCTCTAAACTACTCCAATGTAAAGTCAGCAAAACCCGCTGCAGCAAACCACAGGCGGCACTCTCAGTTGCTTATTTAGAAGTCTCTAGTCCGCAATCAGCGTATCGCAACTAGCTTCCTAGAGTTATTTGAAGTTTTATATGCAGAGCCGCTGTAGTTCCAGCATGTATGCAGAAAGTGTTGAAATTCCTGTTTGGCTTGTTCCTCGGCGCCCTTATTATCAGCTAAGCGCAGGTGAAACAGCAGGGCAAAGAAATCTGTATCAAAGGCCATCTTAAAGCTATCAATAGGCCAAACTAAGTCAGGCGCGGTCTTCAAATCATAGAGCTCTAAGCTAGAGGTTTCAGGGCTGATGGCGGCATCTGCAATGACTTGCTGCTGCAAATGAGATTCACAGGGCAGATGGGCCACCAGCATGAGGGGACGACACCAGAGTCGTATTGAGCCAGCAACCTGAATAGCTTCAGCATAGAGCCGTTGATCTAAACATTCGAGATAGACAATTTGTCCAGGGTTTATGGTGATCATTTTTGAAAAATAGGATTTCCAAGCGAATTAATAACAACGGTCGATCTAGGTGGGTTAAAAAAGCTTGAGCTATGACAGCTGATAAATCAGTGGCCAATGAACCACTTGGTTTGAAGCTGAAATTCAATAGTTCAATTTTTGTTAAATTAGGTATTACGCTATCACTAACTGTGTTTGCAAAATTTGCTTTTTATTATTCATTTTGTGACTTTAAAGCTGAAGTCTATTGCTAGAATTACTCGATGTCTTGTTTTAGAAGCATTTGACGACTCAGCTTCCAGGTTGCCAGATAAGTTTTGGCTACAATTAAAGATAGGGCTCAGCTCCATTTTTGGCTGTCTTTTAACAGCATTGCTTGCTTAATGTAAAGTTTCTCTGATTCAACTAGTTAAAAAGTCATGGTGTCTACTGGGACAATTGAAAAGACTGTTACCTCTAATAAGCGGCAGCATGCTCCCCGCTACCGGGTGTTGTTGCATAACGATGATTTCAACTCTATGGAATATGTAGTGGAGTCTCTAGTGCAGGCTGTCCCCAGTCTTTCTGTTCCCCAGGCAGTCGATATTATGATGCAGGCTCATAATTCCGGGGTTGGGCTGGTGATTATATGTGAGTTAGAACACGCGGAGTTTTACAGTGAAGTGCTTCGCTCAAAAGGTTTAACCAGTACTATTGAGCCTGACGAATAGCTGTAAAAGCACTTGCTCTCTGTCAGTGCCTCGTTTCCAAGCTCAGTAGAATTAGCTTGGCTACTGTAGCGCCTAACGCTGATGTTGGAGAGTAAGCCATCTACTTCAGAGCAGCAACACTGGTCGTCAAGTCACTTCTTGGTTGCGCAACTGATGCATTACCGATCGATTGCCCATGCTGCTCTGCCCTTTAGGATCCTTATATTTTTCGGATTACTGGCCTTATTTTGGGCTCCATGGGCATCCATTATTTACATTGCCGGGCGTTTGAGCAATTGGCAAGAGCTTGCCAGTACATTTGCTCTAGTTTGCCTATACGTTTGCTTTATTGTCCATGCTTGGTTTTGGGCACGAAGCGTACATGACCGGAGACGTCCCTTTAGGCACTATGGGCTCGTTTTTTGCGATCGCTTCTTCCAGGACATCGTCATTGCCCTACTGATTGGGATTGGCCTAGTCGTATGCCTGTTTAGTCTCAAGATCGGTTTGGGATGGGCGATGTTAACGCCCTCCGGCAATCTGGCAACGGTCATCACTGAAGGATTCGCCGTAGGCTTAGGAATCGGCTTTGCAGAAGAACTACTATTTCGAGGTTGGTTACTCACTGAACTCAATATCAGTTTGCCTAGATATCAAGCCATTGGATGGAATGGGCTGCTTTTTGCAGTCGCCCATTTTATTAAGCCGATACCAGAGATTATTCAAACATCACCTCAATTTTTTGGGCTGCTCCTACTAGGCTTAATCTTAGGAGCAGGGCGATATATTAATTCCCGCAGCCATAGTTTCACTAGCTTAGGACTACCCATAGGACTGCACGCTGGTTTAGTTTGGAGTTACTACATTGTGGATGTAGGCGACTTGGTCAGTTCCTCAGGCACAGTCCCGGAATGGATTACAGGAATCCACGGCAACCCCTTATCAGGCGCTTTAGGAATCAGCATTCTGAGCATTTTAGCTAGCATGACGTGGATTAAATTGCATCCAAAATAGACGCCAGCAATGCTTTTTGCGCATGAAGCCGATTTTCAGCCTGGTCCCACAGACGAGATTGAGAGCCTTCCATCACGTCATGGGTAATTTCTTCCCCCCGATGGGCTGGAAGACAGTGGAGCACAATTGCCCGATCATCCGCCAAGTCCAGCATCGATTGGTTAATTTGATAGGGCTGAAATTTAGGAATCCTCACCTCCGCCTCAGATTCTTCGCCCATACTGGCCCAAACATCTGTGTAAAGAGCATGACTCTTTTCAACCGCCATTTTAGGATCCGTCGTAATCAGCACTTCACTACGTCCCTGACTCAGGTTAATAGCTTGCTCCACAATAGTTGGGTTAGGGGCATAGCCTTCAGGTGTGGCCACTCGAATACCTACACCAGCTAATGCACAGCCCAGCATAAGAGAGTGGGCCACATTATTGCCATCACCTAAATAGGTCATGGTTAAATTATCCAAAGCCCCAAATGCCTCCTTTAGAGTGAGCAAGTCCGCCAGAATTTGACACGGATGTTCTAGATCAGTCAGCGCATTGATAACGGGAATGGATGCATATTGGGCAAATTCTTCAATTTCAGATTGCTGAAAGGTGCGAATAGCTACCACGTCTAGATAACGATCTAACACTCGTGCCGTGTCAGATGTGGGTTCTCCTCGTCCCACTTGAGTAACACCAGCATTCAGGTCAAGCACCTGCCCACCTAGCTGATACATAGCCACAGAAAAACTGACACGGGTACGGGTAGACGCTTTGGAAAACACCAGACCCAATACCTTATTAGGGCATTGAGGTTGACTAGTGCCCGCTTTGAGTTGTGCCGCCAGTTCCAGTAAGTCGTGTAGCTCTGTACTGGTTAAATCTGCCATGCTCAGCAGATCCCGTCCCTTCAATGAATCCATGGAGTCGTTAGTGATAAGCAGTGAAGTCAACAAGATACTACTATTTAGTCTAAGTAAGCAGCATTCATCTTTTTGGCCTACACCATATAGATCTTTGGGGGCAGATGGGACTCTATTCGCGATTAATCTTTCCAAGACTGTTGGATTTAACAATGTCAGGGCGTGAGCTGAGCAACTATCGCCAAGCCCTATTACAGTCTGTGGCAGGTGATGTACTTGAGATTGGATTTGGCACCGGGTTAAATCTGCCTTACTACGGTGATGGGGTTAAAACGCTGACAGCTATTGATCCGAATGAGGGGATGCTAGCGATCGCAACTTCACGAATACCCTCAACCTCCATTAACATCACCCTCAAAACAGCCAACGCCGAAGCATTACCACTAGCAGCAGAAAAATTTGATGCTGTCGTCTGCACCTGGACCCTATGCAGCATCCCTAATCTTTCAAAAGCTCTGGCAGAGGTATACCGAGTTCTCAAACCAGGGGGCAGGTTTTTCTTTATTGAACATGGTCTCAGCCCTGAAACCGGAGTGGGCCAATGGCAACGTCGGATCACACCGATGCAGCGTAGGGTTGCCGATGGTTGCCATCTAGATCGGCCCATAGGCAGTCTCGTCAAAGCTGTTTTTTCCCACGTGGAATGGGAAGAGTTTTATGCGACAGACCTACCTAAAATCATCGGCTACTTCTACCAAGGGGTGGCCATCAAAACAGAACAGGTCTAAGCATCCCCTTTAAAGATTTGAGTCACTGCGACCGCAATTCTCTCGAGATCTGTATCTAGGAGCAGTGGCCATTCTACGTTGGCTTGTTTGCCTTGCTCATAATATTGCCGACCTTCATACGCCAGCTGATGCAACGCATAGGCTAAATCTCGATCAAGTTTTTGAGCGGCTTTGAAGTGCTCATGGAGCACTTTTAATGCCAGTAATAAGGAGGTCACCTGGCCTGGCACTGGTGAAGACTTTTGCTGTAACCGAGCTAGGAATGAATCTGCTATGGCTGTGTTGGCCTGGGAAGTTACTACACGTTGGGCTGTTTGAACATCCATGGGGGTCTTGGAGATAGCAACGTCGCCGCCTATATCGATAGGTTTCGCCACCATAATGGTGTAACTGCTTCTCGTCAATTTTCAAGCAGAGACAAAGCTATTTTTCAAGCTTTACACAGACTTCATAGTTAGGGGCTGTCCAAGCTTGAAATCAGCACGACACACTTAAGGAGAGAAGTTGAAATAGCCCTCAGAAATAGCTTGATCGGAAACATCTGTACTTCACAGGTGAGATGTCTGGGAAAGTATGCTGTCGAAAGTGTGCCTGTGGTTAGTCTGGGGAATATTTTGTAAATCTGGCTGTCTTCACCTGCTATATGCCATGACGACTTCACCCGTTGTTCCTTTTGTGGATCTTTCAAAACAGCATACGCCGTTACAACCAAAGCTCATGGCAGCCATTGCTGCTGTTGTGGAGCGTGGTGATTACATATTAGGCGATGCAGTATCTCAGTTTGAACAAACATTCGCGGCAGCATGCAATACCAATTTGGGAGTTGGTGTAGGGTCTGGAACTGATGCTCTCACCCTAGGACTCAAGGCCTGCAGCATTGGCCCAGGAGACCAGGTGATTTTGCCAGTGAATACCTTTGTAGCAACCTTGATTGGTGTTTTACAGGCAGGAGCGACTCCTGTTTTTGTGGACTGCGAATTGAATACAGGGCTGATGGATTTGACAGCCGCGGAGCGGGCTATCAATGGCAAAACTCGGGCGATTGTCCCTGTTCATCTTTACGGCCAGATGGTCTCACCCTACGCTTTACGCAACCTAGTAGCAGACAGAGACATTATTATTTTTGAGGATGCTGCTCAAGCCCATGGAGCTAAGCGAGAGGGGGTTACAGCGGGTAGCATCGGCCTAGCCGCCGCCTTTAGCTTTTACCCCAGTAAAAATTTGGGGGCCATGGGAGATAGCGGCATGGTTGTTACCCAAGAAGAGCTGGTAGCTCAAACGGTGCGATCGCTTCGTAATTATGGGTCTACCCGCAAGTACTACCATACGGATCCTGGTGGGACGAATAGCCGCCTAGACACACTACAAGCGGCTATCTTACAAATTAAGCTACCTCAATTAGCTGCATGGAATCGCGATCGCAATCAGCTCGCCAAACTCTATGACCAAGCCCTCGCTCCACTTGCTCGCTATGGGCTCGTGCCCATGGAAAATCAAAGTGGCAGTGGACATGTCTATCACCTTTACGTCATTCGGTTAACCGATGACTGTCCAATAGATCGGACGGAGTTGCAACATATACTGAGCACCCATGGAATCCAGTCGGGAATTCACTATCCAGTCCCATGTCATCTGCAGCCCGCTTTTCACGATCTGAAATATCAATCTGGGGATTTTCCTAAAGCAGAAGCCCTAAGTCAACAAATCCTTTCTTTACCCATGTACCCAGGCATGCATGAGGATCAACTAGCATACGTTGTAGAAACCATTAACAAACAGTTGCAACCTTCACCCGTTCTAATTTGAGTTTTGATAACGATGCTTTTCGCAAGTCATTATGATTAGTTTTTCTCCCACTAAATCATCTCGATGGGTCACTGAGCTCATAGTCATCAGCTGCTTGGTTATTCTCTACGGACCTTTGCTCTATCACTGGGTGTGGGATGGCTGGATTAATAAGACTATCAGTATTCAACATGAGTATTTTAGCCATGGGATAATTGGAATTCCTTTAGCCCTCAAACTCGTGTGGGATAAGCGACAAAACTGGTTGAATTTACCAGATAGCTGTCACTGGTCAGGTATTGTGAGCCTGGCTATCGCTTTAGTGTTTTACACCAGTGGCGTAATGGACGCTGTCAACCTTTCACTTCCCCTCATGTTGGCAGGCTTATTGCTCTGCCTCAAAGGCCGTTCAGGTTTTAGGTTGATGCTATTTCCTTTGGTGCTGATTTTATTTTCAACACCGACCCAACTTCCGTACCTAATCGAGCCCTACATTCTTCCCCTACAGAGGTTTATTGCCACCGTTGCTGGCACCATTCTCCACGGTTTGGGCTACGACGTTGAAGTCAACAACATCTATCTGAGTATGAACCAGCAGCTGGTGGAGGTCGCCCCTCATTGTGCAGGGCTCAAGATGCTCTTTACCAGTCTGTACATGGGTTTAGTTCTCACCTACTGGACAGCCCTCTACCGCTCCAGATTGCAAACAGGGGTCTTCTTTATTGGCATTATTCTAGTCAGCGTTATTGGCAATATCTTGCGCAATACCATCCTTACTTTTTTCCACGGCCACAGCATGTCAGGAGCATTTCACTGGCTCCATGAGAGTTGGGGGGGGGATGTTTATTCTGCTGTAATGCTGGGCTCCCTGGTACTTACAGTCAATGCCATTCAAAGCCACATCCCTGAAAAATTGGAACCCGCAACTGTCAGTCACAGTGCTTTGCCTCCCAGAGAAAAGTCAACGCCCTTAGATTTTTAACTCCAATTCAAATCCTTGAACGCACGTAATGTGTTTCATCCCTCGCGAATATTTTGAAATTCCTAGCCGTGTCATTGTCTTCATCAGAATCTAATCTGCGCTTTCGGTTCCAATGGTTAGTTATTGCCGTTTTAGCCCTTGTTATAGCCGCAGTTGCTCTTCCCCAATATCTATCTGCCCAGTGGCCTTGGCACTCTCCTCCCAATGTTGCTCAGATCCGGACGATTCGAGCCCTGAAAAATAGTGGATTATCCTTGGAAGGGTGGTCAGCAGATTTTCAACAAAAAGTTCAAATTGGTGGCGACGAATGGTCAGTCCAGCAATTGACCCAGGTCAACACCACCACCCCTCAGCAAATAGTGCTTTTCCTCAAACCTCAAGGGGAATCTAAAGCACAGCCAGAAGTGGAGTGGATTGACTTGGAGGGTGCTCAAAAGTGGCAAACCTCTGACCAGCGTCGAATACACATAGATGACCTAAAGATTGATACATTCCGCGCTTGGAATGAAAATCAAACTTTCGCTGTAGCTCAGTGGTATGCAATGCCCCAAAGTGGACATCCAGCCCCCTACCATTGGTTTTGGAAAGATCAGGGATATCAATGGAGCCGGGACAGCCGACTGCCTTGGATAGCCGTCAGCCTACTACTACCCATGCAACCTCTGGGAGATATTAATCCGCTTTATCCTGAACTAGAGAATCTCAGCCAGCAAATACAAGCATCATTGGATGCCAATATCTTTTCAGCTGACACATAAATTTCTTGATCTGACGTACTCAAGAAATATTGATGCATCTAAGAGGTA
>JBCCQQ010000026.1:0-76238 GCA_039024555.1 Cyanobacteria bacterium P01_D01_bin.156
CTTCAAGATATCGGTGACCGTCGGGGCGTCGGAGGGTCGCTTAACAATATCGGCAGCATCTACAATAGTCAGGGAGATTATCCGCAAGCGCTGGACTACTACCAGCAATCGCTCGCCATTCGTCAAGACATCGGTGACCGTCGGGGCGAAGGGATAATGCTCAACAATATCGGCGGCATCTACGATAGTCAGGGGGATTATGCCCAGGCCCTAGACTACTACCAGCAATCGTTGGCCATTCGTCAAGACATCGGTGACCGTCGGGGCGAAGGAGAGTCGCTCAACAATATTGGCTTCATCTACAATAGTCAGGGAGATTATCCGCAAGCGCTGGACTACTTCCAGCAATCGCTCGCCATTCGTCAAGACATCGGTGACCGTCGGGGCGAAGGAGAGTCGCTCAACAATATCGGCAGCATCTACAAGAGTCAGGGGGATTATGCCCAGGCCCTAGACTACTACCAGCAATCGCTCGCTATTAGTCAAGATATTGGTGACCGTCGGGGCGAAGGCGCGATGCTCAACAATATCGGCAGCATCTACAAGAGTCAGGGGGATTATGCCCAGGCCCTAGACTATTACCAGCAATCGCTCGCTATTAGTCAAGACATTGATGCTCCTGAAATAGAGGCTATTCTACTTGCAAATATCGGTCGTTTGTTTGAGCAACAAAAGCAGCCTGACCTGGCAATTATTTTCCTAAAAGAGGCTGTTAACAGCTACGAAATCATTCGCACTAATAATCAAGATTTTTCTTCTCAAGAGCTACAGCAGAGCTATACCGACAAAGTTGCTGATAATTATCGGACTCTAGCGGATTTACTGCTTGAGCAAGGCCGTATTCCTGAAGCACAGCAGGTCCTCGATTTATTACAGCTAGAAGAACTGCGCGAGTTTACTGACACCCGTGCTGTGTGGACCAGCAACGGTATTCGTTTGAGTAACCCAGAACAAACTGTTGCCGATGCCCACGGCAGCCTAATCGCCTTGGGTAATAAAGTAGTTGAGTGCGAACGTGATAACTGTGCCAATCTTGACACGCTTTATTCCCAACAAGAAAACCTATTGGCCCAATACGATGCTGAAGTAGCCCGTTTCGTCGAAGCTATTAGCGTTAATCGTCGGAATGATGATATTTTCCAAAATCCCGACAACGTTAGCGGCGATGCCCAAAAACTTCTCGAAGCCTACGCTGCAGAGGAGCAAAATACGCTGCTGGTGTACCCTTTTGTTTTGGAAGATAAACTATGGCTAGTGTGGGTCACCGTGGGTGATGTGGTTGGCAGCATTGAAGTGCCTGTTAGCCAGGGAGAATTGGCATCTACAGTACAACAGTTTGGAGCCTTGCTAAAGTCTCGGTCCAGTAACCTTTCAGAGCTACAGGCTACCAGCCAAAAACTCTACAGCTGGATTATTGAGCCCATCGCTGCCGAGCTAGAGAAAAACAACATTGACCATCTCGTGTTCGTTAATGACCGAGTCACTCGCTATATTCCCATGGGTGCTTTGCACGATGGTGAAAACTATCTACTAGAAAACTACACTATCTCTACGGTGCTATCCCCAGCCGCGACTGATATGGGCGATCGTTTAGGTCCAGTTGCTAATTCTAATGTGTTGGGTCTGGGCCTAACTGAAGCGGTGGAAAACTTTAGTCCATTACCCGCTGTGCGTGATGAGCTGGCAGCCATTATTAAGGGACAAGAGAACAAGGGTGTTTATCCAGGGCAATCATTTCTAAATCAAGACTTTACTTTGGATGCCTTCAAGAACAATGTCCAAGGTAATCGCATTCTGCATGTGGCCACCCATGCTGCCTTTGAACCCGGTCGCCCGGAAGAATCATTTATTATGCTCGGTGATGGCAACCGTATGAGAATTCCCGACATCGAAACCATGCAGCGTCGTTTGCGTAACCTACATCTGGTGGTGCTTTCTGCCTGCCAGACGGCATTGGGGGGTACCAATCAACAAGATGGTACTGAGATTACGGGACTTAGTTCTTACTTTTTAGAGGCGAACCGGGCAGAGGCGGTGGTGGCTTCTTTGTGGTCTGTGAATGACCGAAGTACGAGTATGTTGATGCAGCGTTTTTACGAAAATATGGCGGCTGGTGAAACTAAAGCGGATGCACTGCGTAAAGCTCAGCTTTCGTTACTCGGTAGCGATCAGACAGCTGACGGAGATGAGCGCATCATCGGCCAGCGAGAGGCGGAAGCTTCAGGAGCTGCGCCGCTGTCACATCCATACTTTTGGGCTCCGTTTATCATGATCGGCAATGGTCTGTAGATCTTGCGGGAATTGTAACTATAAATAATCCTTTCCTGCGCGGCTCCTATGAAACGTTTGCTTCCGACTTTGATTGTGCTGGGTACCTTCCTCTCACCTGTGGGGTTACCTGTCGCCGTCGCTCAAGAAGTCGTAACGGATGAAAGCAGAGCCAGACAGCTTCATAACCAAGGTCTGGAACAGTTTAATCGCGGTCAGTATCAAGCAGCCTATACCTCCTGGCAAACGGCCCTTGAGATTTTTCAAGCTACTGGTACACGCGAACGCCAGGTAAATACCCTTAACAACCTAGGAACTCTGTTTCGTACCCTGGGGCAGGCCGAACCAGCTCTTGACTACCACCAACAATCGCTGGCAATTGCCCGTGAATTTAAGAACGCCATTGCAGAAAGCCATGCTTTAACCGGCATGGGACAGGTTTACGACATGCTCGGTCAATACCCACAAGCTATTGACCATTATGAACAAGCCTTAGCCCTTAACCTTGAGCCCCAAGACAACATTTTTGCTCTGGGCAATCTGGGCAGTACCTACCTGAACCTAGGTCAGTATCAACGGGCCATTGAATACTACGAGCAAGTGCTGCCCATCGTCCGTGAAAGTGGTAACCGTCTTGGTGAAAGCTCTGTGCTGGGTAATGTAGGCATCGCCTACGATCACCTGGGTCAATATCAACGTTCTTTAAGCCTACTGGAACAACAATTAGCCATCACTCGCGAGATTGGCTATCGGGCTGGTGAAAGCCGTAGCCTGGGTAATTTGGGGAATGTTTATATCGACCTGGGGCAGTACCCGCAGGCGATTGAGCTTTTAGAACAACAGCTGGCGATTACCCGTGAGCTGGGCGATCGCCCTGGGGAAGCGAATACCGTAGGTAATTTGGGGAATGCCTACACTCGTTTGGGCAACCCCTATCAGGCGGTTGAATTTTACCAGCAAGCGCTAACCATTGCCCGTGAGCTGGGGCATCGTCCAAGTGAAAGCCGTTCTCTGGGAAATTTGGGCATTGCCTACACCCGACTAGGTGACTATCAACAGGCGATTGATCTGTTAGAACAACAGCTGACCATTACCCACCAGCTGGGGGATATCCCTGGCAAAAGTCGAGCCCTAGGAAACCTGGGTAATGCCTACGCGACTCTGGGTGACTATGATCGGGCAGTTGACTTATTTGGACAACTTCTGGCGACTAGCCGTAATAGTGGCGATCGCAACGAGGCAGGACTAGCCCTAAGCAACCTTGGCTATACGTTTCAAGCGGATGAACAACCGGAATTGGCCATTGCTTTCTTTAAGGAGGCGGTCACTATCCGGGAGGGCATCCGAAAAGATATTGCGGATCAGGGTTTGCTGCATTCTTATACGGATACGGTGGCGGATAGCTATCGGGCGTTAGCCGATCTGTTGCTGGAGCAGGCGAGAGTGCTGGAGGCGCAGGAAGTACTAGAGCTGCTCAAGGTTGAGGAGCTAACGGCATATACGGATGAGCGGGCTGGGGAACACAAGGCTAAAGTAACGCTGCTGCCAAAGGAGAAAGAGATGGTGGAGACGTACTCCTCACTGGTGGAATTTGGTAAACAGCTGCAGGACTGCGAAGCCAAGGGAAAACAATGTGAGAATTTATCGAATTTGCGATCGCAGCGAGACGATCAGTTTCGCCAATATCGAGAGGCGGTCAAAAGTCTTAAAACATTTATCAGTGACCGTTTAGCCGAGGGGGACCGGGCGAATCTTCTGTTAAATCCAGAGAGTTTTTCCAGCACCGCTAAGGACATTATTGATCAGCAGCCAGGGACCGTTGTTATCTATCCGTTGGTGTTGCAGGATAAACTGTGGTTGCTGTGGGCCGCCGATGGCCGGTTGGTGGGTCGTCGAGAGCTGGCGGTCAACCGCCAGGAGATTGGCAAAACCGTGGTCAGATTTCGCGCTCTGTTAGAAGATCGCACCTCTAATGTGACAGAAATTCAAACCCTAGGTAAACAGCTGTACGACTGGCTCATTGCCCCTATTGAAACAGAACTGACCAGCAATCAAGACATTAAGCACCTGGTATTCTCGCCAGATCGGGTGCTGCGCTATGTGCCCATGGGGGCTCTGTACGATGGCCAACACTATTTAATTGAAAAGTTTACCGTTGGGACAATTTTGTCTGCTGGTCTAACGGATATGAGCCGCCGCTCTCCGGTGGGTACAGATGGGGTATCGGTGTTGGGGGTGGGCGTTTCGCAACAGGTGGAGAATTTTAATGCCCTGCCCAATGTGCCCCTTGAACTAGATGCCATTATTCGAGACCAGAACAACCCTGTCGATAGCCAAGGCATTTACCCTGGGCAACAGCTATTGGACAGCGACTTTACCTTTGACACCCTGCGGGATGCCCTTGGCGGTCAACAGATTCTCCACATTGCCACCCATGGTGAATCGGTCACGTCCCGGGATGGCTCTTATTTACTAATGGGCGACGGTCAGCTGTTGCCTGTGCAGGAGGTGGAAACCCTTGGCAGCTATATGGAGGATGTACACTTGGTGGTTCTCTCTGCCTGCCAGACGGCGGTGGGAACTCCCGAGGCAGAAGGGTTGGAGGTAGCCGGACTTAGCTACTGGTTTCTCAACAGTCAGATTGATGCGGTTATGGCCTCTCTATGGAATGTAAACGACCGCAGTACGAGCTTACTAATGCAACGGTTTTATGCCAGCCTTTCCCAAAGCACGGCGAATAATCCGGTGACTAAGGCGGAAGCGCTCCAGGCGGCTCAGCGTTCTTTTATTCAAAGTACCGACTCGGTAACCGCCAGTGATGCTCGTATTATTGGTCAACGGCAAACGGAAGACAATAGAGCCACTCTGCTGGCCCATCCTTATTACTGGGCACCCATGACGCTGATTGGGAATACGCTGTAAGTATACGACTTGGCAGATTACGAGCAGAGAAACGTTAAAACCTTTTTGTTCAAGGGGTGTGAAAAATTGGATTCCTTAAATGTTTAGTGCTGCGGACCATGATTGTACCGTTTCAAATTTCCTTTTGTGATCACCTTCCAGAGCGTGTAATGAAAGTTTTGGTCAAGGGAAAAACCGGCTGCTTGGGGTCCCTCCGAGTTCCCCAAACCCCCATGGGCAGGGCGGTCCGCCGCCCTACAACCCTCGGATTGGAGGGGTTTGGTAAATCGCTATATCGGTTGGGAGGTTTCGGTAAAGTGGTTTAGAATTTTACGCTCGGTCGCGCAAAATTCTAAAAAGGGGTACTCCATTGATGTTTCGCTAATCGATGCTCAAAGAAGGTTTTTATGTAGAAAATTTTGATTCTTTCTTGTGCGAGGGGACTGGGGAAGACTGGCCTCAAAGCCCACAGAATCAAGGGATTTGGGGGCTGAAAACTTTTTGACAACTTTGACGATTACTTGCGCTCAGTATCTAAACCACCTCAAACGAGATGGAAAATGCGGCGATGTCGGCGGTTTGAATTTGGGGCAGTTCATCTGTTGTTGCTGTATCCAACGCACCACTACGGGACGAGCTAATCTCACCCAGCAGGGTATTAATGGCTCCTAGGGATAATTTAGCCGATTCATTGTCGCTGCGCTCGCCTAGGGCCTGCAGCGTAGCTAGCTCCTGCAGCTGGGCTAAGCCCTCTACAAACGGTTGCCGACTAGCAATAATTAAGGCTTCTGCGCGGCCCCGTTCCTGTCCATACAGCGGAGTTTCTGACAGCGCGGGAGCGTACAGTTGGGTACCGTTGCCTTCGATGCGGCTTTCTAAAATTTGTTGCTCCCGTCCCTTTTGAGGACGCGGCAAAATTACAAACATCCGTCCGTCGGTGACAAACACCACAATGCTGACGTATAGAGGCTCAGGCTCGTGGTTAGTTACCCGAAATCGGAAGTCCTGCTGGTCCAGCAGAATCTTGTGGCTCCCGTCTGCCTGTACTTCTTCACCAGCTTCACCCCGAACGGTAAAGGCGGAGGCCACTAGCTCAAATTGTTCCCCCGCTAATTCGGTGACGATGGAGGCTTCCACATTTAATCGGGCAGCACTGGCTTTAAGCAAAGATTTAATCAGCCGAGCTGCCAGCAGAGACTGCAGCTTAGGGGTGAGCCGTGCGATCGCATCTATGACCGACTCATTCGGCTCTCGACTAAAAGACCCCGGTATCCATTCATCAATACTTTGGGACACTAGGCCAATGGTGCCTGCATTCGGCGCGGCATCGCTCGCAAACCGCTGCAGGTAGTCGTTCGTCATTCGACTGAGGATGTAGTGCACCTCTTTTTCGTAGGGCACATTGCCATCTTGGTGGGGAATGCCAACAATGCGTGCGATCGCACCTAGCCGCTGCTGAATCTGTTTTGTATACAGCTTTAGAGATGGATCAATACCAATCCGCAGCTGCAAGTCAGGAGAAACAACCCGAGAGAATTCTTGAAGTAGAGTACCCTCAGGAACTGCCGTTGGTAGTTTGACAACACCCCGCATCCCCTGACGCGATACCAGCTCCACCTCACCAATATCTTCAAACCCGGCTGGGGTAAATTTTGCACCCCGATTAAACGTTGTAATACTTTCATGGTCAATTCCCCCCAGCCATACGGTAGCCTCGTCCCCATCAACGCGGGTAACAACCGCTTCTGCTGGAGGAATCTGGTTTTGCTCAGAGACAAAGTAAATATCTGACTGGGCCTGATCTGACTGGGCATCTAGCAACGGCACCTGACCAGATAGGTCCTTCATATCGCGGGTAATGCGCACCACGGTCCCCTGGCTGCTGTCCGTTTGCTGCCAAAGATACTGGGTCAGCAAATACGTAAAGGCACCTGCATAAAACCCATCAAACCCGACATCAACGGCCTCCTGCTCTGTTTGAGCCGCCGCTAGCACCACCCCTTTTGCCACACTGGCGCGCCGCCGCTGTTGCAATGTGGCAACATTTACCTGCAATTTCTTTAGCCACTTGCTTTGGTATTCCAGCTCTGTGCTACTTGGCAGATATAAATTGCCATCTCCACCCGAGCGCACCCGCACATTTCCCCGTGTACCGCCCCCGGCGTAGCAGCTATCTAACACCACACTCACATGGTCCGTTTGCAATGCTGATGTTAGCAAAAACAGCGTGCGTCCCATGATGTCATCAACCACGTCGCCGTTCTCTTGACTATCACCAGGAACAAAGGTGCTGTTGAAGCTATCTCCATCGGGAGAGTTGGGCTCTGATACCTGAAAACCATGGCCCGAGAAGTGAAAAACCACCACATCTCCGGGCTTAGTCTGCTTAATTAAATGTTCTTCAAAGGCTGTGAGAATATTGCTGCGGGTAGGCTTTTGCTGAACAGCATCGCTGAGCACCACAATGTCGCTAGGGGCAAACCCAAACCGATGGATCAACAACTCGCGCTGCAGCTCCACATCCGTAGTGCATCCCCGCAGCGGAGTAAAACGACTGCTGTTGGGATATTCATTAACACCGACTAACAGAGCTAACTTCCGGTGTGTAGGCTGAGCCAAAACCGCACCATACTGTTTGCCACCCCGAAGAATTTGCCGTTGATTTAAGCCATAGGCCGCAGCCATAGCACTGGCAAACTGTAGAAAGTGGCGACGGGTGGGCATCGGTGTGGAAGTCCTTTTATTCCTTAATCTCAGCCTTCATCCGATCAAGGGTTGTTTGCATTTGCTCAAACATCTTTTGAGGCGTCATCCCAAACTGCCCCAAATGGGTTTTAAGCTGTTCCATGGTCAGCTGTGCCGTAAAGTCTTCAGACAGTTCAAAGCGTTTCATAAAGACACGATAGCGATCCATGATGCCTTCCATCTGCTCGATGTAAAGTTTCTTGCCGTCACGGTCGAACTTGCCATAGCTGCTACCGAGCTGCATGAGGGCTTGATAATCCTGAAAGAGCTTTGTGGCTTCTTGCTGCACAATCTCTGAATCAAAAAAGCTCATACATGTACTCCCAGGGACTTAATTTTGTTGCCTATCTTAGGCGTTTCAGTCAATTCACTCCTTTAGAGTAAAAGCTCGGTGTAACGGACGCAAAGGCGAGATATCCCCACCTATACATTTCTCTGTCCCAGAATTCCAAATTCAGCCAGCTAGCGCCCCAGCAATCGTTTGATCCATCCTTGGTTCGCTGGTGTTGCTTTGGGCTGGGGAGTAACAACCTTGCCACTATCCGTTTTACGCTCAGTCTTACGCTTTTCTGCCATCCGCTTTTCTAGAACCTGACTGTATTTAAGGGCAATGGCATGCTCGGGGTTAAGCTCTAAAACACGCTTGAGGTGCACTCGCGCCATGCCATAGGACTTTTTCATTAAATAAGCTTGCCCCAGCATTGAATGCAGTTCAATGCCGTTAGGAATAATCTTCAAGGCTTCCCTAAGTTCTTGAATTGCCAGATCGTAGTTGCCCTGCTTTAAGTATGTGCGAGCCCGGATACCATATTTTTCGGCATAGTTAATAACCGGTGGTTCAGCGGGTGTTTGTTCCTCTGGACGTTCATCAGACTCAGCTACTGGTTTAGAGGGTTCAACCGGAACCAAACCAATGGGCTTGGGTCGAATGGGCTGGCTAATTTTGCGGTACAAAAATGCCAAATTCAGCTGACTCAGCCCAGATAAAACTCGCGCGAAGGTCTCAGTTGAATCAAATTGGTGAGCCACAAGCTGATTCACCGTGTTTTCGTAAAACACTTCAACCTCTGCTTCCGGAATGCGCAAAAGTTGCTGAGCACTTTCAAACGAAGGTATGAGCTTTCCCTGATGGTCTAACTGGCGAACACGAAAACGCATATTGGCCAGGGTTTTAGAGCGATTTTTTTCTTGTTTTAAGCACTGATACGAAGGATTTACAACCCGGGCAATGAGTTGTTCAGCAGCTTGACTGATGGGGGCATCGCTACCGGCTTGCACATCAGGATGAAGCAGCTTTGCTACCTGTCGATAGCGCTTCAAAATTCGACGATCCTCTGCATTTAAAGAAAGACCGAGGGCAGCGTAAGGGTCTTTCTCTGCCAGGAGAATCCATTCATCTTGAAATGACGGTGCGGTGCTCATGCAATGGCGGGTTTAAAATAGGCTCACATAACTCAATCAACAAAGGAAATGAGTGAGATTCCAGTTACTGCGTGAAAACCACAATCAGCAACATTATGAAGATGCCCCCCGGTATCATAGACTCCGGTTGACGGATTTTAGGTCCTGATAGTTCAAACTTAGACTCGGATAAGCATTATAAAAGGTGAGATTTGCCCTAAGGCGCATTCTTTAGACCCTCTACAAAGTCTATAAATCTATATGATTCAACTACTTTGAGTATGATATATCCCATGATTAAGTTCTAGGGACGGGCATGGATAATGTTCAGGAGAATTTTCCAAAAAATACGCGGATTGTCGCGGCCCTAGCTTTGCTAGGAGCTTTGCAACCCACCCCCCTTCCCTTAGCAGGAATTCACAAGTTTTATAGGGGGCAGTATGGCTGGGGCATCCTTTATGTGCTGTTGGGGTTCACCCAGGTGTCGCGTATAGCCAGTGCTGCTGAAGGGATTTGGTATCTGCTTGCTCCCCATTGGCAAAGTTGGGCAAAACCATCATGGTTACCAGCAAAGGAGCCGCCAGCTGTGGGTGAAACAGTCGATGCCGTGGCCAGCGGTCTGCGGGAAATTGAGCAGCTACGCCAGGAAGGTCTGCTGTCAGAACATGAATTTGAACAAAAGCGGCGTAGTTTATTGGAAAAGATGCCCTAGGGTGGAAATATCTGTGGCGAGTTTGGAATAGGTCGTGGGGAATCGACAGCGGCAAACATGGAAACGCTTCCTGGTGAGACAGGCCCTGCGTGGGTTAGATGCCCTGGAGGGACAGCTAACCCCCCTCAAAAAGAAACTGGCGAAGGATAATTACTATCGATTCCAATCGGCAGATGAAGTGCTCTTGGGGGAACAGCTGGGGGTATCGATTGATGCGAACCGCGCCACGGTGGACGATTGGCTACGATTGCCGGGGATTTCGATTCACCAGGCTAGGGCTTTAGTGGAACTTAGTCGTTCCGGTGTTGCCCTTACCTGTTGGGAAGATGTAGCCGCTGTAACGGGCATTGGCTTGCATCAGCTGCAATCGTTAGGGGACATGGTGAAGTTTTATTACTATGAACCCGACAGTATCTTAACGCCTCGACAAGTCAACGTGAATGGGGCCAATACCCAGGAGCTTATGGGTGTTCCGGCATTAGAACCTGGGTTGGCAGAGCGTCTTGTTTACCATCGTCGGCGATTTGGCCCCTACAAAGATTGGGTCGATCTTAAACGTCGATTGCAGCTATCTCCCCAAACTATTACGGCACTGCTGCACTATCTCCGCTTTTAAGGTGTTGTAATTCTCGGTGACTGTAACGGCAGTGAATGTGAAGTGACATTAAGGGAACAACCTTTGCCTGAGGCTGTCCCAAGTATCAAGTCGTATCGATAGAACAGTTAGCCTTTCCTACGTAGAAATGGGTGATACTCACATCAACTTTTAGTGATAGCACTCACACCAATCTTGTAAACGGCGGACTTTACTTAAGATACGTGCAAATTCTATGGGAATCTCCGGAGTCCGACCCTGGAATTCGGTAGCTTTATGTAAGTACAGATGCGGGACCATGCAGGGAACAAATAAAGGCGGCGAGACACTCAATCGATGCATTACGGCTGTTGCGATGACCTTTGCGATCGCAACCGTCTACACTAGCCTAGTGGCGGAAAGTCAGCTGGTGCGCGGTGATGTATTGAGACAGCAAATTCAAACCGTCCTAAAGATTTATAAACCTGACCTGCAGATTACCCAAGACGCCCAAGAGCCCCAAGAGAGTTTGACTGCATTACTCTTTAGCTCCCAGGGCAAGACATACGGCCATTAGTCAACAATTGGCCCGCACTTAGCTACAATGGGTGCATGGCTAATTCTCTTCTCACTGATGCCAGTCGCCGCCTAGAGCAAGCCCTTGAGTACGTATCCATTTCTGACGATGCTGCCGAACGGCTAAAATCTCCTAAGGCCAGCCTTAAAGTGTCCATTCCTGTACGTATGGACAATGGTTCCCTCAGGGTGTTTGAGGGGTACCGTGTACAGTTTGACGATACCCGCGGTCCTACCAAAGGTGGAATTCGTTTTCATCCCCAGGTCACTTTGGATGAAGTCCAGTCCCTGGCCTTTTGGATGACGTTTAAATGTGCTGCAGTAAACATTCCCTTCGGCGGGGCAAAGGGGGGAATTACACTCAATCCCAAAGAGCTATCTAAGGCGGAACTAGAACGGCTCAGTCGGGGATATATTGATGCGATCGCTAACTTTATTGGTCCCGATACGGATATTCCTGCCCCCGATGTTTACACCAACCCCATGATTATGGGTTGGATGATGGACCAGTACAGCATTATTCAACGGCGGCGTAGCCCAGCGGTGATTACGGGTAAACCTGTTGCTCTAGGGGGGAGTTTAGGCAGAGATACCGCCACGGGTACTGGAGCATTTTATGTGCTGGAGGCGATGATGGCCCAGCCCCCAGGCCAAACGCCATTGACTGTGGCAGTTCAAGGGTTTGGCAATGCCGGGAGTGTGGTGGCGCGTCATTTGTTTGATGCCGGTTATACCGTAGTTGCAGTGAGTGATTCTCGCGGCGGCATTTACACCCCTAACGGGCTGGATATTCCCAGTCTGCAAAAATTTAAGGCCGATACCCGCGCGGTGCAGGCGGTTTACTGCGACGGCAGCGTCTGTAATCTGGTGGAACATGATGTCATTACCAACGAAGATTTACTCACGCTGGATGTGGATATTTTGATTCCAGCTGCCTTGGAAAATCAAATTACCGTGGATAATGCTGCCGATATTAAAGCCCGCTATATCTTTGAAGTGGCCAATGGTCCTATTAGTGCCGATGCTGACAAGATTTTAGAGGCCAATGGCATTACCGTCTTTCCAGATATTTTGGTCAATGCCGGTGGGGTAACCGTCAGCTACTTTGAATGGGTCCAAAATCGTAGCGGTTTGTATTGGACATTAGAAGACGTTAACCAACGGCTAAAACAACAGATGGTTACAGCCGCCAACACCATTTGGCAGCTGGCCCAAAAACACCAGACATCCGTGCGGACTGCTGCCTACATTCATGCCCTCAATGGGTTAGGAGCGGCGATGGATGCCCGTGGTACCCGAGATTATTTTGCCAGGGGAGTGGGCAGTTCGCTTCGCTAGACGGAGGGGAGTAAGGGCATGGGGATGGCAACGCTCAGGAGTTTCTAATCGTTTTAAGCCTAGATTCAAGAAAAATTAATCCCAACCTAAAAAGTGTTTTTTGCTTCCATGGAATGCTGGTAGCGTGCCTGTAACTTAGCATTTGCCAATTTGAGAAACAGCTGTCGGTCAAGGCTAATTTTTGGCATGTATGCTCTTTGGAAGTCTTATCTATCAAAGATTTCTAGGAATTTGCCCCAATTCTTAGTTGACTCAACAGTTGGTAACTCATGGCAGTTGAGTGAATGGCATCCTATCAATAAGAGACTCTAGAATATGGCACGTTTTTCTAAGCTTATTTCGCAATGCTTAAAGGCCGCTGGTGTTGGGCTGACTAGTTTGTTAATTGCTTTCCCCGCAACAGCTCAGTCAGAACCATCCATTTCTCAGATTGCTGGCTCCAGTGATTCCTTTGATGTCCTGACAGCTCTTTTAGAGCATGCCGGTTGGCTAGGTGCGTTCAACGGCACCAATGGGAAAGTATTTACCGTCTTCGCCCCTACAGATGATGCCTTTGGTCGTCTACCTGAGGGAACGATCGAAAGTCTCTACAAACCTGAAAATAGAGAGACCCTATATGATGTTCTTGCCTATCATGTCATTGGTGGTAGCGTAACCTCCGATCAGCTTGCTTCAGGCGATGTGGGTTCTAAAAATGGACTACCGCTAGCGGTGAATGTGGGTCAGCAGGTAACTGTCAATGATGCCACTGTAGTTGCTGCTGATATTACTGCCAGCAATGGGGTAATTCACGTCATCGATACGGTATTGATTCCAAAACGCTAATTGCCCTGCTACTAAAATGAATGGTAACTTCACCCGTGCAGCGAGCACGGGTGAAACAGCGGTCAAGATCACCCAACTGCATGCCCGCAAGGCTATAAAATTGCTAGGCACTATCGCTGGGGCTGGGATGAATAAACCATCGACTGACGTATCGTCTTCACCTATTCAGACATTTATAAAATCCAATGCCAAGTTGGTTTCCATTGCCGTTGCGATCGCGGTGGTGGTTCGTCTGTTTATTGCAGAACCTCGGTTTATTCCATCCAATTCCATGGACCCCACCTTGCATATTGGCGATCGCTTACTGATTGAAAAAGTATCCTATCGGTTTCATGGTCCCCACCATGGAGACATTGTCGTATTTGAGCCACCGCCACAGCTACAGGCCGTTGGCTATCGAGCCGATCAGGCCTTTATTAAACGGGTGATTGGGCTACCGGGGGATACGGTTAGCGTGCAACAGGGCCAGGTATACCGTAACAGTCGGCCCCTGGAGGAGCCCTATATTTTAGAAGAGCCCGCTTATGATATGCAGCCGTTGACAGTGCCCGAGAGCAGCTTATTTGTTATGGGCGACAATCGCAACGATAGTAATGACGGTCACATTTGGGGATTTTTACCCATCGAAAATGTGATCGGCCATGCCACCCTTAGATTTTGGCCCTTAGAAGATGTTGGAACTGTATAGCTAAACATTAGATCGGCGGGGGGTCGGAGAGGAAAGCCCTGAGCATCCCTTTTCTCTATGGCCGATAATTCACCTTTCAAGTCCTGTTCAATATCAAAAATTATGCGTTAAATGCATTAATCCAGTTACATTAACCATAGACGGCGGAATACCGAACCTCCTACCTGGGTAAGCTTTGTTAGGCTAAGCAAAGGGAGATTGTCCTAATTTCGCGATCGCACTGAGGAGCTTCGGCTATGGCAGCAACTGACTTCAAAGATTATTACCAAGTTCTCGGGGTCAGTAAATCTGCCAGTAACGACGATATTAAACGGGCCTTTCGTAAGCTAGCTCGGAAGTATCACCCGGATGTCAATCCTGGGGATAAGGTGGCTGAAGCCAAGTTCAAAGAGATCAACGAAGCCAACGAAATTTTATCGGACCCAGAAAAGCGCCGCAAATACGATCAGTTTGGTCGCTATTGGCAGCAAGCGGGCGGACGACCAGGCACTACGGGCGGTCCCACAGACTTTGGCGGCTTTGACTTTAGCAACTACGGTAGCTTTAATGAGCTCCTGAATGAACTGTTGGGAGGACTGGGCGGCGGCGGTGCCCGCACTAGCTACCGTCAACCCAATGGCGCGCCTGGCGGGTTTGGTTTTGAGAGTCAACAACGCCCTAATGCGTCCGCCAATCAGTTTGATCAAGAGGCCAGTATTAGCCTAGCCATGGCTGATGCTTTTAAGGGTGCCCAAAGGAAGTTTCGCATTGGTGGCGATGCCATTACGGTGAAAATTCCCGCTGGTGTGAAACCCGGCAGCAAGATTCGTCTGCGGGGTAAGGGGCAAATGAATCCCTACACCCAGCAACGGGGCGATATTTATCTAACGGTGGAGATCCAGGATCATTCCTTCTTTAAGTTTGATGGGGACAACCTGGTATGTGAGGTGGCCATCTCCCCCGATGAAGCGGTGCTAGGGGCTAAAGTGGATGTGCCCACCCCCGATGGCAGTGTGACAGTCAATGTTCCAGCGGGTATTCGTTCTGGGCAAACCCTACGATTACGGGGTAAAGGGTGGCCCAAACCCAAGGGTAATCGCACCGACCAGCTGGTTAAGGTGATGATTAAGGCTCCTAAAACAGTTAGCGACAAAGAGCGAGCCCTGTATGAACAGCTGCGTGATTTGCGGAGCTACAATCCGCGCCAGGATCTACAAAACGTAAAGCTATAGATTTTTGTTCCATAGAGCATATGGAGCGTGGGCTCTATAGCGATTCCACTTCGGTTAGTAAGTCTTGGACAAAAGCTTCAACATTATCTAGCAAATCCATATTGCCGAGGGCTTGCCATTCGTCGGGGGTGTATTTTCCATCGTCACCGATGACGTCTTGCACCCAGTGGGCCAGGTTACTTGTATTTTGAAACAGTTCCTGGGCTTTAGCGTTAGTATTGCCTTCTACTTTGGCGGCAAGACACACGCTTAGTAATTGGCCCAGCCGGGTTTCTGGTGTGGTGGATAGGAGTACTGCGATCGCAGTAGTGACGTCGGCTTGATTGGTGGACATGGCAGTGAATATCAGCAGTGGATTGCATGCCAGGAAATTTAACCGACTTTGGGAATCGGCATATTATCTGCCTTAAAAAAAGACAGTTTATAAATACAAAAGTAAAGACTACATGAGCCCTAAGAGATTTTTCTGAAAAAGTCTTGGGGGTCAGCCAGGGATTGCGTTAATCGTCTATTGCCCTACATTGGCTCCCCCACAAGGGTTTGGGTAAGTCGTTGCGTCAAAAAATCAACAAACGTTTGAACTCTTAGAGAATGCCGACGATTGGGTAGATAGAGAGCATAAATTCCTGTATCTAAATCCAAATGCGGATGAAACAGATATTCTTCTAATACAGCCTCTAATCGATTTGCACAAAGATCTGCACCGATTAACCAGGTTGGCATCAAAATTAAACCCACACCGTCTAAACAAGCTTGCCGCAATACTTCAGAGTTATTGGCAACAATTGAGCCATGCACCTTCACCTCACAGACTTCTTGCTCTCGCTTAAATCGCCAAATGTCTGCCCCGATGGAATAGCGGAAACACAGGCAGTTATGATTCGCTAATTCGTCTGGATGGGTGGGTTTGCCATGCTGTTGAAAATAGTTGGGACTGCCACAGACTTTACGCTCATGAGATGCCAACTTGCGTACAATCCAAGCTGAGCCCGAACGGTCGAGGTTACCAATTCGAATCACAATGTCTAGACCTTCTTCAACTGGATTGGCTAGAGAGTCGCTAAAGGTCAAATGCAATTGCATCTCTGGATATTGGGCCAAAAATTCTCCTAGAAGTGATGCAACATGAAGGCGTCCAAAAGCAACAGGTAAACTAACTCGCAACACCCCTCGGGGAACCTCATCTTGTTCAGTGACCGAGAGATTAGCAGCCTCGACATCCTGAAGAATTTGCACCACTTTATCGTAATAGCGCTGCCCCTGGGGAGTCAGGGTGACCCGGCGTGTAGAGCGATTCAGTAACTGAGTATGCAGCATCGCTTCTAGAGAATTAACCTGACGGGTGACAGAAGAAACAGCCACTCCCAGTTGGCGTGCAGCTTCTGAAAACCCACGGGTTTCTACTACTTTGGCAAACGACCGCATGGCCGAGAACTGATCCATGACTGCCTCATTTTTGCAAAAAACGCAAAGATATTTACTCTAAAAGTCATATTAACATCTATATCGAATGAGGTTAGAGTGAGATTGTCGTCACAGAAATGGCACTAACAACGTATTCACAACAACTCAGGAGAAAAATATGCAGACTCTACAAGGTAAGGCAGCCATTGTTACAGGTTCTTCCAAGGGTATTGGGGCAGCGATCGCAAAACAATTAGCCGCTGAAGGTGCCCATGTCATCATTAACTATGGACGCTCAGCAGCAGCAGCCCAAGACGTGTTAGAAGACATTCAAGCTCAGGGTGGACAGGCAACGATAGTTCAAGCAGACATGTCCACCGTTGAAGGTGTGGAAACCCTCTTTGCCGAAGCGGACCGAGTGTTCGGTGGTCGGCTCGATATTCTAGTCAACAATGCTGGATTTTTTCCATTGAGCACCCTAGACGAATCTACAACAGAAGATTTTGAGAAGATTGTCAATTTGAATATTCGCGGAGTGTTTCTGGCTGCTCGTGAAGCCGTCAAGCGGATGGGTGAAGGGAGCAGAATTATCAATATCGGCAGTATCTTTGGTGAACGTATGCCCCTGCCAGGCATTGGACTATATACCATGAGTAAGTTTGCGATCGCTGGCTTTACTCGCGCCTGGTCAAGAGACTTAGGGCCTCGAAAAATCACCGTGAACACTGTCCAGCCTGGTCCTATCGATACAGACCTCAATCCGGCTGAAGGTGAATTTGCAGAGCAGATTCTGCCGTACACCGCCCTAGGGCGCTACGGACACCCTAAGGAAGTTTCTGCCCTGGTCGCATTTCTCGCTTCAGAAGCCGCAGCCTACATTACTGGTGCAGCGTTAACAGTTGATGGCGGCACGAATGCTTAGAACTGAACTGCGTAATCTATACAGGTTGACGTTAACAGTACCGTTGACCTGATGATAAGAGTAGTAAAAAAATCTCACAGGTTAATAATATTCAATTCGCGATCTCATACCCCAAGGAGAACGTTATGAATCTCACCATCACCATCACGTCTGACTTTATCTGTCCCTGGTGTTATGTTGTAGAAACTCGTCTGAAACAAGCTCTGACTCAGCTACGATCTGACGTGAAAGTTGAATGGATCTGGCACCCTTTCGAACTGAATCCCACCATGCCCACTGCAGGGATAGATCGTAAAACTTACCGTGCTAACAAATTTGGCAGTTGGAAATATTCGCAGCTGCTTGATACTAAAACAATTCAGGCAACTCAGAATGACGGCATCGAGTTTCGTTACGACCTGATAAAGATTACCCCTAACACGCTAAAGGCCCATCGCCTCACTTGGTTTGCGGCCCAGCAAAACAGTGCCACAGCAATGGCAGAACGCATCTTTAAAGCTTATTTCACGGAAGGACAGGATATTACTAATCGTACCATCCTCACTCAACTCGCTGTAGAAGCTGGCCTAGAGCAAGATGCTGTCTACTCTTTTCTAATCTCCAATACAGGCATTCAGGAGATTCGAGAGCTAGAACACCAAGCCATTGCTGATGGTATCCAAGGGGTTCCTCATGTTCGTATCCATGAGCAGGTGTTATCTGAAGCCCAGCCATCGGAAGCCTACTTAAAGGCATTGCAAAATGCACTACAAACTGCCGCAGTGTAACACTTAACAAGAGGAGATTATGATTCAGACAAAGGAATCTTTCCATCAGGCCAAGGCTATCGTCATTGGGGGGTCTCTGGCCGGGCTCTTTACCGGTATTCTACTGCGCTCGATTGGCTGGAAGGTAGACATTTACGAGCGCTCATCCCATGACTTTAGCAGTCGGGGTGGGGGAATTGTACTCCAACCAGAAATTTTGGCAGCGTTTCATCAGGCCAATGTCACCTATGAAGAGCCTCTGGGTGTGGTTGCTAATGAGCGCCTTTACCTGAAGCCTGACGGTAGCATCGCTCAGCGGATGACGATGAGACAAACTCTGACGTCGTGGAATCTACTGTACGGCACCATGCGGCGGCACTTTCCAAATCATCACTATCACGTCGGTAAAACGCTGACAGAGATTCAACAAACCGATGACCAGGTTACAGCCACCTTTGCCGATGGAACACAGGCCACTGCTGCTCTCTTGATCGGTGCAGATGGGGCGGATTCCACGGTACGGCAACAGCTTTTACCAAGCTATCAACCTAGCTATGCAGGCTATATTGCCTATCGCGGATTAGTCAATGAATCTGACCTCTCTGAGAAGACCGCAGCACTCTTGACTGAACGATTTGTGTTTCAACAGTTGCCCAATTCTCACATTTTGCAATATGTGATTCCTGGGGAAAATGAGTCCTTGGTACCGGGCAAGCGGCGCTTTAACTGGGTCTGGTATGTTAACTACGATGAGGTAACAGAGCTGCCTAAGATTCTGACTGATAAAACAGGACAACAGCGCGATGCCTCAGTACCCCCAGGGCTTATGGCTCCAGCCATTGAACAACAGATGCAAGACTATGCCAGTCAGGTGCTAGCGCCTCCGTTTCAGACGCTGGTGAAAGCCACTCAAGAACCCTTTGTGCAGGCTATTCGAGATCTGGGCATACCACAAATGGCCTTTGGCCGGGTAGCACTGGTCGGGGATGCGGCATTTATTCCTCGGCCCCATACAGCAGCAGGCGTTTCTAAAGGAGCAGCAAATGCACTCTCTCTTGCAGAGGCATTAGTCAGTCACAACCATAATGTGAAACAAGTTCTAGAAATGTGGGAAACCGATCAATTATGGTTAGGCATGAACTTATGGCGCAGGGGACAGGAGTTAGGAAATCGTTCTCAATTTACCCACGGTAAAGAACGTTTTGGGCCTAAAAACAAAGTTTCAAACCTAGTACGACATTAGCGCTAAGTAAAAACCGCTCTAATGTTCAATCTGGGTGACATTGGAGGTACTTTTTAATTCTAAGGACGATTAGCTAGGTCAGTAACATAGCGTTCTCCATTAAACACTAGACTAGGTTCTGTTGATTCTGCAGCATCCGTCTCAGTAGTTTCTTTATAAGCAGCGGCTGTATCAGGGGCTGTTTGAGGTTCCGCAGAGTTAGTATCTAAAGCATTTTCGAGTTCTGAAACTCTTTCTAGTTGTTCATCAAGCTGTTGGGCAATGTCTGTTTGGTTTTCCAACTCACCGGTATAAGAAACTAAGTCCGATAGGCCCGTGAGTAAACTTCGTACCTGGTCCCGCAGTGTGGGATCGCCCGTGAGCGTATCCACATCCGCCATAATCTTTTGGGCACTTTGAAATACATCTCTAGCTGATTCGATAGTTTGCTGTAGCAGCACAAGATTTTCACTCGTACTCAAAGTAGAGGAAATATCTCGCAAATCCTGAGAGGCAACGGCAGCATTGTTGGCCAATAGCTCCAGGTTCTCGACCAGGGTACCTTCTTGAATAACTGGAGACAGCGTATCCATCGCCAGTCGCAGCTGCCCGGTACTAGCGCTAATGTTGTCTAAAGTAATGGTTAGATTGTCCTGGTTAGCCGCTAGGATGCCATTTACCTGGGTAAGGGTTTGTTCTAGCTGCTCGGCAGTGCGCACAGTAGTAGCCTCCAACTGCTCAGCAGCCTCTGAAACAGATATCAAGGTTTGCTGGGCGGAAGCAGACACTGGCTGAATCTGGGTGCGTACATCTTTGGCAATCAAGGTGACTTCATCCGTAAGCCCCACCATGTTGCTAGAAATCTCTCGGGTATTGGCTAAAATCTCCCGCAAATCATCTAACGTCTGAGTGTCATCGAGGGCTGTGGATAGGGCATCAGAAATTTGTTGTGAGGACTCCAGCAAGTCTTCGTAGTTAACCCCCACTACGCCCTCAATGCGATCGCCATTGCACAAAATTAAATTGCTATCGCAGCCCTGGGTCGTAGGAGCAAGCACTGAATCATCCATCAAACTGGTGGGCGATGGTGGCTGAATAGAAATGGTGGTTTCACCAATCAGACCCGACTGACTGGTTTTAACAACGGATTCAGCGGGAATTCGTAAATCGCTTCGATTAATTTCAACTTCCACGGTCACCGTGTTAGACCCCGGTGCAATCCGGACAATTTGCCCCACCGGCACCCCTCGATAGCTGACGGAAGACCCTTCTTGGATACCGCTGGCACTTTCAAAATCCACTAGCAGACGATAACTACGTTGGCCGAAGGTAACACCACGTAGCCACATTGCCAGTCCGCCAAACAGGGCCACTCCCGCCAGTATTAGCAGCCCTACAGAGCCTTCACGAATGGTTCTTGCACGCATGTTTTCCTATGGGTTAGTGGGTAGACAGTACAGCCAGTCGTACACCCTTGGAAAATTATACGGGCCTTGGCTGATCTGCAGAATGATTTTAGTTTTCAACCCTGACTGAGTGAAAGAGCTCTTAAGACATTTCACATTCTCTAAATCAGCAGTGCTGCTATCAATTAGCAACCCGAATGGGGCCATCAATTGCAGCATTAAAAAACTGTCGCACATAGGGATTAGGTGTGGAATCAATTTCTTCCACTGGCCCCATCCATTGAATTGAGCCCTGATGCAGCATGACCACTCGATCGGCAGTTCGGCGGATGGTGCTGTCCTGGTGGGTGACGATTAGATAAGTGCTGCAGCCTCGATTTCCGTGAATATTGCGAATCAGGTCTTCGATCACGGTGGAGGCGATGGGGTCTAGACCCGCGGTCGGTTCGTCATAGAGCAGTACGGTGGGTTTTTGGGTGGATTCTTGGGGGTTGCTAATGACGGCTCTGGCAAAGCTGACGCGTTTACGCATACCGCCAGAGAGCTCGGCGGGGTAGCGATCGCAAATATTGGGCAACCCGACCATGGCCAGCGCGTTCTTAGTTAGCTCCCCAATATCACGGTCCGATAGGTTTGAATTTTGATACAGGGAAAACCCTACATTTTCCTGCACCGTTAAGGAGTCGAATAGGGCCGCCTGCTGAAACACCATGCCAATATTCACCGGATCTTTAGCATCCTCAATCAGGCCACGGCGCTGCTGCCCTGCTACAAAAATGTCGCCGCTGTCGGGGGCCAGCAGTCCGGCAATGATGCGCAAAATCGTAGACTTACCGGTCCCTGACGGGCCGATCAGCGCCACCGCCTCCCCTGGCATCACCGTTAGGTCTACATTATCCAGTACTTGATTATTGCCAAATCGTTTGGAAATACCCTTGAGTTCCAAAATTGGATCATCCCCGTCGCAGGGTGAGGGGGGAACAATGTCGTTGACTTGGGAGACAGACATGGCGGTGGTTGCTATAACTCGTTAACGAGCTGGGGACAGCTTATGACAAGATAGCCCATGAAAAGGGCGTGAGAGAAAGCCAATGCTCTTATGGATTAGTTTAATTAGAAAATTTTTAAAGCGAAATATTCGATTTGTCTGGCAGGAGACTAAGGATTTAACGCCAGTCCACAATCGCTGGGTGCGCTGGCTATTGCCGGGGCTTTTAGTAAAACGCTGGCTATTTTTAAGTACGGTGGGCGTGGTGATGGTGGGTCTGGGGGCGATGATTTGGCTCCGATTAACCCCGGTATTTTTTACCGTCCGGTTTGTGGAAACGGTGCTACGTACTATTACCCAGTTGATTCCTCGCTATGTCAGCGGCCCCCTAGCGGTCATCTTTGGGCTGTCGTTGATTGTTTGGGGGCAGAGTCGCACCCTGGGGGCAATTACGGAGGTGCTGCTACCCGGCAGTCAGGAAAATAGCCTATGGGATGCCATAGCCGCTCACCGCAAACTCAACCGCGGTCCTCGCATTGTGGTAGTCGGTGGTGGTACCGGGCTTTCTACAATGCTGCGGGGGCTTAAACGCTATAGCGCAAATATTACGGCCATTGTTACCGTAGCCGATGACGGGGGCTCTTCAGGACGGCTGCGCCGGGAGATGGGGGGACTGCCGCCGGGGGATATTCGCAACTGTTTGGCAGCCCTGGCAGACCAGGAAAAATTGGTTACCGAGCTGTTTCAATATCGATTTAGCAGCGGCAGTGGTCTCAGCGGACACAGTTTTGGCAACTTGTTTTTGGCGGCCATGAATGAAGTGACCGGCGATTGGGAGAAGGCGATTGCCGCTAGCTCCCAGGTCTTGGCAGTCCGGGGGGAGGTGCTGCCGTCCACTCTCAGCGATGTTAAGCTCTGGGCTGAACTGGACGATGGGCGTCGCATCGATGGAGAGTCGAACATTACCAAGGCGCGAGGCCGCATCGTCAATATTGGTTGCACACCAGCGGCTCCACCGGCCTTGCCTAAAGCCCTAGAAGCCATTCGGGAAGCGGACTACATCATTATGGGACCGGGTAGTCTCTATACCAGCATTGTGCCTAATCTGCTGGTGCCAGAGATCGCCGATGCGATCGCATCGGCTCAGGTGCCCAGAGTCTACGTGTGCAACATCATGACAGAGCCAGGGGAGACCGACGGCTACAGCGTTTCTGAACACATTCGTGCCATTGATCGAGCTTGTGGCAAGCGATTATTTGATGCCGTTTTAGTACAAAAGCGTTCACCCACACCGGCTGCTTTAGAACGATATCGAAAAGAAGGGGCTGAGCGAGTGGTCTTTGATCGCGATGCGGTGATTGCCTCTGGCAGACGTATCGTGATTGCCAATGTGATGAACGAAAGCCCTGAGGGGATGATCCGTCACGATCCGCCTCGCTTGGCAAAAGTACTGATGCGCTGGCATTCCAGGGTTTATTGATGTTGCATCTTGGGAGATTTAAATGTCCCTAAGATGCAAAAAAACGTCGCGACACCCAGCTAGCTATGCCGCTGATGATAGCTCCTGCCATCAAAATGCCAATGGACGGCATAAACAAAGGGTCCCAGAGGCTATACCAAAGATCGAACCCAAGATTAATTTGGGTCGCGCGCCCCGCTACGGCAATGACAAACCAACCAAAACTGAAAAGTACAAAGAAAAGATTGATTGTTAAGGCGGTATTCAGCCAATTCATCAAACGCTCTTTCATAGAGGTAACGAAAATTGGGTTAAAAAATTGGGCCACATGATTATCTCCAACCCGATGCCATTTAATCAATGACAATATCGTTTTGTATCGGTTTGTAACGACTTCCTCAGGTATCCATGCTGCTACCATAAATCAGGAATTGCATCTAACCGATATGACTAAATAGTTAGTATTGGCATTGGGTTGATTCGTTAACCTAGCCGGGGTAAGCCATCAGAATCCACATCGTAAACTACGGGCTTATCTATTCTTAAATCACTCAATTTGCCCATTCATTTAGGCTCCACATTTGTTTATTAAAACTAAAAAAATGTGACTGCACATTTAAGGACAGCCACACTGTAGAAGTTGAGTTTTACCGATTGATAGTGATTGGTTCCTAGCAGGAGAGCCCTTATACAGCCTCAATATCCAGCCCTTGGGATGCTTGCAAATTATCGGGATCCACGTAATGGCAAACGGCTTCGTCAATACAAATTAATGCCCAGCCGGACTTTTCAATTCCCATCAAATGATAGGACCCATCCTGAACAAAAAATCCCTTGTGATTTCTAGTTTCAGGCTTTACCTCTACAGCATGCTTGTCCATTTTGAAGCTCCTTGCAACGGGGGTGAGTTCCAATAAAAAGGAAAACTTATTGGAACCTTTTCTTAAGCTTATCAGTTCCGTTTTCATCTGAGCGTTAAGTTATCTTGACCATAAAGAATGGTTAAAAATCGCGGGGATCATTACCCCGCAACCCTTACAGAAAGGCAAAGAACCCGTTGTTACATCACCCGAAGCAGGGGCTAACTATGAAAGCGGCTTAACAGAAGTTAGTTAACTTCTGTTAAGCCTGAGCTTGGGACTTCTTGTTAAGAAAAAATCAAAAAAGCCTTTTCCGGTAAAGGATTCAGCTATCGAATATCCATTTTTCTACCCGTTTAAGGCTGTCCCAATCGGGTTTTCGATTTAATCCTTCTTTAAAGTTCTGGCGAATATCGTCCTGAACTTCTTCTACGGAACTCACCAATTGGGCCGCTAACTCAACATGTTCGCGGACTCCTTTACGGCCACTGTCTAGAATAGCGATCGCAATATTAATGTGGGCCTGGGGGTCCTGGGGGGTGATCTTAATTGCTTTTTGAGCTGCTTTGTAGGCGGCGTTGGGCTTTTCAGCCAGTAGATAAAGCCACGATAAACAGGTGTAGAGAGCACTGTTTTTTGGGGCCTGGGTGCATAAATCTTTGAATGTAGGAATCAGCGTATCAACGCTTTCGCCTGATTGATAGCGATTGAGGCCGTCTTCAAACAGCTCGTCAATGGTTTGGGTCATGGGGAGATGTCTAGTCAAAAAACCTCCCCATTTTAAGCTGCTTGAGGAGCCAGGAATCTATAACTTCCCAAAAGCAGGGTTCTTTAATTCTCGATGCTTAAATTTTCAATGCCTAGGCACTAAAAGACTTGCCGCAACCGCAGGTCTGGTCAGCATTGGGATTGGTAAACTGAAAGCCACCGCCAATCAGGGCGTTGCTGTAGTCAAGCATGAGCCCGTAAAGGTAGAGCATGCTTTTTTTGTCGCAGATTACCTTAAACCCTTCGTAGTCAAATACTTCATCGTGCTCGGTAATATTGCCCAGGGATTCAAAGTCCATCATGTAGGACATCCCAGAGCAGCCGCCCTGGCGTACACCCACCCGTAGACATAGGTCATCACCCTGCTGTTCTTTGAGGGCCAGCACGTGGGTTAGGGCCGCTTCGGTCATCAGGATGCCCCGTTTTGGTTGAGTCGCTTGGGTCATGGGTCGTCCGATTAGTTACTACATCAACAAATAATTTAGTCTAGTTTAGCTCAGCCATTCGCGGACGTTGTTCATTGCTTTAATGATTGTCATTGACTAGGGCCATGTCTCAGGCTGCAATAGTTGAACAAATCTTTAGGCCCGTGGCTGATAGGACCATTCTTTTTCACAATAGAGGCTGTTGCTCAAGTCTGCTGGCATTTGTTGGAGTATCCGCTGGCCAGCTGTGAAATACTGGTGCAAAGTTACAGTCTCCAAACTGCTACCGCTTATTTAAATTCATGCCTCCCTTAAGCCCATTTACCCGTCGTCGTATTCAAAAACTGCCAAAGACTAACAGCATTTGGGAGGGGGGTATGTATTCAGTACCCGATGACGCCCAAGAAGATGGGCAGGCCTATGTGCTGTGGATTGATGGGCATCAGGGCCATGTGCGTAGTTTGGATATTGTGGCTCCTGAAAGTGGCTACGAGGCCGTGGCCCGTAGTTTGATCCAAGCGATTGAACATCCTCAAAGTCCGGCAGAACCTAGTCGCCCCCAAAGTGTGGTGGTGAGTGATCGAGAACTGCAGTTTTTTTTACGGGGGGTGCTACAGGATTTAGAGGTGGATGTAACCTACCGATCTAAGCTGCATTGGTTGGATGAGATTTTTGATCATTTACTGTCTCAAACGGCTCCCGTTTCTTCGTTGCCGACCGTGTACCATGAGCAGCTCTGTGAAAAGGCATTGGCGCTGTGGCAGCAGGCTCCTTGGTATCGCCTCAGTGAACAGGAACTGCTGGCGATTGAGGTAAACCGCTGGGACATTGAGACACTGTATGTGTCGATTTTGGGGATGGCAGATGTGGACTATGGGTTGCTGTTCTATCGCAGTCTAGAGTCACTGCTGCAATTTCGTGAACGGGTATTGGATTGCGATCGCACGGGTTCTGATCCAATGGCATCCATGTCGCCCCAGGTATTGCAACAGATTTTTTTAACCCAGGATTGTTTTTTCCTAAACTACGAGGTGGAGCGTCCCCGACAGCCAGACCCCGACGACTATGAGTTTGGCAGCATCCACCCGTTAGAAGGAATGCGTCATGATTTAGATGAAGCTGAAGCCGCCACCTTGATTGTTGCCCTAGAAGCACTCAATCGATTTTTTCAAAAAGCGCCCGACGAGTTGGATGTTCTCGAAACCATTGAGAAAACATTTCGTATCCCCAATCCAATGGTGGATGATGGGCCAAAACAATGTTCGATCAAGGTAAAGTCCTTACCCGATGTATCCGCCAATCTGCTAGACGAAACCGACATCAGCTTAGAAGACGATGTCTTTGAATATAATATGCCCGTCCTCAATGATGATTTGGTTCCTGAGGGGGCGCTGATCTTACTAACCCAATTGGCTACCGATCAACGCGAACAGCTACGCAATCCCAAAACCCACTATCAACCGCTCATAGGTAAGGCTCCTGCGAACTCTTCGAAAGCTTCTTGGCCCGTTGTCATTATTCAAACCTCACGACCTAAAGCAACAGCACTGGCAAAGCGTATTCAAGCCTTGGGTGGCATTCGGTCCATGTGTTTTAATCCGGGACACGATCCGTTTAATCAGCTGACGTTTCAACTGGGTATTTGGCAGGCTGCTGACGACAGTCTGCATTTATGTCATGAATACGATGTGGACAATTCGCAGCATAGCCAGGCGTTAGATAAGTGGAACAAACAACAACTTAAAAGTCAGGGGCGCTGCGGCATTATGATTGCGGCTGGGGTAACGGGGCGTAATCGGGGTAATCCTCAGCCTAAGGATGTTGTTGCTTTTTTGGAAGTGAATTTTTGCGATCCTGCTGAATTGAATCTGGCACCGTTAGTGCTGAGCTATGCCATTGAATAGGGTAGAACTCTCCTAAGGATGCTTTATCGATTTTCAGAGGATTTCTCTGGTCTATTTTTTTATCCTTTCCTAAAGGGGACTACCCAACTTTACCCAGCCGATAAGACCGCGATAATTCACCCATCGCCATCCGTCTATCTCTTTTTTGATATCAGCCTTTTCTAAAGAGGAAAGGGTGGCAAGCACCGCTGAACCATCCATTGGCTTTTGCAGAATTTTAACGCCTATTTCAGCCGCAGACTTCGTTGGTTGTTCGTATGAGACAACCAACGCTTCAGCGACTAGGGCCATAGGCGTCTTTTGTTCTTCCTCACCGGGTTTTCGATAGGTATAGTGGGGGAGTGAGTCTATAGAGTCAACAAATTCTGAAACTGGCTCCCAGCTATATTCCAAATCGATGTGATGGTTAACGTTAAACGTGATTTCATGACTTTTTAAGGCGTTGTCATCTAACTTCTGAATGCCACGCCTTAGTGCTGGATTCGCATTCCATTCTTCAGATTCTGCCGCCTTAGACTCTTTTGGAACACTGATCGTTATGGTCTTACCTGCTGAGTAAATGCGAAACCCATCTGACAAAAAGCCTCTTCGATCTGCTAAGTCTGGGGAACAATTAATGACCGTTCCCGAGATACCGTCTGACGGACTTATCTTAATAACTTTTTGATAATCTGATGCGTCTGTCACATCAAAGCTCAACGCTAACTTAATTGTCTCAATCTTGAGATTCTCCATATCAGGATTGAGTTGCTTGGCTTCAGAGTATTCTTTCAGTTCTAACTCCATATCTGACCATGCTGGAGGCAAAGCAAACTTCTGCTTGATGTCGCTTCCGCCATCACCAATAATCAGATTGGCATTGTCTTGGTTGCTAACGCTTCTGTCGTTTTCCCGCCACTGAATATCAGCGGAATCACCAATATATGACCAGCTCCAAGACAAAGGCTGCTCACTGTAGACAGCGTAGAGATGCTCTTCACGTCTGACAATACCGTTTCTTGAAAGTCTGATAGTGATAGTTTCAAAGTTATGCAGTGTGGGCGATCCTTCGCCGAGAGTTAAACTTAAGATCTCAATATCGCTGAGCCGCATTAGCTGATAGTCAGAAAGCGTCTGAAAAAGGATATCCATGGGATTGAAACTCGCTTTTCCAGTTCGGTTTATGGTATTGATAATGCCTGGCGTTTGAGACGGCGTAAACTCAACTTCAAATACTTGAGTCCTCCGGTTAATATTGAAATCCTCGCGTAACTTTGAACGTATATCTTGCAAAATTTCATCAAATATAGGCTCTAGCGCTTGAGTATGCGCCTCAAAATCTTCAGGATTAAATTCCGACTGTCCTTGTAGTAAACGGCTAATCTCTTCAGTCACGTCAGTAAGTTTCCAGTCAACCCGCGTTAGCGGTTGGAAAACTGTTGTCTCATAGGCTTTAACCATTGTGTAAAGACGGTTAACTAATGCCATACGAGATCGCTGCCCCATCTGTTGGATACGGCCCAGCATTTCCGGGGAGACATAATCTAGCTGATCGGTGCGGCCTTTCTGCATGCTCAGTACAGCAGTCGCATTAGTTGAAATCTGAGCATAGCTGTCGCTTAGAGCACTACAGGTCTTGGCTAAATCTTCGGCGAATTTAGTTTTATGCTCATTCAGAGTACGAATGTCCTGCACAAGTGTCTGCCAAGCTTCGCTCTCAGCGATTAATTTTTGCAGTTCAGCCTCAACTTCAGACTGCGGCACCTGCAGCGCTTGTAGTCCTTCCGAAACACCTAGCAAAGCTGGCCCCATACCTGCTCCAATTTGGGAAAGAACTTGAGGATCTGAGTCATCCTCGGTGGTTTCTTGGGCAGCAGATCTGACTTCGTCAACAGTCTCGAACACTGCGCCAATCGCTGCAAGGGTGTCGGGTGCTGCCAAGCTATCGTTCTCAGCCAAGTTACTAGCAACTCCACCCAAAGAGCCGACGATGCTACCCAATGCAGGTTGGCCAACGGGAAACACTTGACAGATAGTTGTGGCGATATTGATGCCGAACTGGATTTTACGCTGTCGCTCAAGGTTGTCTCGGGCTTCTTCCATCAACTGCTTTTGCAGAGATGCTAGCCTATGGCTTAGGACTTCGAGCTGGCTTTTTAGGAAGCTGATGCGCGAATTGAGTTCTGCAATTTTTCTGCGCGCATCAACCACGTTATCGGCGGCGCGTTCGATATCCTCGTTTGCCGTCTCTATGGCTTTTTCAAATGCTTCGGCAGCTTTTGTAGCTCGGGTTTGCTGATCTTCAATCCAGCGAACCAACAGCAGCATTCGCAAAGATCGTGAGATCTCATTTTTATATTGAGTTGCTTCTGCCGCCAGCGAAAACTGGGGCATAAACCCACCCGGATTGCCGAAATAATCCAGATTTAAACGCAGTCGTTGCAACATGCCTGTCATTTCTTGACGGACGGCGTTCCATTGACCTTTGGCCGCATCATCTGTCCAGACATCACCGACATTGGGCATCTCTGCGATCAAAGCTGTGGCATAAATATTCAAAAGACCTGCCAGGGTTTCGCGGTTTTCCGCCAGATACAGATCTCTGGCATAATCCAAAATCTTTTGAAGACTTAAAGGGTGCAGCCAAGGATTTGAAACCGAAATAATGCTGGGCGTTGAGAAATGCCCATCGCCACGAGTTGCTGCGGGAGCCGGAGCGTCGTTTCCTTTATATGTCCTGTGTTCTTGGCGTAAGTCCACAGATCTAGGCTCGACGGGTGAAAGGTACCTATATTTCACTTCGATGTGATAAATCCCGCAGTGAGATGGCTGACCGGCTGAACCTCCGATGTAGGTTCTCTCTTGGATTCCTGCCCTGCCTCCAGCATTCTGTAAACTTCCGATCAAGGAATAGAGATTAGTTGTCAACTTACCGGCATTGCCACCGTTACCGGGTCTGCCAGGGGGGGATGCAGGATGACCGTCTTCAGGAAATCGTCCCTCTCCCCACGCTTGATGCCCATCTTTCGCGAATTTGACATCCCACTTAACTGTATAGCGCACTGCTGGGAGATCAAAGTTTCCAGTAGAAGTTGAGGGCCCAGGATCCCCCCAAGATTTATGACTGGTATCAAATGACGTTTTAGAGTCTACGTCCTCACCCTTTTCTCCGTCCTTGCCTGCACCAGGGTCTTGCCCTCGTCCACCGTTAGCGATCAGCCGTTTCCGTAAATTTCTAGGATTACTCGGCTCTGCTACTTCTGAGACATAAATTGCCAGATTCCCGGCATGGCGACCGTCTACACCGTCTGCGCCACTACGGTCTTGTCCAGGCTCGCCCGCACCTTTGGCCTTTGAAATGCTCCATCTGAGCGGCATGGTGTTGATGGCAGCATCGTCCGTTGCCCAAACAAGCCGTCGAGCATAGATGGTGACATCGGCTTCTGGCAAACAAAACTCACCCCCAATCTCAAGGGTGTCACAGCAAATTGTTAGAGATTTGGTCGTCGGTCTGTAGCTGCCATTATTAGGGTCAGCAGTATTGCTTTGGCGATCGATGTGTAGCTTTCCCCACAGTTGATTGGGATGCTGTGGAGACAGGGTGATATGTACACCAGTAATGATGTGATTTTCTGTTTTATCGTCGTTTTCAGTGTGGAATTCGCTAATGTACAGCCCACTATCGGCTGGTGTCGCTTCCGTTTTTGACTGCACAAAGGTTTGCTGAAGACTGACAACCGTAGCCGTTTTCGCTTCACGCGATGGAGATGAGTCGTCAGCATTGCCAGGCTGTTCAGCGAGAAACTCAGAGGGGGCAATTGTCGCAAATCGGATGCTACGGATTACCTTAATGCTCTCTCCTTCTTGACCTGCTAATGCAGCAAGGGCGTTACCCTGCAAATAGGCGCGAAACGGACTGCCACCATTGCCACCACAGGGGCCTAGAACATTACCCTTGTTCGTCACAAAGCTAAGTTGGTCAATGGCCCAACCGCTCCTGCCAGAAACTTGAACAACAAACTCATCTGTAGCTAAGTCAAGACGGTGAGCAGTCCCTTTTTCCTGACCATGGGTAATGACTGGCCCACTTGAATATGCTATGCGAACACCGTAAATGCCCTCATGAACGTCGTCTCCAGCGATAAAGACGTCTTCACCTGAAAACACGGTAATTTGCTTAATCTTTCCCTGGACTGAGGGACTGTATTCTGCGTAGTTGTCAAAAACCTCACCGCGATCAGAGCCACCTTTGCCGTATGTTCTTGAATATAGATAGGGCCGAAGGTTAGATGCGGCCATGGAGATAAACCGAATGCTACGGATATCGTTTACGCTTTGGCTTTTGCGCCCAGCAAATGCTACCAGCACCTTCCCCTCAATGTCGTAGGTGAATGGCTCTCCACCGCCGCCACCATAAGGGCCAAAGACCCTACCTTGATTAGTTGTAAAACTAAGCTGATCGATTATCCAGCCGCTAGTGCCAGCGATTTGAGAGATATACTCGTCTTCTTCTAGCAATACATAATCTGTTTTGCCTGTCTGGGTACCGTGGACGACAGAGTGACCATTCTCATAGAGTACTTTGATCCCTATAATGCCCTGGACGATTAAGTCTTTTGAGGGAAAATGATTTTCTCCTGAATAGACAATGATCTGCTGAATCATGCCCCAGTTGGAAAGGTCGTATTGAGGAGAGTCGTCAAAGACAATACCCGGATCTACGCTCCCCTCGCCGTAGGTGAGACTTGAAGAAAAAGAAATAGCTGGCATAATGCGACCCCATTGATGACTAATCACTTACATACTTGCAAGCAGTGTCAGACTTGATAAACCTAAATTTGCGATGAGATAGCGCTCTCTAACTTGTCGAGTGTTATCGTGACTTCAAAGCTTACTTATTTAGTCAATTTTGAGTAGATATTTTTTGCCTTTTCTTTATGAACTGCTCCTTATCCGACTTTATCTATTAAGCCGCGTAGCAAAGTAAGTCAGACTATGTATTGAAGAGTTCTATTGGGACTTTTAACCATCTCAGGTTGGAGTATGGCCTCGACTATTGCAAAATCCAACCATAAAGCTGAAAGCTTTACTCTAATTAAGTTTCTATTCACCACTACAACGAACAAATACATCGCAAACAAGAACATCAAGCTCCTTTTTCTCCATCCTTGCCTTAATTACCCCGGCCAACGCAACACAACAACCTCTTCCCGCAGATCCACCTCAGTTTTAGACGCCCGTCGTGTCCTAAACAAATCCACATTCACCAGCTGATAGCCCAGATCCTCAGCCATCATCGCCAACAACGACCCCGTGGGAATATGCACCTGCAAATAGGACGCCTGTTCCCCCACCACATAGGCCAGCTGTGCCCCCGGACGTAGTACGGATCGTAAATTCGCTAAATGGCGAGCCATGCCGCCAAAGTACAACGTCGTAGCCCGAGCATAGAGCCGAGAGAAACCGCTGGTTTTCCCTAACTCTTCCCGGCGTTGATTAATGGTGTGGGCCAGCTCTAAAATTTGTGGATAGGCCTGAATCCATTGGTCGTCCGTGTCGTCGCTATACACCCCCCGACTGTTGGAGCGCAACAGCTCATGCTTAACCGCTTTTAACCCCGCTTTGTTTTCTAAGAAGCCTAGCAGCACCGACTCTAAACGAGTGGTGCGGGTATAGTCCTTTTCATTCGGATATGGGGGCGACGTAATCACCACATCGACAGAATTGGCCGCTAAATAACAGTGGGGTTGTCGTGCATCGCCCAGGTGCACTTGGCCAGTGGAGCGCAACGACTGTTCTGCAAGCAGTTCCAAGTCCTGGGCCATGGTCTCAACCCGCTCTAGCCACAGCTCCACCACCGGAGCATCGGCCTTATGTTTACGAGAAACTCCCACCTCCGGGGCAAACCGTAGATTGCTAGCTAGAATTGCCGCATTGGCCAGGGCCAGCCGATGACAATGAACAGTGCTGGCAGAAGATGAATCTCGATCGATGTATCCCAGCAGTGTGAGCACCTTTTGCAAGGGGCGGGGACTGATGGCATTTTTCAGCAGCAGATCAGCCGCATCCTTGGGTAAGGTGGGCGCTAAATCAGGCAACAATGCCAGCTCATCTTGCACCGCTGTGGCAATGCGCTGCGCCGATGCTCTTAAGACTTTGGGTGAGACAGACCAGTCTAACTTTACACTGGACGCAAAGTGGGCCATGGGGTTTGCTTCAATACCCTGGGCCGGAATCCCTAATTTTTGGGCTTCCACTAGGGTCGTTGCCGTGCCCGCAAACGGATCTAGTACCACGGTTTGGTTGGTTGCCGAGAACTGTTGCAAATAGTGCCTGACCAAATGGGGCGGAAACGACAGTACAAACCGATACCAATGATGTACTGCCCGATCCTGATCGCTCAGTTGATTACGTGCCTTGCAGCCCAGCTCAAGCCCGAGCAGTTCTGAATCAGATTCTTTAGTGGCGGATAGCTTAAGCGATGACATCAATGGCTACTGTATCCCTAGCTAGCTGTGATCATAGCGGGGGTGAATTGTATCGAACTGAGAGCTAAGGATACACCAAGAGTTTGATACTTTAGTCAAAGGGTGAATCAGGGGCAGTATAGCCGATGTCTCCTTTCTATATGGATGAATTATTTTAACAAGCAGAACCAGGGTCTTCACCCGGTTAGTCAACCCAGGTGAGACAGCTAAAGCAAAACACCCATGAATTAGTTCTACGCTTTTCCTATTGGGGGCACTCGCACATCGCTGGTGGAGTGACAAATTTGGCACGGCTGGGAGCCTTAAGTTTAGGGCTGATGGCTTGGTTGGGCTATCAACAGGCTCCAATCGTGTGGATTGTTTTAATGGCGGTGGGGATTTTGCTGATCTTGATGGAGCCATTTGTGCCGGCCTTGTATCCAGAAATTGCTACCTGCATTTTTAATAAGTCATCAAATCTATTGACGATTATTCACGAGATTCCTAGGGGACGAAAGCGACAGCGGCGGTTAACCCAATATCGATTGAGCCAGATCGATAAAGTTCATGTCTATCGACAGCGAATTGGCCTGTGGCGCTGGAACTATGTATTAATCATCGGCATCTCTTCTCCGGCTGATACCTTAATCCATGTCAACGGGCTATCTGATCAGGTACTTATCCAAACAGGGACTAACCCCATTCAGCTCTTGTCTAAAACAGTGCGATATCACCTGGGGAAGCGTACCTTGGTTGATTGGTCGTTTATCACTGTTCCCCAGGGACTAGAAACCACCGATATCGGTCGTCGAATTGTAGCTCGCAATTCTATGGAACGTTTAGATAAACATGATTTGCGCCGGTTTGCTCAAATTATTGAACAGTTTATTTGGGCTCCCTGAGGGGATGTACGAGTCCCAGTCCTAGGGTGGTCTTTTGACCAATGCCACAATAGCGACTAAAGCTGACCAGGGCATTGATGCGCTTAATGGTCAGCGGATCGGCAGTAGGTGAAATTTGAAAGGCGATGGCACCTAAACACCCCACCGTGGTTTCATTGTTGCCCACGGCCATGGGTACGGTTTTGAGGTCAAAGGTTTTGGCACTTATTGGGGCAATCGTATTCGGGGCAAAGACCAATCCACTGTAGCGATTCCAGCATTTTCGTAGACCGTGAAAAATAGCATCCCGTGTGGGTAGCGGAGACTCTTGATTTCCCTGACAGAATACGGCGGGGGTCAGTAACTTGAGGGTCATTTCTAAATGCCGGTCAGATGCCTGCTGATACAGCTGGGAGTAGCTGGCGTGGTTGGTCCACTCGGGAATATTGGTCGGTAGGAAATTGGTGATGTGTAATCGACTTGGCCCTAAATACCAGGGTTGACGAGCCGCTACCTTTGCTAACCGCGGACTGATGTGGGCAAACAGGGTGTCATCCAGCAGAGAAATACGCCACCAGCAGTGAGCCCCCGCTGGAATTGAGGTGTTGGTAAAGGAGACTGTCCCCTGCTGCTGGGGCATCAAAAATTTGAGGTTGTTGGTAATAGCCGGTGACTGTGGGGATATCTGTAGCGGGCTCAGGGTAAAGGCTGGTTTGGTTTGTAGGGTTTGACTAAGATTGCTATCAACGGCACTGACTAGAGCTAGAAACAACCGATATAAGTAATGGCCTCTAAGGTATTGATGCGGAATGGTTGATTCTGAAACTAGGCTAATGACTAGGCTTTCTGGCATACCGTTGGACTGATAACCCCAATAGCCATAGCCGCCGCCAGCTCTGCTAGGACTGCGACGCCATTTTGTAAGACGGCTATATTTCCCTTTTCCAAAGATTGGGCTCGATGTCCGGGGAAGTCAATTGATTGTAGGGTCATCCTGACAATTAGCCGCAGCAAAACCCCCGAATTAGTGGATGACTAACCGGGGGAACAGCAAACTGTGCAGACTGTAACGGGATGTTTGGTCGATGGTTTTAGGGGTACAGTTCAGACAATAGCTATCTGTAGCATTGTGCAGTCTACAGCCTAGAAGATTGGTAGAAACCTCTAACAGCTATGGACTACAGGCGTGGGCACCAAAATTGTCGTTATAAATTTAAGAAGGATATGACAATCTGTAACCCTGTTTGATGGATAAAAGTTGACAAACTACCTTGAGGAGTAGTGACAGTACAAAATTTAGAGGGATTACTATTTGAGAAGACGAGTGATGCGGATATCGTATTCAGTTGCACTGGGGTATTCTTGGCCAGCTTTAGATAGGGCTGTATCGTGGGCATCGGTGCGGCCGTTGGCATTGATTTCGTAGCGGGTGGCCATAATGCGACTGGTGGCATTATTTTTGCCAGCGCATTCTTTAATGTCAACAAACACTTCAAATGTGTGCATGGTAGGCTCTCCTTTTTCACCAGATAGCAATAAAAGTTTGGTGAATACCCCAAGTATGTTGCGTAGATCTGGGATCACTGGTGAGCAAGCTGAAAAGACTTGATTAATCTTGGAAAATCGACACAACTTCTTTGAGAAAGATAAAGCAAGCTATTGGTAGACCGATAGGTGCAAGGCTATAAATTTGGTAGGGCGATCGCACCAGGGCAAAAGTTGGTGCGGTATGATATCACCCGAATAAGCTGCCAGTACGCAGCTGGGAACCACCACGGGAGAATAACTGTGACTATTTACATCGGCAATCTATCATTTCAAGCCACCGAAGACGACATTAGGGATGTATTTGTCGAATATGGTGAAGTGGCTCGAATTACGTTGCCTGTAGACCGAGAAACTGGAAAACGTAGGGGATTTGCCTTTATCAATATGGTGAATGATGAGGAAGAAGACCTCGCCATTGCCGAACTGGATGGAGCTGAATGGTTAGGCCGTGAGTTGCGAGTCAACAAAGCCAAACCCAAGGGCGACGACAATCGTCGTTCCAACCGGAACAATTTTTCTAGAAACCCTTTGTAGATCAAACCTAGGATAGGGCGATCGTCATGCCCTCACGGGCCAACGATACCGTCGGTTCAAGGTCTTGCAGCTTGGTTGCCAAGACCTCTAGAACCTCATCGGTTTGGCGAGGACCGTAGTGCACCATGGCCAGCTGCTTTACCTGAGCCGTTTGTGCGAGCTCTATGGCCGCTTGCCACGGTGGCGCAGACGAAGAGATTTTAATTTGATCGCACATATCAATGTAGGTGCCATCGTAAATCAGCAAATCTGCCTCCTGAGCATAAAACACCAGACTTTCGTCCAACTGCTCATGGTTAGTATCGGTGGCATACACCACGCACTTGTCAGCGCAGCGTATGCAGTAACCCAGGGCACTATTACTACCGCTGAGGCTAATCGGTTCAATTTCTACATTTCCCAGCCGGATAGTTTCACCGGGAATAATTTCATGGAACATCAACTTGGCCTGCATCTTTTGAAGCGGTACCGTAAACCCCGGCTGCAGCATTTGTGTAGATAAGCGCTGCTTAATGGAAGCACCGTTTGCCGCAGTTCCTCCATAAATATGAAACTGATTGCCAGGTTCAAACGCAGGCAAAAAAAATGGAAATCCTTGAATTCGGTCCCACTGGGTATGGGTAAAAAATAAATGCCCTTCAATGGGTTGAGCGTCTTGGCTCAGCATTTCCCCCAAGCTTCGGAGGCCCGTCCCAGCATCAAAAATCAACCGTTGTTGGTCAGCTACAATTTCAACGCAGACCGTGTTACCGCCATAGGATGCAGTGGCAGGTCCTGGTGTTGGAACACTGCCGCGGACACCCCAAAATTTAACCGCAAGGCATGGTGGAGACTTTTGGATAGTTTCGTTGCCCAACATATAGGCAGATACAGTCACAGCGTGTAGGTCCAAATTTCACGCATACTCAACATAGGTGATTCGTCAGACAGTCAGTTGATTGCAGTCCAACTAAAACTCACTATGTTTTGTATGCCCAAATTAGCAAATGAGATAGATGCCGATGGCTCACAATCAGTTGAGCTTTAATTTTTCAATTGATTGTAAAGCCATTGGGACACATTTTATACGCTGATGCACCCGTGGAATACCGATGGTTGTGCACCCATTTTATCCGGACGATTATTCAACCTCTTGCTGAAAAGAGCCATACGATACAAGCTGCTGAGTATATCCAGCAGCTTGTCATAGGTATCTATTCGTAAAAAGGCATTAAAGACTGGACTATTTAGCCGCTGCAATGCACTGTTCGATCAGGGGCTGAACGTCATCTAACCCTTTCCAACCCAGAATTTCAGTTACTTTCTTTTCAAGGTTCTTGTAAGTCTTAAAGAATTCTGCAATTTCATCTAGGCGATGAGATGCAATATCATCTAGGGTCTTTACATCCGCATAACGTGGATCTTCGTCAGGAACACATAGAATTTTTTCATCGCGATCGCCACCGTCGATCATTTCAAGCATACCGATGGGACGAGCTGCAATTACACATCCGGGAAATGTAGGCTCATCCATCAATACCATGCCGTCTAGAGGATCACCATCATCCGCCAAGGTATTGGGAACAAAGCCATAATCATAGGGATACTGGACCGAAGAAAATAAAACTCGGTCTAGGGCAAAGGCATTTAAGTCCTTATCAAATTCGTATTTATTCTTGCTACCACCAGGAATTTCAATCAGGACGCTGATCAATCCTGGCTTTGGTTGAGCAGGAATACGAGATAAATCCACGATACTTCTCCAACTACTTGTAATTAATCAGGATTAATCCCATAAACGGTTTAACCCGATAGCATTTTAGGAGAAAAGTGAGCCAGCACCCATGGTGGGCTCATATCTTATTCGTTTGTTTGTATTGATGAATAGGGTACCCCGGTCAGATTATCCACGTTGGGTAAGGAAAAATAGGCAACCGTAAACAGAGGCAAGGTCAACGTAGCCAGGGCAATCACAGTACCGATAAACTGCGCTAGGGGACTATGGTGGGGCTCGGAGTTAGACTCTAACTGACTGGCAGATTCCATGCTAGGAAATGTACAGAACAAGTAAAAAACAGATAACGCCACTGAATGTTTTGTTGGGCGTCTATGGGTAAGAGAGACGTTTTTAATCCCACCTAGGGCGGTCTGTTCATAAGAAAAGGTGTATTAACGGGTATAGGACATCCACTAGAGTAAACACCAAGTAACCTGCACAAAATCCGGACCAGCGAACAAAACTGTCTATGGCCTGCTTGATTCAAGGTTAACATTGGTTTGAAAATATGACCCAGCCAAACTTGCTGCAACCGACATCGGAATACCTTGACTTTCTGACGTTAGAATTCGGAAATCAGAATTTTTCTAGCTTAAGTGTCACCCATTTACCTAACGATCTTGCTCTAGCAAATCTCGAATTACTTTAAGTTCGTCTAGCACCTGGCGTAGGAGCTGATGGGTCAACGTTTCTGTGGGCTGACTTACTTCAATGGTGACCTGTTTAATGCCGAGAACATCCTGGGCAAATCGGGCCACTTCATTGGGATGAAACATCAGCGGATCGTCTTTATGCTGCCTGCTTTCAGGGTTGAGTCGCTTATGGTCAAAGGCCGGATTTAGCTTGAGAGGCTCCGTATTGGCATAGCGATAAACCGACGCCCGCGAGCGGTTGAGTACTTTTTGGACAGCCTCAACGGTCATCAGATTCTGGGTTGTAGCATCCACGGTACTAATGGCGGCAGTAACTCCATCCAGGGCGTTGGCTAAATCAGAAGACATGGAGGCTTTATATCGTGGTTATGGTTAGACACACTTTACTGATATTGAGCCTCACGTCAATACTTGGTTGTCTATTGTTAAGACGTTGATGGAGTGAAACAGAATGCTAGATCGCGTAATTTATTTGTCTCAAGATAAGATTATCTGTATTGCAATAAGTCTAAAGTTAATTTTTTAAATCTCATTTTGAGATAAATAATCGATAGTCGACACTAAGAAATAGCGCCCTTTTTCCAAATTTGGAACGCGATTGTTTAATTTCTTCTGGTTGAGACTTCTACGTCAATAAGAGTTTTTGAGATAGCACTCATTTTGTTGAGACCATGACTGCTAAGAATGTCTCTGTCTCATTTTAAGACTTATGTTATCTACTTAAGTCTATTTATGACTCTATAAATCTTAAAATGAGACTTATTTGTTTTATTAGCTGCGTAGCGATCGCAACTCCGAGATAACTCATCTCTTTGCCTTGACGCGACTAACCAACTTTGAACTAAACGTCACAGGGCAGATTCGTTTGTTCTTATGAATTAGCTGACTATGCTTTTGCCTGAAATTGTTCGCGAATGGTTTCCATTCGTTTGCGGTTTACGCCTAGGTCTGACTTGCCGAGTCGAGCTGCTGCACGTACTTGGATAACACCTGAATTGGGTGCGGCATAAAATTCAACGTCGTCGACAAAACCCATTAGTTTGCTAGAAAACTCGGCGTAGAGATAGGTGTCGGTAGCTTCATTGATGGTGGACCGCTCCATGCCTTCGATGATGCTTTTGAGGAGTGCGATCGCATCCGCTGGAGATTTATCTGTGGCAATGGGGGCAATGTAGTGTTCGTTATCGCTGGTCTCTGCCTGGGTGCTGACACAGTTGGGGGTGCCTGGGCAGGCGAGGAGCTGTCCTTGGGTTACTCCTAAATTGTCGGGACGCTTGCCGGAAAATGAAAAGAGAGACATAACAACACCCTTTGCGTACAGTAGACGGCAGTGACTCTGGGCTATGGAAAACCAGGACAGACGGAATTAGCCCAACGGCTCTAAGGCTCATTAAAACGGATAACTGTCAGGCGGTTGAATTCCTTATTCTTTCTTTATTGTACGCTTGAGGTGTTTCGATATTTAAGGAGTGAACCTACGTTGGTTAATCTCTCTCGATTTGGCTCTTCTTTGTAAACAACAATTTTTAGGAAGTCCTTCGTTTGAATGCACTTGGACCGCGAGGGGCAGTCACTTCGTCCTTGGGAAAGGGCCGTTGCTGGTTGGCAACTGGATTTACTGAATGTGGATATGGCGTGGAAGTGAATCTTAAAGTGAGATCGATGGCCTCTTTTTGAGTCCTGTTGTGGACTACTTAGTCTTTATTTGAGAATAAGCCTGAGCTGCGTTTTTGGTTAAGCGAGTGGCTTGGCTAAAAACCGATAGAGGCGATTTCCGTTGATTTTGCTGCGGAGTGGCAATGGAATGAATGGATCGTGGTCCACAGTAAAGATTTGTGGTTTTTAAAAGGCTGGATGCTTTGTGGGGTATGGTTTAGCTGCTGCTTAAAAGGTGGCTAAACACTTCAGAAAAATATGGCTTATTTTTAGTCCATTTTTAGTCCACTGGACTTACAGACTCTTATAAAACCCTTGACATTATTGGGATTTTATTTTTTGAATATTTGCTTAGTACGCAACTAGTCAATCGCGTTTTCTGAGCCTATGCAGGTATTCGATATTCAATCACTGCTGGGAGGGAGTCCCCCCTTGTCAGATACGTGAAGAAGGGGCGGGCCAAACAACAAGGCGATATCCTGATTAATCGACCTCGCCGTAACTCCTAATTAATGCCATTAAGGACAACCTAGTAGGCTGGGTTGTAGGGCGGCCTCCCGGCCCTGCCCAGAGGGTTTGGGGAACTCGGCGGGACCCCAAGCAACCGGTTTTGGCTCCCATTCGAGCCGATGATTCAGTATCAACAAACCCACAAGCCTTACAGATTTTCTATGGTAAACACGAAATAACCCTGCTCTCGAGAGGGGATTTGGTCGGTAGTCTGCTGGATGGTTCTTGCCTACAATGATGTAGTCGATACCCTGCGTATCTGGTAAATCACCCCTATGACGCTCCAGTAACTTCAACCTCAGCTATTGGCACTATCTCCAGAAGAAAAAGCTCAGGCTATAAATCTATTGGTGGCCAGTCTTACTGATAGCTGGCCGAGAATACAAAAAACGGCGGGTGTGATGGGTGGTGATGCCTGTATCCGTCAAACACGAATTCCGGTTTGGTTGTTGGTAAGTTTGCGTCATCAGGGGGCAACTGAAGCTTATTTGCTTGAGGATTATCCAGATTTGACGGCAGCGGATTTAGCAAATGCATGGCTCTATGCAGATGCCCATGCAGATGAGATTGATGCTGCTATTCAGCGACAGGCAGCGGCATAACCATGGCTCGACTTTATTCAGATGAGGGGTTTCCTAAAAAGGTTAGTGAAAAACTCAAGCAGCTGGACCATGATGTTTTGACTGTGCAAGAAGCGGGGCAGGCTAATCAAGGTATTCTAGATGATCAGGTGCTGGCCTATGCGACAGACAAAAATCGGGCTGTATTGATCATAAATCGGGCAGATTTTATTCGTTTACATCGGCAGAGTTCTGATCATGCTGGTATTGTTGTTTGTACAGAAGATTTGAACAGAGAGAGATTAGCGAATCGAGTTCATGCAGCCATTTCGAAGGAAGATACGCTGTCAGGAAAACTTATTCGCGTGAATCGACCTGACAAGGATTGAAAGTAGATATTCAGACTATTCATGATACAAGAATCTTTATTGATATTTTTGGATTAGATAATCGGTGTAATTATTCGTTAGTGATTCGTCTGTCAGCGCAGCGCCAGGTTGTTTGGCAATTCCTCTAAGACTGGTCAAAGTCCCTGCTGGGATGAATCGTTGCCCAGTAGGTGTCTGTGTTTTTTGCTGGATAAACTGGGCAAATAGCCAGACTAATTTAGCCTGTTCTTCTGGTAGTTGGTTGACTAACTCGTATATCGTTTCGGCTATAGTCATTGCGCTAAAAAAACCGAGGTGCTAACGCGCCAAAGAGGGAAAAGAGAAGAAAGAACAAAGGGCAAGAAGGAACCAGGGCAAAGGGCTACGAAGAAGTCCACGAGGAGACGCAGACAACTCGAAAACCGATGTTATCGTTCCTGTCACCGCGCGCGCGCCTGCCGCGATTGGCCGAGCGGCAGTAAGCTGGAGCGTAGAGCCAGGAACCGCCCCGCAGCAGCCGTCTGGACGCATCACCGCCACTAACCCAGGTACTACCATCTGTAGGTGCTCCCTGATAATTTTCATGCCAGCGGTCTAAACACCATTCCCATACATTGCCGTGCATATCATACAGACCAAATGCATTGGCCGGAAAACTACCCACCTCCGTAGTTTGTTGCCGGTATTCACCTTCCGGTCCCTCACCATAGGCATGGTTGCCATCATAGTTGGCAATATCCGTCGTCAGTGTCTCCCCAAAGTGAAACGGGGTGTTTGTCTCTGCTCGACAGGCATACTCCCACTCGGCTTCGTTGGGCAGACGATACGCCCGACCTGTATGTTTTAAGAGACGCTTACAAAACTCAACCGCATCTTCCCAAGAAACTCTCTCAACTGGCCGGTTTTCACCTTTGAAATTAGATGGGTCAGACTCTAGAGCACGTTCAATCGTAGGCATATCGGCTACCACTTTCCACTGAGCCTGCGTTACCTCATATCGACCCATCAAAAATGGCTGGACTGTCACCTTATGCTGAGGCTTTTCATCATCAGCCCCTTCTCCCTCAGGCGACCCCATCTGAAATAAGCCACCCTCAATTGGCACCAGCTCCAGGGTAATCTCTCCAACATTCTCTTCAAATACAGAAGATATTTCTTCTTGATCACTGACGATTTCACCTGTTTCATTGACCGTAACGACTCGAATACCTGTTTGTTTAAAATCTATGGCTGTAAGTGGTGGTGCATTTAGAAAAGTCTCTGGTATTGAGGTGTCAGGCTCTGGCTTATATAAAGCTCTGCCCAAGAAAATAGTCCCAACACTACCCCCCGTAAAGCCTAGAATTTGTATCAGTTTTCGACGACTAAGCCGATCTAGAGAATACGACAAAGTTGTTTTAGTAGTATTTGGGAAATCCTGACGCTGAGACTGACGAGAGGGTATAGTAGCCGGTTTAGGTTTAACTACATCTGGTCGTACACTGGCCTTTGGCGTAGTTGGTGTAGGAACAGCCTTTGGTTTAGGTGGCTTAGCGGGTAGTGGCAATGGTTTAGCAGCACGGGCCGTAGCTGTAATGGTTGGAGGTTGCTTGAGCGGAGGCTCTGAGGCACTCGGTTGAGCAGTCCCCCGAGCTAAACGCTCAATGCCAGCGATCGCATCAGGATCACCCGGCGACACCACCGAAACTCGAATCCAAAGCTGCCGAGCAGTTTGACTATCCTGCTCTACCTCCGCCATCAGTGCATCATTTTTGAGCGCTACCACATCCGTCAGCGTCGCCTGAGCTGGCAACAAAATTAAATGACTTTTACTCGGTGGTTCAATCACCCCATAGGGCGTTTGGGCCACTCGCTTATACTGCCGCGTCAGCTGGGGCACATAGTAGCGTAACCGCTGATATAGTCGCTCCACTGTGGCACAGTTACCCTCTCCCTGCAGCCGCAGACTATCGATCAACACATGGGTAAACGCTCCATGCTGCAATTCCTGAATTTCATAGGACGACTCTTCAGGACTACAGGAAAACAGAGTAATTACCCCCTGCTGTTTTTCCTCACCAATACCCACCGCACCTCGACGTCCTTCATAACTACGACAGGCATCGATCAGCAAAATAATATTGTCTGCGCCACTGCGTCGTAGGCGCTCGCTAAGGTAATGAATTGGAATCGCAGATTGCTCTAGGTCGCCGAGATCTCCATCAATGGGCATTAAATAATCACGATCTTGCTTACGAATGCCATGCCCTGCAAAAAAGCACCACAGATTATCACCTTCCCGCAAAAAGGGCTTTTCAAAACGTGTCCTAAAAAATCGCCGCAGTGTAGTACAGGTGGGTACCGCATCCAACTCGGGGCCACGATCCTGGGGAATCGGCGCGGCATCTTCAGCGAAGTGATAAACCTTCTCAAACTTAAGTTCATCAATAAAAAACTGACGCACCGATTCAGCGTCCTGCTTTGCATAGTTCAGCCGTCGCAGGTAGCTATAGTCATTGATGCCAATAGTAATTGCCCAGTTTCTGGCCATAACCAGCAGTCAGACGTCAGGAGTTAGTTTAAAGATACGATATCCGAGTTTTGGATTCCTCAAACAGCTTTACGGCTAGCCACCTTTTCCATCTGGACGCGTGAACTTTAGGGTAATGCCGCCTGAATTAGCCAACTTGCCACCATTGCCGACTAAACTAAGCTGACCTTCAGCATTGATTTCCACCGATAGTTCTACTTCGTTAAGCTGCAATCCTGTCTCTGTGGTCGCCTCATCAAACAGTTCATTAACCACCGCCAGCATTCCCTGCATCTGAGTCTTCAAAGCCTGTGCATCTAGGGGAACACGTTTACGGTTTAAGCGTTGCCTAATGACTTCAATCGGCCCTTGAGATGGCTCTGCTCCCCAGCCACCACCGGTATCGGCACTGTTGCGTTCACCGTCGATGGCGGTAATTTCTTCCGTTTCTTCAACGTCAGCAATGATGTAAAGCTGGGGGCTATCAGACATGGGACAGGCTCCTTATAAGGAATTAAGGGGGAGTGCAGCTAACCGTTCAGCCAGGCTTACCAGGCTATCTGCACCGTTGTATTTTTGGATACCTCGATGGATATCGCTGGAGCAGGTCTGGACTCTTCTGATGGTACGCCCGACAGATTCCCACCTGTCAGTTCTGACCGGCCAGTTCCAGGAGACTCCTAAAACCAGACCTATAAGAGTGCACCAGGAGCCGCAGACAACTTCTTAAAAATAAATCGATCGCGCCAAGCGCGAAAAGAAATAAGGAATATTTTTATTTCTTCAGAGCAAAGTGCAAAAACAAACCAGGGCAAAGAGCTACAGAGTCCACGAGGAGCCGCACACAACTCGAAAACCGATGTCGTGGTCCCTGCCGTCGCGCGCGTACCTGCCGCGATTGGCCGAGCGGCAGACATCTGGATAGTAGCGCCAGGAACCGCCCCGCAGCAGCCTCCTTGCATTGTCGTTAATAGATAACCAAGCACTGCCATCCGTAGGAGCCTTTCTAAATAAGCCTCCATAGCTATCATGCCAATGGTCTAAACACCATTCCCACACATTGCCATACATGTCATACAGGCCAAAGGTATTCGCAGGAAAACTACCGACATTTGTGGTCTGTTTTCGATACGCTCCTTTAGGGCCAGAACCATAGCTATAGTTGCCGTCATAGTTGGCCAGTTCAGGCGTAACGGTTTCCCCAAAATAAAATGGTGTCGTCGTTCCTGCTCGACAGGCATATTCCCATTCCGCTTCACTGGGTAGACGATAGTCTCGACCTGTCTTTTTCGACAAGCGCTGACAAAACTCAACTGCATCGTCCCAAGAAACTTGCTCAACAGGACGATTATTACCTTTGAAATTAGCAGGATCGGCCTTTAGTTCACGCGCCACCCTAGGCAAGGCCGCAACCACTTTCCACTGGGTCTGCGTTACCGGATACTTCCCCATCAGAAACCGCTTAACTGTCACCTGATGCTGGGGCCTTTCATCGTTATCCCCCTGGCCCTTTGGTGAGCCCATTTGAAATGTGCCACCGGGTATGACGACCAAATCTAAACTGAAACCCTGGTCCAAGGATTCTTGTCGGTACTCTGCCCTCTTTTGCTCACGCTTAACGATATTCCCCTTGGCATCAACCTTGACTACGTCAAACTCAAAGGTAGGAGCTTTTTTAGAGGGAGCCTTACTAAGTACCTTAGGTATCTCCACCTGCTCCATAGTGTTCTTTGGTGGCACGGATAACGGCACTTGAGACGGAGACTTTGGTTCTTCTACTAAAGAGCTACGTTCTCCCTGAGGTCTCTCTGAAGGGAACGTTAATGGTTTTACCTTAGACGGTTGCTGACTACACCGCAGGGCAATCCGTTGCAACGCTTTCACCGCTTGTCGATCTCCAGGAGAAGCGACCAAGACGCGGATCCAAAGTTGTTCTGCTAAATCCCAAGCAGTCTCTGCTTCTGCCTCTAGAGCATCCACCTTTAACGCTTGCACATCCTGTAATGTCGCCTGAGCAGGCAACAGAATTAAGTGCAGCTTGGTGGCAGGTTCAACAATGGCATAGGGTGTTTGCGGTTGCTTTCTATAGCGTCGATTCAGGTCCGGCACCTGATAGCGCAAATGCTGATACAGCCGCTCTAACGTGGCACAGTTACCTTCTCCCTGGATGCGCAACCCTTGCAATAGGGCATAGGTAAAGGCCCCTTGCTGGAGTTCATCAATCTCGTAGGACAGTTCACTGGGACTACAGGCAAACAGCGTGATTACCCCTTGCTGTTGTTCAACGCCTATGCCTTCTCCCCCATCGCGGTCATCCTCATCCCGGCAGGCATCCAGCATGAGCACAATATTGTCAGCACCGCAGCGCCGCAGCCGATCCGAAATATCTCGAATCGCCAGACCCGTGCGTCCTACATTGCCAGGATCTCCATCTACGGGCATTAAATAATCTCTTCCTTGAAACCGCTTGCCATGGCCCGCAAAGAAAAACCAAAGATTATCCCCCGCTTCTAGAAAACCACGCTCAAAGCGCACCCTAAAAAATCGTTCCAGATTGCCAATGGTCGGTTCAGATCGTAGCGGTGGTCCATAATTCTGACGAATAGGGTCTGCATCTTCAGCAAAAAAGTAAACCTGCTCAAACCCAGCGGACAGGCAAAAATCGCGCATGGCTGCTGCATCTTTTCTGGCATATTTCAGCGGTTTGAGATTGTAATAGCCATTAATACCAATGCAAATAGCCCAGTTTTTGCTCATGGTTAGCGATTTTCAAGAGGCGCATCTAGCTTAAACCAAAAAACTATGCCAGATCAGGAGCTAGATCATCAACCACAGTTTAGTCAAATTTCCCTCAAAACAGGCCCATTGATAAAAAATCACCCCAACGGGTGCCACCCGCCAAAAACACCAGGCTTTGCTCCACCAGCTGCCAGACCAAAAACGCAAGACTCAAAATGAGACTAGTGCTCTTAAAATGAGTCTCGATATTGAAGTCATCAATCTTGAATTGAGACTGATAATTTTTACCCGCAGAGAGTCTTGCCTTAGCCCTACCAATTCTCAAAGTGGCTTCAGCTTTCAAAAGCCACCACTTGATATCAGTCATTCAAATCAGCAGCACCAGCACAAAACATCTGTCTCAAAATAAAATTAATCGTCTTAAATTAAGTCTTAAAATAGTTATTTTAATCTCTTCTTAAGACTGGCTTTTCAGTCAAAGAAAGCTACTCATCTAGTAAAGAAACAACCGGTTAGGAATGCGCGGAAAAATAATGGACCCATTGAGAGGCTTGGCGATAACTGGTTCGCCTTACGAAGGGGAACCGTCAGGGAGGGGTTTTCGACACTGGCGCTATCAATCGAAACCCCTCCGCCTACGGGCACCTCCCCTTCGTAAGGGGAGGAAATCTCATAGCGTAATTCCAAACCGGTATTCTATTTATTCGCAATTCTCTTATCTACTCCCAAAAACTTTTCCTATGCCAAGGTCCAGTCAAATTCCATCTGCCTGGCCGTCTTCTTCGCCAAATCCAGACTATGCAACTTACTAACCAAATACAAACTCATATCAATACCTGCAGAAATCCCCCCCGACGTCACCACATTGCCCGCATCAACCCAGCGAATATTTTCTTGTACATCCAACCCTGGATACTGCTGACGTAGGTCCGGAATATCTTCCCAGTGGGTTGTCACCGATTCTGTAGTAATCACCTGAGCAGCTGCCAGCAAAAAAGCCCCCGTACAGACAGATGCCGTCACCTTAGCCGTTTTCGCCTGTTGCCCAACCCAACTAATCACCTCAGGCTTAACCATTTCCGCCGTATGCACACCTCCCACAATTATCGGCACATTAATCTCCAAATGATCATCAAACCCATAGGTGGGCACAACTTGATAACCACCCCGAGCAGTTACCATCTCCCCAGTTTGGCTAATCAAAAATGTTGTAAAGGGAGCACCATCAGAACAAACTCTAGAGGCCGTAGAGAATACTTCAAACGGACCCGAAAAGTCCAAAACCTCCGCCTGGTCGTAGATATAAATACCGATGTTCACCCTAACCTCCAGAGTTTGACCTAACAACATCTGATTTGCCACATCAATATTAATTAAAGTGTTCCATCCTTGCTAATTACGCCATTTATGGCCTGTATGCACGCCATCGATAGGCCAGTAGTGGAATTAGGTGAAGTGCATAGCTGTGGTTCGTGTAAGGGAGACTAGTCTCAAAGCCCCCAGGATTGAAGGTTTGGGGCCAGAAAACGTTTAGCTATTTTGACGATCGCTTGCCCTTAGAAATTCCTTTAATAGACACATTAGGCATACCGGAATTTGGGAAGCCCCAGTATGCCTAATTGGAAAAACACGGATGCGTCCGTAAAGGGCACTAATACCGCATTTTTAGTCTGAGATATGTGTACACGGTAAGTCCTAAGTTGAGATCAATAGAGTTTAATTGAGACTTGACTTAAGCCTATCTGTATTGAATTGAGACTCACCCTCCCATGGCAGCGATACCTACCAATAACAAGAAAATCAACGTAAATCTGCTACCTTGTCAGACTTCCTAAAACTCTGCATTACCGCAGGATGTAGTAAACAGCACGCTACATAAGAAAAATCTCCTTAAACCACCCAAGGCGATAAGAAAAACCTGTTCGTTTTCCAGTAAGAAAAATTGAAAAAGATTATTTTATGTGTTTTTAACGAGAGAATAATCCAACATTTTATACCGTAGATATAATTACCTTGTTTCAGTCAAAAAAGGGTGTTAAACCGACTATTCCTGGAAAAATCGTTTCCTTTATGCATTTTCCCTAGGGAGTTTTGCGGCTAAATTTCATTGTTTCTTTGATGAGAGTAAATTAACGTAGCGATTTATCTACGCAATTTGCCTTAAGTAAATAGCTGGTTTGGCTAAATGTATTTGACGACTGTTTTGCGACAGTGGTCTCGTTTTAGGTGCAAAACCATGTAGCACAGCTGCAGGGTTGCATTGTCTTCGAAGGTCGTGACCATAGGTCACTTTTGAGGTTGCTGACGTTCTTTTAAAGAAGAAAATATGGCTACCACCGACGCATTAGATGCCGTTTGCGATGCCATTGCGCATATCCTGCGCACATCAATGACAGAGCAATCAGCAGAACTGGGGCTGGGAGGAATCAACCCTAGGTTTTCTGTTTACCAGTCAGGGGATTTTTCTAATCCTGATCCCACTCGTGCTGTGTCTTCGGGGGCTTCTGTCTTTCTCTATAGAGCCCTGCCCAATCTCTCCCATCGCACTCCCAGTGGAGCTATTTTGCCGGATGGGCGACAGCGGCACAGTAAGCTGCCGTTGGATTTATATATATTGATCACCATTTGGGGAGAAAGCCCCAGTACCCAAAATCGGCTGGTGGGCTGGGTAATGCGTACCCTAGAAGACTATCCCCTAATTCCAGCGTCTGTGCTCAATATTGGCAATAGTGAAACACCTATTTTTGAAGAACACGAAACCGTAGAGCTTTTGTTAAGTGAAATGAATGGGGATGAGCTGTTGCAACTGTGGGACATGTTGGGGGGAGATGGGGTATTTCCCTACCAGGTAACCATTCCCTATTTAGTACGGAACTTGTTTTTGGAGTCTCGTCGTACGATGCCGGTGGCAGAACCGGTGCAGGTGCGAACCGCCGATATGCGTCGCTTGGTGAGGTAAAGCTATGAACCTAGTCTCCTTAGAACGCCATACCACCCAAACGCTGTTGGGAATCTGTTTTTGGGACCGGATTACCAATCGAGTGATTGTCGATGGTCTGCGGGTAACGGCGCAACGGCTCAGTGATGACCGGACCCAGCGTTTAGGTCGATTGGTGGTTGGCAGAGGGACGTCCAGCGGTGCGATCGCATTTTTTGGCCTTTCATCAGCAGAGATTCCTGCCGACCCGGATCAGCTGCTGTGGGACACCGTGCCGCCAGAACAGCTGGTGGTCATTGACATGGTAGATAGCTTAAATCGCTTTTTACCCCTATCGTTTGTGGCGCGGTTACCCTTTCGGGGAGTGTTTCGCGGTCAGGGAGACTGGTTAGTAAATTCTCTCCTGCGGCCTGAGGTAGATCCAGATCAGGCCATGGGGGTGCAGCTGTGGTCTAGCCCAACTCGACCGGTACCGCCAGGTGCAGCGGTTATCCGCAGTCAGCTGGTGGTGGGTGATGGAATAAATGCGCCCCCTGCCGCCTATGCCCTAGTGCACGTGCAGGACTCAGAATCACCGGAGGACTTTAACTACTACGGCCTCACGGATGCCCAGGGCAGTTTGCTCTTGCCCATGCCCTATCCCGATATCCCCGATCCAGTCCCTCCAGTAACAGACTATCCCCCCCTGGATCAACAAACCTATGGTCTCACCATCACTGTACGGCACAGCACCCAAACCACTCTGCCCGGCAGCGATGTCCCTGATCTCGGAGCGTTGTTAAATCAGCCAGTGGCCGATGTTGCTACCGAGCGAGCGGCTGATGACACGCTGCAGTTTGAGTCGAATCTATCCGTCAGTCTTCAGTTTGGGCGGTCCTTGATTTTAGGAACCGCCGCTGACCCCGTATTTCGGATTCAATCCGTCTGACCCCCTGCCCCCGCTATGTTGTTCTAAGGAGAGTGTCCCATGCCGGAATATCTTGCCCCCGGTGTCTACATTGAAGAAGTTAGCTTTCGTTCCAAATCCATTGAGGGTGTGGGCACCAGCACCACCGGGTTTGTGGGAGCCACCCGCTACGGCCCCGTAGATGGTGAACCGGAACTGATGACCAGCTTTAGTCAGTTTGAGCGGATTTATGGAGGGCTTGACCCGCTGGAGTATGAGGGAACAGCAATTCCTAACTATTTGGCCCAATCGGTTCGTAACTTCTTTGACAACGGCGGCTCACGTCTTTACATTGCCCGAGCCTATGAGCCCCCAGCGCTGCCGCTAGGACCACCGGGAGAATCACCAGAAGACCTACTAGCAAGAGAGGCTTTGTTAGGACGTGCGATCTCACCAATCCATGCTCCAGATCCCTTAGTCGATAGTCTAGATGCAACAACAATTCTGGCAGCTGATGGGATATTAACGGCTCTCAACAATGCCATTGTTAATTTGCAACAAACCCGAGCAGCAACCATTACCATTTTGCAATTTGCAGTTGACCAAGCTCTCAGTGTGGTTGACCCACCGCCGTTTGTGCAACTAGACTTTGACTATGGCACCAGTGAGGATGACATCGGTACCCAGCTCAGCAATTTTGTTGCGGGCTTACCAGCTGGGCAGGAGCAAACAGATATACAGGCTGCCTTAGATGATCCTTGGCAAGCGGTTATTGATGCTGCTGATGAGCAACTACAGCGGGCCAATGCGGCTCTAGAAACAGCCGAAGCAGAGCAGACTGCCATTAGTGCGGCTTACGAGGTAGGGGTAACAGGTGGAGAAGATGTAGATATAACGAACCAAACTCCGGCGGATGCTGCCACTCTGAATGATGCTACGACATTGGTAACAGGGGCTGTTAATGCCGTAGAGACCGCAGCTGCAGCAGTTGCAACTGCTGTTACAGACTTGGGTACTGCTCTTACTGAAGTCACTAATGACAGTGAAGCAAATATTGCCATTGCTGCAGTCACCGAAGTGATTACTCGGATTAACGATGTTTTGACGGCATCTGAAAATCCCACGAATGCCGATGACGCTATTAACGATGCGGCTAACACAGTAACCCAGGAGCGGCGATTGGCGGCAGCCAATGCAGCGGCAGCCGCTGCCGTTGACTGGCTGGCTCGGTTCCCAGGTGCAGCCGGTAACAGCACCATTCAAGTAACGGGACGACTGGGAGCGAATGTGTTGATGGCAGGCCCCGCTGTCGGTCAAATTCGCAATGGTGACCTTGTGGTGATTGTTCAGGGTGGGTCAGCGTTGATCCACAGTGTGACCAGACAGGATGGTGATTGGAGTTTTGTCCCTGAGACAGGGGCTCCCCTATCAACTGACGATCTTGATGCCGCTAGCGATCGCGTTATTCCCCTAACGCTAACGGTGGAGATTTTCCCCCCAGGACGATTTGCCCAACCCTTTTTAAGGGACGGTCTGACGGTTTCTGAGTTGTCCGAGCGTCGTCAAGACAGTGTTACCCAGGTATTTGGTGCAGCTATTGCAAATCGCGTGCAGGCCATGGAAACCCCCGTTATCCTACAGCCTAGGAATACGACCATCCCAGCGGCTCAGCTGGCTGCGGACTTGTTGGGTTTGGCAGATTGGTCTGCATTATTAAACCAAAATGTTCTTTCCCATACGCGGAGTTACACCCTAGCTGGTGGCAATGATGGATTAGAGCCCACACCCATTCGCTATGAAGGTATGGGAGATGATAGTTCTCCCACTAAAAGTGGTTTGCGTTCCCTAGAAGATCTTGAAGAGATTTCAATTGTTGCCGCCCCTGGCTATTCCTACGACTGGGGAGGCCGCCAGTCTGAAATTCTTACCATTAGTCAGGCCCTGATCAACCACTGTGAGCGCATGCGCTATCGGGTGGCGGTGCTGGATAGCCCTGACAATCAGCCCCTTTCTGGGGTGCGAGACTATCGAGCCCTGTTAGATACCACACGGGCCGCTGTTTACTATCCCTGGGTGGTGATCAACGACCCGATAACCAATCAGGATTTGAGTCTGCCGCCCAGTGGCTTTATGGCGGGAATTTATGCCCGTAATGATGTGGAGATTGGGGTGCACAAGGCTCCGGCCAATGAGGTGGTGCGCAATGCCATTGGTCTAGAAGTCTTGATTAACAAGGCTCAACAGGATGTGCTCAACCCGTTAGGCATTAACTGTATTCGCTTTTTTGAAGGACGGGGCATTCGGGTGTGGGGAGCTCGCACCATTAGCTCCGACCCCGAGTGGAAGTATCTCAACATTCGTCGCTTCTTTGCCTACCTAGAAGCCTCCATCGATCGGTCCACCCAGTGGGCGGTGTTTGAACCCAACGGCGAGCGGCTGTGGGCCAACATTCGTCGCACCGTGGAGAGTTTTTTGGAAAACGAATGGAAAGAAGGACGGTTGGCGGGCACCAAATTGGAAGAAGCCTTCTTTGTTCGGTGCGATCGCAGCACCATGACCCAAAACGATTTAGACAATGGTCGGCTGATCTGTCTAATCGGTGTGGCACCGCTATATCCCGCAGAGTATGTCATCTTCCGCATTGGTCAAAAGACCCTCGATAGTTAAGGGCAATGGACACCGCCGCCCTTTTCCCTTTTCCGTTCTAATTCGCAGAGCCCCTAGTACTAGTCATCTGTTCTAAAACCCAACGCAATAAACCATTAAGGAGAGTGTTCAATGGCTACTGAACGAGATCGTCCCTATAGTGCCTTTCGCTACCTGGTAGACCTGGGGGGTGGCACCGATGGCCCGAGAGCGGGTTTCCAGGAAGTGAGCGGGCTGGGGGTGGAAATTACCATGCAGGAATATCGAGCCGGTAACGACGTGCGAAATGCGCCTATCAAAATTCCGGGGATTTATAAAGTCACCGATGTTTCCCTCAAGCGTGGGGTGTTGGGAGCACTGGACTTGACCAACTGGTTAGACCAGGTACGCAATGGGGAAGATGCCCGTCGCAACATTACCATCCAGCTCCAAAGCGAAGATCTAAGCACCATCGCCATGACCTGGAGACTTGAGGGCGCCCAGCCCATGAAGTACACCGGTCCTTCCCTTAACGGTAAGGGCACGGATGTAGCCATTGAGGAACTGGGGCTATGCATAGAAAACCTCACATTTGAGTAGGACCGGACCATGCAGGTAACTCGTCCCTTCCCAGGTATCTCTTTTCGGGTAGAAACGCCGACCACAGTGGCGCTACCCCGAATGGATGTGGCCGCTTTTGTAGGCTTTGCCCAGCAGGGACCGCTCCACAGACCGGTGGTGGTAGAAAGTTATCCTGAATTCGTCAACCTGTTTGGGGGGGTATACCGCCTAGCCTGGGACGATGAAGAGAATCTTTGGCAAACGGCCTGTTTGACCCCTGCGGTAAAAGACTTTTTTGCCCAAGGGGGCCGTCGCTGCTGGATTGTGCGGGTTGCTAATCCGGCAACAGCACAATCCACATTGTTTCCCCTGGCTGGCCTGGTGCAAACCACCCTTACCGGCTATACGGAAGTAACAGCCACCGCCCGCTGCCCCGGCAGCTGGGCCGATGATTTGGAGACCAGGGTGGAGCTGTTGGTGACTCCCTTGGGGATTGCCACCGCTCCGGACATTGTACCGGGGGCTCCCCCGCAGGTAGAACTGCGCAGCAATCAACAGCTGCAGCCGGGGGATCTGGTCCAGCTCGATTTTAGCGATCGCAAACACCGGGCCTATGGCGTTGTTCCTAACAACAACGCCACTCTCTCTTTTGACCGCAGTTACTGGTTCCATCGGTTGTTAGTCAGCCAGCTGCCCTTGGCAGGCACAGTACAGGCCGGTGCTGAGAGTTCAATGGCGGGGACTCTGGCCACCACAGAGTCTTTTGATGGTCAGGCAGCGGATCCGTTAACCCCCAATAATATTCAGGACACTGTGCTGAACCTGACGGGGTCTGGCACTCTGGTCGCTGTTCCTGGGCAATGGCTGCGCCTAGAAACCACTGATGCTGCCCTTTGGCTGTTGATCGGTGCATCTATTCGGGATAACCAGCTGACCCTAGCCGACATCTGGGTAGAAGGGGCAGATCCGTTGGCAGGTCCGCTTTCCTTAGAGCGGGCACAGCAGGTGCAAATGGCGTTGCGGGCACGCCGAGCGGAGGGAGAAAATGCCCTGGCAGCGATTGTATTAAACCTGGCGGGGGCTTCTCCCCATCCTCGTTTTATGGGTAATCTTCCGGGGGATGATGAGCTTTTTCGCTTGGTGCTGGGTCCTGCCGCTAACCGCTCTTCTTCTGAATCGGAACTTTGGCAAGAGGTTAGGACCCCCCGGTTTCCCCTCAGCGTGAATCTAGGGGATGACTCTGTTGTTTTACCCCTGGGGCTAGATCGTCCCATTCCCTGGCAAACGGGGCGAATTTCCACAGGTGAACCGCTGGTGAGAGATGGCATTATTCCTGATGCCAGCGACTATGTGGCCTTGACCGGGGAGAACTGGTCGGAGTTTTTACCTGAGTTATTTTTAGACCCGGTTTTACGGTACACCAGCGTGCGATCGCTCCCCAATGAGATCAGCGATCGGCTCTACATTCAGGAACAGAACCTTAGCGGTGTCCATGCCCTGTGGCCCATTGATGAAATCAGTCTGGTGGCTCTTCCCGATGCCGCCCACCGGGGCTGGCGACTGACCCAACAAATCAGCGTTGCCATTGAACCACCCCCGGCAGAGCCAGAAATCCCCGATCCCTGTGCCAAGGAAAGTCCCTTTGTTCCCTGCCCTCAGATCTCTTCTGAGGATGAAGACTCGTCGGGCAATGAGGAATCGTTGCAGCCTGTATCCCAACCCCAATGGCAGCTGCTGTCATCCCTTGAATATCAAGAAAGGGGCCTGCTCACGATTCAACAGGCGGTAGCCAGGTTGGCGGCGGCCCGTAGCGATATGGTTGCGGTTTTAGGATTGCCCAAACATTACCGTAGTCCAGACGTGTTGGTCTACCAGCAACAGCTTTTAGAGGGGGTGCGTCGAGATGGGGATACGGTCGATAGCTACCTGGCCCTCTATCATTCCTGGCTGGTTAGTCGCCACGAGCCCAACGGTTTGATCCACACCCATCCGGCTGGAGCCATGGTGGGGGTGATGGCCGCCCGCAGTTTAAACCGGGGCGCCTGGGTAGCCCCCGCCAATGAAGTAGTGCAGGGGGTGTTAGCCACGTTGCCCCCATTGTCATTGACGGAGCAACAGACGCTATATGCCGCTGGCATTAATCCGATTCGGCAGGCTCCCCAGGGCTTCGTTGCCTGGGGTAGCTACACCCAAAGCCTTGAACCAGAACTGGAAGATCTCAACGTGCGGCGGTTGATGATTTTGCTGCGGCGACTGGCCCTACAAGAAGGAGAAAAGTATGTGTTTGCTCCCCACAGTGCGGCATTTCGACGGCGCGTACAACAACAGTTTGAGCAGGTATTAGCCCGGTTGTTTGACCTGGGGGCATTTGCTGGACGAGACCCGACAGAAGCTTACCAGGTGGTGATTGATGGCACCCTCAATACCCAGACCACCGTGGAAAGGGGCCAGCTAATTATTGAGCTGCGGGTGGCACCGTCTCAGCCCATGACCTTTATTACGGTGCGATTGGTACAGCTGGATAACAATCGGCTAACGGTACAGGAGGTATTGATCAATGGTGGCTAGTCGCATTTTTACCACCTTTAACTTTTTGGTGGAAATTCGCGTGGAGGGGATTTCGGACCAAGTGTGTCAGGCCGCATTTGCTGAATGTGATGGTTTGGAGATGTCCATGGAACCTAAAACATTTCATCAGGGGGGCCAAAATAACGAGCAGATTCATCTAGCAGGTCAGGTGTCCTATGGTCAGCTCACCCTAAAGCGGGGTATGAGCAAAGACTTTGGTCTCTGGCGGTGGTTTAACGAAGTAATGAAAACAGATCAGCGAGGGCTGCGGGGCCAGGGCATGGTGGTGCTGCTGGATGGGGCGCAACAAAAGCAGATCACCTTTAAGCTCAAGGATTGTCTGCCCATTAAATTACGGGCACCGGCTCTCAATGCTAAGGATGGTGGGTTAGCCATTGAAGAGATGCAGCTAGTCTATGCCGCCATGGAAGTGGACTTTGATAGTCCTCAGCTGGGCTTAAATGTGCAGGCCAGTGTGGGTGTGAACGCCCAAGCCAGCATCGGATTGTCGTAGGAGGAGGAGAGACCATGGCCCTGGAAAAAGCAAAGCTGATTGAAATCGAATGGTCCGATGGCCACAATGAAGCGACCCCCAAGGATGGTTTTGAGCCGGTGGAAGTGCAGTTTAATCCGGCATCTCTCAAGGTGTCTTATTCAAACCAGGTGCAAACCAACGATCAAAGTACCAGTTCCACCATGCAGTACGTGGGCAAAGGAGATTCTAAACTGGCTGTGGAGCTGCTGTTTGATGTCTCTGGAGCCGGGGCTACGGATGTTAAGGACGTGCGTCGTATGACCCAGCGAGTGGCCTACTTTATGAGCACGTCAGAAGATACCTCTGGCGAAGAGACCAAATATACGGTGCCGGGACTGCGTTTTCAGTGGGGCAGCTTTTTCTTTGATGGCATCCTAGGGTCGATGGATGAAAACTTAGAGCTTTGGTCGGAAGACGGTAATCCCCTCAGGGCGACAGTCTCCCTAAGCATGAGTCAGCCCGGCATCCAGTTTAAGTTTAGTGAAAATACCAAGGCTACGCCCCCGCCCCAAGCTGCCCCTGCCTCTGGCACCCAGCCCCTGACGGCGGCTCTTCAGGGGGGGACTCTCCAGGGCATGGTATCCGGTGCGGGCGGCGCTGATTGGAAAGCGGTTGCTGCATTAAATGGCATTGAGAATCCGCGTAATCTCCCTACGGGCACCTTGGTGAATTTGAATGCCCGAGCAACAGTGGGTTCCGGCGGCGTTAGCGCTAGTTTTCAAGCGGGGGGTGGATAAATTCTAGAGTGTCTTGTTTTCTGTTGTTTGTTTATTTAATCCTGCCCCATGGCCATCATTATCAACGATGTAGACGTGATTGCTCCGTCCCCTAGTAGAGAGGACGTGCGCCATGCTGCTCCGGCGAATGTTCCCCCAGCCGGTCCTACCCCGAGAGACATTTATTGGGTAACGCGTAAATTGATGGCTCGACAGCTGCGATCGCAAGCTCGATAGCTCCCTGATATAGCCCCAAAGCCCCAAACCACCATGATTGAACTGGGTATCCCCCCTGGAATTGTTACGTCCGAAGCCGCCATCACCATTGATGGTGACGCTCAGCTACGGCTAACGTCAGCATTGTTGTCGGTCACAGTCGTGGAGACCACAGAGGGCCTGTATCGCTGTGAAGCCCGCTTTGGCAACTGGGGTGATCAGGGCAATGGTCCTGATTATCTTTATTTTGACCGACAGCTATTGGACTTTGGTAAAGAGATGACCATTACCCTGGGGGCAGGGGCCGACGCCGCTGAAGTCTTTAAAGGGAAAATTAGCGCCATTGAGGGCCAGTTTTTGGCAGGGGAGCCTCCCCAGATTGTTGTTCTCGCTGAAGATGCCGCCCAAAGCCTCCGGCAAACCCGCCGCACTCGCACCTTTGAGGATATGTCCGACGGGGAGGTGTTTGAACAAATTGCCAGTGACTACGGTCTACAGTCAGCCATTGATGTGGATGCCACCACCTGTCCGGTGATTGCCCAGCTCAATCAGAGCGACCTAGCCTTTGTGCGAGAACGGGCCAGACGGCTAGCTGCAGAAATCTGGATTGAAGATAACACTCTCCATGTTCAAAGCAGACAAAATCGTCAGCAGTCTGACGATCAGCTAACCCTGGCCTTTAATCGGGGGCTGTTGGAATTTAGCGTTACCGCCGACACCGCCAACCAATATACCCAGGTGGTGGTCAGTGGCTGGGATGTTCAAGCCAAGGAGCGATTTGACCATAAAGCCACGGACAGCATTATCGGCAGCGAACTGGAGGGAGATACTAGCGCCGCCCAAATTGTTCGCGAAATCGTAGGAGGCGATCGAACCGATCGAATTGCCCAGCAGCGTCCCCTCACCAGTGCTGAGACCCAGTCGGTGGCAGAGGCTAGCTTTCGAGCCCAGGCCCGACGGTTTGTCATGGGTACCGGTATTGCCCGAGGCGATGCCCGGATTCGGGTGGGGCGAACCATCGCGCTGCAGGGACTGGGACCTTTATTTAGCGGAGCCTACTACGTTAGCGAAGTACAGCACTGCTTTAGCCGCCGACCGGGGGGCGGCTACACCACCGAACTGGTGGTGGAACGCCCTGGTATTGGCACCTAGAGGTTTTTGTAAAACATTTGTAATAAGAAAGATTTATTAGGAGACCCCATGACCGTTAGCCCTGCTCCCTGGCCCAGCATGATGCCGCCACCGCCTATTAGCGGTAATGGTGGTCCCTACTATGGCGTCTATGTTGGACTGGTTACCGATGTCCAAGACCCCGATGGCCAGGGCCGGGTGCGGGTACGCTTACCCTGGACCACAGACCCTGAGGGCGATCCGTTTGAAATCTGGGCCAGGTTAGCCACTCTAATGGCCGGTAATAACCGTGGCAGCTGGTTTATTCCTGAACCCAATGACGAGGTGATTTTGGCCTTTGAGGGGGGCTGTCCCTGGTCTCCTATTGTGGTGGGTTCGGTGTGGAACGGCATGGATAAACCGCCGGAGTCCATGGATAACAATAACAACATCCGCGCCATTACCTCCCGCAGTGGTATTCGCGTCAGCTTTGATGACAAAGATGGCGGAGTGGAGTTCACCGTTGAAACACCGGGTGGGCAAAAAATTGTCTGTGGGGATACCCCAGCCACCATAGACATGACCGACAGTAACGGCAATCAAGTCACCCTAGATGCCAGCGGCATTACCCTCAGCACCGGGGCTAAGGTCACTATCAATGCCACCACGTTAGATGTCTCCGCTAGCCTGGTCAATGTCAACGCTGGCATGAGTAAGTTTAGCGGCGTGGTGAAATCGGACACCAATATTACTAACACTACCGTCAGTGCCACCTATACCCCAGGAGCTGGAAACATATGGTAGTTGTTCCTCGCCTTCGTCCCGGCCTAAATCTGGACCACCCCGTGCAGTGGCGCACCGCATCGCCTCTATGGCAACAGGCCGCCACCAATAATGAATCGTTGCTAAACCCGGCGATTTTGCGCTTTACTACCGACGATTTTATGGAGGATTTTTTGACGGTGGCCACCCGGTCTCCTGATCGGCTGGGGGAATGGCGGGTCCAAAAAGAAACCTGGCGTAAACCGGCTCCGATTCCGTCAGTTGTCTCATCCACATTAGCGCCCGCAGAAGACCTAGACCCCGAGCTAGAAAGTCAGCCCTTAAAACTGTTTCAGCCCGCCCACCAGCGATATTATCTGGTGACGGCCAACCTAGTTTGCCGGATTCCGGGTTTTCCCGATCGCACCCTCAAAACCAATAATGACGAACAGGTCTCTTTTGTGGTGCGTCGATTTTTGCGCCCTGAGCCAGATGCTGAGCAGCAGGAACATGCTTTAGTCAATGGTGCGTGGCAGCCCTTAGACATCGGGGAAGAACAGCAGCTTCTCCCTGGAGAAGAGCAGAACCCGATGTTTCCCACGACCTATGTAGGGGGGAATAGTTATCAGCGTCGGTTATTTGCAGGCTTAATTCCGGTTGGTAATCGAGAAGCCTACATGACCGCTGAGCGACAAACGGTTGCCTCAACGAGTAGCCTTGCCAGTGTTAGCGACAGAAATGAGGAACGGATTGAACAACTCTTAACTGTTTTAGGCATGGATGTCGCGGAGCCCTGGCGCGCGATTAATCGCTTAAAGGAGTTAGAAAACGATAAACTCCTAGAAGCAGCAATCGCTGGAGAGCTCAATCCAAGTACTGATCTAGACCCCCTAAATCAGGCTCGAGATAAATTGCAGCTGTCTTCCTGGTATGTACTGCTGGATTTTGCACGCTATCTACAGCGCTATTTACCTCAGGTTTGGACTCAGATTCAAACGAATCCTGATGGTTCAGTGCCGAGTAGTTTCCCTGGACGATCGCTGTTACTTGATTTGCAGGATGCAACATTTACACCACCACCCGATAATCTTCCAGTCACCCTAGAGAATGCACAATCTCAGCTTTTAGGTGACTCGGCAGAAACCGATGACACGGTAACCATGGCTGCAGCACTGGCAACAATTTTTGCCCAGGAAGACATGTTAGAAGGACAGTTTGCTTCCTACAAAAAAGGCGACACAAATTGGCCAACTACGCTATTTTTGCTCTGTGGTCGAGATGTGGAAAAAGTTGTCGATAGCCTGAGGGAGCTTATTAGAGAGGCCTTGATCGAAGATCCATCTGCCCTAAACCAGCGTATTCCCCTGGTGCCTCTCTCTCAAAAGATTTCAGCTACCTCACAAGATGACGACTATGAAGAGGATCAGTTTGTGATTCGCTGTGTATTCCAGCGTCCCCATTGCCCACCTAGTTTACGACCTACGGTGGTTAGTCAGCCTACGGTCTCGTTTCAGATGGCATCTTACTTTGACCCTGATGCTCCAGCGCGACCTATTCGTATTCCCATGCCCATAGATGCCTCTCCGGCAGGGTTGAGAAAGTTTGCCAAGAATACATCATTTATTCTCTCCGATTCTCTCAGCTGCCAGATTGATAAAGCCCAGTCACTGACTTTTGGCGATTTAGTATTGTCTGTGTTGCCCTGGCCCTTTCGTAAGGGTCTAAATGTGAAAGCAGGCTGTAATGCAACCGGATTGGCGATTAGTAAAATCTGCACCCTCTCCATTCCCATCATCACGATTTGTGCCCTAATTCTATTGTTCATTTTTGTGTTGCTATTGGACATTATTTTCAAGTGGGTGCCTTATCTGATTTTCTGTTTGCCATTACCCGGCCTCAAGGCAAAGGAGAGTGACTAATGGACAGTGCAAGAAACCCGGATATTGGACAACTCTTTGGTCGCAGTATTGCCTTTCCCCCTCGCATCGGTGCAGATGGTCGCATGGCCTGGTCCGAGGGGCCGCAAAATATTCGCGAATCGATTCAAATTATTCTCCAAACTGAGCTGGGAGAACGGCTGATGCTGCGGTCCTTTGGGGCTGGGTTGGGACGATTTTTGTTTGAGCCCAATACCACCGCCAACCGCCGTCTGATTCAAGAACGCATAGAGAATGCTCTACGGCTGTGGGAACCGCGTATTCGCCTACAGGATGTGCGGGTGGAGCCGGACCCTAACGATGGGCAACAGGTGATTATCACCCTTGAATACGGATTGGTAACAACGGGGGCGGCGGAACGTCTGGCCCTAACTATTAACTTGGGAGGTTAGAGAAAGGACCATGCCAATCAATGTTCCGCCTCTGGACGATCGTAACTATGCCGACATTTTGCAGGATGCCCTGGCTCGCATTCCTGTCCATAACAAGGAGTGGACAAATTTTAATGACACTGACCCCGGTGTTACATTAATTCAACTCTTTGCCTTTATGACAGAGAGTATTCTCTATCGAGCCAATCAAATCCCAGAGCGAAATCGACTTAAGTTTTTGCAGCTGTTGGGGATTCCCCTGGTACCTGCAGCGGCAGCCCAAGGGTTTATCACCATCACCAATGACCGGGGGCCATTAAATACCCAAACCCTAGCCACAAACTTAGATGTCCGAGCCGGACAGGTGCGCTTTCGCACCACCCAGGGTCTAGATGTGCTGCCGATTACGGCCCAAATGTTTTACAAACGCCCCATAGAGAATACAGAAGAACAGGAGAATCTCTATCGACAGCTCTATGCCGATTTACTAGGAGAAGAGCAAGAACCGGCTTTTTATGAAACCGCGTCCATGGTGCAGCCCTTCCCCGATGGGTCACTGCCAACACTAGACCTAGCTGAAACCATCGATGGCTGTCTTTGGATTGCCCTGCTGGCCAGACCAGAAGAGGATCTAGACGTGACCAGGGCACAGCTGATGGGAAAAACGCTCACCCTAGGGATAATGCCGCGTCTGGATGAGGCGGGGGTGAGTGTTGCGGCGGGACAAAGCCAGCGGGCTGAGGCCCCCAACCCCCTTCGCTGGGAAATTGTCGATGCGGCAGATACTGTTGCGAACTATCGTCCCCTTGCCTCTCGCAGTGCCGGATCGGTGTTGGCAGCCCCCGGTTTGGTGGAGCTGGACTTACCGGGAACGGTGGCTCAGTTAACCTCCTGGAACTTTGCGGCACTGGAGCCCGGTTTGGAGGGCACCGGAGACTATCCGCCGTCTTTAATAGATACGGACGTGGGTGAACGTTTAATTACCTGGATTCGACTGCGGTTGGATAGGACCACAGCTGCCACTGGCATTGTTAGTGGCACTGACAATGCCACTAACTCTCTCACGGCGCGTTTAAGCTGGATCGGTATCAATGCCACCCAGGTACAGCAGCGGGTACAGGTGGCTGGTGAATTGATGGGTACCGGAACGGGAGAACCGGATCAGGTGTTTCGTTTTGCCAATGTCCCGGTGATCCCCGAATCTGTCGTGTTGACCGTGGACAATGAACCTTGGCAACAGATTGATGATCTCCTCACGGCGGACCCGGAAGTCCCCATTGGCGATCCACGGTTGCCTGTGTATCGAGCTGAAGCTCCCGCTGCGGTTGCCTCACCCCGCACTCAAGTATTCACCTTAGATCCAGAATCCGGCATTGTTACCTTTGGTGATGGTGCCCACGGTGCTCGCCCCAGGGGACGAATTGTGGTGAGCTATGCCTTTGGGGGTGGGCTGCAGGGAAATGTGGGTATTGGTGCCATTAATCGTAGTCCCCAGCTGCCCGCTGGGTATACGGTGGCTAATCCGTTGCGTACCTGGGGCGGGGACAATGCCCAGGACACTAGCGGCGCAGAAAAGGGAATCTCTCGCTATGTGCAGCATCGCGATCGCTTAGTGGCGGTTCAAGATTTTGAAGATATTACCCGACAAACCCCCGGCATTGATTTAGGTCGTGTGGCGGTACTGCCCCTGTACGTCCCCACCAGTGACACCGGCGGCACGATACCGGGGGCGGTTACCGTGATGGTGATTCCCGCTAGTACCAGCAATAACAATCCGCTACCGGATCAGTTCTTCTTAGAAGCGGTGTGCAATCATCTCCAACCCCGGCGTTTAGTCACCACGGAACTGCATGTGTACGGTCCCCAGTATGTAGATGTGTGGATATCTGTGGGGATTGAACTGTTGGGGGGCTATGGGGCTGGGCCGGTGCGAGAAGCGGTCAAACAAGAGCTGTATCGTTTCCTATCGCCTTTGTATGGAGGTCAACAGAATGGAGACCAACAGGGGACAGGCTGGCCCCTTAATGTTTCTGTTTTACAGGCGGAACTAGAAGCTGTGGTGGCACGGGTTGATGGGGTGCGCCTGGTGAATGACCCGCTGCGGTTAGGTACAGCAACCACCGATGATGTCACCACCATTGAGCTAACGGGGCTGATGCTACCGCGATTGGTAGGGGTATCGGTGGTCAGTGGTGCTGCCATTGCCCTGGACCAGTTGCGAAATGCACCCTCTGTGGCCACTGCCCAATCAACACCGATTCCGGTGCTACCTGAGAGGTGTTAAGCGATGAGGGACGTTAACAACGGTCGATATCATTTAGTGTTTGGTGAAGATGACTGGGATACCCTCAGCCATCAGGAGGGCCAGCCCAGAAAGTGGGAATACGACAGCCAGCGCCAGGGCATTCGTCTCCAGGCGGAGATTTTTCAGTTTGACCAGCTGGGAGCTTCACCGAACACCCTTTCCCCTGACCAACGGCGGGATAGCGATCGCGACTCCTACGGTCACTGGTATTGGATTGATCCAACCGGTACCCAGATCCAGGTACGCTGGGCCAATGCCAGCGGGGCTGAGATTCTGTTTCCCTCTAGCCCTGCCGACTGTCCAACCGGGCCAACCCAGGATTTTCAACCGGTCACAGTGCCAGCAGAGGCCCCAGATGAACCCCTGGTGGGGCTGGCCATCGTGGCAGAAGGGTACCTGGTGGTGGGGTCTCCCACCACAGCTAGCTTGTTGGTGTTTGACCTCTACGCCTTAGATGGGGGCTATATTCGCCTACCGCTACCCGCCATAGATTCACAACCCATTGACTTAGCGGCCCTGGCCGATGGCGGGCTGTTGGTACTGGATCAAAACCGGCGGGTGTGGCGATACGATCGTTATTTACGGCCAGAAGAGTCTTCTAACCCTGCAGAACTTACCCTGTTTCAACCCAAAACAGGTCAACCACGCCGTCAAGTTGCCCCAGCCACGGGCACTGCCACTCTCCTCTCGGAAACCACTAATCCCATCGCCCTGAGTGTTCTCCCCAATGGCTCTTTTTGGGTGCTCGATCAGCCTGCGGTGGGAGCCTCTGTTCTCTGGCACTATGGAGCCAACGGTGTCCAATCGGTTGAACTGGTAACCGCTAATTTAGTTGACACCGATGCCGATGATTTAGACCTGGGGCAAATTCGCGCTTATGACCTGGCCTACCTACCCGATGCCCAGGGAGCCACCGGTACATTGTTTGTGGTGGATGTCTCTGGCAATCAGGCCTATGGTCTCAGGGTGGTTTCCCTAGAGCCCCTGGTGCTCAGGGTTGAGCGACGTTACTACCCCATGCGTAGCTTTGATGGTGTCACCCTGGTGCCGGGGTGGGCCGATGGCGAGGTTTATTACCACCAGTCAGGGGATCGCTGGCTGCCCATTAAAGCCCTGCCCCGACAAAAATATGAGACCCAGGGGTCGCTAGTGCTCTCCCCTACTTTGGGACAGGCCTTTCTGGATGGACGGGAGCCCAACTGTTTATGGCATCGCCTCTGTGTCGATGCTTGCTTACCCCCAGATACTCAACTACAGGTTGAATGTCGCGCCGCCGACAATATTGATCATTTAGGGTTGGAGTCTTGGCAGCTGCAGCCCTCTCCATACCAGCGTCCTAGTACCGAAATTCCCTATTCATCCATGTGGAGTGAGGCCGAGCTGACCAAGCCGGATACGGGCACTTGGGAGCTGTTGTTTCAAGATATTCAGGGACGCTATTTAGAATTGCGGCTCACCCTAGTGGGCAATGGTCGTAGTACGCCACTGGTGCGATCGCTACGGGTGCACTACCCCCGTTTTTCCTATCTGCGGGAATATCTCCCTAAGGTGTACCAACAGGATCCCGTTTCCGTGAGCTTTTTAGATCGGTTCCTGGCAAATCCAGAGGGCGTGTTTACCACCGTAGAGGGGTTAATTGCCCAGGTCCAAACCCTGTTTGATGTGCGCACGGTGCCCACGGATGCAGTGGACTGGCTCGCCAGCTGGATTGGGCTGGCCTTAGATCCCGGCTGGAGTGACTATCAGCGACGGTTGTTAATTGCCCAGGCCCCCTACTTTTTCCAGCGACGCGGTACCCAGATAGGTCTGTTACAGGCCATTTTGCTCACCATTTATCCCGAATTTGGTCCCCAAATTTTTCAAGACAATGTGGCAGAACTTTGCCCCACCGTGCGCATTGTGGAACGATTTTTGACCCGCACCCAGCCCGGTATCGTGGCCGGGGACCCCACCGATCCAGAATTGACCCTGACGGGGGATATTATCAACGACGCCAAAGCCCGTGCCCACCGGTTCACCGTCATGGTGCCCACCACGCTTTCGGCCAATACCCAACAACTAGTGGAACGTATTGTCACCCTAGAAAAACCCGCCCACACCGCCTTTACCCTCAAACAATATTGGGCCTTGTTTCGGGTAGGGGAAGTACGTCTGGGTCTAGATACTGTCCTGGGCCAGGGAGGCCAGTTTGACACCTTCCGTCTGGGACAGTTCGCTCTCGCCGAAGCGTCCCTAGGCACTGCTTTTCCCTACAGTTTGACCAATCGAACCGTCATCGCTCACTAACCCGCTCTCGAGGAATGCCCCATGTCCAAACCGTTTCACCTCTGTCCCGATTTAAGTGAACTGCACCTCCATGAACGTTTGAACTATGTTCTGGGGCAGGTGCTGGGTGTAAAAGACTTCCAGCAAGAACAGGTTTACTTTCTCCACAAAGCGCGTCTCCATAATCGCAGTCTTCACGGCTATGGCACCGTGTGGGGTCTGGATGTCAGCACCGAGGTTACTGATGAGGACATTGAGATTCGAGTGGCTCCTGGGTTTGCCCTAGATACCCAAGGCAGAGAAGTGTGGGTGGATGCCCTCCAGTGTGCCAAGCTCAACGCCTGGTTGACTGCAGCGGTGGAAGAAGGGGCTGAAACTTCGAATCTAGACACACTGACTCCCATTGGGGAAGACTCTTCCACTCTGGCTGTTTATGTCACCCTGTGTTATCGCCCCTGCAAAACTAATGCCCAACCCATCCTAGGCAATCCCTGTCGCACCGACAGTGGTGAAGAGGGCGTCATTCAATACACCCGCATTCGGGACGATTTTGAACTTCAGCTGCGGTCCCAGCCGCCTCTACAGCATGAGGAGAATTGGGTACGAGCGATGGCCGATGTGTTGGCCCTAATTGAGATTGATGCTGAGGCAGAAGAGCTTACTCCAGAAGAACAAACTACCCTAGAACAAACATTACGAAACAGCATTGACGATCCGGCGAGCATTGATGATTTAGAGCCTTTCACAGTTCCTGGAAATCAGGCAGAAGATATTCTCCGAGAGCTGTTTCGGTATTGGGTAACCAACACCCGCCCTACACTGGATTTACTGCACAATCCAGTGCTGCGAATTCTAGAAAAAATTGAGATTGATCCAGAGGCTGAGGCTTTAGAAGAAGACGCTTTAGCGGCCCAGCTGGCAGCTTTTACGGACGCTCTGGATAGTTATATAGAAACTAAAAGCTTAGATGCCATTGATGCCCTGGAATCTGTGACCGTGGCCCCTGAAACATCAGCGGCATTGCGACGGGATATTTTGCAATATTGGGCCAGTCAACCAGATTCTTGTAAGACCACTGAAGATGACTGCATATTGTTGGCAGCGGTACAGTTTGAGCTGACTCCAGACAACACAGCAGATGAAACGACGCTCTTAGTCGAGAATCTACAGCGCCCCTACCTGTTGCACACTCGGCTACTGCAAGAGCTGATATTAAAGGGTGGGTTCCAGGGAGCGCAGGGAGCCCAAGGCCCGAGAGGTCCCCGGGGGCTGCGGGGACAGCAAGGAGAGCCTGGCAACGATGCGGACATTACCATTGGTACGGTAACCACAGGAGCACCAGGCAGCGATGCTAGCGTCACGAATTCTGGAACACCCACCAATGCCATATTAGATTTTGTCATTCCTAGGGGGAGTCCGGGAGAAGGGGGCACCGGCACCTCTACAGAAGTAACCGTAGGAGAAACAACAACCGGGGCTCCGGGTAGTGAAGCCAGTGTCACTAACTCGGGGACCGCCACCAATGTGGTGTTGGACTTCACGATTCCCCAAGGGGAGCGGGGCACTCGCGGCACAAGAGGGTTACGTGGACCGGCTGGTATCGGACTGGATCAGCTGATTTTGCGCCCCGTTGACATGTTGGTAGTGGGCAGGAGTGGCCCTCCAGAAAATCTGTTAAACCCGGAACTCACTCCAGCTGAGTTTAGTCCCATTAACGGATATCCGGCCCTGGCGTTTAGTCAGAACCGTAACTTTACCTCCTTTTCCACCCTGCGTCCCACCAGCCTAGAACCCGGCCAGGTGCCATTGTTAGAGCTTTACTGTACAGCCCAAGAAACTCAAGTATTTTGGGAGATTCATTGGCGGTGGCTGCGTTCCCTGGCACCAGGTGAGCCTTTACGACAAGATGCCCGGTTAACAACCACTCAATTTCTCAACAATTCTAATAATCTGTTACAGATGGAGCTACAGCGGTTTCATCTTCATCGTAGTGAACCCGTCAGGCTAGCCCTAACAGAAGACGTAGAGGAACCCGACTATTTAGTTGTTCATCTGGTGCCTAGAACAGAACTCGGCAGGGAAGAACAACTGTATTTGTTAATGGCTCAACTACGGTGGGAGGTCTAAATGAACAGTCAATTTTTAGACGCTGTTTTTACCGATGGGATTCAGCACCCCAACTTTTTTAATGGGCGCATTCTCACCGCCAGCGACCTGCGGGATGAACAGGCGGCCAATTTGCAGCGCTCTCGCTATCTGGGTCAGGCTGTTGGGTCCGGTGTTGCCTATGGCCTGCAGGTTACCGGTGGTCAAACCGCTCTGTCGATTACCGCAGGTCTCGCTATTAATCGTCGCGGCGATGGGCTGTGTTTGCCTGCTGTCACCACCGTTGAGCTGGTCTTAACCGAACCGTTGGGCAATCCCCAGTCTCCCTTTGTGCCCTGCGATGTGGCTGGAGCGACCACCCTAACGGGGCAAATTTCCACAGGATATTATCTTTTGGCCATTACCAGTGCTACCCGGTTGTCGATTACCATGGCCCCCAACTCGGGGTTAGATGGTGATAGTCCGGGCTGCACTAACCGCTATGAAGAGATGGGGGTGCAGTTTAAGCTCATATCCCTAATCAACGATGATTTTGTTAGCCCCATTCCAACCACGGCATTAGATCGCAGTCGTCTGGCCCACGAATGTTTTGGCACCAACCAGCTCAGGGTGATTGCGGCTGAACCGCAGCAGCAGCCCACCACCTATGGCCTGGTGGATAGACTGTACGAAAATAGCCGATTAACGGACTGCGATGTGCCCCTGGCGGTATTTCATTTTCAGGCATCGGTCTTACAGTTTGTAGATATGTGGCCGGTACGACGTTTGGCCATAGCAAGCACCCACTGGGACGCTTACCTACAGGACCCCTTTAGCGGCTATATTACCCCCCGACGGGAGGCGGAAGCTGCGGCATTTCTGCTACAGTTTCAAGCTCACTTAGAAGACTTGCGCACCACAGGCAGCCCAACAACGTTAGTGGCTGAAGACTATTTCGAATATTTGCCTGCTGCGGGTTATTTACCCATCCGGTCAACGTCAACAAACAGCCGCCGATTTCGAGTGGACGACTTTTTTAACACTCAGAATTTGCCAACCGAACCCTTGCTGCCGGAGCAACTCCGAGCGCTGTTCCAGGAGTCTTTTTATAGAGCGCCTATCCGTCCAGGCCTAGACGATGTAGATATTTACCAGGTGGTGGGTGCCCCCGACCTTGACCCCTATCGTATTTTTGTGCGCCGCACCCCCATTTTGTTGTCAGAGCCTGAGGATGAGCCTGGGGATGAGCCGCCGGCTGCTTCGGGAGACTTATACGTGGTTGTTCTGTCTAGAACAGGAGAAGAGATTGACGCTGATTATATTCAGTTTGTACGGGCTACTAACATACAGACGGGACGAATTTACGTGGCTACCAAACGAGCTAAGCAGCCTCCCTTTGGTTCATTTAGTCAACGTACCTATGCAGCCTATGTAAAAGGAGCTCAAGAAGCAACGAGACTGAAGTATGCAGCCGTCAACACAGCTGTTACAGAAAATCGCCGTACTTTTCAGATCGAGAGCCGAAACCCTGGTCCTTACATCTTTAACGACTTGCCAGCGGGCACTTACACAGTCAATGTCGAACCCACCCTGTCTAATCTCTATGGCCCAGGGAAAGTGGTTACCGTTAGAGCTAAGGTAACTACCACTACTGACATCATTGTTGGTGTCTACGGTAGCTCATTCCCCATTAACGTGGACATTGCTGATGACTATCTCAACCCCGAGGGCGTTATTGTAGAGGGGTATCGAGTCAATGTCCTTTGGCCAACCTATTACGTTGAGTGGGAGAAAGATTTGTTTGCCCCCAATGTAGGAGACCCGCCTGGCGAGGACTGGGTCCTACGCGATGATCCGTTAGTCGCGCTGCAGCTAGAAGAAGTCATGGAACGTCAGGGAATTAATGATCCGCGAGTGGCAACGGCAGATGCGGTGATCTATATCCGTCGAGATTACAATCCCACCCAGACAAGTGAGACGGTTACTGCCTTTGTCCAAACCCGTGATGGCAGTCGGTTCCCAGCGGTGCCCTTGGCGGCTGATAATGCCCTGGATAAACCGGCTACGGTGGATCGAACCGAAATTTCTGACTTTGATCGGGCGACGGTGGACCAGCTACAGAACGTGGGACTGGCTGGGGTGGATGCGATCGCAAGCGCCCCCACTAAACTCATCGCGGGTGTTCTGGGACAATCCGTTGAATACAGCACCAGCCTGATTAACGATGCCCAAACCACACTTCAGGAAGACTTTCGTAACGGGTATCTCGGATATCCCGGCATTACCAAAGCCCAAAGCGATGACCTAAAGGCATCCTTTGGCGACCGGGTAGAGTTGGCCAATGCCACTCCAGAGGACCTATCTGCCATCTTAGGAGACCGTGCCAGCAGTGGATTTGTGAATCGCTTTTTAGCCGATGTCAGCAATTCCGTGCCCACCTCGGCCATCGACCTAGCCTCTGTAGGGATTTCAGAGGCAGACCAGGCTAACCTGGCAGAAATTGGCGTCACCACTAACAAAACATTTCGTGATTTAGGGGCCACAGCAGCAGGCCGTGAGCAGCTGCAAGAAACCCTGAATGTTTCAGAAGCAACCGTCAATCGCTATCTAGAAACAGCGGCGGTTAACTATGCTCAAGGGCAGCTAATCACGGCCCCAGAGAAAAGTATTGGCACTCTGGTAGGAGTGCCTGCGGATGTCAAAGCCACCTTAGCCAATGCCGGCATTGGTTCGGCCAAGGAGCTAGCCAATGCAGATCCAGATGAAATCGTTACCGTCACCGGCATCTCCCGTGAAGAGACAACAGGGATTATTGAGTCGGCTATTCCCTTTGGTTCCAGAGCCAATATTACCCTCGTACAGGGGGCACTAAAGTCCGACGTTGATGTAGAAACTATTGAAAGCGCAGGTTTAACCAGTGCTAGGGCAATCTCCCGTGCCGATACAGAAAGAGTCACCGGTACCGGGTTAGATCAGGCCGCTGTTGCCAACCTCAGAAGTCTGGGTGAGCGGCTACTGGGGCAAGACCAGCTCTTTAGGAGGTTCTAATGAGCACAGCTGTTTCCCAAGCCATCACCTTTCACCGCGTCGCCCTGTCAGTGCCGGACAGGGGGGACTTTCAGAAGCGGCAGCAGTGGATTCGGCAGGTAAAAAACACCCTAGAAAAAGTCTCCCTACAGACAGCGATGCCGCCCCAGGCTATTTTGGTGATTCGGCATTTAGAGGACCCTAAACCTGGGAAACTGTTGGTGGCCAATCAGTGGCAGGGCATACGCGCTTGGGAACAGGCGGCCCAGCAAGCCCTTAATGATTGCTGGCGGACAGCGGTTCGACCGGCCCGATCGTCCGTACCCGCTAGCGCCAATAGTGTGTGGTTTGTCGATCGGGCCGAGTGGCTAGCCTGTCTATCGTGGAATGTGCAGCGGGGCCACGACCATTGGTGGTGGAAAACAGTGTTGCAAAAGCAGGCCCACCACAGTCGAGAAGAAACCTTGTTTCAGCTGTGGCAAGACCACGCCCAATGGCTACCTGCCACAGTGAGCTTATTGCTTCAACAGCCGCCCGCCCAGGTAGTTCCCTTACTAGCAGCATTACAATCTCACCAGGCTGAACAGCTGTTGGAGCAGATCCTCCATATCTATCAATGTTCATTGCCGTCGCATCAACCCAAATATTCTCCTAGGATTCTCCTCCGGACTTATTTAGCAGACTCTGTTCAAGCTATTCTGCCTAGATTAGAGCCCGCTACCCAGTCTCTAGTGGCCGTTTGTTTAACCCTACCCAACACAGTTCAGCTAATTGAGCGGGAAATCAGTCAGGAGACTGCTGCTTCCACGGAAATAACTCCTCCTCCATCCGCTCCTGAAACAACCGTCGTTTCTGAAACAGCAGCAGCTCGTCCAGGTAATGTTCAGCCTATTACGCGCCTCCAATCAAATCCCCAAAAACTACCGTCCAGAGTTCCTAGAATTGTTGCAATCGAAAGCACTCCGTTAACTTCCAAAGAGTTAAGCAGTAACGATAAACCTTTAGAAGATAGTCACCAGCCAGACGAGCAAATGGTGGCATCCCAAATAATCGACCCAGAAGTCCAAGAGCCAACGGAACATCAAGAATTTCCGTTAGAGCCCACGGAACAGGGAATTTCCACCGCTGTAGGTGGCTTGTGGTACCTGATCAACATTCTTAGCCCTTTGGCCTGGCCGGGGCAAATTACCCCATGGCATCAGCTTTCTACCCTGGCCCAGGCGCTGTTGCCTGAGCCCTTCCCAGATCCGGTTTGGGGCTATTTGGCAGAGATTGCCGGAGACCCTATCTCCCAAGAAATCCTGCAGCAGTGGTGCGACCAGATTCTTCCCCAGGTGCAGGACTATTTAGCCGGTCGATTAGAACATCCCATTGCCAACTATCTGTTGGAACCGGCCACCCTATATCTCACCCGTACCCATGTAGATGTGATATTTACATTGGATCAGATTCGCTTGGATGTGCGTATGGCGGGTCTGGATCAAGATCCTGGTTGGGTGCCAGCCTTGGCCCGTGTAGTTGCATTTCATTATGAGTAGCTGGGAGGAGCCACTGTTATGACTATTTTTGTCACACCCCAGGCCCACATGAACGGCTGGCTCCAGTGGGGGATTTTGCACGTTGCCGCCTGTCTGAGTACCATCGGTGGGGACAATGTCCTTGACAATTACAGCTTTTTTGACGGGTACCTTGCCCCCCTCAGGCAACAATTTCCTGAACTATCGTCCCTGGTGGAACTGGATCGGGTCCTGCAAACCCAGTTAAATCACAAAGCAGTTTCCCAGCAAGACCTTCCCTTGGCCCGATTGCAGCAGGCGGGTCTGACCACCGCCCATGTGCAGACATTAATATTTGCCGGACTGGTGGAGGTAGACGCTCGCTTTGGCACCGTTTATGGCGTGCTCCATCCGTTTCCGGAAGAACAACGATTAACCATTGGTCTATTAGAAGACTTTATTCGGTTTAACGCCGCTGCTGAAACACCTCCCGCTTGGCGACTAGTCCAAGAGTTAGAGCAATGGGGACTCGTCACCCGCCACCACGGCGATCGCCCCCGTGCAGCCCATGTTTTAACCGTGCCCAACATTGTGTGGGATGCCCTGTGCGGTGTGGTGATGTCCCAGGTGGCCAATTGTCTCAATTACCAGCCCCCTGACTCCTTAGAAAGTTTTGATGCCCTTTTGGGGGTGTTGCCCCATGATCTACTAGAGCGATTACAACGGGTACCCGATTTGGTATCTAGAGGTTTGGCGCGGGGAATTGTACTGCGCGGCATGCGCGGTACGGGGCGACTTAGGGCCATGGCGGCTGTGGCCAAGTCCTTAAATTGTGGCATCTTGCATCTAAAGCGACCTGATGGCAAAGCCCTACCGGATCTCTGTCGGATGTCGGGTGCCTTGGCAAAGCTTCAGCAGGCCGTGCCCATCATCGATCTGGAACTTTCTCCAGGGGAGAACTTGGAGTTGCCCAAGTTAGCCGGCTATGAGGGGCTGCTCGGCATATTGCTCAATCGTGAGGGCAGCCTTAGGGGAGAACAAGTAGAAGGATGTATTACTTTTTGGGTGCCCGCACCGGATCAGGCCGCTCGACAACACCAGTGGAGCCAGGTATTGTCCCCTCAGGTGAATGGCACCCAAAAGGTAATCGACCAGGCCAGCCAGCAATACCATTTAACCCTGGGTACAGTTAAGCAGGTGGGTAAAACAGCCCATGCCTACGCCGCCCTCAACAACCACGACCATGTGGAATTAACCGATGTGCAGGAAGCCTGCCGTTCCCTCAATCAGCAGACCCTGGAAAATCTGGCGGTGCGCATGTCCACGGAAGGCTCCTGGGATACTCTGATTGTTTCTGACAAAATTCGCCAAGAGTTGGATACCCTGATTCGGCGCTGTCGACATCGAGAGACCTTGCTAACCCATTTGGGCAGAGGTTTTACCGGCACCAGTCGCGGGGTACGGGCCTTGTTTGGGGGCAGTAGCGGCACCGGCAAAACCCTAGCAGCCCGAATTGTTGCCGCTGAGCTAGGGTTAGATCTGTACCGGGTGGATCTGTCGGCGGTGGTCAGTAAGTACATTGGTGAAACCGAGCGTAACTTAAGCCGTTTGTTTGCCCGAGCAGAAGAACAGGACATTATTCTGTTGTTAGATGAAGGGGATTCTCTCCTCACAGGCCGGACCGATGTGCGTAGCTCCAACGATCGCTATGCCAACATGGAGACTAACTATCTGCTCCAACGGCTCGAACATTACGAAGGCATTATCTTAATTACGTCAAATGCTGTTAATCGCATCGATACGGCATTTCAACGGCGGATTGATGTGGTGATTGAGTTTAGCCCCCCCGATGTAGGACAGCGACAGCAGCTATGGCAGCTGCATTTACCCGAACATCATGAGATTAGCGATCGCATGTTGCGCCAAACCGCTCTAAGGTGTCAGCTAACGGGCGGCCAAATTCGCAATGCGGCACTCTACAGCACCCTGCTAGCGGTAGACGCGAATGTATCCATTTGCGATCGCTTTTTGACAGAGGGCATCCAACGGGAGTACACAAAGATGGGGGCAGTATCACCGTTGAAATAATGAGGTCCAGGTAGCCCCAGGGCAAACGCATACTCCACGAAGCATGGATACTGAATAAGTCGCGCTTTATTCGGTCTTGGCCATGAGTCAGTCAATGAACCCATCGGGTTCCCTGCTAACGCATTTTGAAACCCTCGAAGATCCTCGAACCGCTTACCTAGTGGAGCATCCAGTGTTGGATATTGTCGCGTTGACGATCTGCGCGGTGATCTGTGGAGCTGAGACCTGGGAAGAAATTGAAGCC
>JBCCQQ010000027.1:0-76037 GCA_039024555.1 Cyanobacteria bacterium P01_D01_bin.156
CAAAAAGGCGCAGGGGAACAACAGCAGACCAGACCAGCCAACGAAGACAAATCTATCGCGCTTCAGCCAGTCATCGACGACGTCGAAGACGCCTCGATTGGCTCCAGCACGGCCCATTGCAATGGTCATCTCAAATCCTCTAGCGTAATTTTTACGGTAATACGGATAAGGTTCTACCAGTACCGAGCGAGTAAGAGCATGGGGTAAATAAATATGTAATCCGCTAAGCGGAATAATGCCTTTGCCTTAATTCGTCTCGTTTATGAGTAGAAATTTACTTATCTTTACCATTTGTCTCATTATAGGGGGATATTTCTGAAAGGCTACTGCTATTTTGACAAGTGCTGGTTTCTTTTAAGATTCTTAGCCGTGGCCATAGTGTCCATATCTGACAGGGATGAAAGTATCCAAACTAGATCGTTTCATCCTGAAGAGAATGGGGAACTCAGTTATCGTCCAACGTACTTGGCTCATTTTTGACATACTAGAGACCGGACTTCTGAGATAGATACTTTTTTACCTATGTATATAGTTGAGCTTTTGATGAAACACACAGCACTACCAATGTCTATTCAAAAGAAAACATTGGAAGCTGCTGATGAAGCTTACGCTACCGTGCTAAATGCATTGAAAACTGGTCAGCCTGTGATTTTGGAGTTGACCTGCGACAAACAGGAAGGGAAAAAGTTATCCGTGCTCGTAAGTGAGATAGCCGCAGTACAGGTTTATGAGAAATCTGGCGGTACTTCATCTTCGGGTAAGGCAGCGGGCTTTTTTGCAATGGCCAATGATTAGTCTGGAATTTAGCTCAATAAGATGATGCACTCGCCTTATGCGATCGCAATTAATGATTTGCACTTTAGTTGGGACTCGGGTGCATCGGTCCTCGCCGGGTGTTCACTTGAGGTGCCATCTGGCGAGTTTTGTATGCTTTTGGGTACCAATGGCAGTGGAAAATCGACCCTGTTAAGGCTTTTAGCGGGGCTTTTGGATACGCCTAAAGGCACAATTCACTTAGATAAGCCAGTAGGATTTGTATTTCAGAATCCTGACCATCAGTTAGTGATGCCGACAGTGGGTGCAGATGTGGCTTTTGGCTTGGTGGATGAAGACTTAGCCTACGATGAGGTGCGCCAGCGAGTTGATGAGGCGTTGACCATGGTCAACTTACTACATCTAAAACGCAGGCCGATCTATGCCCTGAGCGGTGGTCAAAAACAGCGCGTGGCTATTGCTGGAGCTTTGGCGCAACACTGTCAGGTCCTTTTATTTGATGAACCCACGGCCCTACTAGACCCGGATAGTCAGTTAGAGCTGGTGTCCCAGGTGAGGGACTTAGTAAAACGTCAGGGAATAACGGCATTGTGGGTTACCCATCGTTTAATGGAGTTAGATTATTGCGATCGCGCCATACTCCTTGAGCAAGGTCGAGTCACCACCCAAGGCTCCCCAGATGACGTTAAACAGGCCCTTAAACAATTGCACTTGGCCTGAAGCAGACACAAAAAAATCTCCCAATGCTGTTCACAAGTAGCAAAGATTAAGCTGGAAGCATCCTAGACTAGGATTATGCGTTACCCAAGCTCCAAAGATGACCGCTTCTAAATCCCACCAGGCAATTCTACTCGTCGATGGGTACAACATTATTGGTGCTTGGCCAGACCTGACGGACTTACGAGATCACCACGGCCTAGATGTGGCCCGCAATAATCTAGCTGAAACCTTGGCCAACTATAGCGCCTATAGAGGGTTCGAAACTCTGCTAGTATTTGACGCCTACGGTCAACCTCAGGCCCATCACCGAGAGGTTTTCACTCAGCATTTATCAATTCACTTCACCAGTTTTGGACAAACTGCCGATAGCTATATTGAGATTTCCTGCGCAAAATTTCGGAATGATATTCGTAAATTTGAGAAACGCCTGATTGTAGCGACCTCAGATCGTGCTCAGCAGCTGACCGTCGTTGGCTACGGTGCCGAATGGATGTCAGCTACCCAGCTGTCTGCAGACGTAAATTTATCCGTAAAAAAGGTTAAGCATCGCCAAAAACCAAACAGGCAATCTAAACAGAGATTTCTATCCAAATCTCTGAGCTCGGAAACTCAGGCAAAATTAGCCAAGCTACGATCTAATCTCATGGATTAGCAAAGCAATTCATGACCATTCAAAATCAGCTATGTAGGCCACCCAAAATTTTCTCAGGAAAAATCAAAAATACACTTGCGTAACTGTCCTACAATTACCTATATTATTAAAGCTGCATATTCCTCAGTAGCTCAGTGGTAGAGCGGTCGACTGTTAATCGATTGGTCGTAGGTTCGAATCCTACCTGGGGAGTTGATGAAAAATGTTGATATAGCCTTTGGTCTCTAATGCCGTTCATGTATTGGAATGGCTAATGGAGACATGGGCTTAGTCTGATTGCTGTGGCTATATTAAATCTTTGCAAAAATGGGTTAATCCATTGCAGTAAGCCTATTTCCCCATTGATAGAAGCCTATGTAAAGTGAATTAAACCTTAAGGTATCATTCCGTAACTGAATGTAGCGATAATATAGATTTGGGATAAATTTTGTCTCCCATTTTAATACTTCTTATTTTGAGAGGCAGTTTAGAAAAACTTTTTGGGTTTCTCGGTTTAATTCCCACATAGCAAACTCTTTCTTTTTAAGATGCCTCGTATACTTGTCATCGACGACGATCCAGCTATTTCAGAACTGGTAGCAGTCAACCTAGAAATGGCTGGATATGACGTTAGTCAGGCTGAGGATGGTGTAAAAGGTCAAGCGCTAGCTGTGCAGCTTCTCCCCGACCTCATCATGCTTGATCTAATGCTTCCTAAGGTGGACGGCCTCACCGTTTGCCAACGTGTTCGCCGGGATGAGCGAACAGCTGATATCCCAGTATTGATGCTGACTGCTTTGGGGCAAACCCAAGATAAGGTAGATGGCTTTAATGCTGGCGCTGATGATTACCTGACTAAGCCGTTTGAGCTAGAGGAAATGCTAGCTCGTGTACGTGCCCTGCTACGTCGAACCGATCGCATCCCTCAGGCTGCAAAGCATAGTGAAATTTTGAACTATGGGCCTTTAACACTTGTCCCTGAACGATTTGAAGCGATTTGGTTTGAACGTACAGTTAAGCTCACTCATTTAGAGTTTGAGTTACTGCATTGTTTGCTGCAGCGTCATGGTCAAACTGTTGCACCCAGCGAAATTTTGAAAGAAGTTTGGGGTTACGATCCGAACGACGATATTGAAACCATTCGTGTTCATATTCGTCATTTGCGCACTAAGCTAGAGCCAGACCCCCGTCATCCAAAGTTTATTAAGACTGTTTACGGTGCTGGATACTGTTTAGAGTTACCCCAAGATGAGCAGGTCTTTTCTACTCGTGCGGCTAGCTAGAGTGTTGTTAGATTAAGCGAGCATTTAGGGAGAAGACGGTTCAGTGTTTGGTTTAACTAAGTGGCTGTATGTAAGGAAATACAGCATTGCATCACCGTTTTTAAGTGAAAAAGGAGGCCATTGTGTGGCCTCCTTTTTTCATTATCACCAGACCCAGCCCCCCGGCTACAGGCTTCCAGTAACTACTTGGCTACGACTTCTACTGTAAAACCGGCGTTACAGAACACATGACCGCACTTTAGATAGATGACAAACTATGGGTTGTACAAACTGATGAATCGGTTTGCTAGACGACACCAGGAGTATGAATCACAACTGTTAAATATAAAATCCCGTCAGGAAGAAGCTTTTTCCTGACGGGATTTTATATTTAACAGTAGTAGCCGTTTAGTAATTACTTGGTTACGGCTTCTACGGGATAGTAGTCAGCGGGTGCCAAAGCGTTACCACGAATCAGACTACCAATTGTTTTAGCAGTAATTTTCATCTGGGTAATGGGATTAGCAGGCACAACAGTCTTATAGAGGTAACTGTCAAATGTCAGCTTCTGCACATCCATGTCGGCACACATTTCTACAAATGCTTCACGAGTCGCATCGGAGCGATAGAACACACGCTGAAGAATATCTAGCACCAGGTAAGTAGTTCCATACTGCTTATCCCAACGCTTGATATACGTCTTGAGTTCTGCCTCAGTCAAGGCGCGCTCACCACTGTTGGATAGTTCAACAATAGTCTCTGCACACATACGACCAGACTTGGCAGCGAAGTAGATTCCTTCACCGGAAGACTTAGTCACAGTACCAGCAGCATCGCCAACAAGAGCCACACGACCAACGACACGCCGAGGTCTAGGATGCTCTGGGATAGGATGGGCTTCTACTTTAATAATCTCACCACCCTCAAGACGCTTAGCAGCTCGCTCACGGATACCCTTTTGAAGCTGCTTAATTTTGGCCTGATTTACACGCATGGTGCCGGTACCAACAGCCACGTGATCGTACTTGGGGAAAACCCAAGCATAGAAATCGGGCGAAACATCATCACCCACATACATTTCTGCAAGCTCTTCGTAATAGCCCATTTTGTCTTCAGGCAAACGAATACGCTCTTGGAATGCGATCGCATAGTTGTAATCGCCTGCATCAATAGCACGAGCAACACGGGAATTAGCACCATCGGCACCAATCACCATATCTACCTGAAGCGTCTTAGCATCACCCTGCAAAGTACCGTTTGAGTGATCGGCATAGTGCAACGTGTAGGGTTCCTTATCGTTACCGGGAATCTCTAGCTTATGTACAGTGCCATTGATCACTTTTGTGCCCAGCTTCTCAGCCCGCTCACGCAGAAAACCATCTAACACTTCACGACGACACATACCAATGTACTCGTCATCCTTGAGAGTACTACCGATATTTACCTCAATGTTGGAAGGAGAGATCATCTTCATCTTGCGCACTCGGCGATCAATGATCTCGGGTGGCAAGTCGAACTCATCCACCATACATAGCGGAATCGCACCACCACAGGGCTTAGCGTTATCTAACTTGCGCTCAAATAAGTAAGTTTCAATACCTGCTTTTACAAGCGTCTCAGCAGCAGAAGAACCTGCTGGACCGCCTCCAACAACCGCAACCCGAAGTGCCAAGGTTTTTCTCCAAATCGATTAAAAGCTATGGTTCGTATGCTATCACGCAGATTTAAGCTGTTGAGTCACACTCTCTTGGATGTAACAAAAATGAAACAAGACGCCGCCACTCATTTTTGCATTGACTAACGAGCAATAAAGCATCGGCCAAAAAGCTGAAGATTAAATCTAGATACATCAGCCAAAAAGCTTAAAAATAAAGAGAATTCATCTAATAACAGCAGGCTAGCCGATGATAATGGGGATTAATGCCTAATTTTTTGAGATTTTTCCATCACTCAGTTGCTAATTAATAGTGATGTAACGTTTCGAAAAGTAGATTTCTCATTTATATTCTAATAACGCGTCTAAATAGATAGATGTCTATACAAATTTAACTTGATTAATTACTAAATCAAGTCGATGACTGGGGGATTGTTCTTAAAAGATAAAAATCTCCCCGGGTAGGATCTGGTTGCGAAAATTAGGGCATAACTCTCGTCACTATTTATCGCCCAACAAGTTAGTAAGACTACGTTAACAACCTCAAGTTAGCTCACCTAGTCGTCACTTATCTTCCCCAAAACTTCTCATGAATTAAGGCTATTGCATCTTCTGCAGATTATGTAGGAAGTGTAAATCAGCCTCTAAAAAAGTGTGTTCCCTCAAAGGCCCTATCGATGTATCAGATTAATAAACGGCAGGTAACTGACCATCAGCTACCCGCTGCTACCACAGCCCAATTGGCCCAGCTTTGGGCCAAACGATATGTAAATTCTGTTGAGGGCTATGGTGTTGAAGTAGACGACACAAATTTAGAAACCCGTCCAGCCGTTGTTGAGCGGCTCACATCAGAATTACGGTCTGCTAGCGCTAAGGCGTGGAATTTAACAGAATCGTTACTAGCTGAAGAGGTTAAAAGACATCGCATTAACGCCACACTCATTGACCCATGGAGCGTATCCAGAGATGTTCATAGGGTTTACACCAAGGCTCTAGCAGCCTATGCAGCTCACATTCCCCCTCAACAACTATCGGTCAAAATCTCAGCTGGCTTAGGCATCATCAGAAAGCGCTACACCTCTGGTGATCCTCGTTTGATTGGTTTTGTCAGCATGCAATTCCATCACTGTGGCCAAATCCTGATCGAAGCTGCTCCCGAATCTGAGCGTGAGGCTCTAGCTGCACATTTCAAGGTAATTGACGATCATCTATATATGCCATTACAGCGAGCCTATGATGCAGCTGCCAGATATACCTATGGCGATCAGCGCCTAAAAGTTGTGCAATCACTTTTGCCCTACAGTACGGAAATTGCGAACAACATTGTGGATCGGGTTAATCAGCTATACCCGAACTATCGCTGCTATACAGATACATTAAGTAGCGATGTGGTGCGAGTGTCTAGCGTACGTGACACAGAAATGTTCCAAATTTATCTACTGACCTGTGTACTAGAACAAAGTCTGGCCTCTATTCAGCAAGAGCTTTTCCCGCTGTGTGTCATGCTCTATCCAACATTAAAGGTCAATTGGGAACTCGTTCGACAGATGTTGCATTTACTGGGTCGTGAATTCAGACAGTTTGTTACGCCAGCGCAGATACAACATTATGAACCTTATCATCAGGCGCTTTGGGAAATGTTTGCACCTAGCGTTTTTCCAGACATCATCTAACGATGAATAAACGTATAGCCCAGAAACAGGCTATTCCTGAAATGCCTGTTTCTGCATTTGTAGATAGAGCAACCCTAAAATTAGCCCCCCACCCAAGGTGCTAACCATTAACCATAGCCAAAATTGATGGCCTGCCCCGCGGTCTAACATCCACCCTCCCAAAGGTGGACCTATCAAATAGCCGACCGCCCAACACATGGAGTTCACTGACAGATAGACTCCTCGCAATTCGGTGGGGGCAATTTTGACAACCAGTGCTGAGGCAATTGGCGTGTAAGCAACCGTGCCTAGGGCCATGGCTGTCAACCCAATAAATACAAACACTGACGGAGTGATCAGTTGCTGCCCCACTAGCCATGTGCTTAAAAAAGTGATTGCCCAAAAGCTTAAGGCAATCATCAAGGCGTGAGGTTGGGAAAACCGTCCTAACCATTGAGCCATAGGCAGTTGGCTCAGGGCAGTGAGGACAATGGCCCAGGTAAACACACCCCCTACTGCGGCGTGGCTATCAAGGCTGGTAAAACGATTGAGATATAGGGGTAACGTGCTTTGCGACTGGGAAAGATACAAGGTAAAAAGGCAATTGACAATGACATAGATTTGTAGGGTGCGATCGCTGATTGCCACCTGCCAACTTTGCCAAAACCCTGGAGAACTGTGGGTTGTTTTGAGAGTCTCCTGAATGGCAACCGCAACAATGGCATAAAACAGCAAGAATGTTAGTCCATCGAGGGCAAATAACAACCGATATGCCTGAAATGCGGAAATCAGCACACCGCCTAGAATCACACCGGCACTCAGTCCCAAACTATCCGCCAAGCGAACAATGGCATAAGCCTCACTACGGCTCTTCTCATTAGTGAGATCGGCCACGACTGCTTCCGTAGCAGGCCAATACAGACCGACGCCCAGTCCCATTAACAGATTGGCCAAGACAAAACTTGGAAAATCTTGGGTAATCACAAAACAACCATCAGCAACCGCTGAAATGGCCGCAGAAATAAGCAATATACGCCGCCTACCCCAGCGAGGAGAATCGGCCATGGAGCCCCCCGCAAAACGACCCACCATGCCTGAAATAGACTGACTCCCTAAGCCCAAACCTATGGCCGTAGCCGATAGCCCAACATCATCGGCAAAAAAAAGCGGTGCGTAGAACAGGGTAAAGCCAATGCCTAACTGGGATAACAAACGCCCAAAGGCCAAAATCCAAAGGCGAATATCGAGTCGAGGGAATAGATGCACAGGGAGTTACAGGTGTAAACTTAACTGTCTTATCTCAGGATACGGTGACTGTTAGCTCAGCCTTGGCTGCAAACCACCACTTTTGCATACCGAACGCGATAACAACATGGCTACATCGGTTCCAGAAAATTTTCAACAGCGGGCACAGGAGCTGCGCTCTCAGCTACAAAAGGCTAGCTACGCTTACTACGTTTTAGATGCCCCTGATTTACCAGATGCAGTGTACGACCGTCTTTACCGTGAACTGCAGGATTTAGAAGCTCAGTATCCAGACCTGATTACCCCTGATAGTCCCACCCAGCGAGTGGGGGAACGCCCTGCCAGCCAGTTCACGGCCCTAGAGCACAATATTCCACTCTACAGTTTGGAAAACGCCTTTGATATTGACGAATATCGTCAGTGGGAGACGCGCTGGCAGCGTCAAACCCCCGATGTGAAGCTCGCAACTGTCGTGGCTGAATTAAAAATAGACGGCAATGCCCTAGCCCTTACCTATGAAAATGGACTGCTTACCCGGGGGGTGACTCGCGGTGACGGCACCCGGGGTGAAGACATTACTCAGAATGTACGCACTATTCGCTCTATTCCGCTGAGATTAAACATAGAAAATCCCCCCCCTAAAGTCGAGATTCGGGGGGAGGCGTTTATCCCCAATACTGTGTTTGAGCACATTAATGCCGACCGGCTTACCAGAGAAGAGCCCCCTTTTGCGAACCCCAGAAACGCTGCAGCAGGAACGCTAAGACAGCTAGATTCAAAGGTGGTTGCCCAGCGCCGGCTAGACTTTTTTGCTTACACCCTAATGCTACCAGAGGGTCCAGCAGGGCTCACCCCACCCCAAACCCAGGAACACTCTCTTCAGACACTACAAACTCTGGGCTTTAAGGTGAACCCAAACCGTCAACTGTGTCCCACGGCGGAAGATGTTGCCCAGTTCTATGACCATTGGGACCAAGTACGCACGGCTCTGCCTTACCAAACGGACGGTGTGGTCGTTAAGCTCAACGACTTGGCCCTTCAAGAGCGTTTAGGGTTTACCCAAAAGTTTCCTCGCTGGGCCATTGCCCTTAAATATCCTGCGGAAGAAGCCCCCACCCTGCTAAAGGACATGACGGTGCAGATAGGCCGCACTGGCGCGGTTACCCCCGTAGCTGAACTAGCAGCGGTACAGCTGGCGGGAACAACGGTTTCCCGAGCCACACTACACAATGCGGATCGGCTGGCAGAGTTAAATCTGCATAAGGGAGATACGGTAATCGTGCGCAAGGCGGGGGAGATTATTCCTGAGGTGGTGCGGGTCTTGTCAGAGTTACGCCCAGCCGGGGCCGAACCCTGCCAGCTGCCAAGTCATTGTCCTGAATGCGGTGAAAAATTAGTCCGCCCAGCCGATGAAGCCGTGACTCGCTGCATTAACGCCACCTGCCCAGCCATTGTGCGGGGCTCTGTGATCCATTGGACCAGTCGTCAGGCTCTAGATATCGCCGGACTTGGGGAAAAGTGGGTGCATCAACTGCTAGAACAAAAGTTAGTCGGCTCCGTGGCCGATCTATATAGGCTGACCAGGGAGGATTTATTGCCCCTGGAGCGCATGGGAAAAAAAAGCGCCGAGAATTTGGTCACTGCGATCGCAGCCTCTAAAACTCAACCTTGGTCACGGGTACTGTTTGGCTTGGGAATACGCCATGTGGGAGCCGTCAACGCCCAGCTGTTAGCTCAGGAATTTTACACCGCCGAGCGATTAGCCAACGCGGAACCCAAGGATATCGAAGCTGTTTACGGCATTGGGCCAGAAATTGCCTATTCAGTCTATGAATGGTTCCAAAGTACGGCTAATCAACGCCTCATTGAACAGTTGGAAACAGTAGGGGTGCAGTTAGCGGGGTCTCCCCCCACCCACCAGCCAGTGGACCTACCAATGACGGGAAAAACTTTTGTACTGACGGGCACTTTGCCCACCCTCAGCCGCAAGGAAGCCAAAACTAAAATTGAAGCCTGCGGCGGTAAAGTCACCGGATCAGTCAGCTCTAAAACGGACTATGTTGTCGTCGGCACAGATGCCGGATCTAAGCTGGCTAAGGCTGAAAAGCTAGGCATTCAAATTTTAAGCGAAGAAGATTTGCTAGAGTTGCTGCAAACTGAGGCGTCCTCCTAAGGACTTTGCCTAAGGCTGTGGCCTTCAAGTTTCCTCCAACAACGGTTTTCTCTGCGGAAAAAGCATGGTCTTAGCTGTGGCTAGCGTTAAGTCTTTCCTGACTGCACATCCAAGGTTAGTTATGAAACGAGTGTGTTTATCAAATGCGATCGCATTTGCCCAGCGTCTTACCCTAGGCTTGGGAGCTATGTTGGCAACGGCACTACCCGTAACAGCCGCAGATAGAATTATCTTTTCCTTTGGGCCGGTGGAACGCTCCATTGAGCTAGCAGACCTAGAACGCTTGGCCACAGACGGAGAACTCAGTGACGACTTAGCCTACTATGCGCAATTTTTACCCGATAACTACGACATTAATGAAATCAGAGAAGCCCTGACCTGGCGTGTAGAACAAGACATCGACACTATCGATGTGGATGTGGTGTTATTAGATCGATTTTTCTACACCAAACAGGGCGAATATTTGCTCAATATCGCAGCAGATTTTATTCGTACGGAGGCAGGGCGCAGCGACTTACGGGCATTACGTGGCGCAATGTTAGTATCTGTTGCAGATCCCCACCAGGGACTAACGTTACTCAATGCCGTGCGGAATTTTCCCACCCCCGCCATGCGGATCAAACTGGATCGAGGCCTAGCACTACTGCAGGAAATTAATCGTGCCGTTTATGAAACAGAAGCCTCCATCGAACTGTTAGAAAGCATTGGTGCGCCCAACCGCGAGCTACCCCCTGAACAACAGACCCAGCTCCAAACCCTTGCAGATCAAGCCCGTAATCCAGGCATTTACCAAGTACAGCAGCAGACATTATCTAGAAATGCGCCGATTCTAGGGAACGTTTACATTCCCACACTCCAAGGACGGGCTCAACCCAACCGCCCCACGGTAATTATTTCCCATGGATTAGGCAGCGATCGCAGTTCCTATGCATACTTAGGAGAACACCTGGCATCCCATGGTTTTCTGGTCATTACGGTGGAACATCCCGGCAGTAATGCAGAGCAGATCAATGCCTTATTGGTAGGACGCTCAGCAGATGTGGTCCCTAATGAGGAATTTCTGGATCGACCTCAACAAATTTCAGCGCTGCTGGACTATCTAGAAAATAACAATACAGCCTACAGCCGTTTAATTGATTTTTCTCAGATTGGGTTGCTGGGTCAGTCCTTTGGGGGCTATACAGCCCTGACCCTGGCCGGTGCAGATATTGACTTCGAGGTGTTAGCTGCCAGCTGTCCTCCCAGCTCCCTATCCTTAAATGCATCACTGCTGCTGCAATGCCAAGCAGGCCAGCTAGCAAACCCTGAGCAAACCACATTATCTTTGCAAGATGAACGGGTAAAAGCTGCGATCGCCATCAATCCCATCACCAGTGTGCTATTTGGCCCCAAAAGTTTGGGGCAGATAACCACACCTACCATGATTGTCTCCAGTGGAGCGGATACCGTAGCACCAGCCCTGCAAGAACAACTGGTTCCCTTTACCTGGCTCACCCAACCCGAACGCTATCTATTACTCATGCGCCAGGGCACGCATTTTTCAACGATTGCGGAAACAGGTAGTGAAACTTTTGAACTCCCCGATGAGATTCTTGGACCAGCCCCAGAGTTAGCCCAAAAATATCTCCAAGCTTCCAGCCTGGCCTTCTTAAACACGCATCTACAGGACGATAGTACCTACGAGCCATTACTGACCGCCGATGGCATTAACCAGCTAAATCAACCCCCCATAAAGCTTACTCTGGTACAAACCCTAACGGGTCCATCTTTAGTAGATCAACTGGGAGCACCGCCGCGTACCGCAACAGATGCGATTGTTTCACCTGAGCTCCCAGGTTTAGCAGACGTTCAGCCTACTGAGTTAGATAACACTCAGTAACACAAATTCACAGTCCTTCCCATGAGCTGCCCTGATAGGATACGTCCTACCGACATTATTCCTACATGTATCTATGTCCGATGGTTTTCTTAACCTCCATAAACCCGCCGGATGGACATCCCACGACTGTGTTGCCAAGCTACGGCGACTCCTTAAAACTAAAAAAATTGGTCACGCAGGCACCCTAGACCCAGCCGCAACAGGAGTACTTCCAGTTGCCGTAGGACGAGCCACACGGCTACTACAATATCTTCCTGGTGACAAGGCTTATCGCGCTGTTATTCAACTAGGCACTACAACCGACACAGACGATCTCGATGGCACAGTTTTAACCCAAACATCAACAGCTCACATCACCCAAGCAGATGTAACAGAGCAGCTTTCACATTTTCAAGGAATTATTCAACAAATTCCGCCTATGTACAGCGCTATCCATGTCAATGGACAGCGGCTGTATGACTTAGCCCGTCAAGGTGAAACAGTTGATGTACCAAGCCGACAAGTCACAGTCCACAGTATTGACCTAGTGAACTGGCAAGCGGGAGAAGTTGCCCAGATCACCCTAAACATCGCCTGTGGGGCCGGTACCTATATTCGTTCAATCGCCCGAGATTTAGGTCAACGCCTCGGTGTAGGGGGCACTCTAGCCACACTGATTAGAACCCAAAGTAGTGGTTTTACCTTAGACACCAGTATCACTTTCGAAACATTGGCAGAGCAGCCAAATACAGTTGAACTTATTGCCCCCGCAGTAGCCATGGAGCACTTGCCAAACATCGTTTTAGCAACCGATGCGGGGCGTCGCTGGTGCCTGGGCCAACGACTGCCCATTGAGCCAACCATTACCCTAGAACAACCGATACGTGTAGCTACTGAAACCTTCGCCTTGCTAGGGATTGGTTTATTTATGATGAAAGATAACCAACCTTACCTGGTGCCCAAAATGGTGTGGGCATCTCCGACCCTTGAATAGGGGATACATGTATTTCCTTGGGAAAACTGTGAATTACTCAAAAAATTACGGGTTCTTAAAGCAGAATATAAGATATTGGTATTAAGGAACCTACCGACAATCTAGGTTAATTTTATTCATTACTATGCTCCCGTGATTTTTAGCGACTCCTATTGTTCACTGGATTAGAACATTCATGATTAACCAGGGTTTCTCCTCCTCGCTCAAGCATTTTCAGAGGGACGAGATGATATTTGCAGAAGGAGATCCTGGCGAATGGGCTTACATTATCGAATCTGGCCGTGTAGAAGTCGCCGTTAGTGTTAATGGCCACCCCTATCCATTAGGTATTTTGACCAGAGGAGATGTATTGGGGTAAATGGCTGTTATGGATACAGCACCTCGTTCAGCCTCTGCAAAAGCTCTTGAAGAAACCGTCTGTGTCGCTATTCCCAGTCGTCAGATTTCAGAACGATTGGAAGAAGCCGATCCTGTCATCAAGCTATTAGTCAACACCTTACTGCATCGTATTCGCAACAATATTACCCAAGTTAATTCATCCCCTCAGATACGTATTCCCTCGAAACTTTGTCAAGCCCTCTCTAAACGGGCGCTGGACAAAATACGCATGGAGTCAGAACTACGGGGGGCGCTTAATAATCAACAACTACGGCCCCATTATCAACCTTTAGTCAATATTCAAACTCGCGAAATCCTAGGATTTGAAGCCCTAATTCGCTGGTTTAGTCCTACACGTGGAGAAGTATCCCCTGGAGAATTTACCAGCCTTGCTGAAGAAACATCGTTAATTATCCCCATTGGACAACAAACGATTCAACAGGCCTGCCGCGATTTAGGGCAATTTCAAACACGTTACTCCAGGGGCAACCTGTCTATGAGCATTAACGTTGCCCCTCGTCAGATGGCAGAGGCTCACTTTTTAAGAGATCTTCAGACCATTACTGATCGGTATGGTCTACAGGCATCTCAAATCAAATTAGAAGTAACAGAGCGGGTTTTTATGGGCAATCCGATTGCCTTAGAAATGTTGAAAAGCTGCCGTCAGGCCGGTTTTCAGATTTTTCTAGACGATTTTGGCACCGGATTCTCTAGCTTAAATTACCTGACTCGGTTTGAAGTCGATGGGTTCAAGGTCGATCGGGCTTTTGTGCAAGAATTACTCACCAATCGGCGCACGCAAATATTATTAGAAAGTATGTTAGCCATGGCCCATGGACTAAAGATACAGACAGTTGTAGAAGGCATTGAGACAGAACAACAACTCACGGTTCTGCAAGCATCTGGATGTGATATGGGTCAGGGGTATTTATTTGGTAGACCGTTACCGTTTAGTGCAACACAACAACTTCTAACAAGCAGCCTAATTGCCATCGGTAGTTTAGAAGATGAAACTTCGGTTGAACACGCTACCTGAGCATTGCTTTCTGAATACAAGCCTCATCATCATTAAGCCCAAGCACTATCCTAAAGCCCAATCAGTTGGTAGCGACTAGCATCCTGGATCAGCAACACAGCAGACTGATTAGGACTTTTTGAGGTAAAGCCTAATAGTGATTGTGTCTGGTTGACATCGCTGTAAAGCAAGTCACCTGTACTAGATAGAATCAGAGTCTTTCCAGAGGTCAGATTTAGCTCTTGAGGAACGTCATTGCCAATAGAAAAGAGATGTTCTTCCGCCGAGTCTCCTACTAGATCACGGCTAGCATAGAGCAAATGTGAAAACAACTGCATGGTTTGTTCAGGCGTTAGCGCTAGATGATTGCCAAGGGCTTCTAACATCAAAGCTTCAGAACTGGATTGAGCAACTTCCTGATGATTGACATTATCAGAACCATTAGAACTGGAGATAGTTGTTGATAGGTTAGGCGTCGGTAACCATCGCCAGGGTAATAGGGCCATCCATTGCCAATCATTACCGACAGTGGTGAGTAAGGGTAGTCCTTCAACCTTGGGACCAATACCCAGGAGGGTAAGCTGAGTGCCATTTTCCTTGACCCCATGAATGGCAAGACTTCCTATGGGTTGATTGCCTTTAAAAAGTTGTAACTGACGACGTAAGGAAAGAGATTCAGCCCAAAAGTTAGCAGCTGTGGTGCCCCTCAGAGGTGTCTGCCAACCTGACGGATCTTGCAACTGATGTATTTGGATGTGATACCAAGTTTGACCGGGTACTGGCGTCGGGAGAGTTTGCGATCGCAGCCAGCCATCCCCAACCGCTGCCACTGCCGTCGCTTCACCCACCAGACTCAGATAGCGCCCGGTACCAGCAGAGACCTCTTCAACTGCCACAGTGGCTTTAGGTGCCTGTGGTGGCAAAACATCGGCCACGGATATTTGACTCTGGCCCACGGCCTGCAACCTTTCTAAGGTTTTCTGAGTATGGGGTCTCTCTTTAAGCCAATCTGCTCCAGCCTCAGAAGTTTGTCTCGCCGTCACTAACAGTGCTCCCCAAATTTGGGCAGCAGAGTCTTTAGGATGCACTTGTAGATGTATAGTCACCTGTCGCCATAGGGGCTCAAAGTCTTTTTCTAGATGATTGAGAATACTCTGATAGATCTCTGGATGGCTTTCTAGCCTTGCGAGCGCGTCTTCCCACTGCCCATCAATCAGGTAGGTCCAAATATGCTGTTGCTGATTTGACCAAGTTTGTTCTGTTTGAGCCTTGGTCTGTAACGCGTGAAATCGAATTAGCCTCAGTTGAAACTCAGCTTCCGGCAACCAGCGCTCAGCCAAAGCCACTTTAGCCGATTCCATCATTTGCAGACTGTGGGACCATACAGCCCCCTGAGCCAGCTGCAAAGCTTTGGTGTAAAGAGATGTCTCTAACTCTGTATCATAGGCAGAACGATAGACCGATAATTCCTTTAACTGCGGCGGATCGTTCGGAACCAATTGATGGACTAAAAAATTGGGTCGCAAACCAACGGTTTGATCAATCACAAACAAACTGGCTGTTTGATCTCGATACCACTGCAGAGGCTGTTCCACCGGACTGGACCACTTAAGCACCTGATGCAGACGATGAGCACTGGTCTGATAACTCAAAATCTGCCCATATCGCATCACCGTATTGCCATAGCGACGTTGCCCTTCCAGTAGTAGCCACGGAACTGTCGTCGATACACCTGGAATTAAGCTCACAGAGGATACGTTAGCGTCACTATCAATGCTAGTTACCTGGGCAGCCGTGCCGACCAATGGTGTAGTGACAAACGATTCTCGCATTGGGCGAATCGTCACTTGATCCATCCGCTGTAGCTGCTGGCCGCGAACACGATAGACCCATAGTTCTCGAATAGCCTGATCGTCATCAAGCAATGGATAAAACCAGGCGGTGGGCTTTGTAGGATTAGGCCAGGCTAAAGGAGACGCTGTCGTTAGGTTTTGCGACCTTAGCTCTGCTTGAATTTCGTCAATCGTCTGGGGAGGAGCCTCAAAACTCGTTGTCAGACTGGGGAATACCTGCTTTAACCAATTGGGGCTATAGGGATCCACAATCAGCTTAGCCCCAGACAAAATAACAGCCACTAACAATACACTGCCGCCAGCTATGGTAAACCAACTGATCCAGGACCAGGGCATACGTCCCGTTGGGCTGACCAGCAGTTTAACTTGAGCATTGGGCGGATTCGATTTACTCAGTCCCATGGAACCGATGGACCGTTAAATACATATTGTCTAGGAGGATAGCACCTGGGCGTATTTTTGCCCGAGACTCTCCCAGTTAAATTCAGCTTCAATCATTTGCCGCGCATTTTTGGAAAGGGTGTGGCGCAGCTCAACATCTTCAAACAGTCGGCCAATTGCCTTCACATAGTCCTCCGGTTGGTTAGCTCGCAGTGCTCTTAGGGGCACATCTTGGCTGTCCACATCCATGCCTTCAAGACCGCGATCGCTACCGACAACGGGTACCCCAACTGCCATGGATTCGAGGGTTTTAGTTTTAATACCAATACCAGCCCGTAGAGGAACCACACTCACCGTTGACTGCTGCAGGCAAGCCGTAATCGACGGGACTCGTCCTGTTACAGTCACCCCTGAGATCTGATCCAGAGCTTTTACAGCTGGGACAGGCCGGGTACCCACCAAACTCAAGGTAGCCTCCGGATAACGCTGCTTCACCAAGGGAAAAATTTCCCGCGCCAGATAACAGGCCGCATCAATATTATGGGAAGAATCCATCGCCCCAATAAAGATAAGCGCATGGCCTCCAGGATCATCACTGCGATAGGGAGAAGTCTCTAAATCCACCCCCGTGGAAACAATGTGAAGCGGTGCATCCGGCATCAATCGTTGGATATGGGCACGATCGTGGGGGGTGGTTACCACCAAGTGCGTGAATTTGGCACAGTAGCGCTTTTCATAACGAGCCAGCATCGGCAGATACAGCCGATCGCGCATGGGATTTTCCGACGCCCCAGCTTCCAAATGATCTAACACCCAACCATAAACAGAGCTGTGAATATCTGCGATTGTTTTCACCCGTTCGCGAAACCTGGGGTGAACATACATTTCATTGACACCATGTTCACAAACCACTGCATCATAGTTGCCAGTATCCACCTGCTGGTTCACCCAGGCATAGACCTCAGGCGAGAACCGAAAGGTCACGCTGGGGGGGGTAGCTGTAATAAAAAACTGCGCAAATCTTAGGGCCTGCTTGAGGGGGTTACGATCCTGCTTTGCAGTGTGGCCAGCCGGTAGCGGGAAGGTTTTAACCTCCTTGACCCATTGCTTTAGTATGTGAATATTGTCTGCTGTGGCATTAGGCGTTTCATGGGCCGCCAATGTGATGTCATGCAGGGGGCCAATTTGTCGAAGCAGATTAAAGGTACGCACCTCGGCAGCACCATGGCTTGGGGGATAGGGGAAGGTATTTAGGGAAAGAACAAGCAGGCGCATTGGATAGTTAGGGATTTCGTTACTGAGTAATCGTTGGTCATACCTGCCCTAAATTGTTAATCTCATGGGCATTACTAATCTTCGAGATGGACTTGGATATCAAACTCTGCCTGTAAAAAGACCTGGCAGCTCTTTTCATTCCAAACATCAGTGTCGACATGCCTGTTGTGAGGCATTATTCAACATCTTCTAGCCAGGCAATTTCATCTGCCTTTTCTGGCAGTCGCGATTCTCGCTGACCCAGGGTACGGGCACGAAAGCAATAGAGGCTGATGGGGGTCATCGCTAAATCAATCAAGTCAGCCTTTCCCAACAGCAATTGCCATACCCTGATGGGTAATTCCTTGATTAGCCAACGAGCGATTGAATACTGCATCTCATATGACCTGAGAGTACGGCTTAGCCTCACCCCGTGGATTTGGTGTAAATAGCGGTTAGACCGGCCATAGCGATACCATTGTTTATAGAGTTCCTTAAGAGTGGTGCGATGATGATGCTGCACAGTTGCCGTTTCGGTATAGTGCAACTGCCAGTCACCATCACGCTGTAGCCGCCAGCAAATATCAGCATCCCCGCCTGTGGTCATATAGGGACGAAACAATCCGATTTTTTCTAGGGCACAGGCACGAATAGCAATGTTGGCCGTCTGGCCATAGGGACAAAATGGATGAGCCAGGGTAGCCTGCTGAGACATAATGTCTTTGCGTTCAGCGTACTGTTCTAGCCAAGTAAGACCTGGTAAAGCCTTGATTTCGCCAACACACAGACCCACAGCAGTATCCTGAAATCCCTGGACTAGATTTTCCAGCCAGGTGCTAGCGGGGTAGCAGTCAGCATCGGTAAAGGCTAATATCTCTCCTTTAGCAGCACGAATACCGGTATTACGGGCAGCATAGGCACTTTGAATCTGGGTTTCTTGCAAATACTGAAAGGTGAGCCCAGCTGCTTTGGCTCGGCTCACAGCTTCTTTTAGAAGATGGGGGGTGCGATCGCAGCTACCATTATCCACAAGCAAATATTCCACCTGATCCGCTGGGTAGGTTTGCTCAAGTAAGCACCTAATTAGCCCCGGCAAATCAGTTTCACCGTTATAAATAGGCACAACTACCGAAACCGTTGGGAAAAATTTGGTAGATATGGCAGGCGTCTCGTCGGCAACCATAAAAGCTTGGGGCATCGATTCTCAACTCAATCTACAGCTACAGGTAGTTTTGACTTCAATCCGTCGAGAATAAACAGACATATGTTTCTGCAAACTATGGTTCCCGACTCAAGGTTCAATCCTTACGCAGCATTGACAGACTGCTTTAACTCAGGAACATTAATTTTTACAGCTCATATCAAGTCAACCTATGCCGCGCTCAGGATCTTCACTGAATACCGATTAATATTCACCAGAATTACTATTGAGTTTGAACAACACAGCTGTTCCTCCACAAGAAAAGGTCACCCAAACGGCAACTATCCCAAAAATCTAAGTTCTTATTGTCTAGCAGACTCTAAAAACCCTTCTGCACCCATCAACTCAAATTACTATTGTGCCTAATATTAGTATTTGCATCCCCACATACAATCGGGCTCAAATTTTGCCCTACGCAGTTCAAAGCGTTCTAGCTCAAACCTACAAAAACTTTGAACTGATCATTTGTGACGATGCTTCCCCTGACAATACCCCAGAGGTGGTTGCTCAATGGCAGGATCCACGCATTCGGTATATTCGTCATCCACACAATATTCAACGCAGCCGTAACATGCGGTCCGGGTACGAAGCGGCTCAGGGCAAATATTTTATTAAATTTGATGATGATGACGCCCTGACACCCACTTTTTTGGAACGCACAGTGGCTGTAATGGAAGCTCAGCCAAATATAGATTTTGTCTGTACCGATCACTGGGTCATTAATGCCCGTAATCAGAGGGACACAGTAGCCACAGCAGCCAACTCAGCCAAATGGGGTAAAAATAACTTATCCGAGGACATTATTCATGATCTGCTCAAGGAAACCTTTGTCCATCAGAGTTTACAGGTGGGGTCCACATTATTTCGCAGGAATTGCCTGAAAGCAGTAGACTTTATGCGATTTGAAGCCGATGGTTGCGAAGACTTTGATTTGTTAGTGCGACTGGCACTAGTCGGCAAAACGGGATACTTTGTTCCGGAACGACTAATGGAATATCGGTTCCACGGTGGTCAAACCAGCCTAAAGCAAGACATACATTTTTTATCTGCCAAGATTTTTTGCTTAGAGAGCTATCAATTTCCTGAGCGGCCAGCACTAGAGTCAATTCGCCACTCAAAGTTGAATGAATTAAAGCAAGTACTCGCGATGCGCCTGATCGAAAAAGGCGAGTCTCAGCGGGGGCGATTGTTAATTGAGGAGTTAGCCCAAAAAGGGGCATTATCATCTAAGGCCAAAATAGGGCGTATTTTGGCCTATTTACCCTTAAGCTGGCGAAAATTAGCATTTCAAGGGTTTCGGCAACTGCGACCTCAAGACTATAGCGAGCGGGTCCGTAATGCAGCAGGCTGATCGTTATAGTTTGCCCATGATTGCTGCTCTGGGGATAGCACTGACTATGCCTCAATGCACAATAAGCTCTAGCCTTGAACCGCAGGAGCCTATTTCTAATCTGAAAACATTGCCAAGTCTCACTCAGCCTAGCTTCGAGCAACAAGCCTGGCCCAATGAAGTCCAACCAGTTGCCCAAATTTATATAGTCACCATTCCGCCCGGTCATCCCATTGATGTGGCCGCTAGCACAGACCTGCAAACCGTAGAAGAGTTTGCAGCTGAACACAATGCATTAGCTGTGATCAATGGAGGTTTTTTTGACCCAAACAATGGACAAACCACATCTTTTGTGATGATTAATGGCGCACTGGTGGCAGACCCACGGGAAAACAAACGACTCATAAACAATCCGGCTCTAGATGCCTACATAGATAAAATTCTGAATCGATCTGAATTTCGCCGTTACCAATGTGGGGATGACATTCACTACGACATCACCTTTCACAATGCTGCGTTGCCAGATAACTGTATTCTCCATAGCGCCTTGGGTGCTGGTCCCCAGCTACTACCGACCGATACGTCGCAGACAGAAGGATTTACCGATTATGCCGACGGTCATCTAACTCGGGATGCCATTGGTAGCCAACAACCAAACGCCCGTAGTGCCGTCGGCATTAAAGAAGACGGCACCGTGGTCTGGGTTATGGTGGCTCAAGCTGATGCAACAGGAGGCATGACGTTAGGCGAATTAGCAGAGTTTATGGCTAAATTAAACGTTCAACAGGCCCTGAATCTAGATGGGGGCAGTTCCTCTTCCCTAAACGTGGACCAACAGTTGAACAGCAGCGCAGCATCTTCTACAACAGTCTCAACTACTAGAGCCCCCTCAACTTATCCATCCCTCAATTCGCGTCCAGTAAAATCCGTTTTGCTATTGCCCCAACAGTCAATTCCTAAAAACTAAACTCCCTAGAAACGGTTAAGTCCCTAGGGAGTTTAGTTACATCGATACACTGCGACATTAAGAACCAAGGTTCAATAGATTCAATCAGACTGAACCTGATTCAAGTCTTTCAACTAAGACGCCTTATCTTGGGGCCAAACTAAACCAAGCTGTTCTGGAGATTCAAGAGGTTGTACCCATAGAGTTGTACCTTGACGGCCTACAACTTTAACATTTTCACCAATAGCGATGATGCGATCTCTGTTCGAACAGGCAAACCAATAAACGCCACAGAGACGAATACGCCCCTTTTTCCCAATACGGATAGGCGTTTCAACAACACCAATGCTTTCCAAATAACTCATCACGTTTGAAGATGGAGATGCATGCTTAGTAATGAGACAGTCTAAATCCAAAGACTTCTTCAGTAATGATTTCTTGAAATTCATAAGACTGAAAAATCAACAATGCATTAAGTATGTCAATCAAAAGGCTTACTGAATTACCACCTTTTGAAGGTATTTATCTGACATCTATAAGAGTTTGCTTACAGAAGTAAGAACAAAGTATTGAAGCCCTTGAAAACTCGAAAAAGCAAAGCGTATACCGATCAACAGGAATCTCAATTGGTTGAATAGCAATTGTCGCTATTTTTGCCTAAACCTATAAATCCCTTCAATACAAAAGTCTCTAGATATGGTTTATAACAAGTTAGAGTGTCCCTTTTTCAGAACATGCCGACTACGCTAATACCCACTGATTTTCTCAAGATGTTAGCTAATGACTATAAACTAACTGCTTTTGAGACAGAAGCATTTATTGCCCGCATGACTAACATGGGCAAATCAGACGTAATGGTTGCCGAGAATTTTCTCAAAATTACTAGAGAGAGATACAGCACCAGAATGACAGGAGTCTACAGAAAATTTAATGTTAAGGGTGAGGGAGCAGGGAAATCCACAACTTTATTCTTTAAAGTCGTTGAAATATATCAGAAAAGTGACCCTTCTGGCTCCTATGAAGTCACGATCGAGGCAGTAGATAAAATAGTTTCTAAAATCCAAGAAAAAATGCGACCTCTGATATTAGAAAGATGCGACTCAATGCGGATTTTTGATATGAGCAGTCCAGTAAAAGTAGAAAATATATTTACTAAAGTTAGAGTAAGAAAAGAAATAAGCTCATATAGGAGTATAAGCATACCAAGACTTGTTGAAATATCATCTGACGATTCTAAATATGAGAATTACCAGTATTTATCTAGATATCAGGCATCAGGCCCAAAGATATCAGGAATTGATATTGTTAAAGCCAATTCAAAATTAATAATCCTAGGAAAACCTGGGGCTGGGAAAACAACTTTCCTTAAACATTTAGCTTTACTTGCATGCAATCAATCAAAGGAGCTTTCTGGATACATTCCTGCCTTCGTACCCTTGAAAGATTTCTGTGCTCAAAATGAACAAAAAAGCCTTAAAGACTTTATACTTTCTGACTTTCAGTTTTATGGGGTTCCAGATAGTGAGCTAGAGGCAACCATCAAGAATGGTAGGTTTATATTCTTGCTTGACGGTTTAGATGAAATACAAGAATCTAATGCTCAATATATTAGAGGTGAAATAAGAAATTTATCAAGGTTGTTCCATCGAAATAAATTCATAGTTACATGCCGATTAGCTGCCCAGGAATATAGTTTTGAGAACTTTATTGAGGTTGAAGTTTGTGATTTTAATGATGAACAAATCAAGGGATTTATAATCAGCTGGTTTAAGGAAAGGGAAAGACCAGAACGTGCCCATGAATGTATTCAACGAATTGAAAATGACTTAAGAATCAAAGAATTATCTACCAATCCCTTACTTTTAACTTTACTATGCATTGTATTCGGCGACTCACCAGGGGATTTTCCAGATAGTCGCTCTGAACTATATGAGCAAGGAATAGATGTCTTATTGAGAAAATGGGATGCAACCCGAGACATCAACAGAGCTAAGATTTACAAGAATTTATCTAAACAAAAAAAAGAAGATTTACTTAGTCAAATAGCTTATAGCAGCTTTCAAAGAAACGAATACCTACTAAAGCAAAAAACAGTAGAGCACGAAATTAGAAACTACATACTTAACCTGCCAAGCTCCACTCAGAGTCCTCAAACAGCTGATACAGATTGTCGAAAAATCCTTAAGGCTGTTGAATACCAACATGGTCTTTTAATAGAGGTAGCTAAGGGGATATATTCGTTCTCTCATTTGACTTTTCACGAATACTTCACAGGGAAAAAAATAGTTAGAGCGACTGGTCAAGAGAGTCAAGCTATTGGAATAGATTCTCTGGTAGAACACATATTCGAATCTAGATATAGAGAAATCTTTCTTCTAGTTTCATGCATGCTGCAAGATGCGAGCTATCTTATGCAGAGCATGAAACAGAAAAATGATCTCATCGTTCAAGATAATGAGAAGTTCAAGAATTTTTTCCTCTGGCTAGATAGAAAATCTTCTTCTGTAATAGATTCAAAAGAGATTGAGAACATTGAAGACCCAGAGAAGCTTAAATCTCATGGCCAAATACTTTATTTCCGTCTAGCAATTGAAACGCGCGACCTCAAGAAATTAAAAAGAGTAAAACATCAAAAAAACTTAGACTTTGAAACTGACTCCCTTCTAAGTATATGTCTACAACAAACTCGGTTTATCTTAGAGTCTACAAGTTTTTCTTCTGGGTTACTTTCGGAAAAAGAGTTATCCAATCTTAGAAAAACAATAAGCGCTGAGCATTCCTTTGTCATAAAAACTCTTCAGACTTGTAACAACTTAGTATTTGATGGCTTATTCAAGGCTAAGCTATCTGAACTATGTAGTGAGTTAAAGTCTGCTGAGAAAACTATAAACTGGTGGCTTTCTAATGGTAATACTTGGATTAGAGAACTCTCAAGCGTCATGCTAAATTTTAGAGACATCGGCCAGCAGTGGGGATTTGAACAGGATGAGCTCAAAATTCTTAGAAAATACTATGATGCCAGTCAATTGATGGAAGACTGTCTCAATCAAGAATGCTATGTCAATAGCGAAATTCGAATAACCCTTACTAATAATATTTTATTGCCTCTATGGATTAATGACTTGAAAACTCGAAATAAAGATTTTAGTCCTGAGAACTAACGTAATGCTCTTGATTTTATTTTTCAGAAATCACCGTGAATCATTAAAAACCAGGCTTTAACTAACTCAAAAAAATAATAGTCGAGCAAAATCATTTATTGTTCACCATAAGAAGTATTCAACCAACATTATTATGAATATTTCTCATGCATCAACTTGTTTCAAATAGCCTAACTGAATAAAGACCCAACAAATCATGCCGTAGATTATCCCTGCTGGAATCAAGATTTTATACCCAGGGTCAATAGCAACCTGCATAGACGGTGGAGTAAGAATCAGCCCTGACACCATAGAAACCACAACAGATGTCAGGACAAATGTGCAAGAGCTGATAACGCCTTGTCCTGCCAAGGATTGTTTAGCCCGTTTAGCCTTACGAAAAAGCCAAGGTGTTTTAGCAACCAGGGAACTGACCCAAGGCCACAGTCGCATGCCAACGATAAATGCGAGAGGAAACATTAGAAACCCAACCAAACCACTCAATTGGGAATATGGAGCGACCAATGCAGTCAGATGAGTGCCACCGAAACTACCGCCAAATAGCAGTATTGCTGAGCTAAAAAAATTGGCTGTTCGCTTTGGGATTGGGGTCGGTGGCATGTACAAAAAAAGTTGGCTGCTGATACTATCTACAGCCGCTCTCAAGCCACCCATGAAAAGCCATCATGAACTTATCAATAAGGGTTTTCTGTAAGACATTCGCGGATACTTATGCGCTGGCTCAAGCATCCTTGCTACACGGTCTTCTAGAACAGTCTGGAACTAATGCTCTGGGGTACTGGCAAAATAATCATCACTAAAAGCACCATGGCAATGAGTCCCAGGGCATCTCGCAACGCATTGAGTTCACTCATATCATCCAATGCTGGATCATCCTGGCTTGGCATAAACAACAGCAGCAATGCCCAAAGCAAGTATTCCGACTGAATGAATACCATAGCTGCCACGATAATTCTGGCAATATTACCAATGGCCGCACCTCCCCAGCGGCCATACATAGCATGGACGATATGGCCTCCATCCAACTGGCCAACTGGCATTAAGCTAAGCGCAGTCAGTACTAGCCCCAAACAACCTGCGATCGCAACAGAATGAAGATCCAGTGCCTGCTCAGGCTGCAGCCCATCCCCGAGAGCTAACTTACTGACAATCGCTAATAAAAAAGACCCCCGAGGATCTAGGGACTGAAAATTGAACAAGCTAGATTCCTCAGTAAGAGGCACCGCTTGGGAATGGGCCACTCCCCAAAAGACTATGGGCAAGCTGACAATAAAACCCGCTAATGGTCCTGCTATGCCTAGATCAAAGAGCGCACGACGATGAGGCGCTGGCGCTTTAATACGGACAAAGGCACCGATGGTACCGAGAAAATAAGGCACCGGAATAAAAAAGGGTGGCGAGGCAGGGATCCTGTGGCGACGGGCGACAGCATAATGCGCTATCTCTCGCACCGCCAAAATCATCATTACCGCCAGGCTGTACCCTAAACCTTTGGCCAGAATAATCGGCTGTGATCGCAATTCTGAAAAGGACAAATCATGGACCAATAGCATTCCTGCCAGGGTGGTCGTCCCCAAGGTCAATATAAATAGAAGAATTGAGATAAGCCAGCTACGCCGTCGAGTTGGCTGAGCGCGTTTGGAATTGGGCAATAGGGTAAATATAGGGTTACCATTACGCTCTTCCTGTAGAACCACCAAAAATCGATCGCCAAATTGCGATCGCACATTTTGCTGAACAGTGCTGTGAGCAACGGCAGGTTTTGCCTTTAGACGACCTCGGCAAATCGTTACCTGCTGACGTCGTTCAATTTTTTGCAAAAAATAGACAGACCAGGGAAAACAATCCCTTAATTGATTTTCTTCCTCTGCCTCTAAGAGTAAGGGCGGGGGTGCTGACGATGTTACCATCGGCGACTGTTGGACTTTAGGAGGTTGGCGGCCTAACAAAACCACCCAAGTATAGAGTAACGGACAAATAACGAATAACGCCAAGATAAACAGGTTCGGTGGCGTACTGCGACCATACCGAAGCACCCATAGAGTCAGCGAAATAATCGGCGCCATAATAATCAGCCACAGCAACCATACGGGTGCACGTGTCATGGTTGCCACACCACGGCGAATGACCCAGTAGGTCAAAAATCCCAGTAAAATCGATAACAGTACAAACGTCATAAATGCACAACGCCATCTTTGCTAGGGTCCTGATCTTAAGTCATTGCTGATTTGTAAGATGAAACGAGCTATAAAACTGCCGTTTATCATCCTATTGCAGACAAAATCATACCGGGATTCAGCAACGCCAGATTTAATTATCAGGCAGATTATCTAGCAGACGGCTCTCTGAGGAATATTGGTGTCTAGTTCAACAACAACTCTGGGCAGTAGCTCTGCCCCTGATAATTCTCGCCCATCAGCAAAACTTCCCAAACCGGTTTTTGACACTGGCATAACTCCCTATGCATTTTCACCTAATCGTGAAACCTTAGGGGGTACCGCTTACTTGATACCGCACAGTGCCACTGCAAATGAAACTTCTTTGGCAAGAAGCAACATTTTGGTGGACTGCCCTAGCTGGACCGATGCCAATCTCGATTTTATTGCTCAGCAAGGGGGTATCGGATGTCTGGTGATTACCCATCGAGGTGGGGCTAGTAACGTACGCGATTGGCAAAACCAGTTCAACTGCCAAGTAGTGGTACAAGAACAAGAAGCTTATCTTCTACCCCAGATACAAACCCATACCTTTCATTACGAACTAGAGCTCACCCTCGACCACCGACTACTGTGGACACCCGGTCATTCCCCTGGGTCCATATGCCTTTACAGTTCTACGAACGGTGGCACCCTCTTCACGGGTCGGCATATTTTACCTACTCGCCAAGGGAGTGCTGTGCCACTGCGCGTCGCTAAGACATTTCACTGGCCACGGCAACTCAAACATGTACAGCGGTTCCTAGACGAATTTAACCCTCAAACTCTGACCCATATTTGTCCAGGCGCTAGTATCGGCTTTCTGCGAGGAAAGCGTTACATCGACAATGCCTATGCTCAGATTGCCAGCCTCAACTTTTCAGAGTTAGCTGAGGCCCCAGCTCTGCTATAAGCCTTTAGACAGCAAAAGAAATCCCTTGTACCAATTCACACCAACTGATTCAGACTGGAATTAGCCACGGTTGGCGATGCATCCAAAGGTTCTCGAATCTGCTCAAAAACGGCATCCAAAGACAGGGTCTTTGGATGAATCAGCCAGGTAAGATGGCAGGGCTTAATCAGGGTCTGAACCAAGGCCGATAACTCACTGATCGCCACCAGACCGGTAGGCATTTTTAATTTAATGCCTCGCTGGTAAAGGGTATAGCCCCGATTACGAATATGTCGAATTCCCACATAGGCAATCGGGGAAATACTTTGAACCCGCTGCTGTGCTAAGGCCAAAATCTTTGCTTGATCCTGGGAGTTGTAGTGACTAATATCTGTGGCTTTTGGTAAGCGACGATTCACAAAGCGTTGACACAAGTCCGACAAAATTACATCGCTGTGAGTCTGCCACCGCTGCAAATGGTAATGCAGAACATAATCGTCTTGAGCTAGATAAGTGCCCAGGGGCAGCTTGTCCGGAGATTGGCTCAGCCAAGCCGTCATTGTTTCATCTGCATCCAAAGCAGACTCACGCAGCAGCTCCCGTGCCCGAGCAATAGCTTTTTCTAAGATCCAGGTAGCAACTAAGTTTTTGGGATGGTTATAAATCTGAGCGTACATAAAATATCGCACGATCAGATAGTGCTCAATTGCCCCTAAGCCTTTTTGCATGACCACCAGTTGTTGACTCTGGCGGTCATAATCCATAGCCAAAATGATTCGGTCTAAATCTAACTGGCCGTAGGATGCTCCCGTAAAATGGCTATCACGCATTAGGTAATCAATGCGATCGCAATCCAACTGGCTGGAGACTAGCTGCCACACACAAGGAACATCATGCTCATGGCGATAAATTTGTAAAATCTCGCTCAGCAGGGTTGGCGCAAAATCCTCCAGACGCTCACAGATTTCAGGGGACTCTTCTATAATGCGCTGAGTCCAATATTCGTGGTGCCCTCCAAAAACTTCCTCAGCTGTATGACTGAAAGGACCGTGCCCTACATCATGCAATAAAGCAGCACAAAGGACAGCGGCACGATGACACCCCAGTTCGGGATATATGCCCTTCAAACGATCAAACGCCCGTCGAGCTATGGCCATTACCCCCAATGAATGGGTAAATCGTGAACTTTCAGCACCATGAAACGTTAAGCTAGCTGGCCCCAGCTGCCGAATACGACGCAGCCGCTGAAATATTGACGTATCAATCAAGTCAATCAACAAAGATTCCACCGAGTCAGCACTATCTAGAGTGATAGCGCCATGGAGTGGATCATGATACGTACGAGTTTTTAACGGCATGGTCTAAACCATGGATTACATCACAACATCGGTATTAAAGTTTCAACTGCCGCTTGGTACTGACTGTCATCAGCTGTCGCGAACTGCTCACGAGTGAGGGCCTCTGCTTTGACAATACGATCAGGCGTAATCCCCAGCTTATTGATGTCATGGTGATCAGGCGTCTCATATTTAGCAACCGTCACTGCCAAACCAGACCCATGGGGCAGATCGAACAGCGATTGAATCAATCCTTTGCCAAAGGTGGTCTCCCCCACAAGCTGGGCACGACCGTTATCTTGAAGGGCACCTGCCAAAATTTCACTCGCACTAGCCGTGCCTCCATTCACCAAAAGCACCAAAGGTTTCTGAGTGAGCGCATGGGCACCTGCCTCAAAACTCTCTAAAATCCCTTGACGATTCACGGTGTAAACAATAGTGCCCTCATCCAACCACAGCCTAGCAATCTCAATGCCAGCCTGCAGTAATCCCCCCGGATTATTACGCAGATCCAAAATGTATCCACTGGCGCGTTGACGTTCTAATTTATCTAGAGCAACACGAATATCTTCAACGGCATTGCCATTAAATTGCCCCAAGCGAATGTACCCAATCTTTCGAGCCTCTTCTGTATGAAGTTCAGCAAATACAGGATTGAGATTAATACGCTCACGAGTAAGGTTTACTTCAAAAGGATCAGACTCTCCCCGCTCGATTTCTAAGGTCACAATCGTTCCCGCAGGTCCACGCATCCGTGCTGCTGCTTCATCTAAAGAAAACGACTGGGTAGACGTACCATTGATAGCAAGGATCTTATCCTTGGGGGAAAGACCCGCCCGCTCAGCTGGCGACCCCACAATGGGAGCAATTACCCGTAAATGTTGATTTTCACCATCCTTAGCAATCTGCAGTCCCACCCCTAATAGCTCACCGGATGTATTAGTCTGCAAACTCTGGTATTGCTCAGGTGGCAGAAAACGCGTGTACGGATCATCCAGCCTCTGAAGCATGCCCTGAGATTCTTGATACGCATCATCCCAAGACCGCAGGGGACGTTTGAGCGCTTTCTCACGAACGAACCACCAATTTTGATGATTAAACGTCTCATCTAAATAAGCCCGGTTAACGATGCGCCAAACTTCCATCACCAGCTTCTGCTGCTCTGTAAACGCTAAGGCAGGTGAATTTCCAAACCCCAAACTTAAAAGAGCAGCAATACTTATCGCGCAGATACCTCGTATGAGAACTACTCGTAGCAGCTCAACTTTTCTCATTCTTTGCCACAGCTCAAACAACACTGCTGCTCAACGACAAGACAATCCTGCATTAAGCTCCATGGGCACCGCAGCACCCTTCTTTGTAGTCAGCATAGCGGCTTACTCATAACTTTGTGAGCCTCTCATTGCGCAGACATCAGAATTCAAAACCGACCTAAGCGAGTCAATAACAATGAAGTTTTGTAAACAAAACTCAGCAAATGGATTGAGCTTTGATGTCTCTAAACTGCCCGTGCGAATCTGTACAGGCTCTGAACAATATTGCTTAACCTTTATTGGACAGTCTTCTAGAGGTATTTATTTCTACACAGGAAATTACAAAATGCTCAGCTTCCAAAGAGGGGTTGTGTTACATTTTTTAGTAACGGCATAGATCTCTTTTATATCCGCGCTTCATGTTTACTAAGCAAGTTACAGACTCTAAAGCCTATCAGTGGTTTAATGAGCGTCTTGAGATTCAGGCACTTGCCGATGATATCTCTAGCAAGTATGTGCCCCCTCACGTCAATATTTTTTATTGTCTAGGCGGTATCACACTCGTATGTTTTATCATCCAGTTCGCTACTGGATTTGCAATGACTTTCTACTACAAGCCAACTGTAGTAGAGGCATTTAACTCCGTTCAGTATCTGATGACTGATGTGAGTTTTGGTTGGTTGATTCGCTCCATTCATCGCTGGTCTGCAAGCATGATGGTACTGATGATGATTTTGCACGTTTTTCGGGTTTATCTCACTGGCGGTTTCAAAAATCCCCGTGAATTAACCTGGGTAACGGGTGTAATCATGGCAACCATCACCGTCTCCTTTGGTGTGACTGGTTATTCTCTCCCTTGGGACCAAGTAGGCTACTGGGCTGTCAAAATCGTGTCCGGTGTACCTAGTGCTATTCCCGTTGTGGGTGGTCTGATGGTTGAGTTTATTCGCGGTGGCGAGAGTGTTGGCCAAGCTACGTTAACTCGCTTCTACAGCTTGCATACCTTTGTATTGCCTTGGTTAATGGCTGTATTTATGCTGACTCACTTCCTAATGATTCGTAAGCAGGGCATTTCTGGTCCTTTGTAAGTTCAGGAATTAAAGCACGCACGGAACTGAGTTTTGTATTAGCCTGTTTGTTTTACTTGGTTAATAGTTCTGGCTCAATGCTGATTGAAAAGCTAGAGTGTTAGGACAGGTCATTTATTTTATTAGAGGTCAACTAGGAGACTACTTGAGCTATGGCAACGATTAAGAAGCCTGATCTCAGCGATCCTCAACTTAGAGAGAAGCTGAAAAAAGGTATGGGCCACAACTATTATGGTGAGCCCGCATGGCCTAACGACTTGTTGTATATCTTTCCTGTGGTGATTTTAGGCAGCATTGCTTGCTGTGTAGCACTCGCTGTTCTAGATCCTGCCCTTGTAGGTGAGCCCGCAAATCCCTTTGCAACACCTTTGGAAATTCTTCCTGAATGGTACCTGTACCCTGCTTTCCAGATTCTTCGGATTGTTCCTAACAAGCTTCTGGGAATTGCATTGCAGACAGCTATTCCTCTTGGTCTGATGCTTGTACCGTTTATTGAAAATGTAAACAAGTTTCAGAACCCTTTCCGCCGTCCAGTGGCTACAGCTGTATTTCTGTTTGGTACCTTGACTACTCTGTGGTTGGGTGTTGGTGCAGCCCTTCCCATCGACAAATCGCTCACACTGGGTTTGTTCTAGGAATTACGCAACGAGATTAGATTCGTTATTCGACTTCTTGGAGATCCACACTATGTGTGTAAATCTTCAAGAAGTTTTTTAATGTGCCAAGATACAGCTAAGACTTCTCTTATTACTAGGCATCTCCATCTGTTTTTAGGTTAGATTCGGGCAAACTATTGGTGCGAACGTGCCGGCTAGTCGGACATGTTAAAGCAAGATCAATTAATAGTTCAAAGTAGGCTAGAAGACCTATCTCAAGTACAGCAGTGGTTTGACCAGTTTTGCACTGCGTCTCAATTGCCATGGCTTGAATCCGTATTTGACAAAGTTAATTTAGCTTTGGCAGAAGGGTTCACCAATGCAGTTAGGCATGCACATGCTCATTTACCCAACGACACTCCCATTGAGATAGACTTGCTGCTTTGGCAGGAAAAACTAGAGGTTCAGGTTTGGGATATGGGTAACCCGTTTGATCCTGACAAGTTAGTCGAACCACAACCGGGCACCCTCAAAGAAGGTGGGTATGGTTGGTTTTTGATACGTCGATTGGCCGATAACGTTGACTATGAGCGAAATGATTTAGGTCGAAATTGTCTGCGCATTGTCAAATATCCTATCCAACCTTGAGGGTTTGTTGATGCCTTCAACGCGTGGGGGTCTTAAAATTTCCTAGGAACCAGGTACTTTGCAGATGCCATTAACCCACAGTTTATGGAGACAGGACTCATTTATTTTTATTGAAGTCTTTGGCTGTGAGGGGGGCATCCAGTCCTACATCAAGGATGTTTTACTGGCGTATAGTAGGCTGCAACATTCCAGGAAAGCTCATATTTTTTTGCTTCGCGACAGCTTAGCTGATATTCCGGCTGAGTTTTTGTCACGCTTTCACGTCCATTGCTTCAAATCCGGCAATCCAATGGTGGATAGGATTCGCCTAACTTTTGCCTTAGGATGGCATTTATTGGTTAACCGCCCTCGTCATTTATATTGCGGTCATATTAATCTGGCGTCTATGGTGCATCAGCTTACCCGTCTACCAAGGGTACCTTACACCGTTCTGACGTATGGAAAAGAGGTGTGGTTTCCTCTAAAACCCAGTGAAGGAAAGGCTTTACAGTCAGCCGAGCGAGTTTGGAGCATCAGTCGTTACAGTGCAAAGCTTGTCTGCGAGGCGAATCAGTTAGCCCATCATAAAATTGATTTCTTACCTTGCATCGTTGATGGTGACAAGTTTACCCCTGCGATCGCAAACCCCGCATTACAGCAACACTATGGCTTAACCGGGGCTCAAGTACTTATGACCGTTGCCCGCCTCTGGAAAGGAGATCCTTATAAAGGAGTAGATGTGACCATACGAGCTCTGCCTGAGATCTCCAAAACCTTTCCTAACGTGAAATATCTAGTCATTGGACGCGGAGACGATCAGCCCCGATTAGCACAGCTCGCTAAAGATTTAGGAGTTGTCGATCAAGTAGTCTTTGCCGGCTTTGTCCCCAATGAACAGCTCGTCGAACACTATCGACTGGCAGATGTATACGTGATGCCGTCCCAGGAAGGTTTTGGCATTGTCTATCTAGAAGCCATGGCATGCGGTATCCCTGTCATTTCTGGAGATAACGATGGTTCAGCGGACCCTCTACAGGATGGGCGTCTAGGTTGGCATGTTCCCCACCGCAATCCAGAGGCTGTCGCAACTGCTTGTATTGAAGTATTGAGAGGAGAGGATCGTCGCTGTGATAGCCATTGGTTAAGGGAACAGACCTTGGCCAAATTTAGTAAATCAGCCCTATCTCTTCAGCTTCTGAAACTTTTGGGCAATGCCACCATGGCTCCAAACCCAACCGAACATTACACAAAGCAGACAAATTAAGCTAAAACACTCGCCCATAGAATTCACACTTAGAATGTATAAATCTAGCGAATCTACGGTACAAGAAACGAGATTATGGCGAATAGCGGCTTTAGACAGTTACAGCTGAATTTCTCAGGTATGGGGTGTTGGTTAACCCTGGGAATTGGACTTATGCTCATGACAACCGTGGGCATTGGCTGGCTATTGAAGTCCCTGTTTGCCCTTTTACTACTGTTAGTATTAATTCCGGTTGTACTAGTGGTTGGCGTACAGATTTGGCTAAGACGAAATCTTGTTCAGGGCGATTGTCCATCTTGTGGTCAGGCATTGACTGGTTTTAACACCATGCCCCTATCCTGTCCCAGTTGTGGCGTGAGTCTTCAAACCATCAACGGTAGCTTTGTAAGGGCGACTCCAGAAGGCACAATTGATGTAGATGTCATCAACGTAGATGCAGTCAACTCAGATAGTGATAGCAAAACCACCATTGTGGATGTAGATGTGCTTCCCCCCGCTGAGTAATTCCCCCTATCAACAATTTTCTGGGTCGTTTATGACACAACGCCCTGCGACAAGTCTCTACCTATCGCAGGGCGTTGTGCATTTGACAATGGCGTAGACTAACGAAGGTTCAGGGAAAAATCAGCCCCAGCTCCATCAATATCGCCCACGTAGAGTTCATAGTTACCGGGCTTATAAAGACCACGAGATTGAATAATCCCCCCATCAAAGTCATGGGCAAGAATACATTCTCGTGAATTATCAGGACCAAGCATTAGCAGGGTATGGTCCCCAGAGCCAGAAACTTCAATGGACACCGATGTTGCCGAGGGTCCAATGGAAAAAGAATAATCTGGTTTATCTGGAATAAAACCACAGTCTGCAGATGTTTGCGAGCCACCACTAGTGCCGGTAACTGGTCTGGTAGTTTGCTGACCATAGGCGGCCGTAGGTGCAGCTATGGCTAGCACCATGAGAAGAGAAGTAAGGTTTTTTGTGGCAATATTTTTCATCGATAGCACCTCCGCAACTTATTGGGGTAGCCTTACGAGGACACGCAGTCTTTGTCTGAACACCATTCCTGTGGAATGTATATGTAAATACTAAAGATTGGTATGAAAAACAGATTTAGCTATGTGCCAGTTTCCCAAGCTTGAATAAATTGGAATTCTTGTATAGCTTTTAATATCTGATTTATCAGTTTTATAGGGTAGTGCCAATTATTTAGTTTTTATAAGGTTAGGTCGCAACCGTAATATCCAGCAAAAGATCAAGGTGGCTACGTGGCTCAGCAGCAAATCATGGATGTTCGTAATTCAATGGTACTTGTCCCTAAGGCAAAACCAGTTGCTTTAGCCTGTAAACGCCTAATTGCCTGGAGTCTAGAGGTAGGACTGGTCTTGGTGAGCGCTGGAATCCCGTGGGGGTTAGGCCATTACCTGCTGACAGCCGACCAAAAAGCGATATTTACGCCAGAAACCGTAGCCATAGATCCTAATACCAATGAGGCAACTAGAGAGAACAGTCTGGTTCGCTTAAATCCGGTCCTAGAGACAACCCAACAAATATGGGCAAGCATCGCCCAAATCCCTCCCCATCAGCTATATCGCTGGGTCCCCCGATGGACAGACACACTTTGGACAGTGGCTTTCGTTTTACCGTTCGGGGTAGCAGGAATACAGGTAATTCAGCTAATTCAGTGCGGGCGTACTTGGCCAAAACGATGGCTAAAGATTCAGGTATTTTCACTGGTGGGTGGCCAATTGACGCTACGACAGATAGCTGCTCGTGAGTTATTGCGTTGGGGACTACCTCTGGGTTTAGTGGGGGGTGTCGCGTTGCTAACAGGGGCTTCCTTTGGGCTATGGACACCCGCTGTAATTGGCTTACTAGCCATGCTTGAAGGCTGTAGTGCGATCGCACCAGACAATCGAGCCTGGCACGATCGCATTGCCGGTACTCGCGTTGCCCTGACACCAGATAGAGAGGCTGCACTGTTAACCCAAGTCTCTCACCCAAACCTTGACAACGTAAGCGTTACTGCACTAGGCGAGGTTATTGCGCCCAATCAGCTGCAGTTATACGGTGAAAACGTAGACGATGATGACTGGTGGTTAACTGAAGCAGACGGTAACCTGACCTCTTTAGTACTCGCACCACGCAAAGGGCTGATTGAGACTCTTCCCCCCAGTCAGCTTGTTCTAGCGAAATCATTAGTCCCTGGTCGCTGGATTTGGTGGTTATTAACCACAGGGCTAGTCATCGCGGGGGGCATAGGATTTTTTGCGGGTCGAGCAACGCGGCTATCGGCTAGTCCCCAGAGCAGTGACGATATTTTTCTAGAGACTGTTCAAGACTTAATAGACAATAATCAGCGAGATAATGAAGCGGCCATTTTAATGATGGCTCAAGTGAACGATCCTAGAACGGTTTACTATCTGGCTGATTTACTAACTCAGACCACTCACCCTGAAAACCTGATCACACTGCAACAAGCTCTGATCAGTAAAGGATTGGAGAGCATACCATCCCTACTAGCATTGAGTCATGGCTTTGAGATTGATCTACAACAACCTCTCGATGAAGCCACTCGCCAAACACGTCTAGCTCAGCGTCACATAGTTCAGGGCGCAATCTCTAAACTCTTGGCCATCCATAGTAATCAGTTAGACGGCACGAACTTAAATCGTATTAATTTGAGTCTTTATCAAGATAATGAGCGCACCTTTCGCCTCATTCAGCCTGGATTACTAGCTGCAGGCACCAGTTGGCAAAGCGCTAATTTGTACCAGGCCAATCTAGCTCAAGCTAGTTTCTTTGATGTAGGGCCTGACGGGAAGTCTAACTCCTATGATGATGTCATCAGCGACTTGAGTGGAGTCAATCTCACCGCTGCCAGCTTAGAAGACATCAACTTGCAGGGAGCTCAATTGGTTAACGCGACTCTGAAACAGGCCAATCTGACAAATGCTAATCTGACCTACAGCAATTTAGAAGATACACAATTGAGCAAGGCTCGTCTGATGCATGCCAACGCGACGAAAAGTCGTTGGCAGGGTAGCAACTTGGTAGGGGCAGATCTAACTCAAGCTATTTTTGATCAAGCCAAGATGCCGCAAGCCCGATTAAACCGGGTCAATGCCTCCCACAGCCGTTGGATCAGCGCGGATTTATCCGAGTCTCATTGGGTGGGTGCTAACTTAATGGGTGCAGACTTTAGTCAGGCCACTTTAGCCTATGCCAATTTTCAAGGGGCAGATCTAGATGGCGTCAATTTCAGTCAAGCTGATTTGAGGCAGGCAAACTTACGAGAGGCCGATCTCCAGCATATTAATTTGACTGGAGCAAAGCTTACAGACGTCGATTTTGCAGGCGCTATTTTTGAAGATAGCAGTAGCCTTACTGGCAGTTTTATTACTCCCAATGCTCAACTAGGTCCTAAACATCTCAAGGGAGTAAACTTTAGCCGTGCTCGCAATTTGGATGAACGCCAAATCACCTATATTTGTGCCCAGGGAGGAGTTCATCCTGCTTGTATCTCAGAGCAGAGTGATTAACGCTAGTAGACCTATGCAACGAACTCGGTTAAGTGTGTTATTTGAACAAGCGGGTCAGCGGTTTAGTCAGTGGGCATTTAATCCGTGGCGTCGCCTTTCTTTAGCCATCATCTGTTTACTCTTTGGAAATTTTTTCGCCACGGCAATTTCGGCAACAGCAGGGCAAACAGCAGGTATTGATATTTTGCTCTCTGCGATTCTTTTAATTTTGGTCGAGCTCGTGAGCTGGCTATACCACCGCTCCCGATTTAATAACCAACGTACCGTGTTACCGGAATTGCTCAATTCCTTTAAACTTGGCATGGTATATGGCTTGTTTGTGGAAGCTTTTAAGCTAGGGAGTTAGGGCTAGCCTGAATGCGCTTTACCAACTGGAAGGCAGACTTTTCAATGGTTTTCCAGTCTTGATGAAGTACCTGATCCGATTTGAATAAGCTACTGGAAATACCAACAGCCGTCGCTCCAGCGTTTAATAAACTGACAGCATTTTTGCTGGTGACGCCGCCTGTGGGAATCAAAGGGATATGGGCGATAGGGCCTTGCAAACATTGAATGTAGTTAGCGCCCCCAAGAACTTTGATGGGAAAAACTTTCACACTGCTCGCTCCTCCATGCCAGGCTGTGACAATTTCGGTGGGAGTCATGGCTCCGGCAATCATGGGAATGTGCACCGACCGACCATGGTGAAGCAAGGCTAGGGATGTGTGGGGACTAAAGCAAAACTGTGCTCCTGTTGCGATCGCAACTCGTAAGTCCTCTTCAGTCAAAATCGTACCCACTCCAACCATGCAGTCAGGAAGGGCTTTTTGCACAGCTTGTAACAATGCCACTGGCTGATAGCTATTCCAAGTGATTTCTAAGAGCTGAATTCCACCAGCGGCGGCAGCCAACGCCATATTTAGCCCACTATCTACCGTCTCGGCTCGAATCACACCAATGACTCGGTGAGTTCGCAACGCTTGGAGCCATCGCTGCTGATACTCCATAGGATGCCTTAAATTTTGGGGACGTTGATGAACAGTGGACAGAACTGTCATAAACAATAAATTGAACCGTAAGGCAAAAAGATCTTGCTGCTCCTTGGCAGAATTTTATCTGTAGGATGCGTACGTACGTTTTACGAAACGATTCATCCTCTTACTAGCAACGGCATTATTGTGCGTGAAGCCACCCACTTTGCCACACCTCTTAGGCTTTTAGACCAATTTGTAATACAGAAATTATTGATTTGGTAAGAGCTGCTAACGATTCACCAACCCATGTAACAAAGCCAAAGACAAACAAAAGCCGTAGGTTATTACCTACGGCTTCAGAATTTACGCTGGAATTCGCTTATACCGAAAGCGTGCTAAACAATACCCGCCATGCTGACATTATTATCAATTAGCAGTCGCTGTAGCTCATCAGAATCCACAGTCTCTTTATCAACTAGCATGTCAGCAAGCTGATCCAGAACATTCCGATTTTCTACAAGCACCTGCTTGGCACGGCTGTAAGCAACATCCACCAAGTCGCGAACTTCAGAATCAATGACAGAGGCTGTCTCTTCAGAAAAATCGCGCTCAGTAGCAATATCTCGGCCCAAAAAGGGATTGCCCTGCTGGCGTCCTAAAGCGACGGGACCGAGCCTATCGCTCATACCGTATCGAGTCACCATCTGACGAGCCGTTTGCGCCACTTGCTGCAAGTCATTAGACGCTCCTGTAGTGACCTCTTCATCACCGAAGACAATCTCTTCAGCCAAACGTCCACCAAGGGCCACTGCCATCCGGTTCTTTAGATAAGAGCGGGAATACAAACCAGACTCCAAACGCTCTTCACTTGGTGTAAACCAGGTTAAACCACCTGCTTGGCCGCGAGGAATGATGCTAATCTTTTGCACCGGGTCGTAGTCAGGCATTAAAGCGCCTACTAGAGCATGTCCGGCTTCATGGTAAGCCACCAAAGACTTACGCTTTTCGCTCATCACTCGATCCTTCTTCTCAGGACCTGCCAAGACACGATCAATCGCATCGTTGACCTCATCCATTGAGATTTCAGTCAGGTTACGACGAGCAGCCAAAATAGCAGCTTCGTTGAGCAGATTGGATAAATCTGCACCAGTAAAGCCAGGAGTACGGCGAGCAATCTTTTCAAGATCGACATCCTTACTAAAGGTCTTACCGCGAGAGTGAACCTTGAGAATTTCCAAACGACCAGAATAGTCAGGGCGGTCCACTACAACCTGTCGGTCAAAACGGCCAGGACGTAGAAGTGCAGCATCCAGAACGTCAGGACGGTTAGTTGCCGCAATAATGATGATCCCAGTGTTGCCCTCGAAACCATCCATCTCAGTTAGTAGCTGGTTGAGGGTCTGCTCCCGCTCATCGTTGCCACCTCCCAAACCAGCACCGCGCTGACGACCTACGGCGTCAATCTCATCGATAAAGACGATGCAAGGAGCATTGGTCTTAGCCTGTTCAAATAAGTCGCGAACACGGGAAGCACCCACACCCACAAACATTTCGACAAATTCAGAACCGGAGATGGAGAAGAATGGGACACCAGCTTCACCAGCTACAGCTTTAGCCAACAAAGTCTTACCAGTACCTGGAGGACCCACTAGCAAAACGCCCTTTGGAATCTTTGCACCAACAGCAGTAAAGCGGTCGGCGTTCTTCAGGAAGTCAACAACTTCCGTTAGCTCCAGCTTTGCCTGGTCAATACCAGCAACATCACCAAAGGTAACCTGGGTCTGTGGCTCCATCTGGACCCGCGCCTTAGACTTACCAAAGTTCATGGCTTGGCTACCAGGACCATTCTGCGCACGTCTAAGCACAAAGAATAGAACCACCAACAGCAGAATAGGAATGAGCAGCGTACTCAGTAGCTGCAGCAAGCGATTTTCCTCAGCCTGTCGCTGAACTTCGATGTCAACCGAATTTTCAGTCAGAATATCGACTAGACCAGGATCGCTGGGCAGGTTAACCACAATCCGACGCTCTTCACCGGACGGATCAGGGAACCGCGCCTGGGTACGGTCAGCACTAATGTAAACCTTCTCAATAGAGCCATCTTCAACAGAATTGATGAAGCGACTGTAGCGCCATGCCTCGGTTTCAATACGAGGCTGTTCAAAAAATGCGGTAGCTAATGCAATGACAACGACTACAAGTAGTACGTAGAGTCCTGCGTTTCTCCAGCGCTTATTCACAGGGAGTAAGCCTCCTAAAATTTGTATTTTCAGCCATTCCAGCGAGCGTGCCGAGCTGATAGTTGTTAACTTATGTTAACGCATTTCAGGATTCTGCATAACTTACATCGATCAGTCGTTTTGCTCGCCGCTTGAAGGACCGTAAAACGTATGCCTGAGGGCACTTAAACCTTCGTGGGTAGACCTATAGTTTAGTTTAATATTCCCAAACAAAACTGTGTGCACTGGCATTATTTCCACAACGCAGTTGCTGTAGGCAAGGGATTCAAACTGCTTTACTAAGCTCAAGGTCCAATTTTGCTCATAAACGAACTGGTGGCCTAAACGCTTGAGAAGCTGGGTGCGACAAATTCCAGGTAATATACCAGCGCTGAGCGGTGGTGTAGCCCATCGTCCATCTTGATATCCCCAAAGGTTACCTGTGCTAGTTTCTAGCCAATCGCCTGTGGAATTAATCAATACAGCATCGCGCGCACCATGACGTTTGGCAGCCTGCATGGCTAGCCAACAGGGCAGATAATTACCGGTTTTGTGAGCTGGCATAGTCCGTCGGTATTGCTCACCTTTAGCAATCCACAAAGTCACGCCCTCCTGCTGTTGCTGGCCCAGATTTTCAGGAAGTGGACGCCCGGTAATGAGTTCGTTGCCATCAGCCAAAATCATAACGCGTAAGACTGGATAGCTCTGAAGCAAGCTTTGACAGCCCCGAATAACGTTTGGCCAGTTGGGTTGTGGCCAGTGAAATGTATTGAGAGAATTGGCGATGCGATCGCGATGTAGCTGCCAGGCCGTCAGCGGATGCTCCAGATTTTTCTCATAAACCCGCATCGTCGTAAACACACTGGCACCATAGGCCAAAGCCGGGTCGCTGGGATTAATCGTTATTTGATTTTGGTCATGTAGGCGGCCCGCAAACCAGTACGTCATGCCCGGATTAACCAATACCTTCAATCATCGGATGGAAGAAAAAGGCCAGACCGATAATGGTATAGGTGGCCAGCAGCAGTGTTCCTTCTAACCAGTTAGAACTGCCATCGCTGCTAATGGAATTAGCAATCAGAATCGAAACCGCAACGGCAATTAACTGAAAATTATTAAAGTCCAGATCCATGGGTTTACCCATGAGCCAGCCAACAATTACCAGCACTGGCGCAACAAATAGAGCAATCTGCATACTGGAGCCAACGGCCACAGACAACGACAAATCCATCTTATTTTTTAAGGCAACGGTTACGGCTGTGGCGTGTTCAGCGGCGTTGCCAATAATAGGTAGCAGAATGACCCCTGTAAAGAGTTCCGACAACCCTAACTGGGATGTGGCTACTTCCAAAGAACCTACCAACCACTCAGACTCAACTGCCACCACCAGGGTGGCGGCCAGTAACACCCCAACCCATAGGGTTAAATTTGGCGTTTCATGGTGCTCCGCTTCAGCTCCTTCTTCTTCTGCTGTACCCACGTCATATAAATAGGAGTGAGTTTTCATCGAAAACAGCAACGTCAGGCCGTAGACCAAAATTAGGACAATAGCTACCGCTACTGATAGCCGCTGCAGTGTGGGCTCAGTAATGGAGGGCGAGGTAAAGTCCACCGCTGTGGGTAACAAAATAGCGATTACCGCCAGGTTCATGGACGATGCATTGACTCGGGCAATCACTGGCTGAAAGTCTTGCTCTTTAAATTTAATTCCCCCCAGCAGCATAGAAAGCCCCATCACCAGCAACAGGTTACCGATGATAGACCCCGTAATACTGGACTTAACCACATTGATCAGCCCCTCATTCAAGGCAATCAAGGCAATGATTAATTCTGTAGCGTTCCCAAAAGTGGCATTGAGCAGCCCTCCCAACGACGGCCCTAGCACCACTGCAATTTCCTCAGTGGCGTGGCCCATCCATCCTGCTAACGGAATAATGGCGATGGCAGCCGTTATAAAAACAGCCAATTCCCCCCACTCTAAAAAATGAGCAGCCGCAGAGATGGGGACAAACGTGAGCAACCCAAAGAAAATTAGGTTCTTAATGGACATAGGGGCTTCAAGTCATCGTTGAGCATCCCCAGGTTACCCAAATCAGGCCAGTTTGAGGGAATAATTTCAATGATTCTTGGAATGAACTTTACAAGTTATACACAGAAGCTGAAGCCCCGCAGAAAAGCATCTTAGATTATTACTGTTCAGGTCTCGGTAAACGACGATGATTTGGAAACTAGGTCTAGCAAGTCTAGGGACACTAACATTGGCCCTAGTGATTTTCTACGTTTGGGCAACATCGGGTAGCTATCCTCGCGAAAACTACACTCAAGTCTCTAACTATGAATGGGAAAGTCCAAAGGCTGAGGGTAGGAAAACTCTATCCCTTGTGTCCTATAACATCGGTTATCTGTCGGGGTTGACTAATCTGGAGGCAGTACAGCGGCCCAAAAAGCTTTTTAATGAGAATTTAGAGCAAGCGATCGCAACGCTACAGCCCCTCAACCCAGATCTGATCGCATTTCAAGAAGTTGATATAGCCTCCAATCGCTCCTATAACGTCAATCAGCTCGAAGCCATAGCCAGCAGCCTGAGGTTAGGCCACAGTGGACTGGCCATCAACTGGGATAAAAACTACGTGCCGTTTCCCTACTGGCCCATCTCCGCTCACTTTGGGAAAATCGTCTCTGGTCAAGCCGTCCTAAGTCGTTATCCCATTCAGGAAAATCAGCGCTTAGTGTTAGACAAGGTGGTTGGCAAACCATTCTTTTACAACGCGGTTTATCTAGATCGTCTGGCTCAGATTACTCAGGTTGATGTAAGCGGCCAACCGCTGATAGTGATAAATATTCACTTAGAAGCCTTTGACAACCCCACACGATTTAAGCAAACACAAGCAGTACGAGACTTGGCAGAAACTTACGCTCAGGATTATCCAGTTTTGCTCGTCGGTGACTTTAACAGCGCCCTAAATCGTCCTGAGGAAGGAGAGCGCTCCATCGAAATCATGGCCACCTCCGAGCTATTTACATCAGCTCTACCGAAGACCCAGTGGACTACACAGCCGACATTTCCATCAGCAGAATCGGCACATAAGCTGGACTATCTGTTCTACACACCGGCAACCATTGAGCTCAAAGAAACCCGGGTGATTACAGAAATGGGGACGGCTTCAGACCATTTACCGTTGATGATGACGTTTGTGTTGAAGTAAAGGAGCCATAGGAAAGAAGTTCATGTAGAGGGCGTTTTATGGAGCAGCTAAAATATACTCTTGGTCCATTTGAGCTGTTTGCCGCAATTATTGGAGGCTCTCCATTTGTAGTAGCAGGCATTTTGCTCCATTATCCGGTGAAGCATTTAGGTGAGCTAGTGCCCTTAATTCAGCAAAGTAGCTCGGTTGCGATCGCACTGACCGCTTTATTTTTGAGTTACATTGCTGGCGGTACAGTCCAATCCATTAGCTGGCCTTACTTTGTGCGCCTGTGTCGTCTATTCAATAAAAACTTTCTATTTCTGGGTGATGAGCTGATCAGGCGGAACCAAACCCTACCGCAGCAAAATATCAGTGATGGCATGAACAATCTAGTCTTTGAAGATCGTCTAGTACTCCAACTGCGCAAACATATTGGTATTCCTAAAAAGCTGAGCTGGATGGACGGTCGCCTTATGGCCTATCTGCGCGAAAATAACAGTCCCTCTATGGTTACAGCGGAGGGATTTGTCGCATCCCATATTATGTATCGCAACTTATCCCTGGGATGTCTGCTGTTATGCCTTGTCAGTTTGGTGAATGGGGTTCGCCTAGGTTCGCCAGCTCCCCTCCTACTAATTCCTATCTTGCTATACGCGGCTTATTTAATGTTTCGGCAGGCCGTTAACTTCAAGCTGTGGCAAAACCGCGAACTACTCCTGGGGTTTTATTTCGCATCCACAAAAGAGTCATCCCCTGAGGACAAGTCCTAGCATCTGATAACGTTAATCTTCTGGAGCGTTGTTACCACCATCACAACTGCTTCAGAATCCTCTAACTAAAGCATTGCAAATGTTCGGTTTGGCCATCCACTCCTCCACCCCTGAACTAGGTCTGGCAATCAGTGACTTTGATACAAACATCCGATACCAAGGTTGGGATTTAGGTCGGGAGTTATCTAGTCAACTGCACATTTTATTGCAAGAATTTTTAGCACCTCAATCCTGGCAAGAGCTGTCTTTTGTAGCCGTATGTATTGGTCCTGGAGGCTTTACCGGCACTCGCATCGGCGTTGCCACCGCTCGCACCCTGGCGCAGCAATTGAAAATTCCACTTTTTGGCATTTCAGCAACGGCAGCAGTAGCCCATCACCATGTCACTGAAGTTAAAAAATCAGCTTTCCCCCAAGACATTGCAGTCACCATGCCTGCAAAACGGGGAGCAGTCTACGGCGCTATTTATCACTGGGACGGCGAAACTCTTTCCGTCAAGCGAACTGATGCTGTTGTCCCCGCCAACGACTGGACGCAAACCAAGACCCAGTGGCCCCACCACCTCACATCAGTATCGTTAGAGTCAGGGATAGGGTTAGCAAACACCACACAGTCGCTATTACACCTGGGCTATAAGCAATGGCAGATAGGCCCACATCCAGATTGGCGAGACATCGTTCCATTTTATGGACAACATCCCGTAACGGTGTGAGTGCGCCTAATCTTGGTTGGCTTCACCATCACGACGCCCCAGCTCATAAACACCGCTACCGATGCAGGTAATGATGCCAAAGCTAATAGTCCAGCTGCGTCCCATGCTAATGTCCAGCAGGTAGTTACACAGCACTCCAGCCAATACAAAAGGCACAATGCTCATGACCGAACCGTACAATTCTGCGGCTCCAGTCATCGTTTCTTTGCGCCCAGTCGCTACAATCCATGTCATCGCTTGTTTTTCTAAAGTACTGACCAAGCGAGTCACGAGGGGAGAAAACATTAGATAGAGCGCTAAAGCCCACAAAGATACGCCAGAAATCCAAATTGGATCAACAATCATTGAATCTAAAAGTTAGAGTGGATAGCCCGAATGTGTTGCAGGCGCAGAGGGCAGGTGTAAAGCTCAGAAGTTTTTTACCTACCGTTATAAATTATTACATTGTCGGGTGTGCAGTAGCCTTCCAAGCACTTAGACTGTCGATTTTTTTGGTTATCGCTTAACGATAACGGGAGTACCTAGCTCTAAATAGGTGTAGAGATCTTCCACATCTTCGTTGAGCATACGAATACAGCCATGGGAAATGGCCTCCCCGATCAGGCTTTCTTCATTAGTACCATGAAAGCCAATTTCGCCATCCTTACTAGACAGAAACCCAATCCAACGGGAGCCTAAGGGATTCTGCTTTCTACCAGCGGGGATAATCTCACCGGTAATGGGGTGCTGCCAGGCGGGATATTCGCTTTTTTGGATAACTTCAAAGGAGCCTTCTGGGGTTTCCCATTCGGTTTGGCCGATAGCCACTAGATATTGCTTAATGATTTCATCGTGGTGGTACACACTGATTTTGCGATCGCTCAGTTCTACCATCACTCGCACATCCGATTCCTTGACGCGAGTAAACCAGCCAAGCCGACGGCTAGAAATACGATTGCTTAGGTTCTGAAATGTATCCGTCGGTTGAGTATTGGCCGATTTCCAATCCAGCGGATCGCGCCACTCCATAATGGCCAACCCAAAGGCCGCCATCAGACATAAAAAAGCAAAACTGCGCGATAACGGGTTAAGACCTTGCATTAAGGACTAAGCAAACACTAAAAACACGTTCAATCGGTCTGTGTTTCCATCATTTTACCTATCTCAATCCACGGACTACGAGGAAATAGCATTAGGCAGCTAAGTTGTTAGAATTATCAGGTCTGTGGCGCCCAACCTAGAGACCTCCACCCATTCATAAAGGCAAACAAGCGTGACCGTTAAACCCGATTGGCTAAGAGTAAAAGCCCCCCAGTGGGAACGAGTGGGGAATGTTAAAGGTATTTTGCAGGATCTGGCACTCAATACCGTGTGCGAAGAAGCCTCCTGCCCTAACATTGGCGAGTGCTTTAATGCGGGAACAGCCACCTTTTTGATCATGGGTCCAGCCTGTACTCGGGCTTGCCCCTACTGCGATATTGATTTTGAGAAAAAACCTCAGCCGCTGGACCTGACAGAACCGCTACGGTTAGGGGAAGCGGTTCGGCGCATGAAGCTAAACCACGTGGTGATTACATCGGTAAATCGTGATGATTTGTCAGATGGTGGTGCGAGCCAGTTTGTCCGCTGCATTGAAGAAACGCGAAAGCTGTCGCCGGATACGACCATTGAAGTGTTGATTCCTGACCTGTGTGGTCACTGGGATGCTCTAGGGATTATTCTGTCAGCAGCGCCCGAGGTAATGAATCACAATACGGAGACGGTTCCTCGCCTCTACAAACGGACACGTCCCCAGGGAGACTATCGGCGCAGTTTGGAATTGTTGAGACGGACCCGTGAGCTGGCTCCATGGGCTTACACTAAGTCGGGCATCATGGTGGGTTTGGGTGAAACCGACGAGGAAGTGCGTCAGGTGATGGCAGACTTGCGAGCGGTAGACTGTGATATTTTGACCATTGGCCAGTATTTACAGCCGACGCAAAAGCACCTAGGCGTGAAGGATTTTGTAACGCCGGAGCAGTTTGACCAGTGGAGAAAAGTCGGTGAGGCAATGGGCTTTTTACAGGTGGTCTCGTCACCGCTGACACGGAGCTCCTATCACGCAGAAGAAGTAAGACGGCTAATGAGTGAACATCCTCGACAACGTCCTACAGTCTGTTGATTTGAACTAGCTTTACAAACGTAATCTCTGCTGAGGCTAATCCATCGTTGTTCCTGCACATCTCTAAACTGAAGCAATGCTACTCATATGCAGCATTAGAGATAATATGCCTGACCTAGAGTACAAACAGAGCTAGGGCTTTTTCTAAGTTTTGCCGCACAGATTGAGCAGACACTTCTAAAGCAGTCTGTTCCTTACCTGACAAAGGCAACTCAACAATAGAACCAACACCATTAATATTCAGATGACAGGGCACCCCTAAATAAATATCATTCAGCCCATACTGCCCTTCCAAATAAGCTGACACTGGCAAAATAGCTGACTGATTTTGCAAAATGGCCGCCACCATCGCAGCAGTTGCCGCTGCTGGAGCATAGTAGGCACCACCCGTTTTCAGATGGTTCACAATCTCAGCCCCGCCGTGACGGGTGCGTTCCACCAACTGCTCAATCTTCCTAACTGGTAACAGATCACTGAGGGGAATCCCGTTCACTGAGGTTTTGCTGATCAGCGGCACCATCAAATCCCCATGGCCACCCAGTACCATCGTAGAAACATCCTGGGGTGGCACATCCAATTCCCGAGCAATAAACGTACGAAACCTTGCCGAATCTAACACCCCAGCCTGACCTAGGACTCGATGGGGTGTGAGCCCACTGGTTTTCCAAGCCAGATAGGTCATCACATCCAGAGGATTCGTGACCAAAATAAAGTGCGCATCGGGAGAATGGGGCAGCGCCTTGGCCATTACCTCCAAGATGATCTTGCCATTTACCCTCAGCAAATCCTCCCTCGACATCCCCGGCTTTCTAGGCAGACCTGCCGTAATCACAACGACCTGCGAATCTGCAGTATCCCGATAATCGTTAGTGCCCGTAATCCGATGATAAAACCCCATTAATGGCTGAGATTCAGCCAGATCTAGCGCCACTCCCTGGGGACGACCTTCAACGATATCCAACAGGGTTACGTTACCTAAATTTTTAGCCAACAAACATTGGGCCAAACTGGCACCCACATTACCAGCGCCAATAATGGTGACCTTTGGAACAGCGATTGCTCCCCTAGCCACAACTGCAACCTGCCTAAACGGATTAGCTACTACCATAGGGCTCCTAACCGCTGATAGGCAGCTTTACCAAATCAATTGCTCCAAAGCAATTGCCCAAAAGTCGCCTAGAGACGATTCATTAAATGGGTTAAACCACACTCAGGTCAACAGCAGATATTTGCCAAAATGTAGTCTATGTAACTATTGTGACGATTGCTACCTAAACTGTGGCTGTTCTATGGGGATTCTTAATACAAAATCCTGGTTAACTGCTCCGATCTAAAAGGACAACCATAAGGGATTGTCCCTACTTGAATTCTGCCAGCTGGGCCAATTGCAACCAAATGTTTGGTGTGGGAACGCGGCCAAATTTTACTAGCGCGTAGTCATCACGAATCTCCATAATCTCCCCTTTGGTTTCAAAGAGGTAAGGTGGAAACCGATTATCGCTAGCGGTGGCTTCAACGCTGTTTTCTAGCTTCTCACGCACGACGCGTACGTAGGTACCCTTCTTGATGGCCATTACTAGGATTATTGATGGTGACTCTGGTGATTATATTATCGCGTTAGTAGAGGGAGTAGGGAGTTCGCTGCACAATGGGCAATTCGCTACTCCCCATTGCCTACTGCCCTCTGCCTACTTCTGACAACTGGGACAATAGTGGGCCGACCTTCCCGCTAACTTAATTCGCTGAATTGGAGTGCCACATACCCGACAAGGCTGATCTTCTCGATCGTAGACCCAGGCAACGCCGCCGTAGTTGCCGTTGGTGCCATGGATATCTCGAAAATCGCTAAAGGTGGTGCCTCCGGCTTCAATGCTGTCAGCGAGAACTTTACGAATGGCCGCGTGGAGCTTTTTTAGGCGAGGTTTAGAGATGCGATCGCACCTCACTTTAGGCCGAATACCGCTCAAAAATAGCGCTTCATCTGCATAGATATTGCCGATACCCGCCACCATTGCCTGATCTAGCAGAGCATTTTTAATGGGCTTCTGTCTGCGCTTTAGCCAAGACCGCAGATAATCTAACGAAAACTCATCCCCAAAGGGTTCTGGCCCTAACCGCTGCAGTCCCGTCATGATGTTTTCAGGCAACTGTTCTGGAGGCACCCACCACAGTCGGCCAAAGGTACGCTGATCCACATAGCGCAGCTCTCGATCATCATCAAAAAACAAACGCACTCGGCAGTGGCTAGACATAGGCATTGACTGGGGCACCCACAATAGCTGCCCCGTCATTCGTAAATGACAGCCTAACCAGCCAGCGGGTTGTCCCTGACGGGATAAAACTGCTAAGAGGTACTTACCTCGTCGTTGCCAAGCCGTGAGCTCAGCCCCCTCAACGCCAGACAAAAAAGCATCAACAAAAATGGGGTGAGCAATGGTGCGATCTAAAAGCACCTTGCCACCCCGGATAGGTTGGTTCAGAGTAACTCGACTGAGCCCTCGTCGGACAGTTTCTACTTCAGGCAGTTCTGGCAAGGCTGATTAGACAAACAACTGCACTAATCTTACCAAGCCACCCCTAGGATGCTTAGAGCAACTAAACTTCCTTTAGCTCGGCTTCTGCAAAGTTGTTGGTGTTCACACCGGCATAGTTAACTTTGTCGAATCGAACAACAACCGAATACTTAATACCACTTTGGTCAACGGATGCAACCGTGCCAACATCTTGATACCAATAAGACTCTTTACGCAGGATGCGAACCTTAGATCCACGCTTCATGAATATTCCTCTCTTAGTCAAAGATGAGCAATTGATGTAAGCAGCAAGCTACTACCTGTTCACCAGATTACTACTCCTCAGAACCGAACTCACCACCTGAGGATTTAAGAATTGTTGCATATCGAAGATTTTGGCAACAATTCTTTAGAAAGATAACGTTGTGCCTGTATTTCAAGAGATATACAAGCAATGAAAGCCTTAGGTAGCAACAGCTAGACGCAATGAAAGTCGCTAAGCCTATGGAGCGTCATACCCATACAAAAAACAAAACAGCCGCTGTTATTCAGTTCAGCGGCTGTTTTGTTCTCAAAGGTTAACGCCAGATCTGCTTGCTCTATGTGGAAAAGCAAACAACCTTATGTTGCTTCAAATACCAGGACTCGGTAATACGGGCAACGCACCAATAGTTGAAACCGTTGCTGAGGGCTGGGGGGGGGCCTCTTCAACGCCCTCTTCCTCAGTAGAGGTTACAAACCGTTCCACAGGGATACCATTTTCAAGTAAAACTACCCTGGGCTCAGCAGAACGAACATCAATTTGCTGTACTAGGACCCGACCATTGGCCACCCTCTCGCCCTGCCTCACATAACGCTCGGTTTCATCAGGGGCCTTGATAATGGCATAGGGTGAACCACCCACTTGTACAACACCGGATACGCGCACCGCCTGTGCAGTTGTAGGCTGTGGGGGAGCTGGTAATTCAGCAATTTCCGGCGTGCTGGCTCCAACCTGACGTGGAGCTTCAATTGTGGGTCGCTCGTTATTGCCAGCAGCATTATTGTTATTGTTACTGGCCGCTGCTCCACCATTGGCTTGACTCGCAGTCGTACCACCACCATTGTTGCTTCCCTCAACTTCAATAGGTTGAGGAGGAACAAGGGGAATAGTTAACCCTGCGAAAGGATCAGGACGAGTGCGTTCTACGCCAATAGCTCGTTCATTTGGGTCAGTTGACTGAATTAAATCACGCGCAAGAATCGTAGGAGAATTTGCTGAAATCGCCACAGCATCTGGATCTTCTCCTTCTGGAATGGCAGGGAGGCCATCTGACGTTCCTGCTGGTTGAACAGCCGTTGGTGCTGCTTCAATCACTGGATCCTCAGTCGCAACATCGTCGTCGCCACCGCCAAATAAGCCACAACCACCTAGGGAAACTGCCCCAGTCGTTATTAGCAATACCAAGAGCAGACGCTGCATGTTCAAATTCTCCAAGGAGTTTTGTTCGCAAAGTATAGGCTAAGTTGACCAGAATGCCTAGAGGTTTAAAGGAAATCCTGTTAATTCTCCTCAGCAGGAGCCATCAGATCTCTCAAAATCTTCAACCCGCTTTTCACACGGCGAGAAACGGTTACAGCACTAATACCGAGTCTTTCAGCAGTTTCTTTTTGAGTTAAGTCGTGGAGAAAAACAAATTCTAAAACTTCTTGTGTTCTCCGCTCCAACTGCGCTAGGCCCTGCTGAAGACGAATACGATCTTCCTGGGCCAGCTGAAAGCTGCGATATTTTGGATCGGGCAGTAAATCACTTAGGGATGCTGAACCACTGCCTTCATCCTGTATGGGCGCATCTAAGCTTAATAATGAGCGGTTCCGGCTAGCTAGCTTAACTTCTTGCCATTCCTGCACCGAAATCTTGAGATGCTCAGCAATTTCTTGATCGGTAGGCTTGCGATCTAGGGTTTCTTGTAGCTGGCGAATGGCCCGAGCTGACTGATGTTGTAGAGACTGCCAGCGTCTGGGGATACGGACGATAGCACTGCGATCTCGCAAATAGTGTTGAATTTCGCCACGAATGTAAGGTATGGCAAAGGAGCTAAAGGCATAGCCTTTGGACATGTCGAAGCGTTCGATGGCACGAATTAGACCAAGACTGCCAACTTGCATCAAATCATCAAAGGTTTCATTAGAGTGGTAGAGCCAATGATGTGCTTCTCTACGTACCAACCCAAGATTCATCTGCACCAACTTATTACGCAATTCAGGAGAGCGACTTTTTTGGTAGTCATTTAATAACTCGAGTGTTTCGCTTTTTAACGCGGTATTTACTTTGGACGACATGGGAAACCCCTTTGGCATTTGCACGCTCATGTACTGCAGCCGATGCAGCATTGAACTGGTAAAGACAGGAACCTGAACAAGAAAATTAACGTTGCTGATTCAGATGATGATGACACCTGACAAATTTCGGTACATCGAATTTTTGACAGATTAGTTCATGATTTAAATTAGCAACGACGAAAATCTAGCTGTCACCCTAATGCATGACTTAATAGTGGAGACCGTTGCTCAAGAGCACAGTGACTGAAATCACAAGTCCCCCATTAATCAATGTCCACTGCCAGAGTCAGACTAGTCTCTGGGACTAAGATTCAACAATGACGTATATACGGAAGTCTACGATGCTTAGCATTAGCTTGTTGACCGGTCAGGGCCTATTCTTCACGATGAATTTACGGACATCCGCTAATCTTTAAAGCAACATGGGCGACTACCCATAAAGGTAGTCGCCCATGTTAATTAGCAAGTTTTCTCAAAACTCAATCAGCTAAAAGCATCAAGAGCTGGTCAAATGCAGGAGGCAACCTTAAGCATCTAGAGACTCAACACGGCCGTAGAACAAGCCTTGAACCTTAACATCCGAAGGTTCTGCAGTCCCCATATCAGTATCGGAAGGCTGCTCACACTCAAACGTACCTGCAATCTCACCAGTAACTGAGTCTACCTTCTCAACCTGGAGTGACATAGTACCTTGACCGACCTTAAATGCCTTCATGTTCTCCTTGATCAGCTCCTCACTATCTCCACCAGCAGGCAGAGCAACAGCTGTATCGTAACCTGTGGTCAAACCACGACCTTTGGGATCTAAGAAGTTAGAAGTACGGTAGGAAGGAACGCGATAATCTCCAATAAAGTCAGTGGAAGAGGTAATTGCATTTAATCCAGCTTGAGTTTCTGCAACTAGACCTTTGATGGTGAATAGGAAGGGAACTTCTTCACCACCAGGCAACAGAACAGTAACAGCTTGGAAATCAATGCCGTCCTTCTCCTTAAATAGCAGGCTACCGTCGCTATTCAAAGAAAGAGCACCGCGAACTTGATCCAAACTAGATGTGTAACGGGTTAGGGACTTACCAGGAACAAACTCAGCTTCACGACGCTTGTTAAGGGGCTCTTCTTTAACAAAGTAGCTAGTTGGCTCTAAGCATAGGCCCGCAATCTGATAAGCTTTGCCGTCTTCGATAGCAATCTCCCCACGACGAACACTGGCAATCTGAGGGCAGCTGTTGGCTAAACCCGTATTTCGAATCTGATCGTAGGTGAGGGGGGTATTACTATCAGCACTAGGAGCATCGCTACATGCTGTCAAAACACCCATACAGAGTGCTAAAAATGCAACGATTAGGGCACGATACCTCATGGTCAACCTCAAACAAAAAGTATTTATGCAAGAAAATTTCTTAGTGGTTATAAAACCAACTAGGGGCCTATTGACGTTGTCTATGCCTCAAGCTTTTTGTATTTCAAACAAAGCTCTTTGAGAGGCTAACCGAAGTTGCTCTAAGGATAGCCAACTAACCTTCCCGAAAGTATTTTACACGGACGAGTCCCCGCTGAAGGTTGAAAATTCTGAAATCTGCTGATTGATTAATACTCTGCAGCTATCCTGCTTATGTGGCTCCCCAGGCGGTGAATTCGTGAAATTGGGCTACACTATCTGCATTATCGGGTTTTTCTACTAAATTAGTCGCTCAATGGAACCCTACTCCTCAGATACTTCTGGTCCGGAAATTAGTGATATAGAGGCAATTCGAGAAGCCGTTCAACAAGCCGCTCGAAGAAGAGAAAAGGATTGTATTGAGCTCTTGGACCTATTAAGACAATTAGAAGAGCTACACCGGGATATTCGTGAGACTTTTTTCCAGGAGTCGTTACCGACAAATCGTCAGCGGTTATACAATTTGCTACGCGATATCGAGGTGAGTGGTGGATGGCCTTACATCCAGAGAATGAAGTTGCAGAAACTTCTGGCGGCCTCAGACTATTCAATCTTGTCTGACTCGTCACCGGCTCAGGAGTCGTCTGAAAGTTAAATGGTGAGGTTCTATCTGAATTAAAGCAGGGCCTGTTGGGTAACTTCTTGAGTTAGATTTTTGTTTTATTTTTTATGGTCATGCTTGGTTGGCAGCATATGGACAGACGTGGCGTACGCTGTGGACTATTGGCATTGGTAACGGGTTTACTAGTTCAATGTCCGACCGCTGGTCTAGCGCAAACTGCACACCTCAATCGATACTGTCAATTTCCTCAAACTGAGGTCGATGATAAGGAGGCGTTACGGCAACAGACTGCTAATCGAGATGCTACTGCGATCGCACAGTATAACGACTTACTCAAACGCCATAGTGAGCGTTTAAAATCTTGCCGTCAGCAGCAGTGGCCCCGTCAGCAGGCAACTTGGCTGAGACTTTATCCCTGCGATCTCCGACCAGGGCTGCTCGATGCTTTGATGGATCGAGTGGTCAACTTGGGCTACACCGATGTTTATGTGGAAGTTTTTTACAACGGCCAGGTACTTTTGCCAAAGCAGGAAAATCGCACCATCTGGCCGAGTGTGGTGCAGCAACAGGGCTATGAAAATCGAGATTTATTAGCAGAAGCGATCGCAGCAGGTCACAAACGAGGCCTGAATGTACATGCCTGGATGTTTACCATGAATTTTGGGTATTCCTATGGGCAAAGAAGCGATCGCCAGCACGTACTGGCCCGCAATGGCCAAGGAGAAACCACATCTGCCTTTGCCAGCCGAGGCGCTAGCAATAACCCCGAAGAAATTTTTATTGACCCTTACAACTACCAAGCACGTAACGACTATCTACAAATGCTCCAGCAGGTGCTGCGGCGAAATCCAGATGGAGTGCTATTTGACTACATTCGATATCCCCGTGGGACAGGTAGCAATTCAGTCGTAGGCCAGGTGGGCGACCTTTGGATTTACAGCACAGCCGCCAAGAACTCATTGATACAGAGGGCCTTAAACAATAAAGGGCGGACACTGATTCAGCAGTTTCTAGAACGAGGTTATTTAACGGAGTCGGATTTAGAGCGCGTTGATCAGCAGTTCCCTAATGAAGCTGAACCCCTTTGGCAAAGTCGGCGTCCCTCGGGTAACACCAGCGATGTATCTGCAGCCGCCCGTCGCCCTGGGTTACAGCTGGAACTATGGAGATTGAGCGTTGCCCATGCCGTTCAAGGGGTCGTTGACTTTTTGACAACAGTCTCTCAACCAGCACAACAACAAAATATTCCAACAAGTGCTGTCTTTTTTCCAACAGCCAACCAGCCTGTTGGAACCCAGGGTTACGATTCTCGACTCCAGCATTGGAACCGGTTTCCTAAAGCGATGAGCTGGCACCCCATGGCTTACAGCATCTGTGGAAATACTCGATGCATTGTGCAAGACATACAGTTGGTATTGCGTCAGAACAACGCTAGTAACGTCAAGCCAGCCTTAGCAGGGGTATGGGGCAAAGCCATCAATAATCGCCCCTCTTTAGAAGCTCAAATGGACGCCATACAGAAGGTGGCACCAAACATTCCTTCCGTCAGTCATTTTGCCTATTCTTGGCAAGATCCTGAATTTGATCGAGTACGAAAGTTTTGTGCACTGCCCTAAAAAATGAGACCACATTCAGATTCGTAATCTCGATCAAATGTATTGCTAAAAAAATACATCCACTACCCTTTTCAAGAACAGTGGATGCATCTAAAAGCTCAAACAGGCTTTAGCCAGTTAAGTAATAGGCTATTCAACTCCTTCAATACGGTTCTCTACTTCTTCGTAGAGTTCCTGGAGTTTCTCGATGTTTTCATCACTCGTTTCCCAATAGCCACGGCCATTGACTTCTAGCAATGTAGTCACCATGCGGCGGAAGGAGTTGGGATTGAGGTCCATCAGACGCTTACACATCTCTTCATCCTGAATAAATGTGGTGTTAGTGTCTTCATAAACCCAGTTATCCACAGCATCCGCAGTGGCTGACCACCCCATTGTGTTTACCAAACGGTTAGACAGCTCACGCACACCTTCATAACCGTTAGCCAGCATCCCTTCATACCACTTGGGATTCAGGAGCTTGGTGCGGGAGTCGAGACGAACCGTCTCAGACAGCGTGCGCACCTGGGCATTTGCCGTTGTGGTGTCGGCCACAAAGGATGTGGGCTTCTTACCATCATCTCGCAGCTGACCAATCACCTTAGTGGGGTCAGAGTCAAAGTAGTGGGATACGTCAGTTAGAGAAATCTCAGATGAATCCAGGTTCTGGAAAGTGACATCAGCAGTTTTTAGAGATGCCTCAAACAGGTCGCGAGAGTTATCCATCACGCCAGGGTTATCAGAATTAAAGGCGAAGGACTTACGCTTCAAGTACATTTCCTGAAGTTCAGACTCCTCTTCCCAACTGCTGTTTTCTACTGCCAAGTTCACGTTGGCCGCATAGGAACCAGAGGCATTGGAAAAGATGCGTGTAGCTGCTTCCCGCAGGGATAGCCCCATTTCATCTGCCTGTTTTAAGGCATGCTTACGAACAAAGTTCATCTCCAAGGGCTCATCGGCCTCAGCTGCCATTTTCACAGCGCGGTCCAACAAAGCCATCTGGTTAACAAACAGATCGCGGAACACACCAGAGCAGTTAATGACTACGTCAATGCGGGGACGCCCCAACTCATTTAGAGGAACAATCTCCAGCTTATTCACACGCCCTAGAGCATCAGGAACAGGTTTAACACCTACAAACCAGAGCATCTGAGCTAAGGATTCGCCATAGGTCTTGATGTTGTCAGTTCCCCAGAGGACAGAAGCAATTGTCTCGGGATACTTACCACCATTTTCCTTACGCTGACGCTCTAGCAAACGATCTACCACTACCTTGGCAGACTGCACCGCCGCAGTTGTAGGAATAGACTGAGGATCTAAAGCATGGAGGTTTTTACCCGTGGGTAATACATCCGGGTTTCGAATGGGGTCACCGCCAGGCCCAGGCAAGATATACTCACCATCTAGCGCCCTCAGCAGGGAAGACAACTCGTTATCAGCAACTACCTGCTTCAAGCAGAACTGCAAATATTCAAACAATGGCTTGAGGTCTTCTTCATTGACGTTTTTGTAGCCATGCTCATGGAGCGCCTCAACCCAGGGGTCTTTACGTTTGCCAAAGTTGAAGAATTTAAGCATGGTTTTGAGGGAAACTCGGCCCTCATCATCCACCTGTTCATTCACGATGGCACCTACAGCAGCCCGAGTTGCCTCATTGATGTCATATAGCAGCTGAACATCATCCAAAATGCCCAGGTCGCTATTTCTATAGATGGCATCAATGTTTCGCTCAATACTCTCTGCGATAATGCGCTGCAGACTCTTAAAGCCTTCTTCCTCACGGTCAAGGCCTGCAATATTAACCAGGGTAGCTACGGCTTCCTCAGCCGTCGGGGGCTTACCGATAACGTGCAAGCCACAGGGCAACAGGCGAGATTCGATTTCCATCAGCTTGATGTAAATCTTACCCACCAGGGTATCTCGCTCCTCTTTACTGAGTTCGCTGGCATCATCCACATCAGGCAGAGTGACATCGCGCTCTAAGTTGACCTGACGAGCCTGCTCAATAATGGCGTTAACGATAGAAACCGCACGGCCACCTTCCTTGAGGCCTTGATAAGAAGCAATCAGCTCACTGAGCTCCTTAAGCCCCTTATACAAACCAGCATTTTCAGCAGGAGGCGTCAGATAGCTGATGGTTTCCGCATAACCACGGCGCTTAGCAATAGTGGCTTCGGAAGGGTTATTAGCAGCGTAGTAGTAGAGATTGGGAGTGCTACCAATCAAGTTATCCGGATAGCATTGACCCGACATTCCCATCTGCTTCCCAGGCATGAACTCCAAAGAGCCATGGGTACCAAAGTGAAGTACCGCATCTGCCTTCCAAATCTTTTCGATGAAGGTGTAGTAAGCGGCAAAACCATGGTGGGGGCTAGCAGAGCGGGAGAAAAGCAACCGCATCGGATCGCCCTCGTACCCAAATGTGGGCTGAACACCAATGAACAAATTGCCAAAGGTCTTACCGTAAACCAGTAGATTCTGGCCATCGGTATTGAGGTTTCCTGGCGGTGGTCCCCAGTTCTCTTCTAACCGCTCTGAGTAGGGTGTGAGCTTTTCATACTCACCCACCGACATGCGATAAGCAACGTTAAGCTCAGGGCTGTTGTACTGAGCCTGGGCATCATTGATAACCTCTAGCATCAGCGCTTCCGCTGACTCAGGCATATTTTCAATGGTGTAGCCCTGCTCTTGCATCTCAATCATGGCTTCATAGATAGAGCCAAATACGTTGAGATAAGCAGCGGTACCCACATTGCCCTTATCGGGTGGGAAGCTAAAGACGGTAATAGCCAGCTTCTTATTAGCACGCTCAACACGGCGCAGGTTAGCCCACTTAAGAGCACGCTGGGAAATGATTTCCACACGGTCTTGTAAAGTAATCGCCCGACCGGTCATACCGTCACGACCAGAGACCACAATGGGGTCAATGGCACCGTCTAGCTCGGGAATAGCCATTTGCAAGGCTACTTGAATAGGATGCAGACCTAGGTCGCTATCTTCCCACTCTTCAGTAGTTTGAAATACTAGGGGTAGAGCCACCATGTAAGGACGATTCAGCTTTTGAAGAGACTCAATTGCCTTGGGATGGTCTTGACGAGCAGGACCTCCTACCAGAGCAAACCCCGTTAAGGAAACTACAGAGTCAACCAAAGGCTCTTGGCTAACAGGCTCATAGAAAAACTGCTCTACAGGCTTCGAGAAGTCAAGACCACCAGCAAACACAGGAATAACCCGAGCTCCCATGTACTCCAGCTCTTGAACCATGGAGACATAGTGGGCTTCATCACCGGTCACCAAGTGGGTGCGCTGCAATACTAGACCAACGCAGGGGGCCTGCTCCTTTTTGTGAGAAGCAGGTAAATCCTGCCGAGAGCTATACCAGTTGAGGTACTCTTTAACGTCCTCATACATGCAAGGCGCAAGGGGATGCCAAATACCTGTGTCGGGATAGGTAACAGGCTCCTCGTACTCCATATTCTTTGGAGCACCTTCGATTTCTTTGTCGCCAAACATGTAGCGATCAGCCAGCATCAGCATGAAGTTCTCCAAATTTTCAGGAGACCCTCCAAGCCAGTACTGAAAGCTAAGCATAAAGTTGCGAGCATCTTGGGCCTTATCAACCGGCAAATACTTAAGCACCTTAGGCAAGGTACGCAACAACTTCAGCATGGCGTCCTCAAAGCTGCCCCCTTGCTTTTGGCGACGCTTCTTCATAAACTCGCCAATGGCGCTCTTGGACTGCCCTAGCTGAGCCATGGAAAAGCTACCCATCTTGTTCAGACGCATTACCTGAGGCATAGATGGGAAGACAACAGCTACGTCGAGGCTGTCACGATGGGGAGTGACGGCTGCTACGACCTTTTCAGCGAGTTCTTCAATAAAAATTAGAGATGCGACAAAAACGTTTGCTTCGGAAACGTCTTTTTTAAATGCTTCGTAGTTACCACCATCTCGCAGCTCCTCAATGAGATAGCCGCTAACTTCTACTGCAATGTGAGGATTATTAGCATTAATGGACTTAACAGCTGCGGATAAAGCGCTTTGATACTGTGGCTCAAGTACGACGTACACCACTTTCATCAAAGACCGTTCGCCAAGGTTCTCGGGTGAGATATGTCTCACAGTGGGCTTGACGTTCGTGAACATGCAGTTTGACTCCTTCCTCTGTGTTTTCAACCTTATCCACGCCTAGAAAAGTCGCTTAACTATTAAGCACAACTAAAGCTCTGGACGTGGTTTGTCTCTTCCAATGGGTGGTGATGACTGCCGCCTAGCATGTTAAACCCGGTTGGGTATTGCCATCGGTCGGACTCATTAAGCGATCGCATGGACCCAGTAGCCACAAAACATTTACAAAAACGCTTTACAAACGTGAAGTGATTACTGTAATGAGAAACATTCCATAACATCTGTATAGGTCTTTAAACCTATTGTGTTTGTATCAGAAAATCCCTACAGACTAGGGATACAGCCACAGATGCGATACAAAATGACATATTGACTCTCGCTTTATGTAACAGATCTGTTACATAAAGCGAGAGTGTTACTAATTCTTATACTTCAAATAAAGTAAAAAGATAATGGTTGACAAATTCGACCCTGCACCGGTTGCTCATTTTTTAGTCTTGATGCTTGGAACATTCGTTACTTTGCTGGAGTAACAATCTTCAATAGGATCTAAAGAGATTGTTTCTAAGTGTGGTCGGGAAAAGCTATGCGAATTTTGGTGATGGGTGGCACACGCTTTATCGGTGTGTATCTTACCCGCCTGCTATTGGATGCAGGCCATGCGGTGACGTTATTAAACCGGGGTAACAAACCAGCTCCTGAGGGAGTAGATGTGGTGAAGTGCGATCGCAAAGACCCTGCTGCCCTAAAAACAGCCCTGGCTGGAAAACAATTCGACGCCATCTACGACAACAACGGTCGCGAACTGAGCGACACTGAACCCTTAGTTGAGCTTTTTGGAAAAACCGTTGGGCAGTTTATCTACATCAGCTCGGCAGGCGTTTACCTCAAAAGTGACCAAATGCCCCATATCGAGGGGGACCCCGTCGACCCCAAAAGTCGCCACAAAGGTAAACACCACACCGAAGATTACCTGGCCGAGCAAGGGGTGCCGTTCACATCGATTCGCCCCGTGTATATCTATGGCCCTCAAAACTACAACCCACTCGAAAAGTGGTTTTTTGACCGCCTCAGCCATGATCGTGCCCTACCTATCCCCGGCAACGGTAAAGCAATCACCCAGCTAGGGCACTGTGCTGACCTGGCGCAAGCGATGGTTGCGGTACTTGGCAATACCAAAGCCATCGGACAGATTTACAACATTTCAGGGGAGCGTTACGTCACCTTTGATGGATTAGCCCAGGCCTGTGCTGAAGCCATGGGTAAACCTACACCAGAAATCATCCATTACGACCCCGCTCAATTTGACTTTGGTAAGCGCAAAGCCTTTCCGATGCGGGTACAGCACTTTTTTACATCCATCACTAAAGCCCAATCAGAACTCGATTGGACACCACATTACAGTCTAGTAGAAGGGCTAAAAGACTCCTATAACCAGGATTACTGCAAATTAGAGCAAGCAGTAGATTTTGAATTAGACGAGCAAATTTTGTCTGCTGTGTAGCCTTAGAGCCGCTAACCCCCACCCAAACCGAAATCCAGGTTCGGTAACCCCCCCTTCAGGGATTGGCTCTGGATTAGCACTATAGTAATGAGCTTTTAAGAAACCGTTTTCAAGGTTCGTTTAGAAGCAGCTATTCAGCCGGAGCAACTGATATGGGAAAAGTAGTTGGAATTGACTTAGGAACTACAAACTCTGTAGTCGCCGTTATGGAAGGTGGTAAGCCCACCGTAATTGCTAATGCAGAAGGTTTTCGTACCACACCATCCGTAGTCGCCTATGCCAAGAGTGGCGATCGTCTGGTCGGCCAAATCGCTAAGCGTCAGGCCGTGATGAACCCTACCAATACGTTTTACTCAGTAAAGCGTTTCATCGGTCGTCGCAATGACGAGGTAGGCAACGAGTCCTCAGAGGTTCCCTATAACGTTCTCAACGTGAACGGTAACGTCAAAATTGAGTGTACTAATGCCGACAAGCAGTTTGCTCCTGAGGAAATTTCTGCCCAGGTACTGCGTAAACTAGCCGACGATGCCAGTAAGTATCTGGGCGACCAGGTCACCCAGGCGGTCATTACTGTTCCAGCCTATTTTAACGACTCCCAGCGTCAGGCGACTAAGGATGCTGGCAAGATTGCGGGCCTCGAAGTTCTGCGGATTATCAACGAGCCCACCGCTGCCGCTTTAGCCTACGGTCTTGATAAAAAGAGCAACGAAACTATCTTAGTATTCGACTTAGGTGGTGGCACCTTTGACGTTTCCATTCTGGAAGTGGGCGATGGTGTATTTGAGGTACTCTCCACATCCGGTGACACTCACTTGGGTGGTGACGACTTCGACAAGAAGATTGTGGATCATCTGGCTGAGCAGTTCATGTCCCAAGAGGGCATTGACCTCCGCAAGGATAAGCAGGCTCTGCAGCGTTTAACTGAAGCTGCTGAAAAAGCAAAAATTGAGCTTTCCAGCGTTACCCAAGCGGAAATTAACCTGCCCTTTATTACAGCAACCCAGGACGGTCCTAAGCACCTGGATTTGACCCTCACACGAGCTAAGTTCGAAGAGCTCTGCTCTGACCTAATCGATCGTTGCGGCATCCCTGTAGAAAATGCCATCCGCGATGCCAAGCTAGCCAAGGGAGACATCAATGAAATCGTGCTAGTGGGTGGTTCCACTCGTATTCCTGCAGTTCAAGAACTGGTTACTAAAATTCTTGGCAAAGAGCCTAACCAGAGTGTAAACCCCGACGAAGTTGTGGCCATTGGTGCCGCAATTCAGGGTGGTGTCCTAGCGGGTGAAGTGAAGGACATTCTGCTGCTTGATGTGACTCCCCTATCCTTGGGTGTGGAGACGTTGGGTGGCGTAATGACTAAGCTAATCCCCAGAAACACCACAATTCCTACTAAGAAGTCTGAGGTGTTCTCCACTGCTGTCGACGGTCAGACCAACGTGGAAATTCACGTTCTCCAAGGTGAGCGTGAAATGGCTAACGACAATAAAGACCTGGGCGTATTCCGCTTAGATGGCATTCCTCCTGCTCCCCGTGGTGTACCTCAAATTGAAGTGACATTCGATATCGATGCTAACGGTATTTTGAATGTAACTGCTAAAGATAAGGGCACTGGCAAAGAGCAGTCCATCAGCATCACGGGTGCATCCACTCTATCGGATGACGAAGTAGATCGGATGGTGCGCGATGCGGAAGCTAACTCCGCTGCCGACAAGGAACGTCGCGAGAAGATCGATGTTAAGAACCAGGCAGACTCCTTGGTTTACCAGGCTGAGAAGCAAATGGGTGAACTGGCGGACAAGATCTCTGATGAGGATAAGTCCAAAGTGGAGACTGAAATTGCCAGTCTGAAAGAAGCGATCGCATCCGACGATGCTGACAAGATAAAGGCAGGTACCGAATCTCTGCAACAGGCGCTGTTTGCTTTGAGCAGCAACATGTATGGCGGAGCAGATGCTGCCGCTGCCGCTGCAGATGCTGCCGGTGGTGCAGCCCCTGATAGCAGCGAGGGCGGTGATGATGACGTTATCGACGCTGAGTTCTCTGAAGAAGACAAATAACTTCAACCAATCACGGCGGCGCTCTCATCTGAAAAGTACCGCCGTGACATAGCCGACAAACTTGCTCCGGCTAGCAAGGGGGTGGATGGTTTAACCATTCACCTTTTTTTGCGTCAGTAACATCCCCTAACTCAGATGACTAATTGTTCGTACTCATCATGAAACGTACAAATCATTGATGCTGAGTCAAAGTACACAACTGTAAGCAGCGCTTTTCTATATTTGAGAAACGAATTACCCTCAGGCTCCGGTCAAATAGGGGCAAGTAAAGGTAGCCTACTTAAGGCCAATGAGCGAAACCAGGCTTTGGCCAGTGAAATATTCAAGGGCGATTAAAATCAAAAAACCCACCATAGCAGCTCGACCATTGAGCTGCTCAGCATATTCGTTGAACCCTTTTTTAGGGCGTTCAAGGTTAGGACTAACGGAAGGCTTAATATCAGGCACGGTATTTGACGTCGGGTTATACCCATCTATTCTCGCTATCAAAGGGAAAATTCGTCAATGAATTTGAATAGTCTAAAATTCTCATTTTTGATGATTCTCGCAATGGTTAGCAGCGCTAAGCTGTAGGCAACGGCAGTTTTGCAGTAACAAATATATTGCTACTCAAAGCTTTAAACACATGGTGGAGGTGCTTGTGCAGATTGGTGTACCCAAAGAGATTAAAAATCTTGAGTTTCGTGTGGGGCTAAGTCCCAGCAGCGTTCGAGCACTCACCGAACAAGGACATCAGGTTATGGTGGAAACCGATGCAGGCCTAGGTGCGGGTTTTAGTAACACTGACTATCAACAGGCTGGAGCTACCCTTGTGTCTGCATCCGAGGCATGGCAGCAAGGCATGGTAGTCAAGGTCAAAGAACCTTTGCCCCAAGAATATGATTACCTGCAAAAAGAACAACTGCTGTTTACCTACCTGCATCTAGCCGCTAGTCGGCAGTTAACTGAAGCACTGATGCAAAGTGGGACCACAGCTATCGCATATGAAACAGTCGAGAAAAACCACCAGCGACCTCTGCTCACTCCCATGAGTATCATTGCTGGGCGGCTGTCGGTACAGTTTGGAGCCAGGTTTCTTGAAAAACAGCAGGGGGGACGCGGCGTTTTACTAGGGGGCATTCCCGGTGTTAGTCCAGGACGAGTGGTAGTACTAGGTGGCGGCATCGTTGGCACTGAAGCGACCAAAATGGCAGTAGGTTTGGGGGCTCAGGTCACACTCATCGACATTAATCTGGACCGATTAAATCAGTTAGAAGAGCTGTTTGGCTCTCGGGTAGAACTTTTGTATAGCAATTCTGCCAATATTGAAAAAGCCATTACCCAGGCAGATTTAGTGGTGGGTGCGGTACTGGTGCCAGGGCGTCGACCACCAACGCTGGTGTCGCGATCGCTCGTCGAAAAAATGCCTGAAGGTGCCGTTATTGTGGATGTTGCCGTTGACCAAGGGGGCTGTATCGAAACCGTACACCCTACTTCCCATAGTGAGCCCGTCTACAGGGAGGCTGGAGTACTGCATTACGGTGTCCCCAACATGCCAGGGGCTGTCCCTCGAACAGCGACCGAAGCCCTGAATAATAGCACGTTGCCCTATGCGCTGAAACTCGCCAACTTAGGCATCAAAGCACTGGATAACGATCCCGCCCTGGCTGAAGGACTTAATGTCATCAATCACCAGCTGGTACACCCAGCGGTCAAAGCCACTTTTCCAGATCTGTAATGGGGTGAAGTCTGAACTTAACTTCAGAATTGGGAAGTCGGAATTCTGTTCCTTTTTCTGACTTCCCAATTCTGAATTCGTTATCTAGTGCTGTAAATTCAACATCGCCTGACGGGTTTGCATCGCTAACCAGCCCATTTGTTCATGTTTGTCTAAATGTTTAACCGGGTCTAGAAAAATAGGTTTACCTAGCCTGACATCAGCGGATTGATAACGAACAATCGAGGTCACCTGATTTAGATCGTAGTGCTGTTCTAGATAGTGACGTACGTTAGCAGGTATGGTGATTGGCTTTAACGTCTCGGATTTTGGGACAATAACCACTGGAATCACGGGTACCTGAGCCATATACGCCAAATGGGAAAACCCAGACTGTAACTGGGCTAGGGGAGCACTAAAATCGTTGGCAAAAATATAGTTTTCACCCTCGGGGAAAATTCCTAGCAGTCTCCCTTGCTGCAGTTGCGTCAGAGCCTTTTTAATCGAAGATGGGGTTAGTCGTCCCTCAGTATTAACAGGCACCATGCCCGTCCACCTCAGTAACTGACTGGTCATCGGAATCGAGGTCATATAGTCTGCCACCATCCAGGCAACATAGCGGGGCAGTGCTAGGGTCATCACTAAACCATCAGTATCAGAACGGTGGTTGCAAACAACAATCGCCGGACCTTGCTGAGGTAAATGATTGATACCATGGGTTGCAATCTCCACATTCCTCAAGAGAAAAGGTCGCAATAACCATCGCAACCCATGGTAAGTGGCTATTTGAACATCCATACCATCATCAGTAACAATGAGAATGTGCTTGACTCGGCCGTTGCTGCTCCATAGCCAGCGAGCGCTCTATCAATGATTGAATAGGGGCGACTTGCTCAGGTAGCTCATGCTGCCGTTCAGCAATACCAACTTCGTATAGGCTAACCCCTACAGGGGAAAACCCTCCACTCAAACTCCATGACCCCTGACAAACTCAACAAATTAGAAACTGATTTACGCGCTCCTGCTTTAAATGTACGCATTGCTGCATTGAATAACTTGGCAGGCCAGCCGGCCATCGTAGCAGTCCCTATTTTGCAGCGTTTGTCTCAGGAATCTTCTTTTCTACTTCGCCGTTTAGCGGTGATGGGGTTAGGTAATCAGGCACCAGATACGACTGCCCTGAATACCTTAAAAACGTTTTTGGATGCTGAAACCGATAGTAATGTGATGGCAGAGGTCGCCAACTCTCTCTATGAATTTGGCGACCTCTCTATTCCATTGCTAGAGCAGCTGTACGACAGCAACGATAACTGGCTGGTGCGACAAACAGTACTCTCTATTTTGCAAGAGACACAGCACTATGATGTTTTATTGACAGTTGCCCTTAAAGCATTGGATGACCCTACACAGACAGTTAAAGAAACAGCTATTTTGTCACTTCGTCAGGTGTTAACATCGCCATTACAACCGAAAGCATTAGATGCACTAACAAAATTAGCCCACAGCGAAATTTGGCGTGATCGCTGGCGGGCTGCGACAGCACTCACTGGCTGTAACCATCCCCAAGCAACCAAATTACTAGCAAACTTACGGACTGATGAAAACCATTATGTCGTCGCTGCTGCGCTGGATGCATCCATGGGCAATGGACTATAGACGACGTTTGTTTGGGTAGTAATGGTGGAATATGTTTCGTAGGGGGCTTGAGTACCACTCCCTACAAAACATATTTATCAAAATTTTCCATGACCACCCCACGCGAAATTTTAGAGGCCCTATTACCTCACCTCAAGGTAGCCGCAGGCTATGCCCGGAAAATTCAAACCAGCATTTCGGCCCATCCTGACAAATTTGATTCGGATAACTTTTTTGCAACAGCGTTAACCGACGCAGATCTCTCAATTCAGACTTTTATCGAAGTCACTCTGCTATATCTATTTCCCAACATTCGTTTTTACGGTGAAGAGTTTGAAAAAACCTACAACACCAAATACTTTCGTTCTATTGAGCTTGGTCCCCAGGACGACTATTTAGTCACCTTAGACCCCATTGATGGCACCCGCTTCTACATGGATGGTCATCCAAATTATCAAATTATCCTGACTGTATTGAATGCTGATGGTTTTGAGGCGGTTATCGCCCTCAGCCCAGCCCTTGACCGGTTCTATTACAGTCTACGAGGCCAAGGCACATTTTATGGTTCTCTATCTGACGATCTGGATAGCTGTCAGCCCCTCAAAATAGAAACTCCTAAGGATCAGGTACTGCTTAGTTGGGCACTGACCCATCTGGCAGACAACCTCAAGGGTCAGTTTGAAGCCATCAGCGTTAAAGCAGACTATTCTCGCGAAGTGGCGATTCCTAACACCAATGGTCTGTTGACAGGCGACCTTACTGGCGCAATCTTAGCAGCAGGCCAGTTTATTGATGGTGGTGCTCTAAGTTGGATGGCGCAGGAAATGGGCTATATCATCACAGACCATCAAGGCAATCCATTGCCCCCGCTCAGTGCTTGTCAGAACTACAAATGGCCAGGCATCGTTGTGGGTTCCACGCCAGAGATTCATCAGAAATTATTGGCAGCCTTGGCACAGTAAACCGTTCCCCCTGCTATTTCCATAGTTGAATACAAATCTGGCAGGAGATATTCAAAATCTGCAAAAAAAAAGGATAGCCGATGGCTATCCCCCTGGAATCGCGATTTAACTAGAGATAAACGTTTGGGTCTAGCCTACTGACTAGGTAATGAGCTTAGGGACTCTTGCTGAGAATAGATCCGGGCTGTACATCCTTCTGGATGTTCGCAGTTGGGCATAAATACTTCCAACAAAAAGTCGCCATCGTAGGGGGCCGATAACGTAGGGGCAATATCGAGGTCCGTATCTTGAGAGAGCAGGTTACCGTCGATATCGTAAAGGTATAAGTCTAAATCCAAGCAATGTTTACTACAGGAGGCTGTAATTGTTTCACCGTTTGTGAAATGTTGCTGAATTAGCTCTGACTCACCATGGGCTAGATGCAAATCTACCCCCTGAGCCTTAACAGGGGAAAGCATTATGAGCGTTGTTAGGGATGCAAATGCAGCCAAGTGTAAACCGTTCATAGGCGTATCTAGCCCCTTAAAATTACGCAACTCTATAGTTCCCTATGAACCTGCTCAATCTTGTGGTGAAATATGCGTAATCTTGGTATAAATTATTGCACTACTAGTTTTATCAGACGTTTTTTCGAGAAAACCTCAGTTCTTATAAGTATGAATAGATTTCCGTCTGCGCAGACTCAGTAAAAGTTAGTAATTCTTGCGTAAAATCACTGAGTCTGAAAAATGTTTTGAACCATTTTTTTATCCGAGTTGGCCGCTGCTCGGTCTAATTCCTCAACTTCTGCAATGTTGAGACGCCATCCCAAGGATCCTATATTCTGTTGGGCCTGCTCCAGATTTTTAGCACCTGGGATAGGAATCACACCTTTGCAAATACACCAATTGAGGGCGGTCTGAGCCATCGTTTTATTGCGTTCGGCAGCTACTTCCTTCAGACAGTCCAATAAAGGTTGAATTCCTGGCAGTAACTGACGAAATAAAAGACCGCGTATCCCCTTAGGTTTAGCGGTAGACTCGCCATATTTACCGGTCAAAAGACCGAGCCCCAGAGGACTGTAAGCAATCATGTGAATTCCCAGCTCGTCACACACATCTTTGAGACCCAGCTCAGTGACTGGAAATGTTGATAGGAGAGAATACTGAACCTGCAATGAAACAATGGGCACACCTCGCTCTGCAAAACGTTTATGCACCCAGCGCAATCGTTTAGGGCCATAGTTGGACAGCCCCACACCCTTCACTAGCCCCTGTTCGTATAGATCCGCCAACCCATCAAGTAGGGGACCTTCTTGCCACGGAAAATAATTAGCCGTGGACCAATGCATTTGGGCAATATCCAGTCGGCCCATACGTTGTTTAGAGGCTCGACCAGCATTAACCATCATGCCTCGGGTCAAGCGCCAGGGATAGGCAGCAAGTTTAGTCGCTAGACAAATGCTGTCTTTGTTATGGCCCTGATATGCCTGACAAAATTTACCCAGTAACTTTTCACTTTGACCATTCAGTTTTCCGGTACCGTAGGAATCACCAGTGTCGAATAGGGTCACGCCACGATCGACACAGTAATTAAAAACTTGCTGGAGACCAGCATTCATACTTTCGTCGTAACCCCAGAGCAACCGATTACCCCAGGCCCAGGTACCACAGCCCATTTCAGGAAGAGTGATGGTGTTTGTAGAGCTGGTCTCAGTCGTAACAGTCATGGAAGCGGTGAAAAAAATAAGTAAGGATGCCTTGCAGATTGGCTCTTTGACCAAATCTGCAGGACACATTAATAAGCCAGGTACAGCAAGCCAGCGTAGCTGCCATACGTTAAACCTATCGGGTTGCCATAAACCCTGGCAAGAGATTAATTGTCCAAGGTGATAGCTCTTGAAGCTTTTCTACAGGTACAAACTAGGGCAAATGCAATTTTAAAATATGCCAGTTATTACTCCGTAATCACCGCCACTGTATCTAGGTTTGTTGAACTTTCTTCAAAAAATCTAGGCTAGACTACCTAGAAAGCTACTTGTTGGATTAATCGGTTGTGAAATCTTTTTGGTTTTTAGGCTGCTGCAGCGCATTATTGGTGATTGGTGCTGGTTTGGGACACAGTCATTTGTTTAAGGCTGGACCTGGAGATACAGCTGATGCGATCGCACAAACCCAAGCACCATTAGCAGCCACACAGGAACCATCCCATCAAACCATCCTAGACACGTTGACCCAGGCAGACGTGATTTATCTAGGAGAAACTCACACAGATCCAGCCGACCACGCAGCCCAGCTAGAAATCATTACAGCCATGTACCAGGACCGTAATGATATTGCTATTGGTCTAGAAATGTTCCAACGGCCATTCCAGTCCGTATTAGACCAGTACATTGCAGGCGAAATTACAGAATCGGAGCTGGTGAAAAAAAGTGAATATGAAACTCGTTGGGGATTTGACTGGGAACTCTATGCACCGATCATTCGCTACGCTCAGAGTAATCAAATTCCGTTGATTGCCCTCAATACCCCGAGGGAAATCACCAAAAAAGTTGCCAGAGAAGGGCTGGCTAGCCTGAGTGGAGACGATTTAAAGTACATCCCACCCATCAATGACATCGATACCAGCGATGAAAACTACCAGGCCATGGTAGCTCAGGTCTTTAGCCACCATGGTGGCCACGGGCACAGTGGTCCTAGCTTCGAAAACTTTTTTGCAGCTCAGGTACTTTGGGATGAAACGATGGCTGAATCTGTAGCTGACTACGTCACGGCCTCTCCAGATACCCAGGTGATCGTGCTAGCAGGTGAAGGCCATATCGTTTTTGATTTTGGTATTCCTAATCGTGTGGAACGTCGCCTAGGTGAAGACTTAGTCGCCTATAGCGTTTTGCTCAATCCAACGTCAACAGCTCCTGAACTAGCCGACTTTTTCTGGATCTCTGAGCCAACCGAGACCGCAACAGCAAAGTAACCACTTCAAAGGCGAACTAAAAATCAGCTTCCTGAATGGGAATAAAGTCAAATCCAAAACCTGACCGATTGCCCGATTGAATTTCCACCAGTTGAGATGCCTGATTACGATCACCGGAAGGGAGGAAATAGACATCTCCAGTGGCTCCTTGGGCTGAAAAATTAGTCTCATGCATGATGTTGCGCACACCTTCTCGGCTAGGGTCCTCCTGCAGAGCTAAGCTGAGTGCTGCGATCGCATCATAGGCCATGGCACTACGCCAACTGACATCTCCCCCCCAAATTTGTCGTGCATCTTCTACAAACTCAGAATCAGGATCCGACAGCACATGCCAAGGAACTGCGACCACTAGTCCCTCAGCGTCAGCGCCTCCATTTTCTAATACCTGGGGATGATATAAATCATCGCCTCCAAGCAAAGAGATTTCCTGATCAACAGCAGCCATCACGGCCAACGAAGGCTCTAATGTATCGGTGCTAGCTGCCAGCATAACCACGTCTACCGCTTGTTCTTTAGCCGCTGCAATCTGCTCTTCAGCATTAAATTCCGTCGCATCGGCGAGATCGTATTCAGTCAGAACTTCGCCGCCATCGCTAAAGACAGATGTTGTAAATTCACTTTTTAGAGAAAGACTGTAGGCACTGTTGGAATCATAATAAACAATCGCCTTTTGCGCATTTAACCCATCAAGCATATGGCGAGCCAAGGCAGCAGCAGCAAAGCTATCGCTTGGTACGGTGCGAAATACGTAGGGACTAAACCCAGAAAGCTCTACTGAAGTACTAATGGCAGACACCATCGGTAGCTTGCCTGCGTTATATACAGGGGCAGCTTGGAGGGTGACACCACTGCTGTAATGCCCTAATACGCCTAATACGTCCGATCGTTTTACCAGCTCAGAGGCCACGGCCTTCGCAATATCAGGGTCATTCTCATCGTTGGCAATGAGAATCTTGATGGGGGCTTCAATATTCTCATTCAATTGATTGAAGGTGTACTGGGCTTGACCAGCTCCCCGCAAAATTTCTAAGCCAATTTCGCTCGTGCTGCCGACTGGTGCAATTACAGCCAAGGTGTGAGCAGTTTCTTTACCAATGCGCGCGTTATTCAAATAAATAAAAGTCTCAGGGTCATTACGATTGTTTTCAAGCGCAGCCTCTAAAGATGCGATCGCTTGGTCATAATTCCCTTCAGCATAAGCTGCTATCCCCTGCAGCTTTAAGTCAGAAGGGTTAGGCAACAGACTTTGGGTTCCTTCGCTCAATCTTTGAGCGAGAGACACCTCAGCAGTCACATTTTCTAAATTAGAATTTTCTCGAGTGGAGACGTTACGAGTTGGTACTGTCAGCACACCAGAAAGAGTAACAAAGAAAATACCTAAAATACCCAGTGTAGATAAGGCAAAGAGTATTTCAAATTTATATTTAGAGATTCGCATAGCTCAAACAAAAGCATAGTGTTTATCGCACTAAGTCTCCCCATAAAGCCCACCTCAGCAGTCAGAGAGACTTAATCCCATTAGATCTTTTGACCCTTAACAAGGCATATAGTTCTCACCAAGTATTCCCCACCTACAAAATAGAGTCATGATATGGAAAGTTAAACTCTCTAAGTACGTGAAGTATGCACACGAGATAACTTCTGTAGAGTTATCAAGTTCGAGAATGCCCACTGTCTTGCAATTGAGTCCTGTATAGGCGATGTAACACCACAGTCTTCGCACAGGAACTCTTGAGAGAGCTCTGACTCATGACGATGTCCTGAGCTACGCAATATCTACAAACAAAAAAGACTACTCCCGGAAGGCAGCAGTCTTTCTTGAGGGTGTGAAGGTGAACTGGTTATCTGTAAACCCCAAAAGCTATGGGACTAAAAGGACCAACCTCACTTAAGCAAAATTTACTTAACAGAAACCTTGGCACCAGCTTCCTCAAGCTGCTTTTTAGCAGCTTCAGCATCGTCTTTGGAAACACCTTCTTTAATGGCTTTGGGGGCACCTTCAACCATAGCCTTAGCTTCCTTCAGACCCAAGCCTGTGAGAGCACGAACTGCCTTAAGAACGGCAATCTTGTTGCCACCAAATTCTTCAAGAACAACATCAAATTCAGTTTTCTCTTCAGCAGCTTCACCACCGCCACCACCAGCGCCAGGCGCAGCCATCATCACACCACCAACAGGTGCAGCAGCACTAACATCGAAAGTTTCTTCGATTTGCTTAACCAACTCAGAAGCCTCAAGAAGAGTAAGGGACTTCAGTTTTTCCAAAATTTCATCAGTTGCAGCAGACATGGATTTCTCCTTGATTTATATGTAATGAACGAACTAAAAACTGAGCACGAAAGAACTACTCGTCGCCTGCGCCACCTTCTTTGTCGACGTAAGCTTGAAGACCACGGGCAATAGAGGAAGGTACTGCATTGATACCAACTGCCAGCTTCGTGGCCAGAGCATTGATACTGCCTGCAATCTTGGCGTATAGCTCTTCCTTACTAGGCAGATCAGCCAATGCTTCAGCCTCTGTTTTAGACAGAGCTTTGCCTTCAAGAACACCACCGCGAAGTTCAGACTTTTTAGTATCTTTCTGGAACTTCTTATATTCCTTAACGACACTTCCGATGTCTTCTTTGGTGAGTAATAGTGCAGTCGTATCTTTCAGAAACTCCTGAACAGGCTGCCAATTCTCATCGTCTTGAACCGCAATCCGGATCAGAGTATTCTTTGCAATCTTGCAAGTACCACCCTTTTCACGAATACGATTACGTAGGTCACTCATTTCAGCAACCGTCAGACCTTTGTAGTCAATAACAAAAATAGATTGAGTATCACTCAAGAGATCCTTAAGCTCAGCAACAATCTCTTTTTTGTTTTCTAGGGTTCTCCCCATGCGGATCTCACCTCCTTCAGTTCGGGGATAAATTGAAAATACTATGGCCTCACATCACACTTCACTGACAGTACAAAATCAAAAGGGCCTCAGCTAATACCGAGACCCCAAAATGCATGCTAATCGCATCCACATTCTGCATCTCGGCAGGATATTAAGCACAATGCACCTGCTGTCTTTGAATGCCTATTTAGTTAATGGGATGTTTCAGACGCAATATCTCCAAAGCTTTTAAGGCTGCCACAGCAGCACCTACATCTGAGCGGCTTCTTCTAACTTCAGGTCACGAAGCGCACTGATATCTAACTTAATCGCAGGACCCATAGTAGCAGTTACTGACATAGTTCGCCAATAACGACCTTTTGCACCAGAGGGACGATTACGATCAATGGTTTCCTGGAGAGCCTTGAGGTTAACAAGTAAATCCTCAGCGGCAAAGTCAGCCTTGCCAAACATAACGTGCACAATACCTGCTTTATCAGCTCGGAATTCCAGCTTACCAGCTTTAAAGTCGCTAATAGCTTGTGCCAGGTCAAAGGTTACAGAACCACCCTTAGGGGATGGCATTAAACCACGGGGGCCTAGAACACGTCCCAACTTAGCTACCTTAGGCATCATGTCAGGTGTAGCAATCAGGATGTCAAAATCCATCATGCCCTTCTGAATTTCATCAATCAGCTCTTCAGAGCCCGCCATATCAGCACCATTTTCAGTGGCTTCAGCTACCTTTTCACCACGGGCGATAACGGCAACTCGAACGGTCTGACCAGTGCCCTTGGGCAGGGCAACAGTGGTACGCAGCTGCTGGTCCGTATATTTCGGGTCGATTCCCAAGCGGATGTGGACCTCTGCTGTTTCATTAAATTTTGCAGTCGCTGTTTCCTTAAGCAACTGCATTGCCTCTAACGGTTCGTAGAGCTTATCGCCTACTTTTGTCTGCAGCTCTTTTAAGCGGCGTGACAGTTTCTTTGCCATCTATTCTCCTTGGGGTAATAACGAAGAAAACCTTCTTCCCCACACGTTTTTTAATGTATACGAAAAAATTGAGTGCCGAAATTATTCAGCGATGGTCACACCCATATTCCGGGCAGTACCTTCAATGATATTCATGGCTGCATCAACGTCATTGGCGTTGAGATCAGGCATTTTCATCTCAGCAATCTCTTTTAATTGAGCACGGGTGATAGAACCAACTTTAGTTTTGTTGGGCTCACCAGAACCCTTCTCAATTTTGGCCGCTTTTTTAATCAGCACAGAGGCTGGCGGTGTTTTGAGAATGAATGTAAAGCTTCTGTCTTCAAAAACAGAAATCTCAACCGGCACAATCAGTCCAGCTTTGTCAGAGGTCTTGGCGTTATATTCTTTGCAGAACGCCATAATGTTGACCCCGTGCTGACCCAAGGCAGGACCAATGGGCGGTGCAGGATTCGCTTTTCCAGCTGGGATTGCCAGCTTAATAAGGGCAACTACCTTCTTCGCCATTGATTAACTCTCTTTTTGCACTTGGTTAAATTCCAGCTCAACGGGGGTATCGCGACCGAAAATCGACAGTAATGCCTTGAGCTTGCTGCGCTCAGGGCTCACTTCAATGACTTCACCACTAAAGTCCTTAAACGGACCAGACAGCACCAAAATCTTGTCTCCTTCAGCCATATCAACTTTGACTACAGGAGCCTGTTCTTGGGTCTGCTTAAAGATTCGTTCGACCTCAGCCCGACTCAGAGGCATGGGTTTAACATGACCTCGCCCACGTCCAGTGGCACGACGCTGTTCAGCGCCGACAAAGTTAATGACATGGGGGGTGTTTTTAACGACCTGCCAAACGTCATCCTCTAAAATCATGCGGATGAGTACGTATCCAGGAAAAACCTTTTCCTCGATATTCTGACGACTACCGTCTTTACGCAGCTTAACTGCAGGAGTTTGCGGTATTTCAATCTGAAATATGTACTGATTGACTCCTAGAGTAATAGCCCGCTGCTCAAGATTGAGCTTAACGCGCTTTTCACACCCGGAGGCTACCTGCACTGCATACCAGCGAGACTGAGACTTTTTCGGTTCTTCAGCAACACCGGGATTATCAACATCAATTGCAGAATTTGAATCGTCAGAAGCGTAAGTCATTAGAACACCTGCCTAGAAGCCCAACCAAATAGTTTATCCACTAAGTAAATAAGCGTTGCAGACATGCCCACCATAAAAATGACAGCTGCAGACTCACTGAGCAACTGCTGCCTGGAGGGCCAAACTACCTTACTTAACTCTTCGCGAGTGCCTTTAACAAAAGACCCTGCGTCAAACGAGTCAGAGGATTCGCTTGGCTGCTTTTCAACTACTTTCTTAGCGTCCTTTTTGACCACGTCATTAGCTTCCTTGTTTGCTACATCGAGTCTGGTCGATGTATCCATCAACCTAGAGCCATCCAAACAAAAGTTCTACCTAAAGCATATTGCTTAAAAGAAGAATGAAAGCTTCCTTTAAACAATAAATGTAGATGCTTTAGGCAGAACTTATGCTAATCGCTCAGCGCG
>JBCCQQ010000028.1:0-74797 GCA_039024555.1 Cyanobacteria bacterium P01_D01_bin.156
CAGACAGCGACTGGTAATAACGCTGCATCTGGACTTCGATTTCAGCAGGATAGGACACGAGCACTTATTCTCTCAAATTACCTATTTCCCAGGTTACTCTAACCATAGAAATATGGATACTATAAAATCCTTCTTCCTTAGCTGGTCGCGATCGCAGCTTTCTCAATCCTCTCTTCATCTTCTTTAGCCACTACCCGACCTTCATCTTCAAAACCAGCAATTTGGTCAAAGTTGAGGTAGCGATAGAGATCGTCAGCAAAGGGATTAATTTTCTCAGCAACAATCTCCAAATATTCATCCATATTTGGTAGCCGCCCCAGAAGAGCACAGGCAGCGGCTAGCTCTGCCGACCCCAGATAAACCTGGGCACCTTTACCCATACGGTTATTAAAATTGCGCGTAGATGTCGAAAACACCGTTGCCCCATCTTCTACACGAGCCTGGTTACCCATACACAGAGAACATCCAGGCATTTCAGTGCGAGCTCCAGCCGCAGCAAAGGTCCCGTAGTAGCCCTCCTGACGTAGCTGTTGCTCATCCATACGGGTGGGCGGACAAATCCACAAGCGTCCTTTCACCGTACCGGCCCCTTCAAGTACCTTCGCGGAAGCACGATAATGGCCAATATTGGTCATACAAGACCCAATAAACACCTCATCTACCTTGTCACCCACCACTTCAGACAATGTTTTGATATTGTCGGGATCGTTGGGAGCTGCTACCAGAGGTTCCTTGATGGCATTCAAATCGATTTCAATAATGTCGGCATAGGTAGCATCTGCATCTGCCGACATTAAACTCGGGTTGGCCAACCAATCTTCCATGGCCGCAATACGTCGAGCCAGGGTACGTGCATCAGCGTAGCCACGGGCGATCATGTTTTTCATCAAGGCCACATTGGAGCGCAGATACTCAGCAACGGTATCTTCAGTGAGTTTAATGGTACAGCCTGCAGCCGAGCGCTCTGCCGTTGCATCAGTCAGTTCAAACGCCTGCTCCAGTTTAAGGTCCGGCAACCCTTCCATCTCAATAATGCGTCCAGAGAAGACATTCTTCTTATTTTTCTTCTCAACAGTCAACAGCCCTTTTTGAATAGCTACATAAGGAATCGCATTGACAATATCCCGCAGGGTAATGCCGGGCTGTAGCTCTCCGGTAAAGCGAACTAGCACTGATTCAGGCATATCTAAAGGCATTGCACCAATGGCCGCAGCAAAGGCCACTAGACCAGATCCAGCCGGAAAGGAAATGCCCAACGGAAAACGGGTGTGAGAGTCGCCACCAGTACCAACGGTATCCGGCATCAACATCCGGTTCAGCCAGGAGTGAATGATGCCATCACCAGGTTGCAGAGCAACACCGCCACGAGACGAAAAGAAATCGGGCAAGGTGGCGTGGGTTTCCACATCCACAGGTTTAGGATAGGCTGCCGTGTGGCAGAAGGTTTGCAGTACTAACCCTGCACTAAAGCCCAGACAAGCCAACTCTTTCATCTCATCACGGGTCATAGGACCAGTGGTGTCTTGGGAGCCCACGGTGGTCATCAAGGGTTCACAGGACATGCCTGGACGCACGCCTGGTAAACCACAGGCTTTACCAACCATTTTCTGAGCCAGGGTGTAGCCCTTACCGGTCTCCGCTGGGGCTGCAGGTCTGACAAATACATCACTGGGCTCTAGCCCTAGAGCAGCACGAGTTTTATCGGTTAATGCCCGACCAATCATCAGAGGAATACGCCCCCCCGCCCTGACTTCATCTAGCAAGGTGTCAGGGGTGAGACTAAATGTGGAAATTACAGTGCCGTTTTTGGTGATCTCCCCTTTACGCACATGGACGGTGATGACGTCACCGGTTTCCATCTGGGAAACATCACATTCAATGGGTAGAGCGCCAGAATCTTCTGCTGTGTTGAAAAAGATCGGAGCAATTTTTCCACCTAGAATGTAGCCGCCCGTGCGCTTATTAGGCACATGGGGAATATCATCTCCCAAATGCCAGATAACGGAATTCATGGCGGATTTTCGAGAAGAGCCAGTGCCCACCACATCGCCCACATAGGCTACAGGATTCCCCTTTGTTTTCAGTTCAGCAATGGTTTCCAGGGCATTGGGCATACTGGATTCCAGCATTACCAGACCATGAAGGGGGATGTCTGGGCGGCTGGTGGCATGGGGAGCGGGGGATAAATCATCAGTATTGGTTTCGCCCGGCACCTTAAAGACGGTGATATCGATAGTCTCAGGGACGTCTGGCTTATTGGTGAACCATTCGGCTGCAGCCCAAGCATCGATAACCTGCTGGGCATAGTCGCTACCCTTATCACTGCTTTTCGCTAAGGCAATAACATCGTTAAATGCGTCATATACCAGCAATGTCTTTTTAAGGGCATCGGTCGCTGCCTGAGCGAGTTCTGCATCATCTACCTTGAGTAAATCAACCAGGGACTGAACGTTATAACCGCCGAGCATGGTGCCAAGCAGCTGCACGGCTCGCAAAGGAGAAACCAGAGGACTAGTAGCCTCACCCTTGGCAATGGCGGTTAGAAAAGATGCTTTCACATAGGATGCTTGGTCTACACCAGGGGGAATGCGATCGCACAGCAAATGCATCAAAAAGTCAGCTTCGTCTTCCGGCGGTGCTTTTAATAGCTCACACAGAGCTGCAGTTTGCTCAGCATTCAATGGTAGGGGGGGAATCCCAAGCGCGGCACGTTCCTCTGCGTGGTGGCGATATGACTCAAGCATCTCTATAGTCTTATCCTAATGGTATGTATAGCCCAAGGCAGCAAGAAGCCCTATTATTCCAAGCTTAAATAAGCCTGGTTCTTTACATTAGCACCTTATAGTTTGAATGGATTAGGGAGTGCGATCGCACATAGTGAAGAATGCCTATTTGATGATAAGGCTAGAAAATTCTTACCAGCTTTAGTCACTTACAAACCCCTGATCCAGCAACAACTTTTTGGGCACTCGTAAACGTGATCCGCAAAAAAAATCTCATCAATCACAAAAGGGTATCGTGGACGTGCCCACGATACCCTTTGTCAAAAAAGTCTTTAAAGATGATATTGACTTGCCTAGCTAAATGATAAAAAGCTAGCGAGACTATGCTGCCCGTTGATGAACCGTAAAGTGCTGCGCAGGTGCAGGGAAGCCAGCCTGACCAAAGCCCTCACGAATCACCTTATTGGTGTCAAAGTACACCTGCCAGTAATCATTATTGTTGCAATAGGGACGTACGGCCAAAACAGGACCCATGGGAGTAAATTCTAAAATCTCTACGTCTGGAGTAGGATCTGAAATCACATTGGGAATCTGGACTAAGCGCTCTTTGAGCAGTGCGATCGCTTCATCAGGTTCAACGGTGTTATCCAACTGGGCAACTAGATCCACACGACGGTAAGGGTTAGCTGAAAAGTTTTGAATAGTGTCCGAGAACATAGTGTTGTTACCAACAAAAGTTTTCACATTATCCATCGTGTTAATGGTTGTAACAAACAAACCAATCTCTTCCACAGTACCTGTCACACCACCTGCAGTAATAAAATCACCCACTGCAAAGGGACGTAAAATCACCAAGAAAGCACCCGCAGCAAAGTGTGCCAACAAACCCGCCCAAGCTGCACCGATGGCAACACCACCTGCTGCTAGCAATGCGGCGAAGGATGTGGTCTCGATTCCAAAGAAACCGAGAATGGCAACAACTAAAACAATGTTTAGTAAAACACCCAGGGTAGATTTGAGATAAACAATCAGCGTAGGATCAATCGTTGAGTTCTTTAAGCTATTGCTTAAAAGGCCAATTGCAAACTTGATTAACCAGCGTCCGACAAACCAAAGAATTATCGCCCCAACTATCTTGAGACCCACATCAGCTAAGGTACTCCCAGCATTCTCGAGAATGCCCGCCAACGGTCCCGCTTGCAAAAGGATTGGATTCATTGTGATTCTATCCAGCCATTAACTTCTTTCAGAGTGAAATTATAGTATTAGCGCACAGAAAGCTAGTTCTTCCGCTAAAACACTTAAGCTTTTGGGGAATATTGTTGTTTATGTCTCAATATTGTCTAGTCTTACCCCTTACCTGAGCCCCTTACCCCAAGTTTCTACCAATTAGCCGATCCTAACTGTGAAACCATCGTCACCAGATACGTTATTGAGGCTGCGCCTTTACCTCAATTTAGTGCCCGTTTTCGGGGTCCCTGCGTCGCTATGGACTCTTTATAACAACCGTGAGCAGATTCATCCACAGTTACATCAGATCAGCCGTTTAGCCATCGTCTTAGGAATGGGATGGCTACTAGCGACCGTACTACTTAGTGCTGGAGCCCACAGCCATTTTTCCCAAGTGGCGACCCTTAGATTTTGGGTCACTAGTAGCTTGGTCGGTAGTGGGTACTTTGCCACCAACCTATGGCTAATGTTACGAATTTCTCAGGGTAAGGCAGCTAAACTACCAGGATTCACAAAATTCAGCCGTCGCTTGCCTGATTGACAAGGCAAATTTCCAGCCAACAAACCTGATACAACCCACTCTTTTCATAAAAACCTTTCAGGGTTTAAAGATTTTTTGGGGAAATATTATGTCGCTACTCCTCCACATAGTCTTGGCAGATCTGCAGATTGTATGGACGGAGGGTCAAACCATGCCTAAATCAGCAATGACGAAAATACTATTCTGATGACGATGGCTTTGATAACCTGCTTAGTCAGCTGACGATGGCTTTGATAACCTGCTTAGTCAGCATTTAATATTTTTGAGCAAGGACGGCCATTGCATCGCCTGCAAACTGTCTACCAACCGCACCCCTCCCCATGATGTATGAGCACTCATCAAGAAGATAGGTTAACCTTCCAACATATATTGTCAAATATTGTCAAATCTGACCTATAAAATAAGCCAGCTTTGACTGTAAGCGATCATTCTGTCCGAATAGTAGATACACTAACGGCTACATTTCTGCACCACCGTTTTTGATCATCACCCAGGTTTGAGGTCATTTCGTGTCCATGCCATCTTCTAAACAGCCACCATCAAAACAGCCAGTAGCAAAGCAACGGAAACGTGGCTGGTTTAGAATACCTAAATGGGCAGTGATAACCCTCGCTCTTACGAGTGTGGCCAGCATTTCAGCAGGGACAGGCGCATTACTGGCTGTTTCTATGAACAGCAAGCCCCTGCTACAGAGCCAACTATCTCCTGAAGAGGCCGCAGTATTTACTGAAAATGAACCGATCCTAGCTACCAACAGCCTGCGTTTACCCAGACTGACTCGGCCCGTAAACATTTTGGTCCTGGGTGTCAAAGTCCTGACTTCGGACTTGAACACAGCTATCGAAGGGACTGAGGATTTGGGCTATCACGCCTTGGTCAATTCCTTTGAAGGGTTATCGGATACGATGCTGCTACTGAGGTTTAACCCTCGAACAGGACAGCTGGTAGTCATGTCGGTGCCAAGAGACACAAGAGCCCTAGTTAATGGCGTACTCACTAAGATCAATGAAGCGAACTTAGACGGAGGCCCTGCGCTAACAGCAGAAGCGATTAGCGACTTATTAGGAGGAGTGGCCATTGATCGCTATGTGCGCATCAATGTACAGGGCGTCGAAAAGCTCATTGATGCCCTTGGGGGAGTCACTGTCAACGTTCCCAAGGATATGAAGTACCAAGACGATAGTCAGCATTTGTACATCAACCTCAAAGCGGGACAGCAAAGCTTAAATGGGGACCAGGCCTTACAGTTTTTACGGTTCCGTTACGACGAAAACGGTGATATAGGCCGAGTTCAGCGACAACAAACCATGATGCGGGCTGTTATTGAGCAAACTCTAAATCCTGCGACTATTGGTCGATTACCCAAAATCTTATCGGTAATACAGTCCCATGTGGATACCAATCTCTCTGTGGAAGAGTTGGTAGCTTTGGTTGGGTACGGTGCTCAGACCAGCCGCTCGGATGTTCAGATGCTAATGCTACCAGGAAACTTTAGTGCGCCTGGAGAGTATAACCGTAGCTACTGGCTACCGAACTATGCCAGCATTGACGATGTTGTGGAACAGTACTTTGGCCTAGAACCTCTGCAAACGATGACGGCAACTAGCCCCTCCCGTCTACGAGTCGTGATTCAGGACAGTATAGGCGATGACATAGCCGTCCAGGCCTTGGAAGACAGACTATACGATGGTGGTTATACCAATGTGATTATAGGTCAAGAGCTAAACGAGACACTGGTAGAAACCCGAATTGTTGCTCAGCGAGGAGATCGAGCCAGCGCCACGGTATTGCAAGAGTCTCTACAAATTGGTGAAGTACGGGTAGAGAGTACAGGCAGTCTCGACTCTGATCTGACGATTCAACTGGGAGAAGATTGGCTCGATGCTCAAGGAGCCGCTCTTTAATGGCCAGTACAGCCCGAATTTATCAGCTAAAGCTCAGCCTAACGGATAGCGAACCATCTATCTGGCGACGGCTCTTAGTAGAAGGTAACACCCACCTAGAAGAACTCCACCACATAATTCAGATTACGATGGGGTGGCAAAACGTTTCTAGTTATCACTATCGTATTGGCAAACAACGTTCAGATACAGAGCCGTGCTTATTACAAATGCCTCTGAATGAGGTAATTAGCGACGGTCTGATTCGATTTTGCTATGTATACGACCTACGAGATGGCTGGTTTCACACCATTGAGGTAGAGATGGTTCTGCCCGCTGATCCCCAGGGTTTATATCCCCACTGTGTAACCGGAGAACTACGCTGCCCTCCAGAGGGATGTGGTGGCATTTGGGGATATAACGAATTGTTAGACATTTTGGCAACTCCGGAAGACCCTCAATATATGGAACGCTGGGAGGAAGTGGGAGGAGACTTTGACCCTGATTTTTTCGATGTGAAACTGGTAAATATTCAACTCCATGCCAACCAAGATTAATGGTTTAAGCTAACTGTCATACAGTCGCTGAAATCCTTCAGCCGCTTGCTGCCAACCGTAACGCACTTGAGGGCATTGGTAATGCAAAAACCATTCAGCTCTTGTAGCCCATAAAGCGAGTTCCATGGCTAGAGTAAATTGGATTACCCCTTTTTGGCGAAGAGTTGTTGCGTAGGCATCGAATTGAGACCGCAGTTCTCTCAACTCCGATAGATACCTAGCCAAGTTCCCTGGTCGCAGAGTGGCAGACTTTTTAATGCGCCGTAACTGAGCCCTAAAAACACTCAGAGAGGTCATAAAAACCTGATCCCGCATTTGGTCTTGCAACATGTATTGACTGAACAGATGCTGCCCACTGAGGGCGTTATAGCTTTGATCCGCGACTTGTTGAGGTCGTTCAGAGAGATTGGGCATGGGTTATGCAACAGAAATTTGAAGAGCTGCAGGCTGGACTTCTAACTCTTAGACAAGCTAGAAACTGGCCAAATACTAGCAAATTCATTGGCTAGGCAACGGCGCAAAATATCTTGATGATTAAAGGCCAACTCCATGGTTAGAGCATCTTCTACGGTAAACCAGCCCACCTCCGTCACCTCTCCCAGACTGACCTGGGGTTCAAGGGCCGGCAAAGCACTATCTGCTTCTAGAAAGACCATCAGCGGATAGTGCATAGTGACATTTTGAGATCGCAACGGTTCGCTAAAAACCAGACTAGGCTGATCTAACGAGCCTTCAAGGCGGTGCTTAGCTTGAAAATAGCTAAGGTCTATACCTAGCTCTTCCCAAACTTCACGGAGTACAGCACCACCCACTGTTTCGTCATAGTCCAAATAGCCGCCAGCCAAACACCATTTACCGACTTCTGACGGTAAATCAGGCCCGCGCTTATTTAATGGCACATAGGCCTTACCACCTTGAACAAATACCAAGATGGCCAAAACCGTTATGCTACGGCTAATCCAGAGCTCTTCGCCGTCAACAACAACACAGCGGTTGGGAGTGCTAGGAAACTTTGCCATAACTAAAGCTCCAAAACCAAGTAATACGCGTTTTGGATGAGAGGTGTCTAGTTGGAATTGTCCTGCTGCAGATAGGCGGCGATCGCTTTTTCTGTAATCTCAGCCATGCTCATGCCGCGACTCGCTGCCGCATCTTTGAGCTGGCTGTAAATCTCGCCGGACACACCCACCCGATGCTTACGACGACCAGAGGCTGCTTTTTTAGCAGGCACGTAGGATTCAGAGAAATTACGCAGCGCTTCAAAACCGATGCGATCGCAAAAATCCCCAAAACTTTCCCCGGCCTGACGCCCCTTCTTAAAGAAAGCAAACATGGGCTCTAGAGTCTTCTCTAGATCATCCACATTCATCCGCTGCATATAGGGCTGAGCTAACCGTGTTTGATTAGGGGAACCTCCAAGCCACAGCTGGTAGGAATTAGGGGCGCTGCCCACAAAGCCTAGCTCAGCCATATAAGGGCGCGCACAACCATTCGGGCAGCCTGTCATCCGCACCACAAAGTGCTCCTGCTTCAGCCCTAGCTTATTGAGCAGAGCCTGAATACGATCTAACACGCTGGGAATTACTCGCTCAGATTCAGTCACGGCTAAACCGCAGGTAGGCAGCGCTGGGCAGGCCATGGCATAGCGATGAAGCAGATTAATTTGATCTTCCGCATCAATGCCATTGCTGTGCAAAATGCGATCAATTTCAGGCTTATCCGCAGGATTAATCTCCGTCAGCAGCAAGCTCTGGTTCCCCGTTAGCCGCATGGGCAGACGATAGCGCAGCTCAATCTCCTTTAAAGCAGACTTAATTTTGAAAGCCCCATTGTCATAGATGCGTCCATTTTCAATGTGCACACCTAAAAACAACTTGCCGTCACCCTGCTCATGCCAGCCAAGGTAATCATAGAAAGTCCACTCGGGCAAAGGTTTAAAGGGCTGAATCTGTTTCCCAAAAAACTCTTCTACCTTGGCTCGAAACTTCTCAACACCCCAGTCATTGATCAAATACTTCATACGGGCATGACGACGCTGCACACGATCGCCATAGTCCCGCTGGGTAGCCACAATCGCTTTCATCAGGTCATAGACGTCATCTTTGTCGACATAACCAATTTCATCAGCGATGCGGGCAAAGGTTTCCTCTTTGTTATGGGTACGCCCCATGCCACCACCCGCTAAAACATTGAAGCCCAGCAGTTCTTGATGCTCATCAACAATCACCACCAGCGTGACATCTTGGGTGTAGGCATCAATGGAATTGTCACCAGGAACAGTCACCGAACATTTAAACTTCCGAGGCATGTAGTGGGTGCCGTAAATAGGCTCCACATTGTCCTGAAATGTTGTGCCGTTACTGTTACGCTGACGGGCAGCTATCACATCTGGATGTTCTTCAGCCGTTACCGCTTTCTCACCGTCTAGCCAAATTTCGTAATAGGCAGCTGTCTGAGGAGTCAGCAAATCCGCAATCCGATCCGCATACTCCCGAGCATAGATATACGCTGGCTTATCTTTAAAGGGCGCAGGCACCGCCATCACATTACGGTTTAAGTCACCGCAGGCTCCCAAGGTAGACCCCATGCTGCGAATAATCGCTGCCATGGTAGCTTTTAGATCTTTTTTCAGAATGCCGTGGAGCTGAAAAGCTTGACGAGTCGTCGCCCGAATGTTGCTGTAGCCGTACTTATCCGAAAGCTCGTCCAGAGTTAGATACAGCTCTGGAGAGACTAAACCACCAGGATTCCGCGTCCGCAACATCATGCGATAGTCCTTTTCTTGACCCTTGACACGGTTATCCCGATTATCCTGCTGGTAGGAACCGTGGAATTTTAAGATCTGGATACCATCTTCACTAAAGTGGGTGGTATCCTGGGCCAACTCAGTTGCCACTGGCTCACGCAGAAATTGACTGCGCTCTTTAATACCTTCAAGCCTCGAAACCTTCTTAACATCAGGATTTTCAGCTTGAGTTACTTGCTTACTAGGGGAAATCGGAGTTTGAACCATGATGCAGCGGTCAGTATCAAAGTGATAAAACTATATTCCAGGCGTTGCTGAACTTGGGCATGGCCTTCATCTGCGCACCCGAGGCCAAGGGCTAGGTTACAGATTTACTCAGTCCTATAGGTCAGCAACAGCAGTTCCGAAAAGTACCCAAGCAGCAGCAACAAATGCTCAAGCCTGATATCAATGTTTCGGGAAGACTAGCAAAGCATATTGTAATGATGTAACTAGTCGTCTGCCGCATTACCAAGCAAATCGTTAGAATTAAGATTGGCCGGTAATCCGGTAGGAATTGTGGGGTATACCTTATCGTATCACTCACAACTATTATGTGGAGGATAATTCTTGGCAAAAGTTATCTAATACTAGGAATGAGTGGCGGCCTTAGACTGGCGTCTTGCAAAACCAGAGCAACACCCAAGGTAACGAGGTAAAAACAACGGTACTCCATAGGAATGGACAGATAAGCATCGTTGAAGGTCGACCGGCTGCAGATCGTCAGCATAAAAATGGCTCACCCTTTCATGTCAATGTACCCATTGCACAATTGTGCAATGGCAAACGGGCTAGTTACTAAATCATTAGCAGAAGGCTTCACTATGGGAAACGCCACAATGTACAGCGAAGATATTTTTGTATTGCTGATCCCTGGCAATGAGGAAGTGTTTTTAGAGCCCGATGAGCTATTGGCTAAATTGCAGGCAATGCTGACTGAGTACACGGGCGTAATGCCTAGGGAACTCGAAAAGCTAGGGTCGTTGGAGGAAAAAGCGACCCATTTACGAGATACAGCGTGTGAATTTGAGGTCACCCCAGGAGTCTCTTGGCAGTGGTATGCCGTGCGTCTAGAAAAGTAAACCCGACTGAGAACACAATATCTTTTTTCCTAAAGGGCTATGTAGAATATTCCTAACCATTGATCGGAATGATTAGCAGACCTGTGATAGATGAACTCAGAACAGGGTTGGAGTTAGCGACTCAAGATGAATTAGCGTCCTTGGCTGAAGTTCTGTTTAGGCCCAAGTTTAATCCTTTGGATTACTGCTGTACGCCTTCACCACAGGTGATACTGAGTTGCGATCGCACTCAGCGTATTCAACACATTGAGTCACGGGTGCGTTTTTTAGCCGCCGATGGCATTACTGTCCTGAAACAGGACACTCAGCAGCTCAGCTATCGATGCATCTTGCTACAGCTAGCGCGACAGCTCAAGCTAAATCTTCCTAAGGAGCTCACCACCCTAGATTTAGAAGCAGAAATTTTCTTACAATTCCTAGAAAAATCGTGGCAGCGATTGTCCCCCGACGAGCAGCGGCAAATGGAGCAACGCTTCACCAACGAGCTAGCTCAAGTGGAACAGTTTCAAGCGCTTTCGCCACAGCTCCAGCGCCATCCCATGGCATTAGTTCTAAAAGGCAGCAGTGCGATCGCCATTAACTCTGTGGTACGTCCTTGGCTACTCAGGCAAATAGCCAAACAATTTGCTATTCAGTTAACCCAATATCAGGCCGCACAGCAGTCACTGCGAGGAACCCTTAGCTTAGGAGCCAAGCTCCAAGGACGCGCAGCTCTCACCCTAGCGTCACGGGGCATGGCTCTCAATGCCGCTCGCTATGGGGCCATGCGAAGTGTATTTGCCTGTTTAGGACCCGCTCTATGGGGCTGGTTCATGGTGGATTTAGGGTGGCGAACCATTGCCGCAAACTACACAAGGGTGATTCCAGTGGTACTGACCCTAGCCCAGATTCGCCTTACCCGCGATGCCAATTGTGGGTCAAAATTAAAGACAGCAGCGGCATAGCGTAACTCAACAGAGATGACCAAAAGCGGCACCGAAGATAGTCCTAAAAATCACTATGAACTGCTGGGAGTAAAGCCAACGGCTTCTGCCCAGGAGATTCGTCGAGCCTATCGCGAACTTAGTAAGCTATATCACCCAGATACCACAACGCTATCGGACGCGATCGCAACCCGCAAATTCCAAGCACTCAACGAAGCCTACGGTATCTTGAGCAACCCAGAACAGCGGCTCACCTACGATCACAAAATTGGCTATTCCCGGTTTTATGTCAGTCAAGCACCTAAAGATATGGATGGTGGCAAAACGCAGGCTTTTGAATCTCGCTATACCTATCTTGATCCCACAGAACGACCACTCTCCGCAGGAGAAATCTTTGCCCTGTTCATTTTAGGTCTTACCTTTGCAGCTTGCCTTGCGCTCGTCTTTATTTTAGGTATTGCCGACAGTGACCTGACAGTATCTTCCCTGTCTTCTTAGGTGATCGACCTCATGGTAATAAGAACTCCAGAAACGACTTCCGCTGCGTAAACTCATCCCACATCTAACTTATCCCCATGGCACTTCCTTCTGCAGATACTCCTCTTTACAACCACACCCTGCCAGACATTGAATTATGGCTAACTCAGCAGGGTGCCAAACAGAGCAGAGCTGAACTCAATTATTGGGAAATCACTAAAGCTAGCTGGAAAGCAAACCTAGTCCTAGAAACTGATTCAATTATCGTGCGTTATTTGGAAGCAAGCGATACAGGCGAAGATATCCAACGCGGCTTTAAGTACTCCCTAAACCGCCAAGATTTAGAAGATGCTATTTTTGCAGGGCCTTAGAAACCTGGCGTTACAGATAGTCGAGATAATGCTATCCGTCAAATCTAGACAACCAGTGAGTTCCACAAATCGTTCCAGTTCCAAAATCAGCAACGGCAAAAACTAAAGTTTTAGATTTTTTCATATTTAAGCTAGGAAAAATATTGATCACATCGGTCTGACTTACAGACACGATAGTCAGACTCATAGGTCGTAGCGCGGCGGCCGAACAGACGGTAGCGATTATCGCGCACAAACGCATAGATGCGATCTCCACCGCGCTTGATACCTGGCAAACTGCGATAGGCCGCGACAAATAGCCCGCCCATTGGCAACAACGCACCAATTTCTTCTGCGGCATCACTTCCTTGCCAGCGAAGATCGGGATTAGCCTCATCAATGAGCAACATACCTAGCTCACAGTCAGCAGCCGTTACGACAAACTGCTCTAAAGTCTGACTGTCTTGCATAGGGGCATACCGAAACCGTTGGCCTTGGTCAAACCATTCTAACCACTGCACCAAGGTGGTACACAGATTGCAATCACCGTCATAAATCACATAGTGCATATCAAATCAACAGGTACAAATAACAAATAGCTGGGCTCTACCGTGCAGGGGTCCAGCGTAGAAGATTATTGATATTTTAGAGAAAACCGAGAGATGAATTGATTTTTCTAATGGATCAACCAAGGTTCAAGCCTATGTCCTGGCAGAAGATGCACCATCATCACATTTCTCAAACAGTCATTTCATAAGGCTTTAATAGCCCCTTAATGTATCCTCCAACACATTAAGAAGGTTTCCAAAGGTACAAAAACACTGAGAAAAGCATGTTAGCTTAAACGCATTTTCAAAATTCTCTTAACCTAGTCTTTACCTTAGCTCGGTAGTTTTCACCAAGAATGTCTGTAGGCATATTTTGGTGAGGAGTTAAGTCTAAGCAATCATGGAATTTAAAGCACGGAAAATGCGCTACGCATACTCAGCAACTTTGCTGGCTCTATTGACTAGTCTAGCTGCCTGCGCCGGTGGCACTACAACTGATACCGCTGACGCACCTGCTGATGGTGGTACTGAAGTTGCGGCTGCTGGCGGTGTATCTGGTGATGTTCTAATTGACGGTTCTAGTACTGTATTTCCCATTGCTGAAGCAATGAGTGAAGAATTCAGTTTGGCTAATCCCGATGTCAACGTGACTGTGGGTGTTTCTGGTTCCGGTGGCGGCTTCAAGAAGTTCTGCGCTGGTGAGACCGATATTTCCAATGCTTCTCGCCCTATTAAGGAAGAAGAAGTTGCTTCATGTGAAGAAGCTGGTATCGAGTTCGTCGAAGTGCCTGTCGCTTTTGATGGTCTCACCATTGTTACCAATCCGGCTAACGATTGGGCTCAGTGTCTGACTACTGATCAGCTGAACACAATGTGGGCTCCTGACTCTGAAGGTCAAGTAGCTAACTGGAATCAGGTAGATGCTTCCTTCCCTGATCAGGCACTAGGTCTATATGGTCCTGGTACTGACTCTGGTACCTTCGACTACTTCACCGACGAAGTCAACGGCGAAGAGGGTGCAAGCCGTGGTGACTACACCGCTAGTGAAGATGACAACGTCATCGTGCAGGGTGTATCAGGTGATGAAGGTGCTCTAGGTTACTTTGGTTACGCCTACTTTGAAGAGAACTCTGATTCTCTGCAGGCCGTTGCGATTCAAAACGATGCAGGTGAGTGTGTAGCTCCTTCCACCGAAACTATCGCAGATGGTTCTTACAACCCCATGTCTCGTCCTCTGTTCTTCTACGTGAAGAAAGAGGCTTACGACACTAAGGAGCAGGTGAAGGGTTTTGTTGACTTCATGCTAGATCCTAAGAATGGTGTGCTGATTGGTGACGCAGGTTATGTTGCATTGCCGGACGACATTCTTGCCAACTCCAAAGCTCGCATCGACGAAGGTAAACTAGGTACCGATCCTACTAACCTGTAGATTTTGCACTGAGTGAAATCTTCTTCTAACTCTCTTGATTGAGATACAAGAACTGGAGGGATCATTCAATCCCTTCAGTTCTCTTTAAAGAGTTTTCCCATTAGTGGGACATTGCAAAAAAGGCTTTAGCTTTGTTTGAGCATTGATAGCTCTATTCACTTCATAGAGATGTTAAAGCCTACTTAATATTGGATGTATTTAATACTTAAGCTACGTTCAACACTGTTTTTCAAAGCAGTCGAGTTTAGACTATATGCTTTGAAAAATTAGAAACTCTGAAGGTTCCTAATTGTTTTACGTAGTTGGCCCAACCTGCGCTGAGGACTTTGTGCATGACAGCTGAGCTTCCCATAAGAGATATTGCCCCAGGTGCCTGGAGACCAAACCGTAGCCGTTCTCAGAATATTGAGCTGCTCGTTAAGATTATCTGCGGCTCATTTGCTGCGATCTCGATCTTTACCACTATCGGTATCATCGGAACGCTGATCTTTGAAACGTTTTCGTTTTTTGGCGACTTACCCACTGAGCTTTCCAAAGATGGCGAGAATGTTTCCTATGTCCAGGGTGTTATCCATTTCCTCACCGCTGGCCGTTGGACCCCTCTATTTGCCAGTAAACAGTTTGGGATTTTTGTTTTGATCAGTGCCACGCTGATGATTACCTTTATTTCGATTTTAGTGGCATTGCCCCTGGGTCTACTGGCAGCGATTTGTTTGAGTGAGTACGCCAGCCCAAGGTTCCGCAAGGTTCTCAAGCCTGTACTAGAAATACTAGCAGGCGTGCCTACCGTGGTTTATGGCTACTTTGCACTGTTAACAGTGACACCATTCCTACAGTTATTTTTGCCACCTGTAGAGGGTTTTAATTCCCTCAGTGCGGGCATTGTTCTTGGAATTATGATTACGCCGATGGTGGCTTCGCTGAGTGAAGATGCTATCTACTCGGTACCCCAATCTCTACGAGATGGATCTTATGCATTGGGGGCAACCAGACGTGAAACAGTCTCAGCAGTTGTTTTACCGGCAGCACTTTCAGGGATTGTGTCGTCTTTGATTTTAGCCATGTCACGAGCTGTGGGTGAAACCATGATTGTGACCCTAGCAGCCGGTGCTAACCCCACACTGGGCTTTAATCCATTTGTGCCTGTGATGACGATGACGGCCTACATTGTGCAGGTCACTAAGGGAGATGCGCCTCACGGAACCATTGCCTATGAGACTCTGTATGCCGTAGGTATGACACTGTTCTTAATCACATTAGCGCTCAACGTATTTAGCTTCTGGTTTGTGCGTCGTTTCCGTCAGAAATACGATTAGGTCTTTTGCAGAGGCTTTTTAGCCTGCATCGATCGTTTAGCGAGTGATAGAGCAATTGAGCAAATAGGAAGATAAGGATATGACGGCTCAACCCGGAATTGATAGCAAGGACATATCAAGTAGCAACTTTAAACAAGATTTATCGGGTCGCTACAATCTAGACAAAATTTTTGCAGCAGCAGCATGGACCGCCACTTTTGTGGCTGTTTTGGTATTAGCGTGGCTGCTGCTGACGATTTTAGTAGATGGCGTAAGCACCCTAAATGGCAACTTTTTGACTGCTTTCCCATCTCGAAAAGCTGAGCGCGCAGGGATTAAGGCGGCTTTATATGGCACTTTATGGGTCATGGGTATTGTCGCTGCAACATCTTTCCCCGTAGGCGTAGGTGCAGCCATCTACCTAGAAGAGTTTGCCACCGACAACTGGTTTACCCGCTTGGTGGAAATCAACATTGGTAATCTGGCAGGTGTGCCCTCCATTATTTACGGCTTATTAGGTCTAGCAGTTTTTGTACGAATTTTTGAGCCAATTACAGGCGGACGTAGTGTGCTGTCAGGTGGCCTCACTTTGTCATTGCTTATCTTGCCAGTGATTATCGTGGCCACACGAGAAGCTCTAAGAGCTGTTCCAAACAGCATGCGATTGGCAGGATTCGCGTTAGGTGCAAACAAGTGGCAGGTGGTTTGGCACCATGTGCTGCCCAGTGCGATGCCAGGTGTTTTAACAGGTGTGATTTTAGCCCTGTCTCGCGCCATTGGGGAAACTGCACCGCTACTTGCCATTGGTGCAGTAGCTTTTATTCGCTCCACCCCCGATAGCTTACAGAGCTCATTTACAGCAATGCCGATTCAAATCTACAACTGGGTTGGGCGTCCACAAGAAGAGTTTCACCACATTGCAGCATCAGGAATTATCGTGCTGATGATTATGTTGCTGTTAATGAACACCATTGCAATTTATTTCCGTAATCGTTTCCAGAAAACCCGGTAACGGCTGCACCGTTGTCGATATGCCTTCCACATTAGCAAGGGCATTGTCGTAGCCAATTTATTTGTTTAGATACTAAGCCGTAGCAGGAAAACTAGAACTATGCAAGACACACGTCCTAAAACCATGATTGATATGTCCCTTAAAGCCGAAAAAATTTCGGTTTATTACGGCTCTACCTTAGCCGTTAAAGACGTTTTTCTGGATATTCCCCGCAATCAAATTGTTGCTTTTATTGGTCCGTCTGGATGTGGTAAGAGTACTGTTCTGCGATGTTTCAACCGCATGAATGACTTGATTCCAAGCGCACGTGTGGAAGGGAACATTCTGTTTGATGGAGAAGATATCAAACAGTTTGATCCTGTTGAACTGCGTCGCCGTGTGGGTATGGTGTTTCAAAAGCCCAACCCTTTCCCCAAGTCTATCTATGAAAACATTGCTTTTGGTGCCCGCATCAACGGCTACCAGGGGGATATGGACGAGCTAGTAGAGCGCTCTTTAAAGGGAGCTGCCCTATGGGATGAAGTCAAGGACAAGCTCAAGGAAAGTGGCTTAGGTCTATCCGGCGGTCAGCAGCAGCGTCTATGTATTGCTCGTGCGATCGCAATTGAGCCTGAAGTCATTCTGATGGATGAGCCCTGTTCCGCATTAGACCCCATTTCCACCCTAAAAGTGGAAGAACTCATGCACGACCTCAAGACTCGCTACACCATCGTTATTGTCACCCACAACATGCAGCAGGCATCCCGAGTGTCTGACAAAACTGCATTCTTTAATGCCCAAGCAACTGAAGCCGGTGGCAAAATGGGCTACTTAGTAGAGTATGACAGTACTCAAGTTATCTTCAGCAACCCTCGCGAAGAGTACACTCGCGATTATGTTTCTGGTCGCTTTGGTTAATTGATCTCTCCAATTCATATCTCCGTAGGGGCACCTCCAGTAGGTGCCCTGTTTTTTGAGGACATTGGTATGTCGGTGCAGCAGCCCAAAATTTTTTAGTACAGGCACAAAGCGCTCCCCTACTGGAAAAACAATATCCCTGTCTGCAGCAAACCAATGGTAAAGCCTAGAATTCCACCCAAGTTGACAATGGCTTGCAACTCATTACGTACAATCCCTTGAATCGCCATTTCCAGATTACGAGGAGACGTAGCATTAACACGCTCCATAATCACTTGGTCAATGTCTAAAATCGGAATCGCTTTCGCAACAATTGACTCCAAGTCTTTTTCTAGATATCGCTCTAAAATCAGTGCCAGCTCTTGACTCACCGTATCCAAAGAATCCATCACCACAGCTGAGGATTGCAAGCGCATCAGCAAGCGCTGAGCTAACTTATGCCAGTTTATAGAATTACTCAGCCCCTGCAGTAAAGGCACCCCATCCGTTTGCAAATACTTGCGAATGGCTTGACGCAGTGTATTGCGCAGTTGTTGAACAGTAGAAATAGGAAAATCCTGAAGAGAAAAATTTTGCAACCATTCCTGAAAACGATTTTCTACCCGTAGTTCAGTAATAAGCTCAGAAATACGGTTATTACACTTAGTCGGTTCATCTAAACAGTAGGTACGCAACCGTGTGAGCGCATTACGCACACCAAAAAGATTAGCGACGACCCAGTATGTGCCACTGGTTTTCTCCCGCAGAGTTTCATCGATTACGGTGATATTTCGATCCGTAAGAAAATCAATAATCAGCTGTCGTATCCGATCGGGCGGTAAAATCCCCTGTCTCACCCATTGAGCAACTTGTTTAGCCTGGGCTTCGTTTAAACGAAATTCTAACAATACCTGATCAAACACCTGATCAAGTTGCTCTGCCAAAAAATTTTCATCCCTTGCCCATACCCGCAACATTTTAGGCAGAGACTGGCCCAACATATCTTGAAGAATATCACCGAGAATATGAGCTGTTTTTTCTTGATTAGAAGATTGGGTTTGGGTTAATGCCAGATCTAACAACCAGCGAATCGCCGCTTCAGTACGTTCAGTCTTCAACAATCTCTTGGCTAGACGTTGCAATTCTTCCGGCGTCAGGAGGGAGCCCATAATAGTATCGGCGATACGTTTGGCCAAGCGGTTTTGATTACTCGGAATCAATCCTGGCGTAAACGGCAACTGTTGTCCAAAAATGAAAAAAGGCCGATAGGGACGAAACAACATTTTGATAGCTAAATCATTGGTGAAATAGCCGATAATGCCGCCTGCCACTGGTGGCACAGCCAATAAAACAGGGGAGAGATTACTCATTTTTGCGCGACTAGTACCCCCATCATCCCACCGAGGAGAGGATAATGCACAACATCGTTAAAGCCAGCTGTATGGGCTAAAGCAACTTGTTCACTGCCCACAGGAAAACGATCCACACTGGGACTAATATAGGCATACTCTTCTGTGAGACCACATCGATTGGCCGCAGGTACGACCACGGTATCGAGATACCATTGCTGGAACTGCTTCACCCATTCAGACTTGGGGCGATGAAAATCTAAAACCGCAGCTTTTGCCCCCGGCTTTAAAACTCGGTACAGTTCCTGCAAACCTTGAGGAATATCTACGAGGTTCCGTAGTCCGTACCCCATGGTCAGTGCATCATATTGATTCGACTCAAATGGCAAGTTGAGGGCATCTGCTTCGATCCATTGGGTGGAATGGCTGACTCCTTTATCAGCGGCACGTTGAGCTGCGATCGCCAGCTGCCCAATGGCAAAATCTGCCCCTGTCACTTTGCCCTCCGAACCAACGCGGCGAGCCAGCAACAACGCCAAATCACCGCTGCCACAGCATACATCCAACACATTCAGACCTGATTGTGCGCCGCTCCAGTCAACAGTCATTTGCTTCCAAATCGTATGTAAACCGAAGCTCAACGACTGATTCAGATCGTCATAGACTGGAGCAATCCGATCAAATAAATCGCGAATATAATTAGCGTCGGGCGTGGCCTGAGCCATCAAGCAAGTTCACCTATACAGAAATCGTGGAATAGCCCCATAGCAAGCTGAGACCATTCATCATCATACTCCTGCTAGGAGAAGGTCAAGCTGAGATTTGTGAAGAACGCAACGAATATTTTGAAGAACGCAACGAATAGTAACCGGTACTTTTCGCCGTGAAACGAATCGTAAAACCTTTCAAATAGAATGTCTCATTCTGCTAACGGCCATAGGCACTTAACGCAATAATAGAAATCGCCAACTGTTGAGTCGCAAGATTGAGCATTTTGCTGACATCATCTAAACTGCGATAAGTTTGCTTCCAATGGAGCGACACAATTGCCAGCAAACGAGTTTGAAACATGACCGGTGCCACTAAATGAGACTGAGTCGCTGTTGCCACATAAAGAGCATCAGCAATTGAGTCCTCCTGATTAGCCAACACATTTGGATTGGCCTGCATGGTCAGAGACTCAATTGCCCCTTTTACCAGCCGATTACTCTCTAAACTATGGCCGTGTAACTCTCCAGCCACCGCCAGATAATCCAACTGATCTAGACACTTAATAGCGCAAACTTGAGTCGACAGAGTCTTGCCCCAACCCTCTGCAATGTATTGCAGAGCATCTTGCCCCCTCAAATCCATACTCCCAAGTTGGGCCACGCGCTCCATGAGCTTTCCTTGCCAATCTGCAATGGACAGTGCGTGGTAGTTCTGCTTGATCTCTTTATAGGTATCAGCTGCTTGATCCACTAATTGCTTGAGCATTTCTGGCTCCCACGGCTTAGTGATATAGCGATAGACCTGGCCATTATTAATGGCTTGAACTAAATCCTCAACATCAGTAAACCCGGTCAGAATAATACGTACCGTATCTGGAAAGTCAGGCACTGTTTTACTCAGAAACTCAGTACCGTTCATCTCCGGCATCCGCTGATCAGAAATGATGACGGCCACTTCACCATTATTTTCTAAAACCTCTAGGGCTTGCTTACCACTTTCTGCACGCAGTACCTGGTATTCCCGACGAAATGTCCGGTACAGCAAATCTAAATTGTCAGGTTCATCATCAACAACCAACAGGCGAGGTTTTTGCTTAGTCAAGACCGGAGTTGTATTTAAAGGACTAAGAATAGTCATAGAGATTTGCAGGAATACACAGCAATAAATGCTAGAACTTGATGTTCATAGTTCACGTCATAGGGAAGTACCAAAGGATTCAAACATCTCGAGCTATTTAACTTGAAATCAGCTAGATGCACTCAAAAAATACAATGGCTAGCTCAGATCACAATCATATGTCAGCCCTAAGAACGTGCTCAAGCGTTGCTATTAGTAAGCCCAGGTCAGAAGACAATTAACACGACAGGGGAAAGCTCGGCTCACTTTAATGCAATTCAAAGGGCATGATGATAATGGAGCTAGATACAATACAAGCGCCATCTATAAACGCCTAACAATGTTACAAGCACTGCTTCATGCCGCTATCAATGTTTCAGATTTAGCGGTAGCTGAACAATTTTATGGCGGCGTTCTAGGCCTCACTAAGGTAGAGCGAGTTCTATCATTTCCCGGTGCCTGGTACCAGTTAGGTCCTCTTCAACTACATCTGATCGAAGCTAAGGGGAACTATAGGCCTCCCAGCCCTGATGAAAAATGGGGACGTCGAGCGCACTTAGCATTTGCGATTGAGGACCTAACCACTACACAACAGCAGCTGAGCCAAGCAGACATTCCCATACAGCCGAGTTCATCCGGTCGGGCCGCTATCTTTATCCAGGACCCTGACGGTCACATCATTGAGTTAAGCCAACTGTGATCACTTAAGCAATCCTGTAAATAGAAATAAGAGCATTATCGTTGTGTTGTATTAGATCAGGAGGCAGCAGTGAAAATTCTGATTTTTAGCATATGCTTTCTCATCACTAGCCTTATTGCTATTGAGATAGCCCTGAGGTTGTTGTTTGGATTTGGTGACCCGCCGCTCTACGTAGCTGATGACACCATTGGCTACTTACTGGCTCCCAATCAGCGAGTACGGCGTTTTGGCAATCGCATTGTTATTAATCAATACTCTATGCGCTCCGATCAGGTTCAAACATCTCGACCTGTAGAGAAACTACGAGTGTTTGTCATTGGTGACTCCATCATCAATGGCAACTGGTGGACTGATCAGACTGCAACATTATCGGCTCTATTGCAGCAACAGCTTATCCACAAACAACAACAACCGATAGAAGTGCTCAATGCGTCTGCAAATTCTTGGGGGCCTCGTAACGAGCTGGCCTATTTGAAAAAGTTCGGCACCTTTGAATCTCAAATTGTCTTGCTTGTGATTAATACGGACGATTTATTCGGCACTCAGCCCACTTCACTACAGGTGGGCAAAGATCGCAGCTATCCAGACAAAAAGCCAGCACTCGCCACCCTCGAAATACTCAATCGATTTAGACAACAAGCACCTATTCCAGGACTCAAAGAGATTCAAAATGAAAAAGGCGATCGCATTGGCAAAAACTTGAGTGCAATCCAAGAGATTAAAGATCTAGTAGCAGCTCATAGTGGTCAACTGCTATTAGCCATGACACCGCTAAAACGTGAGGTTTTAGATACCCCCAGGGATTATGAAATTGTTGCACGCCAGCGTGTGGATCAATTTGTCAAAAAACAACAAATTCCATATCTAGACTTTCTAGCAACGTTTCAAACCCATGTCTCATCAGAAACACTCTACCGCGACCATATTCATCTGAGTCCCACAGGCAACAGTTTAGTCAGCCAAGCTCTGAACACTTTGATCCTGGAGAACTTACCACAATCCTTAGAGAAGGCAGCATCAGCCACCACACCAGAGCAGTAAGTCCATTAGCATTGTTTCGGCGCGTCCTTCGACTTCGCACACCTGAGCTGAAACGTCTGATTATGGCTGAGTCTCCAGACGTTTCATCGGAAGCAATGCCGATATATTGAATCACAGCCAGCTCAGTACATCCGCTAAATCAGTACCGGCAAAAAAGTAATCGTTCTCCGCTGTGATAGTATCAACTACACAGCTAGGGGTGCCTGTAGAAACAGGCTGAGATCATACCCTCGGAACCTGAGTCTGGGTAATGCCAGCGTAGGGAAGCAGCCGTTTTTTAGGCAGGTAAGCTCTGCTCCTAGCTTCACCTGACGATATGAGGAATGACCGTGTCCATAGGAGCTATTGCATTACTAGTCACCCTGGTAACTGCTGCCGCATTTACTTTGTTTGGCGTTTTATATGCTGGACGCCGCCACATCGACTTAGAAGGTTACATGGTCCATCGCAACCAGGTGAGTGGCTGGTCAGCCTTCGCGACTGTTACCGCTTCAGCTTTAGGTGCTTGGATTTTATTTAGCCCACAAGAGGCCGGGTCTATTTTTGGCGGTGTGACAGCCATTCTAGGGTATTGTCTCGGTTCGGCTGGGGCCGTTGCCTTGTTTTTTGTGATCGGCCCGAGATTGCGACATCTTATGCCCCAGGGACATTCACTCAATGAATATGTCAAACATCGCTTTGGTGGACCTATGTACTGGTTAGTAGAAGCGGTCATTGTTTTTTACATGTTTATTTATCTGACGGCAGAGCTGACAGCCATTGCCAAAGCTTTGCAGTTGGTAGCCGATGTTCCCCTTGGGGTTACGGCCCTCGTGGTGATTACCGCCGTCTTTATTTACACTGCAGTAGGTGGTTTAGGGGCAACAATCTTGACCGATGTGGTCCAGTTTGTGGTGATTGTTCCTTTATTGTTATTGAGCGCTGGAATCGTGATCACGGCTTTGGGTGGCACCGATGCGTTTAGTGCAGTGGTCGCTCAGCAGCCTGAGTTATTCTCTCTAGGAAATATCGATGGTATTCGGTTTGGAGCAACCTTGTTTATTGCCATCGTAGCGGCAGAAGTGTTTAATCAAGGTAACTGGCAACGAGTGTATGCCTGTCGCGATAGCCAAACCGTACGTCGCGCATTTTTGGGTTCAGCCGTGATCATTTTGCCGTTAATCTTTCTGGCTGGTTTATTAGGACTGCTGGCTGTTCCCCTCGCTGAAGTACAGCCTGACATTCTTGGGGAAACAGCTTTGTTTGGCTTGTTGAGTCAATTAGGCATGCCTGGTTGGGTGATGATCACGGTCATTGTGCTTGCCCTAGCATTAGTGATGAGCAGCCTAGATACTATGCTGAACGGCCTTGCTAGCGTGTTTACCCTAGACTTGATGAGACTTTTACCCAATCCTTCATCTCAAAATGTGTTGAAAATTTCACGGGTTTTGACGGTATTCGCAGGAATTCCTGCGATCGCAATTGCCGCTCAAGGCTACAGCGTTCTTTACCTATTTTTTGTAGCCGACTTAATCTGTGCAGCCGTTTTGTTTCCAGTTTTGTATAGTCTCTACAACCGCCACCTGACAGGCATAAACGCATTGATAAGCTCACTAGTCGGAATGACTGCTGGCTTGTTATTTTTCCCAAAACCAGATTTTTCACCTTTATTTGCGGGTATACCTGGCAGTGCTGATTTACTTCACAGCTTTGCAGCTTCTCTCATAACATCAACAGTTGTGACATTAATTTGGACAGCCCTAGCAAAACAAAATGGTAGTGGTCAAATTTTTAACTATGACCAGCTACGTGCCAAAAGTTACTAGCCTGAGATATCGTCTTAAGCCCTAGCCTCAAGACTGGCAGCTTTAGAAAGAAAAGGGCGTTGCTGATCCTCGGGATGATTTCATCTGCCAAATCCAGGTAAATAGTAAGTTCTACAGATCGTTTCATCCCCTAAATCAGCAGCGGCAAGAAAAGCGATATACAACAAAACCTGATGAGTAACCCATCAGGTTCAATGCAACAGGCTTCTGAGTTCCTAAGCCAGACACTTCGATAGGCAAATCGTCATCTCTTGTTACCCCACTGACTTTGAGTATGAGTATGAGAACTGACTGGATCACTCCCCGTCGCGGACAGACCAATGTCACTCAAATGCACTATGCACGCCAGGGAATTATTACGGAGGAAATGGCCTACGTAGCTAAAAGAGAAAATCTACCTGCAGACTTAATTAAAGGAGAAGTGGCCCGGGGTCGGATGATCATTCCAGCAAATATCAATCATCCAAACCTTGAGCCCATGGCCATTGGTATTGCTAGCAAGTGTAAAGTCAATGCCAATATTGGTGCCTCCCCCAACTCATCTGATATATCAGAAGAACTGGAAAAGCTGCATCTCGCTGTCAAATATGGTGCTGATACAGTGATGGATCTTTCTACAGGTGGTGGCAATTTGGATAAGATCCGTACCGCTATCATCAACGATTCACCCGTACCAATTGGCACAGTGCCGATTTATCAGGCACTAGAAAGCGTTCACGGCAGCATTGAGAATCTCTCTGAGGATGATTTTCTACACATTATCGAAAAGCATGCCCAGCAGGGTGTGGACTACATGACCATCCATGCAGGACTGTTGATTGAGTACCTGCCCCTGGTCAAAAGTCGTATCACTGGCATTGTCTCCCGTGGCGGTGGCATCATTGCCCAATGGATGCTACATCATCACAAACAAAATCCTCTATACAGCCGATTTGATGACATCATTGAGATTTTCAAAAAGTATGATGTCTCCTTCAGCCTTGGAGATTCCCTACGTCCCGGCTGTCTGCACGATGCATCTGACAAAGCGCAACTTTCTGAACTAAAAACTTTAGGCGAACTGACCCGGCGTGCCTGGAAACACGATGTCCAGGTAATGGTAGAGGGTCCTGGCCATGTGCCCATGGATCAGATTGAGTTCAATGTACGCAAGCAAATGGAGGAGTGTTCAGAAGCACCCTTCTATGTGCTTGGCCCCTTGGTCACCGACGTTGCACCCGGTTACGATCACATCACCTCTGCCATTGGGGCTGCCATGGCAGGCTGGTATGGCACTGCCATGCTTTGCTACGTTACCCCCAAGGAACACTTAGGATTGCCCAATGCAGAAGATGTACGCAATGGTTTGATTGCTTATAAGATTGCAGCCCATGCAGCCGACATTGCTCGTCATCGTCCAGGGGCTCGCGATCGCGATGATGAGTTATCCCATGCTCGCTACAACTTTGATTGGAATAAGCAGTTTGATCTGTCTCTAGATCCAGAGCGTGCCCGTGAGTATCACGATGAAACTCTACCTGCTGACATTTACAAAACAGCAGAGTTTTGCTCTATGTGTGGCCCTAAGTTCTGTCCTATGCAAACTAAAGTCGATGCCGACAAACTCACAGAGCTAGAGAAGTTTTTAGCTCAAGAGGCAACTGCGAAGGTTTAAGAACAACATTGCTAGTTTAAGAGCATGAGCTAGCTAACTCAACACAAAACAGGTCAGAGGTTATGCCTCTGACCTGTTTCTTTGGGTAGATATGCACCTATAGGAGTCGACTTAGCAGCAACAAACCACTAACGACAATAAACAAGACTGCAAACCATATCCGAAAACGATTAGGGGAGCGATCAACGTCCGTTGGATATTGGGGCTCCTTTAAATCTTTTTCAATTGGCGCAGATTCAGGGGGTAGAGGCCTATGAGGGACAGGCGATTTCGTGGCTAGCGATTGATTCTGCCAATAGCGTCCGGAACCATGGGAATTCAGTGGACGACGTATGGAAGCAACCGGTGCAAAGTTACCACGATATTGTTTGGTCGCCGCCCGCCCCCGCAGGGGCGGCTTTACCCTTGTCGGACGACGGGGTAAACGGCTCATCGATTACCAATCCTCACAACATCACCATCAAAGGTGGGAACCGAAAGAACAAACAGATCGGTAGAGTAGGTAAGTGCCTGCTCTTCTAGGATACCGATAGCAATTTCTTCACCCATGCGAAGACTATCGTAATAGTCGCTAAAGTAGTGCACACCAGCCATATCACGACCAATGGAGATATTAGCCGCAAGCTTGTTTAGCTCACCTTCTAGAGTAAGAAATTTGTCGGATTCGCACTCAATTAGCTTGGTGGTGTTATTGCTATAACTATCGGTGACTTCAGGAGCACGGAAGATAACCGCTTGATCACCATGGGCTAACCGTTTGAACGCAACCTGATTACCAGTCTTGGCTAAGACAGCATTGGTATCAAAAAACGCCTTTAAGATAGTGACGCAGGCCCCAGCCACCGTGGCATGTCCTGCACCGTAGGCAGGGTGCATGGGAGATCCTTCAGGAAATGCCATAGGTAATAAATATGTGCTTTCCTTAGGGCCACTCTTTTGAGTCAGTTGTCCAATCTCGTGGAGTGTTCCATTCGCCTTTAGGGCTTCAGAAAACTTACTAATGGCATGGAATAGTTTTGGAGAAACACCCTCTTTATCTTTATCACTTAGGGTCTCAAATCGACGTACCAGTTCAATCCGTGCCGCTAATGCTTCTGGACGCAACCGAATATGGTTATTGAACTTTTGGAAACGAACAGCTTTGAGTGCCCGTGTGGCTACTTCAGTTACTAGATTGAGAATATGGGGGCCACCGTATAAAGCAAAACCACCTGCATTGCGTCTAGTTTGACCACTTCCTGCCGCTACGCCTACACCAGATAGATGATCAAAAGCAGGATCAAAGGGAGTTCCCATTCCTAGCAGGACAATGCATGCATTGAGATACGCTTCATACAGCGCATCATAGTGAACGTAAGTAGCTAAATCTCTAGGCGTGGAGATAAATCGACGGGCAGCTCGTGCCTTATCGTCATTGTCGGTTTCAGGAACATACGCCTCTCGATCAGGGCGTAAACCGCGCTGCGCATCTACATAGGACTTCATGTCCGTCATGTAGTCAACACATGGCTTAGCGATCGGCACTCGCTGATCAATTTCCAGAACACCATAGGTAATCTTGCCATCGGCAACATGGCCACCACCATTCACATCAGTGTTGCCAATCATCAGAAATTGAGACAGGTAAGGGCCTACATCCACACCGGGGGATGAACCACGAAAGAGGGTTTGAGCATCGAATTCAGAGTCAGAATTCACCTTACGGGGGCGTCCGGTCTGATTGCCGACATAGCTAAGCTGGTTGAGGCGGGCAATCGCACCGTCAATTGCTGGAGTAGAGCGACCGTTTTCAAACGCATTTAAGGGTTGATCCCGTAAAATCGCTAACTCATAGACTTCAGCCATTTCCAAAACAAGTTCTGGATTAGCATTACCTATTTCATCTAACAAAGGCGGTGCAGGAGGCATGGTCACGGCCTGAGCATCAGGCCCTTGTAGCCCGTAAACAACGCCTGCTGTAGGAGCTTCCCACTGACGAAAGTTATCAGCAGGACATGCTAAGGGAACAACTTGATCACCTTGAACCTCAAACTTGGCACCATGGCGAACGCGATCGTTAAATGGATCAATAAACCCATCGTCAATGGCACGGCGAAACTCGACAAAGTCCTGAGGATCTTGAATTAGACCTGTCTCTTCGTTATGGGGTAGCCCTTTAGTAAAGGACATAAAATATTTGGAATCAGCATAGCGCTGCTCATCTCCGTTAGCTTTATGCTCTGGATGCTGGCGGCTTCTGGCGAGTTCAGCTGCTTCCAAACGAACAGCATAGGACTCTTGACGACGATCAGACATAGAAATCTCCATACGGAATCAATGTTGTTGAGCTAAGAACAAGCTCTACACTTGAGCCCCGCTCATAACAACGTCATTGATTCCAACTATAGGCAGCCTCTTAAGGAGAAGACAGTACCCACACGGGTGATTTTGCTACAGGTTGTCACACAATACGGGCAGGAAATCTATCCAACATCTACGCGCTGAGTTCTTGCCAACGAGCTTTAATATCACTGATGGTATAAACCGCCGTAAAATCGATGTTCTCCTGAGCGTAGTACTCTGCACCGCCCTGCTGGCGATCCACTAGAGACAGCACCTGGGTCACCTGATAACCTGCCGCTTGTAACCGTGTAATCGCTTTCATCGCTGATTGACCAGTGGTTACCACATCTTCTAAAACCACCACTTTGCTCTGCTCTGGCAACACAGGACCTTCAATGTAGGCTTGGGTTCCATGGCCCTTGGCTTCTTTTCGAATAATCAGCGGCGTAATGGAACGCCCTTCGTAAGCAGCAACCACACTCACAGCTGTCACAATTGGATCAGCGCCTAATGTCAGCCCCCCCACTCCAGTAACATCATTGTCTAAATAGTCCAACATGACTCGACCTACCATCTGGCCACCTTGAGGATGAAGAGTCACTAATTTGCCGTTGATGTAATAGGTACTTTTCTGTCCAGAGGATAAAACAAAATCGCCTTCTTTGTAGGCATCGGTACAAATCAAATCCAGGAGTTGTTGCTTAATCGTGGTGAAGGAGACAGAGTCGATGGGCACGGAAACCATAGATGTTGACATTAAATAATTGGTGGGCAAATTAAACCTTGTCTACGTCCAGAATTGGAGTTGTACCGTAAAGGAAACGATAGGTTTTAACTTGGACGTGATTTAGGGCAATCATTAGCTGAACTTTCAGTCAATGTAGCCAAGATGCATTGCAAATATTAGCAAAGTGGCTAATATTTAGGTCCACATCTGCAGTAATTGACGATGTATTCGTCATTCACTGATCAAGTTCACCACTATTGCTTGGGTGCAAACGGACAGTCATGTCCTGACTTACCTAAAAGACGATTAGGCTGAACAAACTTGCTGACGATCTTCGTAAATATTGTCTTTAGGGCCAGATATTGCTTAGATAGTTTATCGATTTTTTTGGACTGGGGTACTATACACCCCAAATTGTGAGGTAAAAACCACCATGAAACTGAAGGGGTTAGTCGTAGGTACAGCAGTTGCGATCGCAGCTTTATCAACGGTAGGCACGCGTGCTCAAGCTCAAACATTTTTTGATGAGCCCACTGTATTAGAAACACTAGATGACATCAGCACGCGCAACAGCGGCAACTACGATACAGATCGAAGTGCATTTCGTCATTTAGCTCACTACTTTGGACTAGGCTTCCCAGGCAATTCTGCATTTCCTGAACTAGAGCTAGATCGCGATAGCAAAGGAATTTTAGAAGCCTATAACGAGCTAATGTTCCTACAAACACAAAACACGGCCACTCTCCGAGTGCCCGATTTGGCTAGCCCTTACAATACGTCCTTACAGATGCTGCCGGGTAGTCAGAGCGGTGGAGTTGTGGGGACCGAGCTGAACTTTGCGCCCCTACCTCGCCGGTAATCACAAGTCCCCCGGTGCTACCAAACATCGGGGGACCGATTAATCCAGGGTGCAGGAATCGAACCTGCCTAGGGCGAATTATGAGTTCGCTGCCTAATCCGCTCGGCCAACCCTGGTCAGTTTAACTCGTTTAACTTAACCTCTTAGGCCTGTTATATCATAGCCAACTGCGAAAAACAGATGAGTTATAGTTTTTGATATATTTAACCTGATTAGCAATCTGACAGTCGCCCTCCAGCCCATCTCTTACCTTCCATGAGAATCAACCCTGCTATTGCCTTCACCTTGATCTTACTGACCGCCATGTTTGGTTCAGGCATTGTCAGTGCTTCTTGGGGATATTCACTGGGGCGTCAAGCACTTATAGGTATTCGACAGCCAGAAACTCGACCGGCCTCTGCCTCAACAGGCAGCAGAGGCAGTACGCAGACTAGCACCTTTGTATTGCTTAAAGAAGAAGATATTCTCAAAAACGTTAAGGCCCGTATCGAAGGTGGTTTGGACACTGCAGAATAGTTGAAAATGCAGGAAACACAGATTCTTACACCTTGGTGATTGCAACAACGGTTGTGGAAGCCTTAGAAAGCGGCAGTAGCTTACCTATTAGCACTGCGGGCATTATGCTACGTTTGCTCGTTGTCGCTGCACTGATCATGCTCAATGCCTTTTTTGTAGCAACTGAGTTCTCCATTGTCTCGGTTCGGCGCTCTCGGATCAATCAGCTCGCTGCAGTCGGTGATATTCAAGCACAAACCGTTCAGAGTTTACAACGGAGCATTGACCGTTTGCTGCCCACCACCCAAATCGGCATTACCTTGGCGAGCTTAGCCCTAGGTTGGATTGGTGAAGACACCCTAGCGATCCTGATAGGTTACTGGCTACGAAAACTTGCTATTCCTGTAACGGTTTTATCCCATGGGGTTGCACTCATCATCGCCTTCTGTTTTCTAGCCTATCTCCAGATTATATTGGGGGAACTCGTCCCAAAATCTCTGGCTTTAAGCTACTCAGAGAAAACATCGCGGATGTTAGGACCCGTTAGCCTCACCGTTGCTAGGGTCTTTTCTCCTGTGGTTTGGTTTCTCAATTGTTCTACTCAGGGGTTCTTAAAACTGGTGGGGCTACAAGAGCAGCAACAGGCAGACACCCAACTCACGTCTGATGAACTGCAAATGATTATTAGTACTCCCGCAGCAGTCCTGGATCTCGATCAAGAAGAGCGGGAAATTCTCAATAATGTTTTTGAGACTCGTGACTTTACCGTCGAAGATATCATGGTGCCTCGGACCCAAATCGTTGCCCTTGACGATACCGCCACTTGGCAAGAGGCCTTAGACATGGTGGTGGAAACAGGCTTATCACGGTTTCCACTGATTAGCGATTCTCTGGATAATATCAGCGGCATACTAGACTTCAAAACCATGGCCCTTCCTTTAGCCAAAGGGCACCTTACCCCCCAAACCAACGTCACCCCTTGGATGATCGCCGCACGAGTTGTCCCTACGGACTTACCGCTGAGCGATTTGCTCAACCGCATGCAGAGCCTTAATCATTCCATGATGATTGTGGTCGATAACTATGGAGGAACCGCAGGTTTAGTCACTTGGTCTGATGTCACTGCCGAACTCATTGGCGAGGGTGAGGGATTAACCTCAGGGGAGATTGCATATCTGGATGATTATTCTGCCGTCGTTTCTGCCCAGATGGAAATTGATGAAGTCAACAAGCAGTTTGACTTAAATCTGCCGACTACTGATGATTACCAAACGTTAGCTGGATTCATCATCCATGAACTGCAAAAAATTCCTGGAGCTGGAGAACAGCTGACCTATGGAGATGAGCTACGATTTATCGTCAAAACTGTCAAAGGCCCTAAGTTGGAAGAAATACAAATTGACCGGCACCAGACACCACTGCGGCAACGTCCGCCTCGCAGACAACTAGGAAATTGACACACCCCCGGCTGTTTTGCACCTTAGGGCGTCACAATAAGTGCATCGGGCTAACAGCAACACTGTTAGCTCAATGTGTTCGTGCCACCATTGACCATCGCTAACCGAAGAATTCAGAAGTGCTGTGGTAATATCTGGTGGACTTTGAGCAATGTAAAGTCATATTGAGAGTATTGGCTCTCTGGTGTGAGGAACCCTGGCGTGCAACAACGAGATTTTCAAGCAGCAAATGATCATCATGAGGATGCAGCCATACGCATCGGCGTGATTGGAGTTGGCAATATGGGGCAGCACCATGCCCGTGTTCTGACTCGCATTAAAGATGTACAGCTGGTGGGCATTTCAGATGTCAATGTCGAACGCGGATTAGCTACAGCGGGTAAATACGGGGTTCGTTTTTTTGAAGATTACGACGAGCTGCTAAAACATGTGGATGCGGTTTGTATAGCGGTTCCTACACGCTTTCATCACAAGGTTGGTATGGCTTGCCTAGAGGCTGGCGTACATATGCTGATGGAAAAACCCATTGCCGCTAGCATTCCTGAAGCAGAATCCCTGGTCAATGCTGCAGCTGAAGCCAATTGCATTCTTCAGGTGGGCCACATTGAACGGTTTAATCCCGCATTCCAAGAACTACACAAGGTCCTCAAGACCGAAAAACTGCTGGCATTAGACGCACGCCGCATGAGCCCTTACTCTAAGCGGGCGAACGATGTTTCGGTGGTTTTGGATCTGATGATCCATGACATTGACTTATTACTTGAGTTGGCTGGTGCTCCGGTAGTCAAGTTAACAGCCAGCGGTAGTCGAGCTGGGGATTCGCGCTATCTAGACTATGTAACAGCCACATTAGGTTTTGCCAATGGAATTGTAGCGACACTCACCGCTAGCAAGGTCACCCATCGAAAAATCCGTAGCATTGCTGCTCATTGCCAAGACTCGCTTACTGAAGCAGATTTCCTAAATAATGAAATTCTGATTCATCGCCAGACCACAGCAAACACGATGGCTGATTATGGTCAAGTACTGTATCGACAAGATGGCTTGATTGAAAAGGTCTACACTAGCAACATTGAGCCACTTCATGCCGAACTAGAGCATTTTGTTAACTGTGCACGCGGCGGGGGTAAACCTTCTGTTGGCGGCGAACAGGCACTCAAAGCACTGCGATTAGCGAGCTTAATTGAACAAATGGCCTTGGATGGCCAGAGCTGGAAAACGGATGAAGAGCTGGCTGGCGTCCTGCAGGCCGTTACGGTATAGCCTTAATTACAGCAGGTTCAATTGCGATCGCAAACAGACTACTATCTTGAGCTGCTCCACCGAAAATGACTTCCCCAGCATGGGCAGTAAAAAAGCAGCTCCGGATACCATCCACAGTGCGACATAACGCTAATGTGCCTGAGTTCACCTGCCATGCTTGGTCGGGACCATTTAAATCCAGAATTTGATCTTGTTGGATGTGACACTCCGATAGGTTAGATAGCTGGAGTGAAGTACGCAGAGACATAAAACTATTGCCAATGATAATTATGGAGAGTCTTCTAGCATAGACAAAACCGCTGGTAGACTGGGACAATTTCTCACTTATCTTAGGATTCCTCATCCAACGGAAAGATCGAACAAGGGGAAATATCCAAAAGCTTTTATCCTTACAGAAAGTTCCCTGATGTACAGGATTGAGATCATCGGCATCCAACACAGATCATCTGTAGGAGTTCTAACCATAACGGTCCATTGAGCTAACTCATTTACAGTGGCTGTACCTTCTCTATGCGGGGGGTCAAAGCTGATAAGGCAATGCCAGCTCGCTGTGCTGAGATCGCACCCACTACCTCCAAATAGGATGAAACTTCGACCACATTTAGCCCCAGGGACTGAGCGCCCACCGCCAAAGCTGTCGTGTTATTCCCCACAGCAATAATTTGAGTGGCTGTTCCGCTGAGACTCAGGACAGCACTACCCCCCAGGGCACTGGCCGGCACCACTAATGCATTTACATGATCAGACCGCATACTATCACTATCGGCCTGCAGCTTAAACTGGGGAGCCCGACTCAGCCCAGCTAATACACACGGCAAAAAGGTATAGCCAATTTCCTCCGCAGCCGAGCGGGGCGAAATTTTTGGGTCAAGGGGTAAAGGCTGGAGGGCCGGAGCATGGGCACAGGGTAGCTGAAATTCACGTACCACCAAGTGGCTAATTACGGCTTCAGCCCCCGCCAGGGGATCGACTCCCGACCCTTGACGGTAGGCCTGTAAGATATCACTGTCCTCATCATCGGGGAACCGGGCCACTACAGCAATGGCTGTACAGCCCGAATCTATAAGCTTAGCCACAGCTCGCAACAGACTGTCAGGCCGAGTTAGAGTCCCCCAGGTGGCTGCTTGGGCCTGATTTAACTGCACCCCTAACGGGGCATCTGTGGTGACATAGCCCTTGATATCTAATCCCAAAGTAGCCCGTACTGCATCCACCGCTTGCAAATGTCGCCAGCGGAGGTCATCTTCTATCGCCTGATCTAGAACTAGGCCAATAGCATTTTGAGCCACGGGCTGTAGATGCCAGCGCCCTGCAGCAAACTGATCTAGACCGTAGCCTTCAACATAGTAAGCGTTGGCTAAGGGCCAGTACAGCTGTGCCCCATTCAACACATTCGGATGGGTAATGAGCCGATCGGTTACGGCTGCGATCGCACGAGCAACCGGCAACGCATCTCCGGCATAGCCACCAATGGCAGCCCCCACCCCAGTCGGGACAATCATCATTGTGGTGTGGCAAGTACCACGGGAACCTACATTCATGACTGCTTGTTGTCAAAAAGAGTCACCACAGCCTCCACATGGGCCATAGCACCCTCCACGGAAGTAATGGCCCAGCGTAGAGGCTGGCCATGTGTTTGCAGCTGGGCCTCAATCAGGTCTCGCAATGCCGGACCTGTAGCCTGATCAAACTCAATTTGGATTTGAACAAACCGAGTCGTAATCGACTGGCTAGGCTCTAATGACATAGTAATTTTTCAAATTTACCACTCATGAAGGCTGAGCATAGGGGGTATCAACTTGAGATCAGCCATCTCCGCTAGGAATAAATTCGGAGGTCCGAAAGGGAACATATTCCGAGTTCCGAACAATAAACGTCGTGGAGATAGCGTCCTGGCTAGTATTAGGACCTGAGCAGAGCTCACAGTTATCCGTACAGCTACCCCTGAAACTGCCCAAACTGAGCCTGATAAACTTCGTCTTCTTTTTCAGTTTCTAGCTTGATATCTGAGGTGGGGTACGCAACGCATAGGAGAGCATATCCCTTATCCTGCAGCTCTTGGCTCACACCCATACCATCTTCTTGGGAAACGGTTCCTTCTGTGATCAAAGCTGCACAGGTGGTACACACCCCTGCACTGCAAGATGTAGGCAAATCTAACCCAGCGTCTTGAGCCGCATCCAAGATAGTCGTGGTTTCATCCACTGTGATGGTTTGGGTGGACCCTTGATGATTAATTTCAACGGAATAGGTAGCCATTTTGAAGATTGTTTTTGACAATTTTTTTGAAAGCGTTTTGGCTGGCAGCAGGCACAACCATTACGTGTTTGACGGTATGCATCAGCCTAGAAAATGCCGCTGCTAAAAGTGGGATTGAGCGCTCCGTTAACCCTGCCGTAGCCACCATACCTGCCAACACGGTCGAGGGTATGTGACTCGGCAGCAGCTGACTATTGGGGTGGACTCAAATAGCAACTCGCTAGTATTGCTCAGGCTATATCAGCCTTGAGCCTGAGATTTTTCTTGAAATACGCGCTCAAACTCATCTAGTAAATCATCCATTTCTTCAAGCGCCTGGTTTACGTCAATACGCAATGTGCCTAGGTTTGGCTGCTCCAGGAGTTGGACTAGAGATTCACGCTTGGCCCGAATTTGTTCAATCTGCGTTTTGAGGGCTTCTAAGGTCATGGCACTGTGCTCTTTCACCGTCTACACCATCCAGAATAAGCAACTTTGGGTGCTCAAGGCTATGTTGAATAGTCAGAGTTAAGTCCAATCCCCTTTACTATGGATTAGGTAGGGCAGCGGCTTGGGCTCACTGTAGTCCTCATATCAAGTTAGCCGCTACTTCCACACACCACTGACGTTTTTAGACATTCCTTGTTCATGCTGCGCAAAATTCCCCTTGGTGGTGTTTTACTGTCCGTTGGTTCTATTCTCACTCTGGTCGGTTTTGTAGCCTATTTTCGCGATATGGCGACCCTCAACCTGGCAGGTTTTTTCTACGGTATTCCCATCTTGCTAGGGGGAGCGGCCCTACGCGCTGCTGAGCTAGAACCCGTGCCTTACACCAAAGAGCCCAGCGATAGCATTATTGAGCTCCGTGAGCAAACCGCCACCCAAACTCAAAACCAGGTACGCAAGGATGTGACACGCTACCGGTATGGTCAAGAGGCGCATCTGGATATTGCCCTAGAGCGTCTGGGACTTGCCCCCAATGACAGAGTGCGACCTGTACTCAGTGGGCTGCGCGAAGAGTTACGGGACGGCGCCTATGCGCTCATACTAGAGTTTGAATCTCCCTACATACCATTAGCCGACTGGCAAGAAAAGCACACCAAAATTGAAACGTTCTTTGGCCCCAATGTGCGAGCAGTATTGGAAAAGATGGCTGAGGACAAACTAGAGCTGGCATTGATTACCTCTTCTGGAACCAGCACTTAGTCCATGGCAACGATTGCTGTTGTTGGGGCTGGCATTGCGGGACTGACCTGTGGTCAACGGTTGCGGACAGCTGGACATGAAGTAATTTGGCTAGAAAAGTCACGAGGTGTTGGGGGCCGTATGGCCACTCGCCGTTTGGGAGATGGGGCATGGGCAGACCATGGTTTACGCCAATGGCCCACCGAGGCCCCTCAACTACACGAGTTGACCAATGACTTAAAACAAGAGAGGCTTTTAGTGCCCTGGTCGGCCCAAAGCTTCCTATGGCAGGGGCAGCTCGAACCTCAACCTGGGGAAGTTTATTGTTCGGCGTCTGGGATTAATGCGATCGCAAAGCATCTAGCTCAAGGTGCCAACATTCAACGGCAGCAACAAGTCACTGCTCTAATCAAGACCAACAGTGGCTGGCGGCTTACCACTCATACCCCTGACAATCAGACGCATCACGTCGATACCGATGCTGTAGTCTTGGCAATTCCTGCACCTCAGGCTCATCCACTGCTGTCACCGTTTCTGGATAGAAACCTATCTGCTGCCCTCAGCGCGGTGAGCTATGCTGCTTGTTTAAGCCTCATGGCTACTTACCGTGATCTGCCCAATTTGCCCAAGCTAGATCATGCTAGAGGATGGCACATCACCACAAAAAAACCTGCGATCGCTTGGGTTTCCCTAGAAAGTAGCAAGCCTAAGATTTCTCCTGAAACCTATGTATTAGTCATTCAAAGTCAGGCTGAGTTTGCATCTGACTACCTGAAACAATTAGACGCTATCCCAGAAGACCAGGCTGCTCTAGACCAGCTACAGAACACTACGACAGCTCAGCTGTTAGAAGCTACCACTAAGATTCTTCCTGGACTCGGCCAGCCAGCCACACATCGTCTACAACGCTGGCGTTACAGCACTGTTAGCCACCCTTACCCCAATGCATTGCTGAAAACATCATGGGACAGCCTAGTAGGTTGTGGAGATTGGTGCGGTTCTCGTCAAACCAGCTTAGAAAATGCCTACACATCTGGTATTGCCGCCGCCGAGCATATCCGTCACGTTATCGCTTAAGTACTAACAATCCCAGACCATTGCACCTGCTTTAATTTAGTGCGGCGATAGGAGAAAAAGTGGTTAGGTTCTTGGTAGGTGCAATGGGGTGCAATAGAGATTTGCTCAGACGAGAGACCCAATTGCACCAATTGCATCTGATTAATTCGACGCACATCCAATCGCACACGCCCCGGCTCTGTATCTGGCAGCAAAGGAGAATTATCCAGAGATAGTAACTGAGACACAACAGCCTCAGCAGATAGTGTCTCGGCTTGCTCCAGTACACTTTTCCCAATTTCAGCCGCTACATCTTCACCCACTTGATACACCTCACCAGCAATAGCCGGTCCCAACAATACCCTTAAATTTGACAGTAGAGACCCCTGAGCTTGCAGTTTACCGATAGCCACTGGCACAATTTTTCGAGCAGTGCCACGCCAGCCCGCATGGACCGCGGCCACCTGTCCTGTTGTTTGGTCAGCAATCAGGGCAGGAGTGCAGTCTGCTGTACAGACCCATGCAGCCTGCCCTGCTCTATCACTAAAACAACCATCGGCATGGGGGCGCTGGATCGATTCTTCTGCAGCCGGGAGACGGTTACCGCTAACCACCAGCATCCTAGTACCAGCTTGAATATCCGTTGACCCCAGCACCACATTGCCATGGACCTGTTTCGTTCTCAGGACATCAGCCGATGAGCTGAGAGCCCCCGTCAATGTCTCCGGTCGCTGAGGAGCAAAAGCGGACGTGAAAAACCCATGGGGTTGAGTGACGAGATCGCAGGTTAAGTAAGACTTCCCCCGCCAGGTTTGCCAAGTCCAGTTGTGCATAGTGACGCCGATGATAGAGAGGAACAGATTAAGACTGACACGCTACCAGCTTAGCTTTTGCTTGCGTTCGCAACTTAAGTAAGCCATATTCTAGACCTTCGACCACTGCCTGGTAGGACGCCTCTAGAATGTTGGAAGATAGCCCCACCGTTGTCCAACGACGTTCTCCATCGCTAAATTCCACCAGAACACGAGTTTTTGCGCGAGTACCGGCAGCGCTATCGAGAATTCGAACTTTGTAGTCTGTCAGATAAAAACGCTCTAACTCAGGATAAAACTGCTCTAGAGCCTTGCGTAGGGCATGGTCCAATGCTTCCACAGGGCCATTACCTTCAGCAGAATGCAGCAGATTTTTACCATCCACGGCTACTTTTACAGTTGCCAAAGAATGACTAGCCAGTGAAAAATCAGGAGTGCGGTCAATACTGTTGCCACTGTGAGACATCCGCTCACAGTGCACCTGAAAGCCTTGCACTTCAAACATAATAGGCCGTTGGTCGAGAGCTTCTCGCATCAGTAATTCAAAACTAGCTTCTGCAGCTTCGAACTGATACCCTTCATCCTCTAAACGCTTCAAACGATTTAACAGCTCTCGCGACGTTGGATGAGTACGCTCTAAGTTCAGACCAAAGCTACGGGCTTTAGCCATAATGTTGCTGAGACCTGATTGGTCCGAAATAACAATTCGGCGTAGATTGCCAATCTGACTGGGCTCAATATGCTCGTAAGTTTTAGGGTTACGCTCAACTGCACTCACGTGAATTCCCCCCTTATGGGCAAACGCAGACAGCCCCACATAGGGGGCATGATCGTCCGGAGCTAAATTCACCACTTCGCTGATATAGCGACTAGTAGCTGTAAGCGTCTCTAGCTTATGACTAGACAAGCAGCCATAACCCAGCTTCAGCTGCAAATTGGGAATTAATGAGCACAGATTCGCATTGCCACAACGCTCTCCATAGCCGTTAATAGTGCCCTGTACCATTGTCGCCCCTTCCAGAACCGCGTTGAGGGCATTGGCTACAGCTAAAGCCGCATCATTGTGGGTATGGATCCCTAACTGAGGAGGATTATCAACATTGAGAGTCACTAACCACTGACTAACCGTACGCACAATATCCGTAATTTGGTGGGGTAGCATTCCTCCATTGGTGTCACATAGGACAATCCATTCAGCCCCAGCACGAATGGCCGCTTCTAGCGTTTGTACAGCATAGGTGGGATTATTCAGATAGCCATCAAACCAATGTTCTGCGTCATAAATCACCCGTCGACCTTGCTGTTTCAGATAGGTGACAGAATCGTAAATCATTGCCAGATTTTCACGCAGATCCGTCTTTAGACCTTCGGTGACATGCAGGTCCCAGGATTTCCCGAACAGGGTAATCCAATTGGTCCTCGCAGCTAATGCTGCGGCTAGAGTGACATCTTCTGCAGCCACACTATGAGGTCGTCGAGTCGAACAAAACGCCACAACCTCTGCTTGCTGGAGGGGTTGCTGCTGTAACTGTGTAAAAAACTGACCATCCTTGGGGTTGGCTCCTGGCCATCCACCTTCGATAAAGGGAATGCCTAAATCATCTAGCCGTCGCGCAATACTGAGCTTATCCTCAACGGATAGGGCCAGCCCCTCACGTTGGGCACCGTCGCGCAGAGTAGTATCGTAAATCCAAAGCCGAGTATGGGGAGGCATAACAACAGAGACACAGTAGGTGTTGAAACTAAATCCTGAAAAGTCAAATGGAATAATGCTGCCTGTGGTAAATGCTGAGATGCCGATCACGACATCGGTTTATCGGCATGACAAACCTAAAACTCAAATGTGAAGACCCTGTGTACTGAGTTTAGACCTTAGATGAAGGTCTTCACAAGCTTTCCCTAGAGAATGTTCCAAGTGAAGCAGACTAAAATACTCTGCAATACATCAGACACAGAATCCAGAAGTTTAGGATTTGAACCACAAACGCACTTCGCGCTATTAGACCATTCCCGGCCTGAGCATTAGAGAAAAGTCACAAAACCTTAAGGTAGCCTCGCCATACTCAGACCCCGCAGATAACAGTGTGCACACTTTCGAAAACTAACAACGCTCCATTATTCGTCACGTCATATAAATTGTTATGGGTGAAATGTTATGGGTGAAACACACAGCCTAGGCTCTTGATATGTCAAGAGAAATCTACGAATTAGTTCAACTTTTACCTAACGAGACCTATGCCCACTGTCACTGCTCAAGGCAAAACCGTTGAATGTCCGGTTGGCGCTAACCTACGGCAGGTTTTGCTAGACCATGATTTTGCCCTATACAACGGCAACGCAAAATGGATCAATTGCCGTGGCATCGGGAGCTGCGGCACCTGTGCTGTACAGATTGAAGGAGAAGTATCCTCTGCTAACTGGAAAGATATAGGGCGCCGATCCTTACCCCCCCACAATCCTGAGCGCACCCTACGGTTAGCTTGTCAGACCAAGGTTCTGGGCAATATTACTGTGACCAAATACGATCAGTTTTGGGGACAGGGAGTTACAAAAATCTGGTGAGGCATTAACGTTGAGAGCCAAAGTTGTTAGAGTTAATGTCGCTGTTGCAGCATTGCGGATTCGCATTATCATGACATCGACAAGATCTTCGAATATGGCGTGTCTTGCAGATTGGTAAATTCTCCAAGTCAAAGGCGTTAGCAAGGAGTTGATCGGAGTATGAATAAGTTTGTTTTAGGTGGAATTTTAGCTGTTATTTCATTGCTCGCTATTTATGGGGCCAGTGCATCCAATCGTGTCACCTCCTGGATGGATGGCAGTCGTCCCTCCCCAGCGCCCACCGATACGGAGAAAACCTTAACTCCGCCAGACGATTCATTCATAGCATTGACGCCAACCAATGCCGAACGTGCTGATGTGAATATAGACGATATGACCCCCTTGGAAAAAGCGGGCACGCTACCCCAGCGCCAAACGATTGGTGTTACTCCTAATTTTGGGGGAACTGACGACACCGAAGGAGGAGTTATTGAGCCGAACCCATCAGCTGCTGATTCAGAAAATAACACAGCTAACAATAACCAAACTAATCAAACCAATCAGAATCCAACTCCTGATTCAGGAGCCATTCGAGCCCTGTGGTAAGGCCCCTAACCAGGAGAATTAGTTGACCTCGAGATGACTTGTTTTTGAGATTCTGACGCAGTTTTTTGGACACACCCTCTCCCAAATAGATAACTATCGACGACAGCGGGCTTTACACTAAACAGAGAGAATTATTTGGCAAAACGGCAATCGTAGAGGTTTATGGGGCAGGCAGATGTACTGGTAATTGGTGGTGGCCTGATTGGCCTAGCGATCGCAATCGAACTTCGGCAGCGGGGAGCAACTGTTACCGTACTGAGCCGCAACTTTGAGGCGGCCGCTGGCCACGCAGCCGCAGGGATGCTGGCACCCCAGGCAGAAAACCTAACAGGTCCGTTGCGGGAACTGAGCGATCGCAGTTTAGCCTTATATCCAGAATGGAACCGTAAACTTGAAGAACTGACAGGTCAGGACACAGGTTACTGGCCCTGTGGCATTTTGGCACCTGTTTTTTCATCGGGAACCATCGGACAGAACTGTCTGAGTCAAGCGGCTATCCATAGCTATCAGCCCTATTTAAATCCAGAGGTGACAGGCGGATATTGGTATCCATCTGAAGGACAAGCAGATAGCCGAGCGCTGATTAAGGCATTGCGTGTCACTGCCCAAGAATTAGGAGTCACGATCCAAGAGGGCGTGAGTGCCCATGCATTTTTACAACACCATCAACAGGTTCAAGGAGTACTCACCACCAGCGGCCAACAGCAAGCTGGACACTACGTTTTAGCAACCGGAGCCTGGTCTAGTGAGTTATTACCTGTCCCTGTAAAGCCTCGTAAGGGTCAGATGGCAAGCCTGCTGACGCCCTCCAACTCTGCCTACCAACTCAACCGAGTGCTTTTTGGAGAACATATTTATATTGTGCCGCGTAAAGATGGACGCATTGTGTTGGGTGCCACGAGTGAAGATGTGGGATTTGCTCCCCACAACACGGCAGCGGGGGTTCATCAACTCCTACAGTCAGCAGTACAGCTTTATCCTCCACTGGCTAACTTTCCATTGCAAGAATGTTGGTGGGGCTATCGTCCTACCACGCCTGATGAGTTGCCAATCTTAGGCCCGAGCCACTGTGACAACCTCACCCTAGCAACAGGACACCATCGCAACGGTGTCCTCCTCACACCCATCACTGCACAATTGATCGCTGATTCCCTAGAAGGCAAACCAGATACCCTTATCAACTCCTTCCATTGGCAACGGTTTACAGAAATACAACAACCCAATGGACCTACAGATCTCAATCCTATCAATGCTGTTGCTGCTGCAGAAAATCAGAACGGGGGTTCTCTAAACTCAACCCAAACGACAGGATCAAATCAAGCTCAATCCTTTGCCACTCCAACTTCTTCTAATTCCATGCAAACTCTGTCTGCTCCTCCCACTGTTCAAAGTGATGATGCCTTGGTCATTGCTGGCCGTTCATTCTCATCTCGTTTGATGACAGGCACCGGTAAATTCGACAACTTTGATACGATGCGAGCTAGCTTAGCTGCCAGCGGTAGTCAGATTGTCACTGTAGCCGTGCGACGTGTTCAAACCAACGCCCCTGGCCATGAAGGGTTAGCTCAGGCTCTGGATTGGACAAAAATTTGGATGTTGCCTAATACAGCAGGTTGCACTAACGCAGAAGAAGCCATACGAGTTGCCCGTCTAGGGAGAGAGATGGCAAAACTGTTAGGTCAAGAAGACAACAATTTTATTAAATTAGAGGTCATCCCCGATGCCAAGTATCTGTTACCCGATCCCATTGGCACCTTGCAGGCAGCAGAACAACTCGTAAAAGAAGGATTTGCCGTCCTTCCCTATGTCAACGCCGATCCTATTCTAGCCAAACATCTAGAAGAAGCGGGGTGTGCAACTGTCATGCCCCTCGGATCTCCGATTGGCTCCGGTCAGGGTATACGCAACGCAGCAAATATTCAGATTATTGTTGAAAATGCCAATATTCCAGTTGTCGTGGATGCGGGTATTGGCAGCCCTAGCGAAGCTGCAGAGTCCATGGAACTCGGGGCCGATGCACTGTTGATTAATACTGCGATCGCAAAAGCCCAAGATCCCATAAAGATGGGTCGAGCCATGGGCCTTGCCACCGAAGCCGGCCGTTTAGCCTACCTAGCCGGGCGTATTCCAGTCAAAGGCTATGCCAGCGCTAGTTCTCCTCTAACCGGTACAATCACTAGTTAGCAGCAACAGAAAAGCGTTCACCCCTTAGCGGCTAAAAGACAAGCAGCCGAGATCATTGTTTTACCTTGATCACTCACAACAGCACAATCTTGTTGCAGACGCTGCAAGGCCGATGGTTGTGCTCGCAGCTGGGTAATAGCGACTGTCCATTCAGCGTCAAATTGCCGTAGCCACATACCCGGCATATCATCTGGATTAAAAGATTGCTCATCCACAAGCCAAAAATCAATGCCATAGTCATTAATGACGGACTGCAGTACAGATAGGTCTGGACTATATTGAGCCCTGATCAAATCCAAAATACGTTGACGAATTTGGCGGTAATACCCTTGATGGTAAGCCAAACTATGACCACGACTTAGCAATACTGAGCGTCCCGTAAATGCAGGAATATTCTCAGCCTCCTTAGCAAGAGAAGCAATCAGCGTATCTTTCGATTGCTGTTGAATATACTCGTATAAAACAACACGATCGGACTTAATATAGAGAACGTTTAAAAAGCTATTGAGCAGCAAAGGATATCCCACTGTTATCATGGCAACTCCAGCAACCATAGCTATTGCCACCAGTTGTTTCCAGATCTGTTGCGGTGCACGGTTTAAGCGCTGTAATCCCCAATCCAATAGAGCTATCAGCACCACAGCAGACGCGATCGCAACAATGACCTTTAACGAATGACGACTATATCGACTGGGTAAATGCAAACGAAATAACACCCCATGGGATAACAAAAATAGAACAAACGAAACAATCCCAAATTGAACAATTAAGGTACCGTGGCGAGTAATTTTTTTCAGTAGCGGCAACTTCAACCATTGCAATAAAGGAAACAATAGGGAAAAACAAATCGTAGTCGGCACAACGGGGGGCAGTAATCCACTACGACCTGAGAACAGCCAATATCGTACCCAATCATCATGGAAGTATGAATTTCGCCCCCCTGGTTGAAATTCAGCCATAGTTTTAGCCTGTTCTAAGGTCACCACAGGACCATAGGGAGACGTGACCAGAACATAGGGCAAAAGGACCAATACAGCTACGATAGCACCAACAATAAACAGCCTAAAATGATGTCCTTTACTCCCCTGTGACCAGACGATGCGCAGGGCTAACAACAATACGGAGATGAAGACAAGGTGTGGATAAAACAACCCTTGCAAACAAATCACAACAGCGCAGCCAACAAGACTACGCCGAGAAACATAAAATAACAAAGCTAATATTAGCAACACACTAAAGGCCTTTGGCGTGCCGGACGGGAGTTCATCCCACATCCACAATGCCTGATTAAGAATAAGCGTATTAATAAATGCAATCAGTGGAACAGGAATAACAGCTAGCGCTAGATAAAATGTATATACCGTACCTAACAGGCAAATAAGGGGGGGCAACAGTTTATGAAATGTCAGCGGATGGATGCCTACCCATGCAGCTAGACGATAGATAGCCTTATAGCCAATAGGAGCCACTGACTGAAAATAATCAGCAACCAGGTCACCAGGAAACAGACCAGGATCAACATAGCGCCACATCCAAAACACATGTTGCCGGGCATCATCCTGGATGGCGTAGGGCTGTTCAAATACAAGTCGCCAAAACAAAATGCCATAGAGCATCGCAAACAGAAGACTTGCAAACAGCCAAACACGCTGATTTTTGAGGGTAGAACTCAGGCCATAATGATTGACCCAACTGGCGATAGTTTTCAAGACAGCATTACAAACAAGGTCCGGTCTCATCTTACTAGAGCCAGTGTCCAAAACAGATTCTACAACCAAGAGAATCCACAACCAGACACCATGTGGATCAGTGCAATGAAGGAGGCCTCGAATCTGAACACCAATTGCGACTACCCGCTCAGATACAAGTGCTGCTAAGCACCAATAAAAAACAGGACACCTGAATAGATATCCTGTTACACATTTAATCCGTTAACTGTGTAAGCTAAGCAGCTTTAACCAAAACTAGATCACCGTCAATAATTGCTTCATAGGAACCGAGAGGATCCGTAGCAGGACCATTAGTTACACTGCCATCTATAGCAAATGTTGACCCATGACAAGGACATGCAAAGGCACCATCTTCGAATGCAACGGAACATCCTTGATGAGTACACATAGAATTTAGGGCAATAACGCTGTCAGCACCGGCTGGGTCACGAATGACAATCACAGGCCCAGCAATAAAACTCTTTTTAGCCAAAAAACCATTGGCATCTAAGTCAGCAACGCTACCTAGGGCAGCAAAGCCATCTTCACGAGGGGTTTCATCGATAGCAGGTGGAGCAGAAGATGCAGCGGGTGCATCACTAGATGCTGTCTCTGGAGCCTTGCAAGCTGCGATCGCAACTGGCAAAGAAGTCGCAATCATGCCTAAGCCAACTAAATTACCAAATTCACGACGATTCATAACTCACTTTCCTCTCTCACTAACTGCTGTAACGTCGGATACCAGGCATCTAAACAGGAGAAAAAGACGAACGCATCGTCTCAGGGCAACCCATTAATTACCAGATGGATTAGAACTCACTACCTGAGCGGGCTCAGCATCTGAAACAAAGACGTTACTCAACCATCCTTGGTGACGAATGGCCGTAACCAGAACAAATAGCAGATCTAAACCAACAACACCAGCAATCATCATCTCTGAGCCACCGGTTCCAAAGCCATAGCTGTGAAGCCCCGTACCTAAAACAAAATTCACGCCGTACCAAGCCATTAGCACTGCATTAAAGGCAACCACGCTAGCAACACTAATCCCAAAGTTGCCAATCCAACCCACTAAACGACCATGGAGAGGCACCAGATAACACAGCAATGCAATTAATGCCCAGGTTTCTTTTGGATCCCAGCCCCAGAAGCGCCCCCAGGAAAAATGCGCCCAGATTCCTCCTAAGATAATGCCACCGGTTAATAACAGGACACCCACCTGCAGCACTCGATAGTTCAGCTGAGAAAGCAACTTAATGCGAGAAGTCGCGTTGGGGGTAAATAAATAACTCCCCAAGGCCACATGGCCTAAACCAAGTGCTAGGGCAAAACTGGCATAGCTGAGCGCAATGGTCGGTACATGAATACTCAGCCAGAAATTATCCCGTAGCACCGGCACTAGAGGAGAAATGCTGGGATCTAAAACAGCCGGTAGACTGTCAGCCAAAATTAAACACACCACCGAGAGCGGAGCCGCTGCTAACAGGTAATACTTAGAGCGATGGAGTAATTCAAAGGCCAAGGCAATAGCCGCAATACCAAACCCAACCCAAACCACAGACTCATACATGTTGGTCACCGGAGGCCTACCGGCAATCTGCATCCGCAGCCAAAAGCCACAGCTTTGGACCATGACCCCAGCAACAAACGTCCCAATTGCAGTCCAGTACAAATTGAAAGGCTGCACCCATAGGGCCACCAACATAATGACAAAGGCAATGGCGTACAGCTGCCACGCCTTGGCAAAGGGATGAAAGTGATTAAAAAAGACTTCCCGCTGCATCACCCCATTCGCTGGGTAGACGGTAGGACTAAGCTCGGCAAGACCTGTTTTCAAAGACTGCGCCAAAGGCTCCAGCATCGGCAAATGGTCAGTACCCGACAAAATCGTTTGCTTAATAATGGCAAAGTTAGCCAACAGTGGCCCTACAGCCTCAGCCTCATAGAGACTCTGTGCTTCAGTAATGCCGACCCACTTACCCTTAATATCGTCAGGGTGGGGAACGATTGCGATCGCATTATCATCCACCATGCTCAACATCAGCTGCAGACGATCCTCAATGGTTAGTGCCTCACGCTCTTCGCGACTTAAATCTTCATCATCAATCTGTTTTCGATGAGCAGAACGCACCACTTCAGCCAGGGGCTCATTTCTCATCAATGTGGCAAAAGAGAAATGCTTTTGCTCTACATCCAAGCCAGCTAGCTCCTTTAAAGGGCGATAGCTCACCAACACAAATGGCTCTTCATTCCAGTTACGGTTATTCAGCCACAGAGACATAAATGTTTCCATGGAGCTCTCTTGGATACCTTCATGCCGATAGGTAGTCGCCCCATAAATCTTGGCAACGGTTTCCTGAGCGACGGTGTCTAAAGGCTTTTTACGACCACCTTGCTGCACAGTCATCGTCTCTAAGCTATCTAGAGCAGATGGCTGAAACTGACTAATGGGCATAGCGATTAGCAGTAGCCCTAAACATAAGCCAATCGCAAATTTGAGAAGTTTCATGGATTGAGAAGCAATAATGTTGTGAGATTAAAAACGTATTCTTATGTCAGAGCAACCATTGCTCTCACTAACGGCTTGAGAAAAAACTCAGAATAGGAATGGGTGAGGTAGCCTCTCCAGATTTCTCTTCCCCATCAGATGAGCCTAAAAGATTAGCAGCAATCTTTAGATTTTTAGCCACCGAACGACCATAGAACATAACAGCCACTCCAATCGTGACCATCAGCGACCCTAACCAAGTCAGCCCCGTGACCCACCAAGGCTCCCGCTTTACCTGCAAGGTAGACTGGGCTAAATCTCCTGGATTCCAGGACGCTTGGGCAATTTTCCATCCTCTAAACCAAGTGGGATGATTCATCCATACGCGCCGCTCAGATAAATCACCATTCGCAGGGTCCATCAAGGTCATTAAGCTAGTCCACATTGCCACAGACTCACTACCCTCATTGCGCTCCACAATAAAATCATTGAGTTTAAGCGCAAAAGGTAGCTGCATGAGTTTCGGACTAAATGCCACATACCAGGTTGTATCACTATCTTCTACCGTGGTTGGCTCTCCCCACGGGACCCAAGTAAGCGTGCCATCTGCCGTGGATATCTGCAAAGCAGGCTCTCCGCCTTCCGAACCCTCTGGCAAAGGTACCACATCACGCTCAACTCGGGCTCTGGGAACATACTCCTCAAGAGTAATTGCAAAATCAGCCCAACCAGGCATAATCGACTGGCCCACCACAAGTGGACCTGACTTAAACCCTTTAGACGATTTAGCCGCGTAGTAGAGATGCCCATCAGCATCAACGATTACCTTAAAGAATGCGTCTGGTTGAGCGTCAGCAGAAATGGTATAACGCACATCAACATCCAAGGGCGCATCTCCTGCCAGCTGGGTACGAATGGGAGAAAATTCTGGATTACCAAAAACAAACCATCGCTCAGCAACATCACCGATGGATAGCTCCAGCTGCACAGCTGGATTGCGCAATTGCTGAGTAGACGTTTCGGGCTGACCGTTGCCATCCAGACGAAAATCAGGCCAAAAATCTTTAACGGTGAGGGTTACATCATCCAAATGCATGACCTTGCCAAGGCCAGCTTTCACATCTACGCTCTGACCACCTTCTGAGACCTGCAAAGTACCCCAAACGCCACCAAGACTTTCTTCAGATGGCTGCTGTAGCGAATTTCGTAAAGCTTGCTCAGAATCAACCTTAGCAATCTGCAACTCAGCAGGTCCAATATCCATTCGGTCGTAAGCAGCAGGTGCCACCGCCAACCAACGCTCTAGGCTTTGCCCCATACGTTGGCTACTCAGAGCAAGACGCACTGCCGGATTGTCAATAGCAGCACCATCAACGAAATGAACCGTTTTAATGGCGTGGCTGGTGTAACCAAGCAGAGACAAATCTCCAAGATGATCAGGAACAACCGTGCCATCACCTTTAATAAATAAGGATGTTTGCTGCGTCTCCTTACCAGGTACAGCAACTTCCACTAAATCCCCTTCTACCCGCAGCGTACTAACGGGGCCACCATCGGTACGAGCCAGCAACATTCCCTCAACACTTAAATGGATGACAGCCGCTGAACCAGCAATAATTACGACTAGCCCCCAGTGGGCAATTGCAAAGCCAACCTTACGTGCCCCTCGCCATGGATAGCGCAACAATGTAGACACACTCAAGTTCACCGCCAGCAAAAACATCAGAGCTCCGAACCACGGACTCTTATAAATCTCTTGCTGAACAACCGCCGATCCGACCTCTGCCTCATAAAATGTGGCACCGATTAACACAGCACCGATCACTGCGAGCAGAGGCACAGCCAACCGAATTGAGCCAATAAATTGAATCGCTACAGAACCCATAAAACAAGGAGATAATAAAATGCTAGCCAGTTAACCAGCTAGCAACATCCAACAATCTTCACCACGAACGCTAGTATTTTTTGTAAAAGAAATCACACTTTTTTGGGTTTTACCGTCCGTGATTCCCACACTATGCGAAAAACGAATCACTCATCATCAATAAACGCAAGTAGCAATTGTTTTCGGAACAAAGCAAACACCAGTAATCAATGTAGAACAGTCTCAAAAAAAATGCTAAAACGCCTTTTGAGAATGAATTATGACTCTTGAAAGATATTCCATCAGATGGAAACAACATTATTTTCTTCTGTCAAAAAAAGCTCAATCCCCTTTTTGCAAGTATTGAATGCAATAAAAGGATTAGTACATATTTTTGGTATCTGAAGCAACAAAAAAATACTTAGGATCGCCATACCTTGATAGTCACATAAGTGTCCGCACGATTACGTATCCTTCTCCCTTGAAAAGAGTGGAATTTGTTTTCGAGCTTTCTCTTATGTAAAACGATCAGAGAACCTGTTGATTTGGCGACGTGCAGTTTTAATTCCTTGAGCTTTATATCCTCCATATCTCTGTTTTGTTAATTTTTTCTAGTATTTCTCAACCTAGTTTTGGGGACTCGAAGAATTGCTTAACAGGCAGTAGACGCGCACCTCGTAGGTTCTTTGAAACAAACCCTGTAATGTAAATTTGTTGAATTCGAGACTGTAGGCATGTCCTTAAACGTTGAGTTGTTAGAGCAGAGCTTCGAACTCGTGAAGCCAAAAGCAGATGAGTTTGTAGGAAGTTTCTACAACAATCTGTTCACTGACTATCCAGCCGCTAAGCCCCTGTTTGAGCATTCCGATATGGGGAAGCAACAACAGATGCTGAAGGGAGCTCTAGTCATGGTGATTGAGAACCTCAGAAAGCCAGAGGCGTTAAGCAAGGCTCTCAAGGGTTTGGGGGCACGCCACGTCAAGTATGGAGCACTTCCAGAACATTATCCTTTAGTGGGAAATAGTCTGCTTAAAACTTTAGAGCAGTATGCGGGTAGCGCTTGGACTTCAGAGCTTAAGGAGGCTTGGACAGGTGCCTATGGTGCCATCACCGAACTCATGCTTGAGGGAGCTGACTACACAAAGGAAGAAGTTGCTCTAGAAAACGTACCAGCGCCCGCTGAAGAAGGTGGTCTAAAGGTTGAGCTTTTAGAGAAAAGTTTTGCATTGGTAGCGCCAAAAGCCGATGATTTAGTCTCGACATTTTACGACAATTTATTTACTGACTATCCAGACTCTAGACCTCTGTTTGAGCACACTGATATGGCCAATCAGAAGAAGATGCTTAAGGGTGGTTTAGTCATGGTTATCGAAAATCTTCGTAAGCCTGAAGTATTAAGTAAAGCCCTGAAGGGATTAGGCGCTCGCCACGTCAAATATGGAGCTCTACCAGCCCACTATCCTTTGGTAGGCAACAGTCTTCTCAAAACATTAGAACAGTATGCAGGCTCTGCATGGACTTCTGATGTTAAAGAAGCTTGGGTCGGTGCTTACGGAGCTATCACTGAACTAATGCTTGAGGGAGCCGAATATGACAAACAGGACGTTCAGCTAAGTTCTGCTGAAACAGTTGCTGTTCCTGAGGGCATTGGGATGGGAAAAGTAGGCGGCATCATCGGTGGTGGAGCTGCTCTTTTAGTTATTCTCATGATTATTCTGCTTTAGGTTGGGTTGTTTAGGGATTTCATGGCACGCTCCTTAAAGCAAAGATTAGGGAAATTACTTTCGCTCAGAACAGGAATTATTCTGGCCATAGCCATGCTTCTAGTCTGGGTTTCAGCAGCATTTGCGCTGGACCAGAAGCAGATATTTTTGCCAGGCGAAACGTCCGAGGGACATCATATTTTTGAAGCTTCTTGTGCCTCTTGTCATGAAGGTTTCAAGCCTGTGAGTAATGAGACATGTACTCGCTGTCATCAAGCTGAATTGGTAGACGATGTCCACGGTGTTAAAAAATTTCGAGATCCTCGCTGGGCAGAATATCGCGAACGTGTTGATGTGCTTACATGTACAGCTTGTCACAACGAGCATGTTCACATGTTTGGACGAGGTGTGAATCTACAGCCTGACCTCTGTATGGCGTGTCATGAGGAGTTGACGCTTACCCAGCTGAAGAGTCATGAGGGCTTTGCAGCTGATGGATGTTGGACGGCTGGCTGTCACAATTACCACGATCACCGAACCATATCCACTGGATTCTTACGGCAAAACATGGGAGCTCCAGAGATGCTGCCTGTTCAACAGGTTCCAGAGCGGGTGGTAACCACATCGCTCGATTCAGCACCTGCACCTAATCTCCAGAAAGAGTTTCTTGGAGGTGGTTCATGATTGCCCACATCAGTCAATTAACATTGCGTTCCCTGCTGATTTTCACCTTGGTGACTGGCTTAATTGTGGGTTACCCGCACTCAGCGATCGCAACTACTGAGCAGGAGCTAGCCGATATCACAGCCCAGTGGGAAGCGAGTGTTCATGGTCTCAATGACATCAACTGCTCTAGCTGTCATGAGAATAAGGAAACCAACGAGTTCGTTGCATCTCCTAATCATGAGAGCTGTCAATCATGTCATGAGCAGTCCGTCGAAACATTTTTGCTAAGTAAGCATGGGATTCGTCTGTTAGAGGACAAATCCAGCCTGACCCCAGCCATGGCTAGGTTACCTATGCAACATGCTGCTTTTGATAAGCAGATGAACTGCAATGCCTGTCACAACGTGCATTCAGTGAACACGGTTGAGGCATCTGTGGATGCTTGCTTGACTTGCCATAATGACAATCACTCTCTGAACTATAGAAATTCAAAGCATGCTCAATTGTTTGCCGACAGCAAGTCGCTGCCTCAGCCAGGGGCTGGAGCCGTAAGCTGTGCCACGTGTCATCTACCGCGTTTTTCTGATGAGAATGCTGGTGACGTCGTCAGAGTGAATCACAACAATACCTACAACCTCAAGCCGCAGGATCGCATGGTGGGGGATGTATGTATGAACTGTCACGGCATTGAGTACAGCTACAACAGTATTTTCGACCCTGAGCTGGTCGAAGCCAATTTTGACCGACCTCCAACCCTTGAAATGGAGACCTTCGACTTGATGAAGGCTGCTGAGGCAAGGAGATCGGGCAATGACTCTGAGTAACAGTAAATTGTTGCTCGGACCCCTCTGTGTGGCTTGGCCACATTTGCATTGAAACCTTTTGACCAGGGCCTTCAATATCTAAATGTAGCCAAGAGCGACATACCCGGATGTACCAGGAGACAATCGATAAATGATAGCTAATTTATTTCAGCGCATTCGCGCTAGGACAATTGCCTTATTGGGTCTAGCAGCTGCAGTATGTTTCACGGCTGTTGCGTGCAGCGGTGGCAGTTCAACTGTTGCTACAGCAGGACCCAGTATTTCCCCCGACTTAGTTGCTGACTACATTCATACTGTGTTAGCAGCTGACCGTACGGCCTATACTAAGCACGTTGTAAACCGTGTTAAGACCCTCGAAGGTAAAGCCAAAGAAAAAGGCGTACTAGAGGTTGAGTCTACAGAAGGTTGGCAACAGACTGATGGTATTCCTCTACCCGCTCAAATGTTCCGTCTAGGTTCCGAGATCGCTAACGAGTCTGGTTATTTCACCTATAATCTCATCTCTACTTGGTACATCAACGACAACCATGGTCCCAAGAGCGATTTTGAAACAGTTGCGCTAGCTGAAATGGAAGCTAGTGGTGAAGCTTACAAGGATTATCAAGAGGTTGGTGGTCAGGCATATTTCTCTGCTATGTACCCTGATAAAGCCGTAGCTGAAGCTTGTGTGACTTGCCACAACACTCATCCTATTCACCTTGAGCGCTATCCTGACAAGCAGTTTGAAATGGGTGAAGTAATGGGTGGTGTAGTTATCAACATTCCCGTTGATAGCATGCCTGCTTCCTAAGTAGCGGATCTGTTTCATTCTGTCTCCCTAAATAATAGCGATGGGAGTTTTCAGACATATAAGGTATGGCTTCATATTTTGAGAAGCTATACCTTATTGCAGGTTTTGGCTTTGCTGATTTCTAAGGTTTTTGAATCTAGCGTATGGTTTTGTGCGCAATATTTTTGACAGATTGATTCATCTTTTGAGTCATCAACAGCTTTTGTTAAATCACTCACCACTTGTCCCCTAGGGTAATGAAGCCTAAATTTTCCACCCTGATTATATTGACATTATTGAGCGCACTACTTTTGGTGCCTTTTGTTGTCAGCCCCATATATTTGGACATGCTGCGAGAGCGGTCCATTGAACTGCATCACTTTATTCGGGGTGAAGTTTATAAGCAAGCCACTGGTTATGTTGCCCTCGCCTTTGTGGTTATAGAAATGCTCTTATCGCTACGTAAACGAGGTCGTAGCTGGATAGGAAAAATTAAGCTCCCCGGTTCTGTCATATGGTGGCGGGTTTCTCATATATTTTTAGGTGTGGCTCTGTTAGCCGTGGTTTTAGTTCATACCATTGGAGCGACTGGTCTGAATTTTAATGCAATCTTTCTATGGGTATTTTTTGCAGTCACCCTATCAGCGTTAGTGGGTGTGGTAGCAGAAACAGGCGTTTTGGAATCTCCACGTAAGTTATTTGGTTTGCCTGGCAATAAAGAGTTAACAATCACCAAAGGTCCTTTGATTAGAAATATGCGAGCCATTTGGTTACCCACTCACATTTTTCTTGTGAGTGTTTTTGTTTTAATGCTTGGTATCCATATTTTTCTCGCTTATTACTACCGTTAGGGAGATATTAGTGGATGGTTTCTAGTTCTGAAAAAGTAGCTGATGGCGCATCAAAGCCCTGGTTTAAAGGATTGATTGTCGGCATAGCCCTTATGGCTGCAATTATTGTCACCCTATTCATAACTCGCCCTGCGGCTACCAGTACCAGCTTTGCTCCTTTGTCTGGGCTGGTTACCCTGAAGGCCATGGCCAATGAAAGCGTTGCCTACGGAGATGCGATCGCTTCTGAGAAGCCTATTTTTTTGGAATTTTATGCAGACTGGTGTACCACATGCCAAGGCATGTCTGGAACAATCGCCGATCTACATCAAACCTACGGCAACAATATTGAATTTGTCATGCTTGATATTGATGATCCCCAGTGGGCTCCGCAAGTTTTAGAGTATGGAGCTTCGGGCGTACCCCAATTCACTCTTCTGAATGGGCACCATGAAGAAGTAAATACATGGGTAGGAAAAGTCCCTAAGCCTATTCTGGCAAACGTTTTTGAGCAGCTAGTTGGGTAAGTTATTGCAATGACTCTATTAGATCGGTTTCTAAAATTATTAGAATTCCTAGAAACAGCCCAGGACGCCTTTGAGTTTTTAACGGACCCCATAGGCTTATCTGGAGTATTGGCCATTTGCCTTTATTTCCCGATTCAAAGCTTAGGGTGTGACTCACCGGCAGCAGCTACTCTGGCCTGTTCAGCAGCTCTTACATTCTTCTGTTTAGTAGAAAAACCAAAGTTTTAAGCAGGGAGCAATAACACAACAAGTGGCAGCCAGACACAACAAATCAGTTTTTGCTCAGCCACGCTTAGGCTTTCCACCCAAAAACTCAGTAGCTTTATGGGCATGATGTACAACAGCATGTCATAAAGCTACTGAGTTCTAATTAGGCAAACTAGTTTTGAATACCTAGTCTATCGAGGTAAATTCAGCACTCCATTTTGATTCAACCACTGAACCTGATTATCTGTGAGACCTTGAACATCAGTAAATATAGCACCAGACACTTTGGCATCAGTCAAATCTACGGCTGTTAAGTTAGCGTTTTCAAGGTTTGCCTGCTGCAAATTGACTCCAGCAAGGTTTGCCCCGGCTAGATTCGCTCTTTCCAGATCAGCACCCATCAGAGAAGCCCCTGTCCAATCCGTTTCGACCAAGTTAGCACTATTAAACTTTGCCCAGTCTGCTTGGGAGCCCATTAAAACAGCACCGGTCAGATGGGCAGCAGACAAGTTAGCATTAAGCAAGTTGGCATCAATAAACTTAGAACCTTCAAGATTTGCATTGATCAAACATGTTGCTTCGAGGTCAGCTTTTTCAAATGAAGCACCGCGTAGCGCAGCTCGGTTGCAACGACTTCTAGTCAAGTTAGCCCCGTCAAAATTGGCTTCACTAAAGTCTGCATCGGCTAATTTAGCCTTAACTAGGTTTGCCCAATTGAAATGAGCCCTATGACCAATGGCATTAGACAAGTCTGCCTGGGTCAACGTTGCAAAAGATAGGTCTGCTTCAGTTAAGTGCGCGCCATGAAACTTAGCCCTGGGTGCATGAAGTTCACGAAAAATACCACGCTCCAAACGAGCACGAGTTAGCTCAGCTGATTCTAAACGCGCTTTATCAAAACGCGCATCTGAAAGGACAGCCAGCACCAATGTGGCCTTGGAGAAATCAGTCCCTTCGCAGGATGCCCCCGTTAGATTAGCCTGACGCAAATAGGCTTGGACAAAATTGCCACGATCTAGAGCAGCGCCCCCCAAATTAATACGACTCAACTCAGCTCGACGCAATGACTGCTGGTGGCTGACTTTAGAAAGTACTTCATCGACAGTAAGCTGAGTCATAATTTCGAAAATCCTTGATATGGTATCAGAAGCTACCAAATATATTCATAACTGTATAATACACAACAGTTTTGGGATATTCGTTATGAGTTAAGAATTATTTTCGAATATTTATCTAGATTCCCTGACATATGGTTCCTGTAGCAAGTGGGCATCATCCCTCAATGGTTTAGCTTTTGCTTAACTAAGTTCTTGGCAAACAGCATTCACAAAAAACCATATCACTCTTGCCTTTATAAAAATCTCTTGAGAATTGTTGTTTACATGCTCATTTTTTGCAAATTAGTTTAAGAAAGCGATCAACAGCTGGTGTTGGCAACGTATTTGCTAATGTTGCAACCCCAATGACTCGCTCTAGGGGGACTGGTAATGGACGAATTTCAACTTTTTCAGGGATTGGCATGGCGGCCAAACGAGGCAGGATAGCCGCTCCCAATCCTTGAGCAACCATGCTGACAATGGTGGAGTCTTCTTTAATGTTGTAGGCAACATTTAAGGGTTGTTGCCAACGAGACCAATGTTCTCTCACTGCTGTAGTACATTCTGCATAGTTGAACAAAATAAATGCGCGATTTGAAAGATCTTTCCAGGTGAGCGTTTTGGGCAAAATAGTCTCGGTTTTTGGCAACAGGACCACATATTCATCACGAGAAACCTCCCAGGTGGCAAATTCTTCAGATCGAGGCAATGGCAACAAGCCTAAATCAACAGCCCCTGTCCGCAACGCTTGCTCAACACCGGCTGGATCAAATTCGTCTAAACTGACATCTACCCTTGGGTAAGCACGCCGAAATTGAGCAAGCTTGGGTGCCAAAATGTGGGTGGACGCACTCCGAAACGAGGCAATGCGCAAACGGCTGTTATAAAGAGCTTTTTCTAGGTTTACCTCGTATTCAATTGATTCCCGCACATCCACAATTGTTTTGGCATGGGCAACAATCCGTTCACCAATAGGGGTCAGTTTCGCACCTAGACGGCCTCGTACCAACAAGGGCACGTCTAACTCATTTTCAAGGGATGCGATCGCACGGCTCACAGCTGATTGAGACATTTCCAATTCGATGGCCGCATCGGAAAAACTACCGTACTGGGCAATAGTTACAAGCACCTTAAGTTGGGAAATGTTCATTGGTAAAACCTATTCGGTTAGCGCATAGATAGCCCTCGCTGGGCGATTTGATCCTTCCAATTAGTCTGGGTACCTTGAATTCATCATCACGTTTGAGTAGCCATACATACACTTTATGTTTGAACTATATCCCTTCGAAAAATTTAGAGATACTCCTAGTGTTCAATTTTTTGATATCACAGTTCCCGACTCCAATGCCTGTGATCTAGTCTTTCACAGCGGCCCAGCCATTAGTCCCCACTGTACTAAGGCAGGAGATTGGCAGTTTTACCTACATCCCCGACAGGAAGATAATCTTCTAGCCCTCTCAGGAGGACGAACATTTTATTTAGTTAACTTTAATTGGGATTCCCCATTTCATCGAGTACGTCTCGATAAAAATACCCATATTTTGCGTATTCCCCCCGGCACATTTCACCGTTCCGAGTCTGATCCTGATGGTTCACTGGTCATTAACCAAGCCGTACGACAGGAAAAAGCTACGGTCCATAGTGAATTTCGCGTTTATAACAGCTCTCAAATCCCTAAGCTTAAAGCACTATTAGAGTCTGGAATCCCTCCTATCAGCCATGGTTTATCAGTACCGATGACAATGGAACCTCCTATGGCAGCCTAGCTACCTGAAGCCTCTCAGAATGACAGATGCTGTTGAAGCATAATCAGAGTAAGGGGCAGAGCACCCGTTTCCGTTAGATAGCTATGCTTTGCGACTTCCAATCTTTAAAGTGCGCTAGCGATCGCAATAGGTACCAGAGAAGGGTTTACATTGAATAGGGTAACCTACACCACAAAGACGCTCGAAGAGCGCTTCAATACATGGCTCGCAAGGTTCCCCAACTGCATACTATGCCGTGGCCAGCCTTTGTTGGTACATCCCTTCTTGTGCACATTGGTGTTTTAAGTTTTGGCCTTCCTCGCGTAATTACGGTGGAGCGTCCTAGCGATAGTCTCAACCATATTCCCATCACCCTTATCGATACAGAAGCATCCAAAGCGGGTTCTAAATTGCCTCAGCTCGCCTCTTCACCTTCCCCACCAAAGGCTGCTCCCCAGACCACAGCTCCCAATAGCGATCAAAATATTGTTACGGAAACACCGCCGCAAACATCACCTCAACAAAGTGCACAGCCTTCTCCTTTAAAGACTGACAATAGCATCTTAGAAAGCCCCTCTCCTGAACCTGCCTCCTCCACCCAACCTGAAACCAATCAGCCTAAATTAGATAGTCCGGCAGCCTCACCAGAAACCAGCTCAGAGATGGAAAATCAGCCAACTTCTGAGCCACCATCGGTTGCCGATACAGACACCGCTGAACAATCTGATGGCAAAACTCAGGGCGCTACCGCAGTGACTATTAAGTCCGTTAGGCTTACTCTCCAAAATCAGCCTAAGCCTAACTTTCAATGGCCGATACAGCTTCAGATCCCACGCGAGCATACCTGCCCCCGTGGGACCATCCCGAGTGACATCGAATTATTTGTGGAAGTTCAGGGTAATGGCCAGGTTATTTCTTTAAGGGACCTGAAAGGCAATCTCTACAGTCAGTCAGCTGAGGTCGTTACGGCAGACTGCCTATTCATGGTTGCCCTGCAAGCCAACCCAGCTACGATTAGCTTTGCAGCGCCTCAAACTGATACCCCTTTCAACGATATTGAAGGGACAGCCAATCCATCCGCAGAAGTGCAGTTAAAGCTGAGCTTTCACTAAGATCAATGGCTTTATGCACGCAGTTAATCCTAGGGGAAAGCGTTAAAGGCTTCAATTTACAAGGGCTATGTTGACTGACAACAGTGAACTATACTCTGCAGTTTGCTAAAAAACTTAGCTTTTTATAGAGGTCTTCCATGACATAGTGTGCTAACCTTACGTTGCCAGCTGGATAAATGACTGGCTCTACACTATGCGGGTGTAGTTTAGTGGTAAAACCTTAGCCTTCCAAGCTAATGATGGGGGTTCGATTCCCCCCACCCGCTTTCAGTAACATGCAGCCTCCTTTTTCTATGAGGGAGAATTTTAGGAGGCTAAAATTCTCTCGTTATAGAATAGACACTCAACACTCTGAACTCTGCAAAGAGTAATAGATAGCTATGGATATCCAACAGATAACACCGCATAGCTCTGCTGAGATTCAACCAGAATAGGCAATTAGTTTTAGACTTTTGTCGAATAAAGGTCTAAAAGTCTTCTGTAGAAAAAATTAGATCAAAAGTGACTTTTTGAGTCTCTCCCGGCTATACCAACAACCCTTCTTATTTGGATACAAACCTTTAGTCATAGTACCTAACAGTGATTAGGAAAGGCAGTATCACATATTGATTTCACCGAAAAATTTACCAGTATTTCCAATAGTTATTCCAGTAAATTCTCAAACTAAAGTTTAATTAGCAAGCGTATTTATACTGACAATCAAAATAAGATTAAAATTTTCATTACGGACTTCTCAGTAGAAATTCTAATCCAAAAATATTCACCAAAATCTAGCCCAAACACCCTACAGCCTATTTTCAACAAGGGATTAACCACTGAGACATATTTTTTCTTAAATAGCTAAAAATTTTATTAACTGATGGCTTCAAAAAGAAGTATCAGTAACTTTACATACGTAAAAAAACTGATTAACTAATGTTATTAATTTTCTATTAAATTTTTCTGTTTTTTCGTTTAGGCTGACTGGTAAGCCATGCACATATGCATTGGCAGTCAATAGATTTGTGGAGTTTTTGGAGGAAAAGATGTGTCTAGCCCGCCTACTACGCTAGTTCCTGAGACCCAACCCCTAAAAAAACAAAATACTTGGCAAAGAACATTGCCCCGTTGGAATCGTCTTGCCCACCGCTGGCTTGCGATAGCAATTTCTATCCCCATGATCTTTGTGATTGCTACAGGGATCTTTTTACAAGTTCGTAAGCCTGTTGATTGGATTCAGCCGCCTACAGCTAAAGGTTCTCAGCAGTATCAACCCACTGTCGCCTTAGAACAAGTCTTAAGTCAGGTGAAAACTGTTCCAGACATGCAGGTGACCGACTGGTCAGATATAAAGTTGTTAGACCTGCGTCCTAAAAAAGGCATTATCAAAGTACGCAACCATAATGAGTTAGAAACTCAAGTAGACGCGACTACGGGAGAAGTTCTTCAAACTGGCCAGCGACTCAATGACTTTGTTGTGCAGATGCATGAATTTTCTGCTTGGGGAGCCCGGCTATGGTTAGGACTACCTGTGAGATTAGGGTTTTTAGTACTTTTTCTCACGGGTGTATATCTAAACATTAAATCAACACCAGCCCGTGTAAGACAGCTGTTCGTCAGGCGGAAGCCGACTAAATCGACTGCAGGGGCAGAGGCTCTGGTATCTACAGCAGTAAATCAAACAGCTGAAACTAACGTGTCCCCTCCGGTCGTAAACGTCAGCGATGCTAGACCAAAGCGTTTACGACTTAAGGCGTGGCTCTTGAAATACCATTTCTGGCTCGGATGGATTGTTATTATTCCCTGGGCATTTGTAATCAGCAGTGGTCTATTACTACAGGTACGTTATGAAGTGCCTTGGGTGATGCCAGTACAGCAGCAAGGTCAGGGCATAGTGCCTCAGATGGAGTTTGTTCAAGTTCTAGAAACTGCTCGTCAAACGTCTAACTTTAATGTTCAAGACTGGAAAGATGTCTGGCGAGTTTATGTCTACCCCAACAAAGGTATCACAACAATTCGCGCTAAAAACCGTCAGGAACTACAGGTTGATTCTTCAACTGGGGAGGTTTTACAAGTTGCTATTCGCAGAACCGATTGGCTAGAAGATATCCATGAAGGTAAATGGATGGGGTTGAATCTCACATTCTTTTTACCTGTGCATATTTTATCGCTGTTTCTATGGCTGACTGGCACGATTATTGCCTACAATCGCTAGACTCAATTTTTCTCAGATGACGTAAACTATCCCAGCGGTTGTAAGTTCACAAAACATAATCTGACGAGTGACTAAAGCTAGCCTTGCTGACGCGAGGCTAGCTTTTAATTTCAGTTGCTAATTATTCCGCAACTGCTAAGGATATGCCAAGGTGTGAGATGAATCAAGGACCCGTGGGAAAGCTATAGCTACAAACGCCATATGCTAAATCGGCAGAATGTATTACGTGCACTGGGATCGTAGAGTTTTCTAGGAGAATCAGTATAAAATCTCTAACCGCCCTATCAGGGAATCTACTGCACGTCTTGAAAGAAATACGATGCAGATATTTTTCATCTACTTAAATAGTTCGCCGTATTAGTTCAAATACTCATAATGAGATATAAGCCTACTTGGATTGGAATTTTGGCTGGGTTGATGCTGACATCAGCAGGCTGCAGCAGTACAGCCAACACAGCAGCGATAAAAGGAACTCAGGGAACAATTACCCAGAATCCTACCCCCGATAATATTCAAGCTGCTCCAATCATTAGATTGGTAGGAGCTAGTACCCCTTACCCAGCTATGCAGCTGTTGAGTAATACCTACGAATTAAAGGCCAACAATATACAAATAGCATTTTTGGATTCTAGTCAGTCAAGTGGTGGAATTGCTGCTGTTAAATCAGGATTAGCTGAAATTGGTACAGTAACCCGTCCCCCTAAACCTGAAGAATCAAGTCGTGATTTAAGCTATCGAGAAATTGCTAAAGATGCTTTGCTAGTAGCGGTTCATCAGAGTGTAAAAGGGATTAATGACTTAACAACTCAAGATCTAAAAGCAATTTACAGTGGCCAGGTCACTAACTGGAAAGTCTTCGGTGGGCCTGATGCTGAAATCATTGTTTTAGATAGAGCAGAAGATACCTCAGCCAAACGATTGTTGCGTAAACACTATCTAGGAGATAGTCTCAAAAATTCACCCAATTCCATTTTGCTGCGCCGTGAAGCAGATTTGGTAGAAGCACTTCAAAATACTCCTCATAGTATTGGCGTAGTCTCTTTGGCAAAAACTACTAGTGAAAACTTATCCGTCAATATCATTACGTTAGATGGTATTGCTCCCAATGCAGAGAACTTAAAGTCGAATCGATACGTTATGCATAGAACGTTGGGGATTGTTTGGTACGGCACCCCCTCCAATACAAGTCAAGAATTTATAGACTTTATTTTGAGCGAAACAAGTTCGAATATCCTCAGTCAGTCAGGATTTGTTCCAAGTTTTACGGATTGATACTGATGTAAACACAAAGAGTTCAATATTAAACGCTACTTGAACTGCTTGATGCTCTGATCCATGTCTATATACCGTTTTAAGGTTCCATCACAGAAGTTCTCTGGAATAGAACAGAGTGTTGATGATGTGATCGTCAACTTATTCAAACGCATTAGGGTAAAAACTATCGGCACTTTCCAGTTTTCGAACCTCAGCCTGGCAGGTAAAATTCTGATCCCAATGCTGTCCATTTTTCTGGGTATGTGGTCAGTGGGAACAGTTTCGGTAGGATACTTTGAAACTAGAAAACAAGAAGAAGCACTTAAAGCAGAAACTCAGAAGACAACTGTGCAAATTGTTAAGGAGATAGAATCTTCTCAAGAATTGCTAGGTTTTCAAGCAAAGTCAATTACGGACATTACGTTCTTAACAGAAATCGTAGCCAGTGGGGATCAAAAAGCATTACTGAAAGCCTTATTACCGCTCAAATTAAGTTTTCACCTTGATTGGATTAAGATTATCGATCCAGAGGGTAAAGTACTTGCCGATTTGAGAAGTTCCGCCTTAGGTTCTGCTCGACTGCACGATACACAGGTGATGTCGTTAGCTCAAAATGGTTTATTGGTAGATGGAGTGGTCATTGCTGAGAGCCCAGGCCCTCCTTTACTGATTAAGACATTATCTATTACTTCAAAACAAGAAGATGTGGGCAGTATCTTAGTGGGACATGCTCTGACACCAAATGTACTAACAGATATGTTGGCCGCTGAACGACAACAATTGATTGTCTTGCAGGGCAATAACGTCATTAGCTCCACATTACCAACAATAGATCCATCTGATTTAGCCGAGCAATCGCAGCGGGTTCAGCAAATTCAATTAGATGGCATCTCCTATTTGAGTCGTGCAGTTGAACTGCCATGGCTTAACAGCGATGAATTTCAAATAATTGTGCTCACTCCGTTAGCACAATTTCATGCATCTCAGCGGCAGATGTGGTTGTTGGTTTATGGGATTGGCTTGCTCGGAGGTGGGTTGATCTCCATAACAGGATTATGGACAACTCGTTTAATTACCAACCGCATTACTAAACTCACTGAAGCCACGCAAAAGCTAGCTGCAGATGACTTGTCTATTTCTATTCCAGTGGATGGCAATGATGAGGTGGCTGTTCTAGCTAAGAGTTTTAACTATATGACGGAACAGCTAAAGTACCGGGATGTGAAGATCAGGACGCAGGTGGAAGAACTAGAAGAGCTAGTTCAGCAACTACAACAAATGCCTGAACAAGTTCATATGGAAAAAATGGCAGGGTTGGGGCAGATGGTGGCTGGGGTAGCCCATGAAATTAATAACCCAATTAGCTTTATCTATGGAAATATTCCAGCAGCCAAAGAGTATTTTCAGGATTTAGTCGATTTGACAAAACTATATCAGAAACATTTGCCGTTACCTCCCAAAGAAATTCAGGATTTAGAGAAGACCATTGATATCGATTTTATAATTACAGATCTCTCCAAGGTCTTAGACTCTTTCACATCAGGGGCAGAACGTATCCGAGAAATTGTGTTAAGTCTTCGAACGTTTTCTCGTAAAGATGAAGCCATCATGAAAACCGTCAACTTACATGATGGTATAGATAGTACATTAGTTATTCTTCAACATCGGTTAAATGTCCAACCCGATCGCCCAGCGATTACAGTTTTGAAAGATTATGGCTCTATACCACGCATACAGTGCTTTGCTGGCGAAATTAACCAGGTATTTATGAATCTACTTACCAATGCTGTTGATGCTTTAGAGGAACATACAAAACAACAACGAACTGTAGTAAAGCATGACGAAGGTTCAGCACTGAAACCCCACATACGTATTCATACAGAGGTGATCGCTAATCGTTGGATCAAAGTGAGCATTGCAGATAACGGAACTGGTATTCCGTCAGAAATTCAAACTAAATTATTTGAACCTTTCTTCACAACTAAAGTCGTAGGAGAGGGGACGGGATTAGGTCTTTCCATTAGTTACCAGATTGTTGTCAAGAAACATAAAGGAAAAATATGGTGCAATTCTGAGATAGGCCAAGGGACAGAATTTGTGATCCAGCTTCCTCTGGAAAATGATAATGCCACAACACAATAAAATATGAAAGCCCTTTAGCTAGAGAAACTTCGCTGTAAGCGTTGGGTAACCGTATTGGTGGTCTCTGCTGATATGCATCTCAAGTTCTGATTATGTTAGAACGATAGAATAGCAGTTCATATCATCAGGACTACTGTAATTCAATGAAAGGCAAATCATTTTTTGGTATTCTAGGTCTAGCAATGTTAGCTACGGTGCTAATCGCCACAAACCCCAACCACGACAAATACAATACATTTGCCGCAGATACTTTACAGAACGAAGCAAATTCAGCTTTTTGTCAGGCAAAGGAGCTAGGTAACTGGCTAGGAGACCTTGGAAAAGCCTTAGGAGACGTCTGTGAAACTGCCATTGAGCAAGGTAACCTTATTGGCCAAGAAGACTTAGAAGACTTTATCGAAGACAATACCCAGCGCCAAAATTTTGTATTATTCAGCCTATACACAACAGAAATACCCGCTGTTCGCGTTAGAACTCTTGGCATTTTCAATCGATTTATCCCCATTCAACAAACAGTAGGGTAAACCAATGACAGCGCCTATTTACCTTGACTACCATGCAACAACTCCCGTAGATCAGCGAGTAGTTGAGGCAATGATGCCATTTTTTACAGAGCACTTTGGTAACCCCAGCAGCCTGCATCAGTACGGATGGAATGCAAATACTGCTGTCAAAAAAAGCCGTGAGGTTCTTGCTCAAGCAATTAATGCTCAACCTGAGGAAATCATTTTTACCAGTGGTGCTACTGAAGCTAACAACCTAGCAATCAAAGGAGTCGCAGAAGCATACTTTGACCACGGAAAACACATCATCACCGTGCAAACTGAACACAGTGCTGTCCTAGATCCATGTCGTTACCTAGAATCTCTTGGATTTGAGGTCACCTATCTGCCAGTGGAATCGGATGGGCTCTTGAACCTGAATACCTTGGAAAAGGCAATTCGACCAGATACCATTATGGTTTCTGTCATGACAGCCAACAATGAGATTGGTGTTCTACAGCCCATCAAAGAGATTGGTGCACTATGCCAAGAGAGGGAGATTATATTTCACACCGATGCAGCCCAGGCTATCGGTAAAGTGCCAGTGGATGTTCAATCGATGAATATCCACTTAATGTCCATGACAGCCCATAAAATCTATGGACCCAAGGGTATTGGTGCTCTCTATGTGCGACGGCGACAACCGCGGGTCAATTTAGCCGCTCAGCTTCACGGCGGCAGTCATGAGAGAGGTTTACGTTCAGGGACCCTATATCCTCCACAGATTGTTGGCTTTGCCAAAGCTGTAGAACTTGCACTCACAGAGATAGATGCTGAAAAAGAACGCCTGCAGGGATTACGCTTGCAACTGCTCAACTACCTCACACAATTACCTGATATCCACCTGAACGGTCACCCTACACAACGGCTTCCTGGGAACCTCAACATCAGTATTTCAGGAGTAGAGGCCCAAGCCTTACTTTTAGGGTTACAGCCTACCGTTGCCCTATCCTCAGGCTCGGCCTGTAGTTCCGCCAGCACAGCACCATCCCATGTGCTCAAGACCTTAGGCCATAGCGACCAGCTAGCCTATGCTTCTCTACGCTTTGGGCTTGGTCGTTTTACCACTGCTGAGGAAATTCACCAGGTAGGCCAAGCTATTGTTGAAACTGTAAAGACTCTAAGACTAGCAAAATACTTGCCAGCGTAGCCTCACTACTCCACCGTTCAACCCAAAAAGTCAGAATATTTATTGGCCCATCTGACGCTTTAGTTCGTCAAGCTCTGCCTCCGTTTCCCAACGCTGAAAGCTTTCTTCTAAAGGATCTAAAGGCTGAGAAGAGCTAAATGGACTACGATGCCAGCCAGCAGTACTGGAGTCCGGCGGCGGCTGTGATGCCGCGGCTGACTGAGCAGTTGCCATCTTAGCCTTGAGCTCTTGACGTTTTACATGAATACGCTGGCGCAGCTGCTTAGTTTCCTCTAAGCGCGCCTTGACGCTCTTCATTTGTCCCCACAAATGATTTCCCTGCCGCAGGAGCGTAGCTTCTCTTTCTTTGGCAGGCTTAACCAGATCTAGGCGTTGGGCGGCCTCTGCCTTAGCAATTCGCTCATGCCAACGTTTGATATCTTTAGCGGTATCTAGCACCGCCGTTTCTAACTCAGTTTCACGCCGTTTTAAGGTTGCTAGAGCTGCGATCGCATCTTCCTCCTGGCCCCGCAGCTGTTCCTCAAGAGCCATCATCTCCAAATGGGGATGTGCCTTCAGAAACTCATCCAAACGCGTCTCTAGAAAATGACTAAAATCGTCAAAAATACTCATTGGTTAGAATTTTTGACCAATATAGATCGAGCGCACCTCGCCATTACGACGAACAACAACTTCTTCATTCTCAATAGAAACGATACTCCAACCACTGGCACCAATCGTTTCACCAATGTAAATACGTTGAGAAGTACCGTTGACGTCAAACAAAGCCGCCGAACGATCCCCCAATTCAAGTACACCTACTAGCTCATAGGTATTGACCGCAGCGATATTAGGTACTGGAGCTGCTGCAGTCGTCGTCGTACCTGAATCAGCATTCGTTGTATTGGGAGCCGGTAGCGTAGCAGCAGGCGTTTGATCAGTCGTACGAGCTCCCGGCTGCAATAAGGGTACAAATACCCGCTCAATTACGCCTGGGCGTCCCGTTGGCTGCTGAGTTGTCGATGTTGTAGGGGACGTAGCAACAACGCTAGGGCTTTGACTCTCAGTCTGGGCAGCACGCTCACCGCTAATGATGCGCAAAGAGCGCTGAAGATATTCGCCAAAAGCACCTTCTGCAGAAACAGCGGGTGTTGTAGCTGGCACGACAGATGGAGCAGGGGCCACAGGCTGCAAGACAAATTTCTGCTGACGCATTCCCCAAAAGCCTAGAGCGGCTAACGCCGATAACGCGGCTACCCCTAAGACAACCTTACGCCAAGATCGGCGTTGACTACTGTGACTGTTTGTCTGAGGAGCGTCTGCTTGAGCTCCCTTCCTAGTTTTCGGCACTTCCACCGAAGATTCAGCAGCATCGGCTTTCACAGCCTGCTCGGTCAGCACTGGCACAATCATCGCAGGGACTGTTACCGCTTCTGCCTGAAATACCGACGAAGTCGCTGGCTCTAACGTTTCTGCAAAAATCGCATCATCATCTCCCGCCAAGATGCGATCTACATCTTCAAAGATTTCATCCATCAAATCTTCAGCATACGTGTCGACCAGAGTGTCAGCGTCTGGAGAAGCACCTGTACGGGTAGATGCCATGGCCTTGAACTGTCTAGATTGACTCATAACTTGATATACATGATTTGATAGCAACGACTATGGACAGGCACACGATAGCGTATTTTCCATAAACCAATAGAAGCTGCCTAGAAAGTTAGCAGAATATACCGCAAACTGACCAGAAAAATCTAAACCTTATATAGTTTTTAAGCGTTCTTATGCGTCGGAAAACTGATTTTGATAGCTGCTAAGCCAACGTATGGGAAATATCAAGATGCCCAAACGTTAAACTCAAGGCAAGATTCAACGTCTCCAAAATTTTCACCAGCCAGGCAACTGAATCCTGCTTAGCCAGCTCATAATGACCAAATAATGCCGATAGACGTCGCTCTAGATAAGGCTTCACTTTACGGCACAATAGTAAAATTCTGAGCAGCAACCCGGTGGTTAAGGTAGCGCCCAGATTATTGATTAGATCGATAAAGACAAAGTGAGAACGTGAGCCAGCCGGATCAACAACCAAAAAGTTAAACAGATGAGAGCACGTACGCACCATCAAAAAGTCGTTGAGGTGTTGGCTATCATTTTCGGGATAGAGTTCAACCAAATGCTGGTGCAAAGCGTTATTAAAGTGCTGACGCCCATAGGCAGGATCTACACCCAGCAACAGATATTCGTACAAGCTATCCTTAAACGACTTAAAAGTGACAGAGTCACAGCATTGACTCTGGAATAGCAAGGCTAGGTCTTTGTAGGTGCGTCCATTACGATCTCGACCAGAAAACTGCTGTAAAGAATCAACTAGCTCGCGATCGCTTAATAAAGTTGGATTTTGAGCGGGACGTAACCACTGCTCTTGCTCCTCAAGCAAGCCCTGACGCTTCAGGCGAGAACGGCGTACCCGGTAATTAACATACTGAGACAAATCCAACTCAACTTTTTTCTGCGCCTGCTGCTGCATGCGACGGACGTGGGTTTTCTGCTCCCTAGGACTTTCATCACTGAGCAAACAATGCTCATAAAGGTAGGGGTATCGCCCCAGCAACGTACCAAGAGGCTGACGAGAACGCGACTCCGAACCACCAGATTCATCCATCGCCTGTACAAGGCGCTTGAGCATCAGGTACTGCTCAGTCCTCTTGAACTGAGGAACAATATCACGCAGGCGACGCACCGAACGAGCTCGTGAAACTTCACGAACTCCGTAGCTTGGATAATAGTCAAATAGGTCAACCAGTTCACCTATCGCTGCCTGACTATCCCGGTTCTTTTGCCAACGGTTAATCAAAATATGGCAGCAACGGTTCAGAATGTGGTGAAAATACATATCCACCTGACCATCCTGCAAAATCTTGTCAAGGCTATTCACGACCTCTCTATTGTCATAGCCCGTACCGTCAATGAATAATCGATTGAAGCGCTGAACTATCACATCGGGCTGTTCATGATTAACACAATCGAGCCAGTGATCATAAATCACTTGCTCTTGTGGACTGACTGATCGCGTACTGTAATTGGGCCGCGAATGGCTTGATGACACGTTCACCAGTGAAACCTCAGCAAATACACCTTATGACACGACACATTAGTACAGGGAAAACTGACGCCAACCGTTCTCGTCAAGTTTACTAAGTTTAACTGCCCAAGTTCACTGAAAACAGCCGAAAATTATATGAAAAACTATATTTTTTTCAAAAATATTCAGGTCAGAAAGAATTTATTAAATGGTCAAACTTAGAGGGTCAAAGGTTCAACAAAAATCTTATAAATCAACGGGGCAGGTAGATGCCTAGCAAGCATGCAAACTCACTAAGTTGATTCAAAATAGCATCCCTCAGACTCTGTAACAGTAATGTGATACACATCCAAAATATGTCTACCTAGTGTAGCCCACATATATTTTCGGATAGGATGCGATTACGCCCCTATCTGCTAAAGCTTGTGTGAATTCACTCACGTGTCTTCATTAAGCCTATATACACATACTGAGGTGATGTGCAGTTAGCGGTCCTCCCGCATTTATTCTTTCAAGAAAGCTATGTCCAGCCTTGCTTCTGTTTCTCAGGTATTGACTGCCCTCAGTAACGACTCAATAATACACACGCTTCACCCCCATCACCTGGAGCAGACGGTAAGACGTATCAATACCGACACCCGTACTATTGAACCTCAGGATATTTTTTTAGCTTTAGAAGGAGAGCGGTTTGATGGCCATCAATTTGTTCGTCAAGCCCTGGAAAAAGGTGCGATCGCAGCTATCACCCGCAAAGGAATCATCACTGGAAACAGTCCCCGCATCGAAGTCACAGATACTTTGAAAGCTTACCAAACCCTAGGCCGCTGGTGGCGACGACATCTCGGCTTACCTATTGTGGCGATCACCGGTTCCGTTGGCAAAACCACAACTAAGGAACTGATCTCAGCCGCCCTCAGCCTTCATGGAGCCGTCCATAAAACCCGTGCCAACTTTAACAATGAGATTGGGGTCCCAAAAACCTTGCTCGAAATCACCCATAACCATCACTATGGTGTTGTGGAAATGGGCATGCGCGGCCCTGGAGAAATTGCATTACTGACCCAAACTGCCCAGCCCAACGTTGGCGTGATCACGAATGTAGGCACAGCTCATATTGGTCGATTGGGGTCTGAACAGGCCATTGCCAATGCAAAATGTGAGCTGTTGGCAAATCTGCCAGCCGATGGGGTCGCTGTTCTAAATCAGGATAATGCTCGGCTGATGGATACTGCTGCTAGGGTCTGGTCCGGCAAAACCATCACCTACGGCCTTACCGGCGGCACTGTCCACGGACATATGGACGAGCAAACAGTCATGGTCGATGGGGTCGCTCTACCGCTACCCCTAGAAGGTGAGCACAATGCACTGAACTACCTGAGTGCGATCGCAACACTACAAGCCCTCAACCTTGACTGGCATCCATTATCGAAGGGATTAACCGTTGAGCTACCAGCGGGGCGAGCCAAACGCCATGAACTTGCTAACGACATTGTGCTATTGGATGAAACCTACAATGCCGGGGCTGAATCCATGGCAGCAGCCCTGAGATTGCTTAAAGCACAATCTGGTCAGCGTTATATTGCCGTCCTTGGCACCATGAAAGAACTAGGCCATAAGTCTGTGGAACTACACCGCCAAGTGGGTCAGTTAGTGCAAACCTTAGGAATAGATCAGCTACTAATTCTAGCCGACCCTACCGAAGCGGAAGCCCTGGCAGAAGGGGCGGGCACGATTCCTAGTCAGCAATTTGCAACTCACGATGAGCTAGCCCAGTACCTCAAACAAGGTATTCAAACGGGAGATCGCATCCTATTTAAAGCCTCTCGATCAGTAGAAATGGATAAGGCTATTGAGCCACTGCTACCTAGCTAGACAACTACGTAAGCCAGCGTCAGCGATTCAAAAATAGAGGAGCTAAGCATATGGACCTGCTTGTCGTCTGCACTTTTGAGCAGGATTTACTGCGATGCAAACCGCACCAAGCCTTTCACACGGTCCTCAGCATACAAGGTATCTGCTCATTAAATCGGCCATAGCGAACAAAGCGTTTGCTATACAATAAAAAGTCTGACATTTCACCAAGTTTGGTTTTGGCGCTTACCCTGACCGAGGCACACATTGAGCGCATGGAGGCCCATGCCTCACAGGCATACCCCTACGAAGGGTGTGGGTTGATGGTGGGCACTTTTGACCCGGTGACCGAAGAAAAAACTTTAATTGAGGTAGTGTTGCTGGCTAATGCCTGGACTGACAATGTAGCGACTGATTTCTCAGACCTTGGCCAGCAGAACGGTGTTTCAATGACTAAAGCCCGTCGCTACTGGATCGATCCCAAAGATTTACTAGCAACCCAGCGCCAAGCCCGTGAGAATGGGCTGAGTATTATCGGTGTGTACCATTCCCATCCCGATGCAGTCGCAATGCCATCGGCATGCGATCGCGAGCTCGCCTGGTCCACTTACTCTTACATAATTGTTTCTGTCCGTAATGGTACTACTGTTGATCTGCAAAACTGGCAGCTGGACAGCAATCAACAATTTCAGCCTGAACCCATGAAAATCGTGCCAGCATCTGCGGCAAGGGATCGAATGCCGCTTTTGTCGTCCTGAACAAAAACCCCTGCTCTTCGCAGAGGTAAAATACCCCCTTTCCCACTTCCCCTCTGTTCTTTAAGGAACCATGCTGAATCCTAATCTGGATGACATCCAATTAACTAAAGAGGACTATGAACGCTACTCAAGGCACTTAATTTTGCCAGAAGTGGGCGTTGATGGTCAGAAACGACTTAAAGCCGCCAGCGTACTGTGCATCGGTACAGGCGGTCTGGGCTCTCCCTTAATTCTTTACTTAGCAGCAGCAGGTATTGGTCGCATCGGCCTCGTAGATTTCGATGTAGTGGACTATTCCAATCTGCAACGTCAGATTATCCACGGCACATCCTGGGTCAACAAACCTAAAATTGAATCTGCCAAGAATCGCATTCTTGAAATTAATCCCCACTGTCAGGTCGATCTCTACAACACCCGATTGAGTTCTGACAATGCCCTGGAGATTTTTGAGCCCTATGACATTGTTGTAGACGGTACCGATAACTTCCCTACTCGCTACTTGGTAAACGACGCCTGCGTTCTACTCAACAAACCTAACGTCTACGGATCTATCTTCCGGTTTGAAGGCCAGGCAACTGTCTTTAATTATGAAGATGGTCCCAACTACCGAGACCTATATCCCGAGCCGCCACCGCCGGGGCTAGTTCCCTCCTGTGCAGAAGGCGGAGTTCTCGGTATTCTGCCCGGTATTATCGGCGTTATCCAGGCTACTGAAACTATCAAAATCATTCTTGGAGAAGGAAACACTCTTAGCGGCCGTCTGTTGCTCTACAATTCCTTAGATATGAGCTTCCGAGAACTCAAATTGCGACCTAATCCAGTGCGTCCTGTCATTGAAAAATTGATCGATTATGAACAATTCTGCGGCATTCCTGATGCCCAAGCTGCTGAAGCGGAGCAAAAAGCGATGATTTCTGAAATGACTGTTACGGATCTCAAGAACTTGATTGATAGCGGCAGTGATGATTATGTGCTGCTAGATGTGCGGAATCCAAATGAATACGAGATTGCAAAGATTCCTGGCTCCATACTCATTCCTTTATCTGAGATTGAAAATGGATCGGGTGTGGAAAAGGTCCGCGAACTCGTGAATGGCCATAAGCTGATCGCCCATTGCAAAATGGGTGGCCGCTCCGCTAAGGCCTTGGCGATTCTAAAGGATGCAGGTATTGAAGGAACCAATATAACTGGCGGAATTCTTGCCTGGAGTCGTGAAGTAGACTCCTCAGTCCCCCAATATTAGGCATCTTTCAAAAACTCAAGTGTCCCACTTAACAGAGCGGCACTTGAGTTGTTTGCTCCTTAAAAACAATCATTATTTCTCTCCCATGTCCCTCAAAGACCGTATTAGTGACGAAATCAAGGCTGCGATGAAAGCTCGCGACAAGGTCCGTTTAGAGACCGTACGCAGCATTAAAAAAGTCATCCTTGAGAAGGAAACAGAGGTACGTCCCAAGGGACAGGATGCCCTCACCCCTGAGCAAGAGATTGAAGTAGTTACACAGCTTGCCAAACAGCGCAAAGATTCCATCGAACAATATACGAATGCAGGGCGCGATGATTTGGCAGAAAAAGAAGCTCAAGAGCTGGCAATTTTAGAAGAATATCTGCCAGAACAGATGTCCGATGAGGAGATCGAAGCGGTTATTGATGAACTTATTGCTAAAAGCGGTGCTAGTGGACCTCGCGATATGGGTAAAGTGATGGGGCCTGCCATGAAACAGATGAAAGGAAAGGCAGATGGCTCTAAGGTTCAGTCTCTAGTGAAAGCAAAGTTAGCAGGTAGTTAATGTTGCCCTCCAGGGGAGCGAGATAGTCGTATTCCTAATACCAATGCTTCTTAAAGAGATACTACATACGAAAATGAAGGACTTGACTGGTGCAATCAAGCCCTTCATTTCTGAGTTTCAGGTCTACGATAACTTAATTGTAAAGTGACAAGAGCAAAGCTCATCTGTAGAATTACTGGGAACTGAGATTGCTGATACAGCTACTCCTCTAGATAAACCTCAGAGGAATTTTCTCGAAGAAGAGTTTTTGCAGGTCTGACTCTGTCATATTCTTTGGTCTAGCTCGTTAGGCAAGTAAATTTTACTAACGCTTTGACATCAAGCTATAGAATTTGTTGTGTGTCACGTTACACCAGGCGGACTTAAGGCTATTAGCCAGCTGTCGGATGTAATCAGAACTACCACCACTAACAGTTTCTGCCTGCTGATTAGAAAGAGGCTGCCACAGTTGTTTTTCAGAGGCTTGAGTAAGCTTAGACATTGAATATATAGCCATCCGTCTTGATTCTTGAGGGTAGATCGGTATGATCTGAGAATCTATATTTATCAGCGCATCGCCTGTCGCTTATCGTTATGAGTTCGGAGACTTCATCAGCCCCTAAAACTGCCGCTATCGAAGAGTTGAAAGCATTTATCAAGACGCAACGAGATGGCCGTCAGGTGAAGAAAGCCCTGGCGGTAAAAC
>JBCCQQ010000029.1:0-72131 GCA_039024555.1 Cyanobacteria bacterium P01_D01_bin.156
CTAGCGATGAATAATATCGCGAAAAAATGGAATCGACCGATTAAAGATTGGCGTGCTGCCTTGTCACATTTTGCTATTCTCTTCCCAGAACGCTTTTCTCTTTAAGCAAACAAGCGTTTACACAAAATTCAGATCACTCTCAATGCGATCGCATTATGCCCCTTATAGGGTTGACCAGCGTAGAGCCCTTCTGCTTCAAACTCAAACATTACAGATGTGTCGTCATTGAGCACGTACTGCGGTTCCGAAAACGTCAGTCGGTCGCCTGCCGCTTCATGGTCTCGACATTTGGCAATCATCTGCTGGCGTCCCTCTGGTCCGCTAAACTGGCCCCGATGAGCCCCCATCGGAAACCAAAACATCATTTCCTCGGCCAGCACTGCAATGTAGGGATCGAAATTGCCAGTAGTCCAACCCTGAGCAAACAAATCAAAGGCTTCACGAGCCGTTGCAATATCTATCATGACATCTAGCGCTAACGGTGACTCACCAACTATACACCCCTTAAATCAAGGGTGCTGACTGATAACTCTGCTCCCATAATTCTTAAAGAATTCGCGGACAAATAAGCCACACATTTGAGTGGGATTCAAGCACCCTGCCTGTACTCATCGCTGTTCTTCAACCCCTGCGCTTGCCAGCACGAACCTCAGTTCACCAAATGTAATCTCAGCAGTTTGCGATCATAAGCTATCATCCCCTCAGGGGGATGAATTGACCTCGTTCCCTTGCTCCCTGACATGCCGCGTCCCACAAAATCCTCAACCACCCTAAATCTTTCCGCCAAGACCTACTGGCCGAAAACGACCGAGCTGGTTAGCCTAGAATTTCTCTTTAAACCCCAGGGCAATAGCGCTCTCTATCCACAGTACACGATTGGTCTCCATGCCTGGTTACTCCACCAACTTAGAGACATTGACCCAGAACTCTCGGCCTACATGCACGATGGCGAGTCCGAAAAACCCTTTACCATCACTGGGCTCGATGGTCAGTTTATCCCCCAAAGCCAGTCCCTCAAACTTCAGAAAAACAAAGTCTATCGTTGGCGCATCAGCAGTCTGTGTAAACCCGTAACCCAGGGTATCGCCACCTGGCTACGTCAGCTACCGGACGAGATTGCCCTTAGAAACTCTCCCCTGACCATCAAGGCTGTTAATTTTGCTCATCCACCCACCACCTATGCCAAGCTGCTACAGCAAGGCAACACTGGAGAAGGGAGCATTAGCCTGAGTTTCCATAGCCCTACCAGCTTTCGCCGCAAGGGTAATCATTTTCCCTTACCCTTACCTAAGAATGTATTCCATAGCTACCTACGTCGCTGGAATCATTTTGCCAAAAAGCCCGTAAACCCAGAAGACTTTCTCGACTGGGTGGATACCTACGTTATTCTCCGGCAGCATCAGCTCGTCACCCACAAAGTTGCTGTGGGTAAACAAGGCTCCGTTACTGGCTTTACCGGTGCCGTTATCTATGCCATCGATCGTCGTGGCCTGACTGAAGATTCTTTTGTTCATCTGTTCTATGCCCTGACGCAGCTGGCCCCCTACTGCGGTACCGGTCACAAAACCACCTTTGGCCTAGGCGAAACCCAGCTGGGCTGGCATACTGCCCAGGCGGCACCCCCTGTGCCTACCCAGCAGCGATTATTGGCCGAGCGTATGGATGAACTTACTGAAATCTTTCTCTCTACCAAAAAGCGTCAGGGTGGCCGCCGTGCCATCGATACTGCCGAAACCTGGGCCACCATTTTAGCTAGACGGGAGATGGGGGATTCGCTTCAGGAGATTGCCGATGATATGGAGCTGGTGTATGACACGGTGAAGACATATTCGAAGTTGGCACGACGTGCGATGCGAGAGTTTGAGGAAGAGTAGAGGCAGGGGAGCATGGGTATTTTCTTACATCACTATTTTTTTTGGTAGTGGGTCATTGCGACTAACTATTTTCGCAACACCCCATGGTGTTTAATCACACGCTGGTTGAGCTGCCCCAGGCGAATGCGGATGGCTGCATTGAGTTCAGTAAAACTCTGAAACTGCAGATGACGAAAAGGAGCCAGGATTTGTCGTTCTACTTCTTGTACCGTTTTTTCGATTTTAAGCTCGATAGACCAATCCTCTTAATCTTGAACCTGGTCTCCTGATTCCATAAAACACCGGCTTTGGTGCGTGAATGTTCAATTATCAATCAGTTCACTCATTTGGGAATGCCGGATAGCTACCCTGTTGAAGCCTGAAATCGATGCCTTGGAGGATCGATCTGACTGACAGAACATTCACGCACCAAAGCCTGAACTGAGTGAAAGGTGAAAAAACATAGCTGCGACACTACTTGATAGAACTCCATCACAATACCTCCCCATAGGACTACCAAAACCTGATGGGAATAAGCTTACTGATCTCTCTGTAAAGACGTTTATGTAGTGGAATCCATTTCGAAAAAATTTTAGCATAACCGCTTGAACCTGGTCTTAGCTCTTCGTCTTTGTTCTCGATAGAAATCTCAACTGCGGCAATACGATTTTGTTGAGTTTCATCAGTTTCTATTCTATAAGAAGAGATTTCTTCGACGCGTCCCTCATGAACTTCCTGTTTTGACTGCTGCACTCTAACCCTGATAGGTGCTCCTAAGTTTACGTATTCAAAATCGTCCTCTTTAACTTCTACTTTGGCAGTTAGTTCCTGCAGGTTAACAACCTTCAGTATGATTGTATTCGGCCCTATTTCTTGGCCTAATGCAAGATCCAGATCTTCGCTTAACACTCTGCCAGAGAGAGTCGAATAAACGGTTAGTGAAGTTTGTTGAGTCTTAAGACTTTCAAGCCTTTCTGTCAGTACCTGAATCATCTCTTCATAAGCTCTAATATTAGCATTTGCCTCAGCAATTTTCAAAGCTGACTGTTGTGCTGCTGTTTGGTATTCGGCGTTGAAAGTTTGATCTTCCATACTTTCAAGTAGTTGTCGGTTTGTCAGTTTGATTTCTTCACCAACAACGATTAGTTCTTTTTCAGTTTCTTGATAGGCGCTCTCAGCGTCGCGCACTACTTTTTCGGCCATGGCTCCGGCCTCATAGAGTGTCCGGTAGTTATCGATGTCCAATTTTAATTCTCCAAGTCGTTCCTGCAAACGGCTGGCTCTTACTTCCAGGGCCTTTAGTTCCGGAGGAGGAGAGCTGGTTTTGAGTTGAGTAACGCGGTTCTGTAAACGATTCGCTTGAGTTTGGGTAGATTGAGCAAGAATTGCGGCCTCACTCAACTTAGTTTCTAATTCCACTTGTTGGACTTGTAATCTTTCTAATGCAGACTGGGCCTGGGTTAATTTTTCCTCAGTTTCAGTGATTTCACGTTCGAGTTCCAGATCGTTGAATTTAACCAAGGACTGTCCTGGAGAGACTGTATCTCCAGTATTAACATAGATTTCCTGAACGACTGCTCCTCTAGGAGCATAAACGGCTTGTCGTTGTCCTTCAGTCGATTCTAGGGTGACTTCTCCTCCGACCCAGTAAGGTGTGGGAATAAAGGCGGCAGCAGCTAATCCTGAGACAATCAATCCTCGCCTCAACCAGACTCTATGGGATATGGGGGGTTCCAAGAAGTTATTCTCAGATGGAGTAGCTTGGCCTGAACTCATCTTAGCGGTAGCACCCTCTTCAGGAGTTTTTGGGAGGGGAGTGTGATGCTTGGGCATGATGATGCGCAGAGGTTTTTTAGGGGCTGGATTGGGATTTGCAGTCATGGAGCTTAGTAGGGGCAGTGTAATACAACAACCAGAGTACAGATAGAACGATTGTGAGATAGGGTACATGGATGAAAATCCAGATACCAAAGCTAAATAGGAATTTACCAAAAATTAAAATGAGATAGATCAAGCTCAGAGGTGCATAGGCCAACAAAATCCAGAAATCCTGACCGGATTCCAGGGGTGAACGACCACCGAGGAGTCTTTGATACAGGAGAAAGGAACGACTGCGCAGGTTGTTGATACCGGTAATAGCAACAGCAATGTAATAACCATCGAATCGGACCAAAGGATTGAGATTGAGTGCTACCGTAAAGAGTGCAGCCACCATGAGTAAATAACTACTGGTATGCAGCCAGGTATTTTCAGCCGATGTGAACCACAACCAGAAGGCTGCTGCTCCAATGATAAGTTGACAGGCTACACCTGCGACTACAACCCAAAAGCGCTGTTGTCTTTTGATCAAGCAATAGGCATCGGTTGTATTGGTATAAGCAGCCGGAAACAAGCACATAAAAATTAGGCCAATCTCAGGAACAATACCACCGTAGTGCTTGAGGGTAAAGGCATGGCCGAGTTCATGGATTGATACGACTGCAACGGACAGAAGAATAAAGGGAATTAACAGATTCCCTCCCTGGGCTGCAACGAGCTGTTGGCCGAAGTAAGTGATTGCTGCTCGATGGTGGAGAGCTAATACTGTTGTGTAGGTCAGAAAAATTCCGAGGGTGACGGCAACTGGACGAGTCCAAATCCAGTGCAATTTATCAATATGCTGTGAGAGCCACTGATCAGGATTGATGAGTTTGCGTCTGAAATATAAAAGTTGAAGTGGCGTGAATTTTCGTTTGGGCGGTTTAGGAGGGCTGCTCCCCTCTAACATGCCGGTCAGACTTAAGAGTCTCAGCAAATGTTGCAGCTCTTGGGGAGAGACATCGTAGGCTCTGATAACTCCATGAGGAGCATGTTGACTCAGGGCTTCAATGACTTGCTTGTCGGGAGAACTGACTTGTAAGTAAGTCACGTCTTGAGTATTGCGCAGTAACCAGTAGCCGTCGGGATGCTCAATCCACTGAACGACATCTTTAAGAGCAAAGTTCACAGTGGGTTTTGAATTTTGGTGAAATGAGGTAGGCACAGTCAAACTTGGCTCCTGAACTCGCAAATTTAGTTAAGCTGCTAATTCATCTAACGGTGTAATGGATTTTGGAAGATGGGCTTGCCCTGAGAATCGCATAACGCTTTGCCATCAGCATCTCGTTCGGCATCGCAAAAGAGATAGTTACCCTCATCATCTTGTTTAAGATGCAGTTTACCGTGAAGGTATTGATAGGCAGGTGTCTGAAACTGAGGATTGCCTTCGTGCATAAAAATGTTGCCGTTTTCGTCTTTCAGCACTGGGCAGACGACTAAATTGCCCTGCTTATCGAAGACGAAACTTTGGGTCTGAGGATCGCGTACTGGGGTGGGATACAGAGGTAATTGAGGTTTTTCCGCAGTGGATTCTACAGTCAGAGGTTGAAGAAATACAGGCTCGCCTTGGGGATTTTTGACTAGGAGACCTGTTTTCGGATCTCGTAAGGGAAGGGAACGAGGAACTGGCGGTTTAAGGTCTGCAATGTCGGGAAGGGGAGGATGGAGGTTGGGCAGATCGATGCCTTTGGGAAGGTCGTAGTGGCGGGTATATTGAACAGCAGTGCGACTAAAACCAAGTTTTTCCAGAAGAGCGTGAAGACCGCTGAGGTGAGCACCGACCATGAGGTCAATGTCGCTGACTTTCATGGAGTCGGCATGTTGTAGTGCCGCGTCAACCAGCAGCTTGATGGCTTCTAGGGTACGGTGCTCTGGCTCTACGTAGAAGGCAAGTACAGAGCCAATACGGCGGTATTGATAGGGATGGAGATCGCGGTGTCTAGCTCTGAAGTCCTGAGATAAGTTAGACGATGGAGATTCGTCATAGTAGTTGCCAATCAGAAAGCCTACTGCTTTATGGTCAGTTACTAACGAAGAATCCTGAGTTTTTAATAGCCAACAAAAAGATAAGGGTTTCGAAATTTGGTGAGCAGCATACTTCTCAAAATCGAATCCATCTTTGACGGCCACAGAAGGATTTTCTTGAGTTCTCTCTAAGACAAAATTTTTCCAATGATCGGCGATGATCTTGCTGTCTTCAGGAAAGGCACGAGTGACTGAGAAATTCATGGCTTGTTCTTCGAAACTCCATCAAAGTATTTGGTTTGAAGAGGGGCAATTAGAAATATGCCGAATAAGACATCTAATCTATGTCGCCATTATCTTTAATCTCCTTATAGGCAATACCTTTTTGATCTAGCCAAGCTTTCACATTGTTTGGTATTGATGATGAATGGATTTCAAATTTTTTGTTGAATCTTTCTGCTGTCGCTGAATGTTGCGATGCTTGAGACTTGAAATCATTAAAGAGTTTTGGATTTTCTCCTATTCTCTTTATGCGTTCAGGATGCTTTGCGTCCCACCATACATTACCTTTAGCTCCATCAAATTCACGAGCTTTGAGAGAACCAGGTATGCTGACTTCAAATCCATACTCCCCAGTTACCTTAAACTTCAAATCGGCAATTTCTGACAACTCTGCCTTGATCTCTGTAGGGCGATCAGATTTCCTGTAAAATCCCACATATTCTTCAAATCCTTTACCTGATAATCTGTCAAAGCTTATAGGAAGATTTTTATCTGCTTCTATTAAGCTTTTAGTTGCAGGAGACTGGAAAAATTTCTTTAGTGAAGCATTCTGAATTCTCTCGAAGAGAGACTTTACAGGCTTGCTGGTTACTAGTTGTTTTGCAACACCACCTACTCCAGGCGCTAACCCAATGAGAGAACCCGCTGCATTTACCCAGTTCAAAGGCTCATCCATTGAACTAGGATCGCTTTGAAATTTGTCATAGATGATCTTTAAATCGCGTATATCTGTTGCTCCAGTAGGATCAAGTATGTCAATCATGGTTCCTAGAAAGACTTGACCAGATGATGGATTTCTGTTGAATTCGCCAAGTAAAGCCCCTGCAAGGAATTCCATTTCTTCGCTTTTTGGAGGCTTAATACCTGTTATGTCTTCTCCTAGAAACTCACTCACTCCGCTCAGTGCCTGCCGAAACTTGGCACCTGCTAGGCCTGCAGTAATAACATCATCTTCAAACTTATAGTTACCTGGAGTGAGTTTAAAGTCACCGAAATCAGGATCCTCTAGTGCTCCGGCTATTGGGTCTTGAGGATTATTGATAGAGTCACCAGGAAATAGTGGATCCTCACCAGACTCATTGTCTTGTTCAGGAATTTCGTTAGTAGCAATGAAGATAGCAGCTATTTTTTTCTTAGTATCTACAGAAATATCCTGGAACACTTCATTAGCCTTTTCAGGTTCCATTTCTGCAAGAACACTAATCTGTTCATTGGGATCATCCAGTTGTTCGATCACAGTAGCAGCAACATCATCTGGTAAATCTTCTACAGTGTCGCTTAAGGCTAATAGCCGATCTTCTCTAGGCAGATCTTCCACTGAAGCTAAAACTTCCTCTGCACGTTTTTCTAAAGTTTCTTGCCTGCTGCTGTCATCTTCAGCATCTTGGTTGTCTTGTGAATCCTCTTGTGGTGTGACTGCATCTTTGTCCGCAATTTCATCGACAGCCGTTCTGATTTCTTCATCCCATGTGCCTAACAGAGAATCGATACCTGACAGCCATGCATTAATACCGCCAGTGCTGATTGCACCTGCCAGTGCTAGCCCAGTATTGCCCGTTTTATCGACGTATTTCAGAGCAGTATCTACTGCATCATTAAAGAAGCTGCTAAAGCTTGTACTAATACTAATGGCCCCGTTGAATAACCCCTCAACTGCAGCAAACCAATCTCCATCTTTGATCGCATCGATACCGTCATAAATCATTTGGGGAGCTTTTTCTAAGCCATTCAGCACTGATTGCATCACCTTTGAGCCCGTAGAGGAAAGCTGAGAGAAGACATTCTGTAGCCCTTGAGTTGCCGCACCCGCCGCACCACCAAGAATCTGCAAGGCTCCCAACACACTTTCGCCAGTCTTAATCGAGCGGATACCATTAAAGGCTCCTGATGTGGCTGCTTGTAATCCCTGCAGGCTACGAGTAGCGATGGATCCTATAAGATTTCCTGCGCCAGCAGTAACAGCACTTACACCAGCCATAACTGCCCCAAAGGCAGCCCCAGCCCAGTCACCATTAATAGCGGACTGGATGGCATTAATCCCTGCGCCCGCTGCAATTAAACCGATGCCAACCACCTGTAAACCGGGGACAAAACTGACGACGGTACCAACTAAGCTGACGACCGTGGAAAGCGTGCTAAGGACCTTACTCCAAACTGCTTTTTTCCGCTGTTTACGGATCTCCTCTCGCCTGGCGATTACTTGCTCGATAGCTTCCCTCGCAAGTCTTGCCCGCTCTTCGGCGATTGCCACTTGGCCCTCTGCATAATAAATACCTGCTAGGACTGCCGAATACTCTGCATCTAGCTCATCCAGCAGAACCCTTATTTCCTCATTCTTTTCTGCCTCTTCAAAGAATGTCTTGACGGCAGCTTCCAGATTCGTTTGGGCCTGTTGTAAAAGCTGTCCCTCTTTCTGAGTTTCGGCATCAATTTCAGCGAGTTCTGCCTTATAGCGATTTATTTGTTCAACTATGCCGTCAGCAGCGGCAATGATATTCGCTTGAATATTGGCGGCTTCTTCACCTTGTAAAGCTAAGTGGATATCTCCTTTCACCTCAATCAAGAGAGCTTTCAGGTCATCAGGAAGATCCGGCTCTTCAGTTTCCAAAACATCTAGTTGCCCCAGCAAGCTTGCCATCTGAGACTGCATCTGGACAGGGGATTCGACGACATCCAAGTCGGTCATCCCCAGGCTGCCTCGAATTTCGTTGAGCGCTTGTTGTAGGTCTGCCTCTGCCTGAACCTGTTCCAGTTGTTCTATTTGCGCCAGAACAACTTGGCGTTTACGCTCAATCGCCTGTCTTTCGCGGGCGAGCCAGTTTTCGAGGCTCTGGTCAATACCAGCCTCCCGCTGCTTGGCAATTTCGATCTCTAACTGGGCCTGAGCCAGATTGAGCTGCTCTAGATTAGCGACCTGGATAAAGGTTTGCTCAGCTTCTACTCGGACTTCTTCAATAACTTTGATGCGAATCTCGATGAGTTCCAGGTCGCGGTTCTTGTGCTCAATCTCTTCCTGAGATTGAGCGATTCGGTTGTTAATCTTGTCGAGTTCTTGCTGGGCAATTTGGGTATCTCGTTGCAGAATTTCAATATTTGCTTCTGCTTGTTCACGCTTATTTCTTAATTTGATAGCCTGAAAATTTTTCTGTATATCCAATACTTCCAGGCGTCTCCATTCTTGATAATACTGATCCGCTAATTCTTGATACTCAGGCTTAGCGGTCTTGTTATCACTCGCCAGATCATTAAACTGTCTATAGGCAACTTCGGCAGCAGAGGCACTATCGATTGCTCTAATTCGATCCAGCCATATTTTCCGCTCGTTTTCAGCTAAATCTTTTGCCTGCTGTAGCAAGTTAGTAATTTCAAACTCTATCGTATTAATTTCACGCTGTTTTTCAGTCGCTTGCAACGTCAGGTCTACTTGTTCTTCCGTGGCTTCTCGCAATTCGCGCAGTGTTTGTTGCTGCAGCCGTGCTTCCTGAATGTGGCGGTCATTTTTAGCCAGCAAGTCTTCTCTCAGGCTCTTCAGTGGTTGAGTCAGTGCCTGACTACTAGCTTCGGCTTGCTCGGCTAAGCGCTGAGCTTCTGCAAGCGCTTCACGGGTAGCCAGCAACTCGGCTTCAAGGATGCTGGTGTCTTGATCAGGATTAAGAATATAGGCTTGCAGCAGTTTGGTTTCAGCCGCAACCACGGCATCGCTCGCAGCAACGAGTTCTCGTCTTTGTGCCAGTGAGGCTTGCTGAGCTTCGGTAACATTTAGTTTGCTCACCGCTAGAGCCAGAGATTGCTGCAATTGTGAAACTTTGGTCTGAAGCTCAGTCAATTCACTAGGAGAGGTGGCCAGAGAAATCTCGTCTTGAGTCGCAGCCAATGCTTCCTCAAGACGTTGTTTGATGGTGATTGCCTGCTGTAACTCAGTGTTTATCGAGATACTTTGTCCCTCGATCCAGCGCTCAATTTCAGCCAACATACTGCGGTATTGCAGCGCTTGGCGATCAACCTGGCTCCGTTGCTCAACGACTTGTGTAGCAGCTTGGCCAAATGCTTGGGATTGTTCGAGATACGTCTCCCAGGCTTGCTCGACAGAAGCTTGAACCGATAATGCTTCCTGCTGCGCCTCAAGGGCTTGTTTCTCCAAAGTTTCCAGCAAACTTTGGATCTCTTCTTCAGATGACAACTCTAACTCTGTCTTCCTCTTGTTTCGAATATTCTTTAAACGATCTGCAACATCATCAATCTTCTCACTAGCCCGCCGTGCTGCATCATGAGCCTCTGACCATTGGCCTACAATATCTACAAATTTTGCATAAGTACTTTCTGCAGATTTGAAGGCAAACCTTAAACTCTCAACTTGGTAAGAATGGCTCTTGACTTCATTGGACCAATATTTCCAGGTGTCCCAATGAGGATCAGGGATAGGATGCACTTCTGTCGTCCAAGTTATCAATCCGAATGGGCCCTTGACTGGAACCCTTTTATTCCAGAAACCATCAACAACATCTGGCGAACTATCATCTGGCCATCCATGTTGGACTCTATAATTTCGACTTGCATGCCAACTAATTCTTTCATTTTCTCTTGCTTTATTGAGAGCAAAGATCTCCGCATCCAGATCTATTTTTATAGAGCCAAGTCGTTCTTCAGTATCCTTAAGTGTGTTTTCGAAGGATGGTAGAAGCTTCGCAATTGAATTTTTGACATTATCGATCCTTAAATTTAGGTCTTGTGTGTAATAGCTTAACTCACTCTCCCAATTTGCTAAGGAATCTTGATAATGACTCTTTTTTAAGGAAAGTTGAATCAAGGCAGCCCGATTTCTTTTTATTTCTTGATTGTTTTTTATGTTTCGCGCCTTAATAATGGACTGAATTGAGAATAAATCCCTTAATCCGTCACGAGTGGTTTTATAGTCTCCAAAAGGACCCGACAAATCACTTTGAATAGTATTGACTAAACTATCTACAGAATCTGACTGCTGAGATTGAGCCTCAATTAAATCTTGAGTGATTTGGTAACTCGCCTGTAAGTTTGTAGTCCACTTTGTTACTGCATCAACTAAATCATCAGCCACAGAATCATGAAGCTGTGCATAGGACTGAATGGACTTCTCACCCAGAGCTGCATCGGCTTTATCCAATGTGACTAGCTCAGGCCGGGGAGTCAGGAGCTGCTTTTCTAAATCACGACGTTCTTGTAAAAATGCAAGAGTGCTCCAGGCATTATTTAGTAATCCCCTTAGGTCTTCTGCAACAGAAATAAACGAACTTTGCCAGATATCTACATTACTGATGTGTTCTATTAAGAAGTTAAGGTCATTAACACTTTCCTCCAGACCGTTCATTTGTAGAGTCTCAAGGATTTTTAGTAAGTTATTCTTGTGAGATTCAATAGATTGATATTGTTGTTGAAGCTCAGCCAAGAAATCTAACACTATTGTTTCAACTTCAGCATAGAAATATTCTGGATTGGATTCAGAAGCAGCTAGGCCAAACGCAATTAGTTTTTGAATTGATTCAGCACGAGACTGCATATCATCGTCAAAGTCTGCCCACTTAGCAGATGATTCAATAATTCCAGCCTCTAGTTCAGCCAGTTGACTTTCAAGTTGGTCTGAGATTTCAGTCAGATTCTTGTCAAAATCGATTGAAGTATCACTATCTGGAATTTCCTGTCCCAGATCTTCAAGCTCTTGCCTAATTCGTGCAAGTTGGGACTCCACATCTTGTCTTTGGCTCTCTAAATCATCAATGTCTTCAGTTAATGACTGAATTTGAGCCCAAAGCTTATTTCTTTGATCGGCAATCAGAGAAGCTTGCTGATAGTTTTCACGCTCCGCAAGTGCCTCAGATTCAGAATAAAAGCCTTCACTCCAGGTATTGGCTTTATGCTCAAGGGAAAGGTTGTAATAGTAAGCCTGTTCCTCTTTCAGGAGTTCATCCTGTAGGAAAAGTTGATCCAGTAATGAGTTCTGCTCTGTCAGGTTGTTCTGGATATTAGTCAACTGAGTCTGAGCCGAGACGTAATCTCTTCTGAGAACAGTACTTTCTAGAACTTCCAGGGTTTCCAGAACTTCTCCTGTCAAGCCTTCCTGCTCTTGTTCTACATTTTCCCACTCTTGAGCCTGCTCCTGATACTGTTGAGCCTCACCCTCAAGCTGAACAAGGAATGCTTCCCTGTGGTTTAGCTTTTCAGTGAAACCTTCTATCTGTTTAAGATAGCGTTCGGTTAGTTCAATTGATTGATACTTTTCTTGTAAAGCCTTTTCAGTATTGATTATGGCTTCCTGCAGGCTTTGATGTTCGTCTGGATGCCAGTATTCAATCTCAGGATCAATATCTTTCAGGAGTGGAATAGCCTGATTAAGCTGCGTATGCTCATCCCAGAGTTTTTCCAAAAACTGCTTGGCCTCGGTATAAGCCAAATCGGCCATTGTTTGATGCTCAGCAAGTATCTCTCGGTTACCCGAGTAAGCTTGTTGACCTTCAAGAACTTGGTTGAGATACTCGACATACTGCTGAGCAGGCAAATCATCCGAGCTATCAGGCCACTGATACCCCTCTAATTGGTAAATAAATTTGTTAATGGCCTGTAGCTGTTCCTGACTCAGAAAAGCCTCGCTACTGCTGGATTGCTGATAGGTTTGAATGTCTTCAATTAGCGCCTCGATAGTATCAGTGGATAGTCCCGAAGCGCTAATAGTGCTGAGATTCGCGTGACCAGAAATTAGTTCTTTTTGGAGTTTTTCCTGTCGGGTTACATTATCTGGATCAACCTGTTCTAAACGTTGGTTGAGATATTCAATTTGTCCTTCAATCGCTTCAATTCGCTCTCGATAGGGAATCGCAAATCCCGCAATTTCTAGTAACTCCCGTAAGCGTGCTTGAGCATCATCTTGAGCGAGATGAATTGCTTTCAATTCATTAGGGATACCTCGAGCCTGAGCATTAATAAGTCCGATCTCTTCCTCAGCAGAATTTATCTTGCTATTGATCTCATCTATTTGATGCTGCTTTTGGCTGACTTTAAGATTTATTAATTCAAGATCCTGTGCCCTCTCAAGTTCACTTAGATTCAACCAATCATCAATTGCTAAACGCTCTAATTCATGAGAATCTAGCTCTCTCTTTATTCCTAAACCTTTCGGTGAATCCCATCTATAATCACCCAGTCTTTGTTGTGTATTAATAATTAAAGTTTCTAATTCGGTAATTCTTTCTATATTCCTTTCTCTTTTTTTTGCATCAGCCTCAAAAGGATTGGGTGTTTGTCGAAATTCTTTATCTTCAATATATTTCTCTAAATCATCTATTAAGGTTTGCTTATGGGTCTCAAGTACAAACCTCTTGTTTAACTTAACTTGAGTTTCCTGCTCTAAAAGAGCCAGGTTATTCTCCAGCTGCTGCTCTTGAATAGCAAGGCCCTCAACCTCGGTCTTGAGCTCCTGGTATTCATTCAAGACTTCAAAAGCATACTGCCCTACTGAAAAGTCTCTGGTTTCGTCAACCCCAAGAAGCTGCTGCCATAGATCATCATTCGCCTTATCAGAAACCTCCAGTAGGGGTGAGCTTACATCCTGAGGATCTGAGGCGGGTCTCGCCAGAGTTGTAACTCTGCCTTCGCCACTAAAGGAATCTACTGGAGCAGCGTTAGGAACGGTGAGCTCAGTGCCTTCCGTCTGCTGAGCCAAGATAATAGCCTCAGCAACATCCAATAAACCGGCACCCGTCGCCGGATCCCAACCCGGTTCAGCCAAATCATCCGCCGCTTTTAGCAGGATCTCCTTCACCTGCTGGTAATTCAGTTCTGGATTCGCCTTCCATAAGAGTGAGACCGCCGCCGTCACATAGGCGGTTGCTTTTGAGGTGCCGACAAACGCATTCGGATCCGTTTCCCACTCTCCCCCAGGGGCGACTAGAGACAGTCCCTCACCTTGAGCTGAGTAATCGGCTTTCTCTTGCCAGCGGTCAACTGCACCCACCACCAAGATGTTGTCAAATTTCTGGGCTACAGCTCCTAAGGCTGACATTAAGTCGCCTGTATTGCCTGCTGCAGTCACTAACAAAACATTGTTTTCCTGAGCATATTGAATGGCCTGCTGCTCAGCAGGGGTCAACTCATACCGAGTCGTTGTATGCTCCAGGTTATCAAATTGAGCCAGGTCAAGGCCCAGGTTCACGACTGCGTTAGGGGTTTCAGACGAGATCGCCTGATCGACTAATTCTGTAAGTTTCTCCGCCCAGTCTGCTCCGTCGGTGTATTTGACCGTATAGGCATCATCATCTAGCTGGTGAATGGCATTAAAGGTCTGCAGTGTTTTGCGATCATGGCCCTGTTGCGCAAACTCAATGAAGCCAATCAGGGGCAACAAGCCTTGGTAGGGCGGTAGTTCTGCCAGGTCATGCGCCTCGACTAAAAGCTTCTCCCAAGCGGAAGACCCGGCTTTCTTTAGGGCTTCATACAAAGAATCAGGCAGTCCCAATTCCTGGCCTATCATCTCACTGTGAATAAGTTGATAGGCTGCGTCGACCTGGGGCTGATCAATACCTAAAGCCAGCAAGGTATCTGGTTGCACTAAGAACTTGAAGGCTCGAGGCTGCTTTTCGATGAGGCTGTCGAGTGTATCAACCAGATTGGTTAAACCTTCAGACGATCCAGCATTAGTATCTTTTGCTAATGTTTCCAAGACTTCTTTAACCTCTATTAACAATTTATCAATTGCCTCAGTGGTTTCAGAGTCGGGCACATCCAAGATCAGGATAGGACGCTGAATGATGCTTTCACCATTACCGTTGGTTGCTCGAATCGCAATTTGCTCAATGTCGATCTCAGCTGAGGTCGGTTCTACCAATAGAGTCTGTCCCTCAAGACTGAGATTTAGCTCCGGACTCCCAGCATCAACCACCTCATAAGTCCACTCTCCGCTCTTTGGAAGGGTTACAAAGAGTTGTTCGATCTCGATTTCTGTTGCTCCGCTTGGATCGAGCATCACGATTAGCTCATCTGGTTCTACGAAGGACTGAGCATATTCGATAATTTCCTGGCCAATGACTGTTTCTCGCCAGTCATCATCAGGGTTAATGTATTCGTCTAGGCTCTCCGTTTGACCTCTAGCACCTTCAATCCTGAAAACTAGATCGTTATAGTCTTCATCTGAGCCGGTATCGATTCTTAGATCTTCAAATGTAAAGGTATTGCCATCCCCTGTAACATCTAGGAGTTGCTTTACATGAAAGTGATCCTCGGGATTAGCTGTGGCCATTGAGAACAAAGGGCGTGCTGCTCCTTCAACCTCAGGATTATCCAAGACCTCTTGAAATCTACCGTTAGGTACCAACATGAGACCGAAGCGATCCCCTGGCTTCATCTTGACAGGCTTTGGACCAAGGTAATCTCCAGCATTGAAATCGCCTTCATGGTTAAAGCTGCTACTGAATTTAGCTCCTTCTGAGGGATCAGAGATAACAATATGCCCCAGATCTGTACCACTGCTTACTCGTTGGGCGGCCTCTTGAATAAAGTCAGTTGAGTTGGGATCAAAGGTATCCATGCCTTCAAGGCTAAAAATTCCTAGCTCGCCTTTGTATCCCCCCCCATCAAATAGAAAGTCAAACTTGACTTCACCATTGCCTGTAACTTGGAAGATCCCTGACTCAAAAGCTTCAAGACTTTCCGTGATGGGTGGGGCACTTGAGATCGCAGAAAGTAGCCCATCATCATTGAAAGCGACATCAGAATCTTGGTTTGTTTGTTCCAGGTCAACCAAGCTGCTTAATGTCAGGATTTCTTCAAGGATGAAAGTCTGATGGTTTGGATTGAATGAAGATGAGTCAGTCATCTGGGGGGCTTCCTACAATGGCTAAAGAGCAATACAAGTTGCTAGACAAAACCGACATCAACTATTTGGGCACTAACTCGGTAATCTATGTACCCATCTAAAACACAAGATTGTTAGTTGTTAGGACTAGAACCCTATCTGAGTCGAAAACTGAAAATGCTTGAATAGAAACCCTACAGTTTCAAAGTTAGACGAGAATTGAATCGCTGCAGCAATGTTTGAATTCTTCATGCTCTTCAAGCTTCAACTAGAGAATTCCGAAAAATCAATTGAGACGAGGTTCTATAATCTTGTCGGATAAGTTTAAGTAGAAGATATTCGACTCACATTGAAATCAGACAGAGAGTGAGAAAAAGCTGATTTTGTGTGAGCGCTTTCAAAGTGTTCCAAGCACGTGTCAGCCATACCAAAAGTTTAGTCAAAGAATATCAGACAGTCTGGAAAAACTACGCGAGGATATTGCTAGACGAAACCATAAAAAAATCAGCATCAGACTTCAGGAATAATCTATCGATGATTTGAAGAACTTTGATGTGTAGTGCACCCAAAAGCAGATGAGCCTATGGCAAATTCCTAACCTTATTGGAAGATACAACCGCTAGAAACTTGAGAGCACGTAAAAACCCTCTAAAAATTAACTTGGGATGCTGCCCCAACACAAACTATCTTTTGGATGGCTACATTCCTTGCCATATGGAATTTCTAGAATGTTAAGGAGATATCCTAGGTTGGGGAAGTTACAAACTGTATTGTTAATTTGCGTAAACCATGGGTAGAGCAAGCTATGGGCCAGTTGCCCAACGAAGGACGCTGGAAGTTCTAAAGTTGTTGTTAAAGATTGCGAACTTAGAGGTTGACTTACCCGACCATGTGGCGATCGACTATCGTTGGTCTGATAAAAGTAACCGCCTGAGTTCTCTAACTATCAAAACTACCTTATCTGATTTATTGAAGATTGATCAGACTCAGGCTAAGACAACTAAACAGACAACGGAAAGCTTGCGGACAGCATTGAAAGCCTTGAGAGACTATTTGGAGATTCTGACTGATCATCGAATCAACCCTCGAGGGACTACGACTTGGTATTTTACTCTGGATTTATGGTCTCGTTGTACAGAGCTCAATCTGAAACAAGCAGAAAGACTCTGGCAGCAAAAGCGTTCTTCAGAGTCTGTATCTCCTGTTCAAGATTCTTTGTCTATATCGCATCAAGATGTACCGGCATTGGATCTCTCCTGCTTTTCGAAGATTTTGGAGGATTATGCCCAGTGGTATAGACAGAGTTATGGAGTTATCAAAATTTTGCCAGGACTTATGCAGAGACCGATCTCCTTAGATGCTGTCTATGTGGATGTCAAAGTTTTAGATCAGCAAAGTAAGCGGCTTCTTTCCCCTAACGCCCTTGAAACCTTTTATCAAAAGTTCCAGAGCCGCAGTTTATTTGGAAGTGAGTTACTTCGTCGAGACGGACTTGTCGTAGCTCGAGAATGTCCATACCTGATGGTGTTGGGTTCTCCAGGTATAGGAAAATCTATCTTTCTAAAAAAGCTTGGCTTACACGCTTTTGCAGATAATGACTCTGCCAAGGATAAACAGATTCCTATCTTGATTGAACTTAATCGATTGGAGCAGTCTCAATTTAATTTGAAAAACATAATTCATCAAGTTTTATTCAAACAGAAACATCCTAATAGTAGAGCTTACGTAGAACATTATTTGCGCCAGGGAAGTTTTCTTTTGCTTCTAGATGGCTTAGACGAAGTATCTGAAACTCAGCGAGGCATTCTGGTTCAACATGTTCAGGAATTTATTGAGAACTTTCCCAAAAATCAAGTTGTTATCTCTTGTCGAACAGCTGCTCACTATTTTAGTTTTACGCAATTTGTAGATGTGGTAGTAGCTGAGTTTAGTGATGCTCAGGTTCGTTCTTTTTTGGATAATTGGTTTGAGGCACACACCAATTATGCTACTAAACAAGCTGTGTTTCTCTGGGACTTTATCAATCAGCGAAATAATGCTCCTCTTAAAGAGTTAGCCCGTACTCCCTTGCTGCTGACTTACCTCTGTTTAGTGTTTGAATCAGTTGCAGAGTGTCCAGCCACACGCAACTTGTTATACGCTCAAGTGTTAAATCTATTTCTAAAAGACTGGGAACAGCAGAAAAATCTTTCTGTGGCCGAGCACCCTCAGTTACCGCTTTATCTCCAAAAACAGCTACTTTCAGAAATTGCTTATGAAACATTTAAGGCTGAACAATTATTTATTCCTCAAACGTATTTACGACAAAAAGTATTGACATTTCTCAAAGACCATATATCAGCCAATTCTGATATTGATCCAGATAGTTTTTTGCAGCACCTTGCAACGAGACAAGGGTTACTAGCAGAGCGCTTTCAAGATCGCTGGTCTTTTTCGCATTTAACCTTGCAGGAATACCTTGTCGCTCAATTTATCATTCATAATGCACAAACTGATTTTTTACTGAATGAGTTTCTGACAAGTCCACGTTGGCGAGAAGTGGTGATTTCAACTGCTGAGTCTCTTGACGGAGAGGCCTATAGTTACTTGGTGGCTATTCAAGCTCAGGCTAACAGATTTATCAGTGAAAATCTGAAATTGAAAAAGATTCTTAGTTGGTCTCAAAACAGTCTTAAAGCTTCATCAAGTTTTGCCTTGACGTTATCCGAACGGGCGAGTTTGATTGCGGCTTTTAGCGCAATTGCTGCTTCCAGAGCTAGTGACTTTGATATTGATAACTCAGTTGGTTACAAGATCGCCTTTGCTCTGGTGACAGGTTGTGAAAGTGCTGTCGCGATCGCACAAGAGGGCTCAGCGATATATCAGGCTGCTGTCACTAGCTCTGTAACTATTGCTGCCGCTCGGGCGAGTGCTGCTGATGAAGCACGGGCAATCAATATCGACTATGTGATTCGAGGAGCTCAAGACTTAATTGATGATGTTAGTAACGAATCAGGCATTTTACGTGAATATGATCGAGCTCGGATTGTTCGCCGAGGCATCGGATTTTCTTCCCAAATCGCGAATATTGCTAAACAAGCACCCTCTAGTTTTTCTGAAATATTGACTGAGTTAGACCGTCAACTAACTAACGCTTTGGAGACGGTGCCAGATGAAACAGCCAATGTGCAAACTTGGCGAGAATGGTCAGAGCGCCTGGAGAAAAGTTGGATCCAAGCTTTTAGGTGCTCGAAGGATTTAATGACCCTGACATTGGCGGAAGCAGAAGCTTTTGAAAAGTATTTATATCTCATTGAGTTACTAATTCACTGTATAGATTCAGCTTGGCAAGTTCCGGAAAGCAAGCGTCAGACCTTAAAGCAGGGATTGCTAGTCTGAATACAGGATTTTTCTATTGAGAGTCGACTTCTTCTCGATATATTGTCAAATCTGGTGTATTAGGATTGATTAGGCGACCTTCTGTCTGAGGCTAGTTTGGGTTTCTGGCTCAAGGCGGATACCATCCTTAAATGGAACTCTCTCAATGACATCACCCAGCCGTTTAAAGCCACGAATTTGGAGCCATCGTTTTTGAGCACTCTGGATTCATTTGAATACCAGGGAGAGAATAGAATCGGGCGAAACGGCTCCTCGGGTTTTGCCGGTTCTGAGTCGGACGGTGGCAAAGGTCGATTGAATGGGATTGGTGGAAGAATATGTGCCCAATTCTTAGCTTTGACGTACCACTAGGTTTCGAACTTATAGGAAGCAATGCACAATCGCATATTTCGTTCTAATCCCAACTTTAGTCTGATGATTCTAGACCGCTAGCTTATTTACACTGCGGACAACTATCGCAAGTTGCTGAATGGTTTGGCTGCTCTTTTTGTAACCAGTTATGGCGATTTTGCATTTTAGCGATGGCTAACACGATCTATATCAGGCTATGTGTTGCGAGGCCGTTAGATACTTATTATGATTCACTCAGACGCACACCCTGTGTGGGAACCGATTGCCCCAACTGCTATGCCTATCGGGAAGCTGGCTCCTGCCAGTTTGCAGAGCGATCGCAACAATCTACCCCAGCTATCTGATATAGCAGTTCAACTTCTCAACGATCCGCTGCAGGTGCGTCGCCTCACGGAACGGGTGCATCAGCTTATGCAGGCAGATCTCCACCTTCAGCATGAGCGTCTGGGGGGGTATGGATGTCGCCAATAATCTTAAAACAAGGTCAGCAAATCCGCTCTCTTTATTTGAAAGCGCATCTTATTCGTACTAAGGCGCTTAAAGCGCTTAAAAAAGCAAAACATAACCCCATAGCACTGGCCCATGCCAAAGCAGAGCTAGACAGGGCTCAACATATTCTTCAGAAAGTTCAAAAAAAGCATGAGCATTTTCTGAATAAGATTCCTCTTGAAATACTTCCCTGGGTTCAACCATCTGAGCAAGAGCAGTTATTGATTGCTCGGTCTGAGCAGGCTTATAACAGCTATCAACAGGATATCCATACCGTAGCTGAGAAAACCAAAAAATCTAAAAGAGACAAAACACGTGTAAAAAAAGAACCGAAACGTTTCCAAAAGGCCAAAAAGAATCGAGAAGCCCTGAGTTCAGCATTGGCAAAAACTCGCCAAGAGCAGCGCGCCCGAGCTAAATCTGTAGCCCATCGCGAATATCGGGCGAATTATGTTCTTAGTCACCGTTTTTATGTCGAAATGGATGGCGTCATCCGAGCAGCGTTTAATGAATGTTCTGGCTTTGGGTTAGATATTAAAAAAGAGCTTTACCTAGAAGGTGGAGTGAATGAACAACAGCGGGTCATGCTAGGCCATGCTGAGTTTCAAGATACGGTATTGAAGCGAGGAATGACCAACGATCCATCATTTTGGGCCTGGATGCATGAAGTATTAGTGGGACGTACATTGACAGCAACAGGCAAACGGCATAGTTCCTCGACTGTGGTTCGCACCCGACGAAATATCAATATTTTGATGATGAACCAGGCTGGGGCCATTATGCAGGTCTGTACTTTAGTAGGGGCCATTCCCATTGGGTGGAAAGCCCCTGCATTTCAGTCGGACAGCGCTACTGTGGCGATCGAAGAGATGACCGTAGCCTACGAAGGAATTCATCTTCAGTTTCAGACGGAAGCCGAGACCCTTGCGGCAGGTGGAGCTTCCACACTGCTATTGCGAGATGAGTTGGGCTTTTTTCCAGAAAATTAATGTTTCTGTTGTATCAGTATGTCTCGTTCTGCTCCCTCTGATCAGCCTACATTGTCTCTTAAATCATCTAGGGAGCAGCCTCAGGAGACCTTGGGGCCAGAGTATACGCAGCGAATTACTCCCCTAGGACAAACCTATATAACCCTAAAACCGCTCCAGTCCTTTACTCAGTCAACTATTGCTGTATTGCAGCGACAGCCGCTAGGGCGATTACAACCCTGGTCAACGGATGGTTTGGCTAGCTTCAGCCAGCATTGGACAACCTCCGACTCTTCCATGGGAGAGATGGATACAGTACCGTCCGATTATGGTTCTTCGGTTCTTCAACCGCAGTTGTTCCCAGCTTCTCCACAATCTACTGTTGCTTCTGAGATATCTCGACAACCCTATCATTCTCAGATTTCTTCAGAGGTGGAGGCTGATGCAGTTACTACACAAGATGTTCAGCGTCAGCTAGAACAGCGCCAACCCTATCCACTACCACCGAGTGAGTTACAGCAGAATGAATCGCATTCAGTCAGTCTAGCCGACGATGAATTTGCTGAGCCAACGGTGGATTCACCCCATAAAGGGTCAACGGTACAGCGCTCTCCCTCTGTTTACTTGCCCAAGCCAGTACAGAGATCGCCCCAACTACAGCGTCAGATCAAGAGTAGCAAGTCGAAAATTTTGAGATCGCTCCAGTCCCCGCCGTCATCAGGTTCAACTAATTCCCTGCCTATAGCTAATACGGGGCCTGGGGTGAACCGTTCAGCACCATTGCTTGATCAAGCTGTTGCCTCCCATGGTGCCAGTGTGCCAAGCATTCAGGCCGATGCTATGCCAGGAATGGCTGGGGGGGAAAATACACCTACAGTGAGAGTTGAACCGCAGGCGGGTATGCCTTCAGCTATGGAGGATAAGGGTCCAGGGAATATCGCCTCTGGGTCAACGTCTATACCGGATACTAATCCAGTGGTGCAGCGGTCAGATTCAGGGAGTAGTGAACCTGAGTCGCGTGCGATCGCTAATAAAAACTTGTCCCGTTCCTCGAATGCTGCGATGGCTGCTGAGGTTGCACCGCCAGTGGCTAACGAGCCGTCACCGAGCATTGATGCGACAACGCATGTACAAGCTGTGGCAAAGCTACAGCAGCGCTCGGCAACTGTAAAGCAACAGGTACAACAGAGTAAACTTCGTAGCCTACAGCGTTTGCCAAGGGCCAGTAACCATGAGCCTCCTACCGATGCTCCGTCAGACGCTGCTGTAAGTTCCAATCCTGTCACCGTTGGTGAGGATTCAACCTCCCATAGCAGCAGTTTGAAAACAGGTTTAGAATCGGCTGCCAACCTACAGCTAAAGTCTGCTCATGATTCGCAGAGTATACACAATAAACTATCTCGCTCTTTAGAGCCACCTGATCGGGCCGAGCCCCAAGCGACAAGTATTGTAGAGGGGAAAAGCACTGCTAGCGGGGAGATTCAGAACATACCTAATTCTGAAACATTTGAAAATTCTACCCAACAGATTTTAACAACAGGTCCTGGCACTGGCAGGGAGGCAAATATTCAACGGATAGAGGAGGAACCTGCTACTACAGGACTAGGGAGTCAACAAACACCGAACATTGTTTCAGCTAGTAGTCAAAAAGTTGAGACTGAAGCGGATAATACCGTCCTTGAGACTAATACAATAGATTCGACGATTCAGCGAGTATCTCAGCCATCTGCTGTCCCAGCCCAACCGTTCCCAGCCAAGACTGCGAATACTGAGAATATAATGACTCAGCCGGTGTCCCAATCGACTCCAGCGAATGATCTATGGGCGGCCACTGAAAGAAATCAGGCTGAGGCGAGCGGGAATGTGTCAGGCTCAAGCATTCATCGGGCACCTCAAGTTGCTAGCGTGTCAGACTCCATGCAACAGATTAATACTGAAAATAGAGCAGTTAGGTCTAAGTCTGAGCTGACAGAATCTAATACTCAGTATTCTTCTGTAGATACGCAATCAGTTGAAACCAACATTGAGAATGCTGAGGTTAAGACTGATCTTACGGAACCAAAAATTCAGCAGTTAACTCAATCTGAATCGATTGGAGTTTCTGAACAACTCACTGAACCAGAAGAGTTTAGCTTTAAACCTAATATTCAAGAGAATGGTTTTAAACAATCGTCCCAATTACCCGCACAGCAGATTCAACGTGCTGAAACTGGAATAAAAGATGCCGAGGTTGAACCTGGTACAGCAGACTCAGAAGTTCAGCTTTTGCCGGATTCTTCAACTTTTCTAGCAGATACACAACAGATTAAACTCAAATCTGGCGAGCCTATTCTTGGGACTAATTTAACGCAACAAAATATCCAACGAGCTTCCCAGTTTTCTACAGCGACTGCACAGCAGGCTGCGGCTGAAAATATAAGCGCTGCCACTCATACTGGTTTAGAGCAATTAGATAGTCAGATATTAACTGACAATACTGTTGCATCAGATAATATCCAACGGACTAAGGATAAAAGCACTGTCGCCAACACCCAGCCTTCTATTCAAGCAGTGCCGGTCAAGGTTCAACGTGGAGAAACTGGGCCAGCCGATGCGGCGCTTGTCTCTCTGGATGCTCCGGACTCGAAAACTCAGCAGGTATCCCAGTCTCCTTTGCTTTCTTCTAATATCCAACGACGTGAGACTCACCATAGCGGACACCCTTCTCCTCAAGACTTATCTCCAGTCGATGGGCTTTCATCAACCTTGCAACGGTTAGATACAGAAAACTCAAACGTGGAGCCTGATTCTAAGGAGAGAATGACTCAACCGTTGCCTCAGGATTCTCCTGGTCAAATTCAGAGGTCTGAAACGGTAGATATGACCGATGAATTTGAGATTACTGATGTAGGCGAGTCGGCAGTGCAGCGATCGCAACGAGCTTCTTCATCGGATTTATCGTTATCGCAACTAATTACGGCAGCGACACCTACCCATGAGACCAGGCCATCTGTGCAGCAGAAAGCTGATGAAAATCCTGTCCCGGCAACCATCTCATCTGCAAAACTGCCCAGAAATTCTCCCTCTGTTGAGAGCTCTGGGCAATTATCGCCTTTATCAACATCGTCTACAGCAGACGCTATCTCTACTGCCCAGGAAATTCAGCGTATGGATGCTGCGGGTGCAAGTTTGATATCTTCATCCGAAAGCTCAACCATACCCTCGCCAGAGACGGCGGAACCCACGAAATATTCCCAAAGCATTGTTCCTGACCCAGCGCCTCTAACTCAATCAACACCGCTCGCACCTGTTGAGTCAACTTCATCTGAGACTCTGCAACGAGCTATCGCTGATACGATAACGTCTGAAAATGATCAGGGTATAGGGGCTAATCAACTGGCAATGTCGCCGTTGACCAATGCCTCAGAGCAAGGTACAGATATACCTAATGATGCAGGAAGTGCTCTCGCATCACGTCCAATGACGTCTGAGTCTACTGTGCCATTGCCGACAGACATTCAGAGAGAAACAGATGAGCTCTTGAGAAAAACGTCTGCAGCTAAATCAGACCCACAAAATATCATCAATTCAGTTCTATCTGCCGACTCTTCATCTCATCCGCTCCAGAGAGAACCGATGGATGGACCTGTTGTCAAAACTCAATCGACTACGCAGCAGGGTGGCAGTGCATTATCATCAGATTCATTTTCTTCTGAGGGTATTATTCAGAGAGAATCCAATCATAGGTTAGATGTCTCTACAGCCGCCCCTATAACGGCTTCAGAGAAAAATGATTCAGTACAGCTGGCAGCTGCTGGGAGTACACCCAAGGCAAATATCGGTAGTCAGCCAGAGTCTATACATCAAACACCAATCCTTGATCTTCCTGCAGAATCTCATAAAGAGCCTATGCATCAGGCTCCAGCTAATACCATTGTTAAGCCAGATGCTCAGAATTCAAATACGTTAGAGCTATCTGCACAGACTAATCTACAGAGGAGTTCGACTAATCCATTAGAAGAATCTGCTCCTAAACCAGTGGAAAAAAGGCAGCGAGAACATTCCTCGATTGTGCCTGCTAATAGTTTGCAGAGGTCGTCTATTGAGCAGTCTACTGCACTATCAGATAGTGTAGTGGAAGATTTTTCTGTTAACGATGATTTAGACAATCAAGCACATCCGATAGAATCTTCTAGCTATCAGGCTGCTAATACCATTCAAAGACAGAAAGCGCCTACCCAGAGTACAGAGTCTAGAGCAGTTGTTCAAAAGGGAAACGGCGATCGGTTAGGCAATGATGGGAAAGGATCTGCTGCTGTTCCCAATAGTATTCAACTGCAAAATCTCAATGATGATATTCAGTCGTCTTCAGAGACCATAAACCCTTCTCTCCATCGTTCGGTAGATATGAAGGCTAAGACGCCATCATTTAAACTGGATACCCCTGGAGATACCCAAGAGAAATCTACGAAAAAACAAGAATATGATAATTTCAACTCGTCTGTCGCGAGCGATATTGAGCCAACTACAGCAACCTCTCATCAAGAGGCTCTCCAAAGAGACTCTGTTGCAGAACCAAGTAGATCCCTAGGATTGAGAGAATCTTCTCATAGCCAGTCGTCTGAAGTCGATTTACAGCGTTCCGTAGACAATGACGCAACACACTTTAAAGATTCACTAGACAACGGACCAATAGACTCCCTAACTCCCGCTGGAGAAACTGGTAACCTATATCCACAACAGGTATCGCACCAAGCATCACAGGCTGCTGATACTAGCATTCAGACTAGTATTGCAAAAACGACGGCTTCGCTTCCACCTGAGACTGCTAAGAGTCAGCCATCGCAACATTTTTTGAAAGCGTCTACGAGCTCGGAAATATCGGATCTGCAAACAAGTACGTTAAATTCAGCTGATAAGGATACTAATTCGTCTGTTTCAGATAGCCAACGATTATCAGTATCCTCTGTTTCCAATGAGGCTAGGGTTACGAGGACCCAAGAGCAACAACAGTTGGATGTGTCCCCATCTAATGTATCGAGTATCGCGCTTTCTGAAGTGCGATCGCAACCTCCAACCCATCCGACACCGACCACTCAGACTCCACAAGAGATCCAGCTGCTGTCTGAAAGCTCAATGAATGCTGTTGCTCGATCTTCAGCTACACCTGGTCTTTTATCACGATCTATTGTTCAAGAATCAGAGGATAATGACATACTACATCGATCTTCTGAGAATGAAAGTTCTTCTAGCATTAATTCCTCAGAGCTGACGGTGGCACAGCTCTTACGACAAGACGCTCTTCCCATTCATCCCACCAATGTGGCAGCTGATATGGCGGTGATTCCAACCCATGCTAACGTGGTTCAACCAGCGTTAGTCGACGATATTGCTCCAGATACTGATGAGCCCGATGATGATTCTGACGATTTAGCTCGTTTCTTTAGCGGAGCAGCTCAAAAGCAACGTTCCAACGCTAGCAAAACTCGCCACACTCAGCAAAAAAAACGTAAGAAAGATAAAAAGCAGTTGAACTTGCATCAGGCTCAATACTTACCTCCTGGAATATCAGGTGGTGTGCATGGAATCAGAAGCAGTCGGTTTATGGGACAGTCTGCTCAGTCAGCAGACAGGCTGCAGGAGTCGTTGTTTTCACGGGCACAAATTAAAGCAGAGGCAAATGCATATCAGGGAAGACACATCAAGAAAATTGACAAAGCAGAACTGGGGGATATTGCACCTAAGCTAGTGCCTGCTGTGGAAATGAGAAAATTTGAGACTCAGGAGAAACAGGATGATGAAAAATCTAAAGCTACTGATACGGTGGATGATAAATCGTTTGAACTGTTAGCACGAGAGGTCTATCACCTATTGCAACAGCGCTTAGCTGTCGAGCGAGAACGGTTTGGTGGTTACTATCGCGATCGCACTCGCTTTTAATATCTCCTAAGGTACAGGCTATTTTTCAACTATTCTCTATCATCATTACTCGTCTATTGAGGTTTTATTATGGCTTCTAACAGCGGTTCTGGCAGTAAAATTGGCAGTAAATTAGCTAGCAGCGGTCTTCTTGGCAAGGCGGTGGAAGTTGTTGCCGCCGGGGCAGATATTTTGGCTACACAGCTAGCTAATGATCTTGCAAAAGACAAAGACGATAACTATGCAGCCTTTGAAAGTGCAGCCCAAGATGCTGTTATGGCTCGTTACAATCAACAATTTGTTGAAGGTAAACGCTTAGTCAAAGCTGCATTAATTCCTCGTAGTGGAGAATCGGCTCCGATCATTCGGTTTATGTTTAACCCCACCGATTTACAATTTAGCCGTGCGGTGTCTATTGAAACGGTTAAGGGGGCACGGACGTTTCGGGGGCTACCTAAAGTGAATTTTGGCTTTATTGAACCCTATGAATTAAAGTTGGCGGGTCTGGTATTTGACACATTTGAAACTGGAGAAGATGTCTACAAGCTAATCAAACCCCTGCGCGATGCTGTAGACTTTAGCAGCTTTCAAGACCCCTTTAAAGAGAAAACAATTACAGATGAAAACGGTAATACTGTGACTTACAGTGAGCGTAGTGTCAAAACTAACGTTACCAACGTGCTTGGGCAAAAAGCCCTAAATGCGGTTGCTGACACAGTCGCTAGTTTGGGAAATATGTCTGCTAGCGTTAATGCTGCTGGCTTTTTTGAATACGGCACTGATCTAGATAAACAAGCCCTCGAATTGCGCCGTCCACCGGTGTTTTATTTTATTTGGGGTGAGCACAACTATATTCGCTGCATGGTTAAAGATCTCAGCTTTAAGCTGACCATGTTTTTACCCAATGGTCGGCCCGTGCGAGCCATGGTAGACATGACTTTACAAGAGGTCGATCTGGGTGTTGCCAGCCATGCCCTCAGTGAGCGTTCAACGATTCTTGAGGTTAAGGCAAAGTAGTTGTTGTCACATGAATCGTTAAGTAGGTGTTCCTAATTAGCTCTCGGATATTGAGGCCCCCTTTTCCCAATCCTGGGGGCTTTGAGTATAGTCTCCCCCAGGATTGGGAAAAGAGGGCAAGTTCAACCGGTTAACAACTTATTTGCATCTTACAAAAGATTGAGTTCACCTACTTACGTCTAATCATGAGCCAGAGTCTTTACGTTTCTACCCCGGTCATTGAAATCGAGGGGGCTGACCCTACATTAATGATGTCGTTTCGACGAGATGTGTTGCAGGTCTGTGTTGAAGAAAGTCTGGATTTGCCCAGTATGTTTACTCTGGTGATCAACAATCCCTACTTACCTCCTGACGACGATACTAAAACCTGGCAGTATGAATCGCTGATCCAAATGGGGACAGTGGTAAAGTTAGGATTTATTGGAAGTACTACAGAAACAAAAGATAAGTCACCTTCCCAAGGAATTATCATGGTTGGGGAGATTACCGCTATCGAAACGCATTTTACTCGACAGACCCAGGCCCCGATCCTCATTCGAGGCTACGATATTTCCCACCGATTACATCGTGGTCGCCACAATCGCTCTTTTCAGAATAAAACAGACAGCGACTTGGTAAAGCAACTAGCCGCTGAGGTGGGTATTGAAGCAACGGCCCAAACGGTAAAGCCTAGCGGTGACCCCCACGACTATTTGTTTCAAGAAAACCAAACGAATATGGAATTTTTGCGAGAACGAGCGGCTCGCATCGGGTTTGAGCTATTTGTTCAGGGGGAACAAATACACTTTCGTCCACCGACAGAAGGAGAGGTTCTGGCGCTGCAGTGGATGAAGGATTTAGAAACCTTTCGGGTACGCGTGGCCAGCGCAGAGCAGGTTAATGCTGTGGAAGTGCGGGGCTGGGATTACCGTCGTCAGGAAAATCAGGAGATTGTTGCTAGGGTGCCCCATGAGCAAATACAGCAGACTCGATCTCAGTCCTCAAGCCTGGTTTCTCCTAATCGAGTATCAGGTGAGGTGATTACTGAAACCGTGTTTGGTGAAGGCGATCATACGGCCAAATTTGGTGATAATTCTCCTTCACCGGAGCTGTTAGTTGTCGATCGCCCAGTGTTTAGCAATACCGAAGCTGAACAGTTAGCGCAGGCACTCTGGCAAGAAGTGGGTGGAGAATTTATTCAGGCGGATGCCTATGCCGCAGGCAACCCCGCTATCCGGGTGGGCAAAGTGGTGGACTTGACCAATATGGGCCGCTACAGCGGACGCTACTACATCACTGAAGTGCGACACATCTATCAAGATGGCAAGTATGCTACGGAATTTTGTGTGCGAGGGCTGCGGGGCGGTACCTTGCTAAACCTATTGCAGGGTCAACAGTCTTTGCGCCCTAGTCAAACACTGATGGTGGGCATTGTGACCCACAACCACGATCCCGAAGGGCTAGGACGGGTACGGGTACGATTTCCCACCCTGACTCCAGAGCGGGATGGTAGTGCCCATTCTAGTAATTGGGCCAGAATTGTTGCTGTTGGGGCCGGGGAAGACCGTGGGTTTGATTGGGTTCCTGAAATTAACGATGAAGTGTTACTGGGATTTGAACATGGCGATATCCGCCGCCCTTATGTGTTGGGTGGTCTCTGGAATGGTAAGAATAAACGCCCTGAAACGGTGGAAGATACCGTGCCTAAAGAGGGGGCCAATCGCGGTAAAGTTCGGTTGCGTACCCTGACAACCCGTACCGGGCATAGCCTTCAGTTTGTTGAGGAGGACGAAGGTCAAACTAAAGCAGGAGTTACCCTGACCACTAGTCAAGGGCATCAATTAGCCCTTAACGATAGCGATCGCACCGCTAGTTTGACGACGGCCAATCAGCACACCATTACCCTGGATGACCAGCATCAAAACATTGTGTTAAAGACTGCCAGTGGTCAAGAAATTCAGCTGAATGATAGCTCGGGAACCATCACCATTAATGCCAATCGGAACATTACTCTCCAGGCGAAGGGTGGAATTACCTTGAGTCCGGGGATGGGTCAGGTGAGTGTACCCGGTATTGTGCGCTGTCAAGGTCTATTGACCGGCTCGGTGCTGATTCAAGGAGGGGGAGCGGCCCTAGATGTAGCGCAAGCGTTGGCACCTAAAAGAAGAGATTAAAAACAATTTTTAAGGTGCAGGCTTAACCAGTGACGACTGTATTTGTAAAGGGCGCAACGGCACCAGTCCTGTTTTACTCAAAAGTTGTTGCCCTTCATCTGTGGTCATCATCTGAATAAAGCTGGGGGCAACAGGGGTACGACTGTTGTCAACCTGATGGTGCACGGCAATCGGGTAGGCCAGTGGGTACGTTTGGTTAGCAAATAGGTCCTGTTGGGGTTTATAGTTACCCTTATCGCCACAGAGATCATCTGCAGGGGTAAGGGGGCTTTGATCTGGATAGGCTAATGGTTGAATTGCGGTGCTACTGTCGCTAGCAATGGCTAAAGGATACACCGAGCACTGACCGTACACCTGACTGAGGTTGGCAAATCCGATGCTACCAATCTGGGGCTGATTTTCAAAGTCTTGTAATACGCTTCGGAGAATGTCTAGGGTGGGTAATGTTTCGCCATTGATTAGGTCCGATGCTGTAAACCCTTGGGTTACAGTGCCGCTTACTGTAGTAGATTCTAATCCCCACTGTCGTCGAAATGTTGCGATCGCAGCCGGGGTTTGCAGCACCCGTTCTTCAAATAGTTGAATTAACGCAGGCTGCTCCGGCAAATATAGTTTGACCGGTAGATCCGGGCCTCCCAGTTCTTGCCAATTGAGAATTTCCCCTGTGTAGAGCTGACGGAGCTGAGTTAGGCTAATTTGTCCTTGCAAATGGTGGGGCAAGCCGCGAGCCCGTTCCACATAGCTAAAGGCCACAAATACAGCCAGACCATCATAGGCAATCGGCTCAGCCAGTAGTGACCGCTCAGCGGTGAGGGGAGTAACGGCAAAAGCTGCTTTTCCTTGTTCAACTTGTTCAATCGCTGTTTGGCTGGATGCGGTTAGATGTAGCTGCAAGTCCAGAGCCGGTTCAATAGTTTCTACTATCTGTTCTAGACTTTGATCGGCACTCACCAGATTCTGACTAGTCCACAGTGAATGCCAGCTGTTGGATGCCGTGTAGGTAAATTCACCCGGGGGAATAGCCGGGACCTCTGCCATGCAGCAGAGGGGGAGGACGGCTTTAGAAACAGGTCGACGGCGCAACCACCACCAGCTGAATAATGAGCCGGTTGCTAGCAGTCCGAGGCCCCCTAGCAGTAGCCAGATTAACCACCTAGGGAACCGATGACTCGGACTCTCTTCAGCTAAAGATGGGACGGGGATGGCTGTGGAATCAACTGGGGGTGTGGGTAGACGCAGTAGGGATTGTCGGGCCGTTTCTGCACTGTCGAAGGGAACATCTTCGAGTCCTAACAGCTGTTTAAGATAGGCTTCTAGTGGTGGATCTTGCCCTGGCCACAGATGTGGATTTTGTGGTTTTAGGGCACGACCGTAGATATCTATCCATTTTCCCCGTAGTAAATAAAAGCCCACAGTGCCTACGGCATTTAGATCATCCATCACCTGAGAGACTTTGGCAGGAGCAGGCGGGGGCACGAACAAACTTTCCCACAGCCCTAAATCTCGCAAAAATACTAATAGCTGAGGTGTTTCATAATAGGTCGCTGCCTCCGGCTGCATCACCAGGCTATCCAGGGTGATATTACCGTGAACCAGTCCGGTCTGAATTTGTCCTGTTTGTAGGGCGTACTTTTGTCCGTGGAGAGATTCGAGAGTTTGTAAGATTTGATTGAGAATTTGTCGCACCTGCTGAGACGTAAAGGCTCCCTGCTGGGTCAGTACCGTGCGTAAGGTGGGGTAAGTATCTATGCCATCGACCGTAATCAGATAGCATCGTTCTGACGCTTGGCGGTCGCCAATTATATCCCAGGGTTCAACCAGACGAAAGTCTTGCTCTCTGCCGTCTGCTAGCTTTAACCCTGCAATGGTAGCAAAGGTTTCATGAATGAGTCGCTGTTCTGTAGGATTAAAGTGTTTTTCTGGGAGCAAATATTCCCGGAGAATAACGGGTTGTCGCCGAGTCAGGTCCTGGGCCTTGTAAAGTCGTCCCCGACCCCGCTGTCCTAAAAATTCTCCTACACGATAGCGCCCCCGCTGTCCTCGAATCTCAGCGTCGATAGCAAGCAAGCTAGGAAAGTCGCACTGCTGACAACGGTTAGTGTCTATAGTCTCGGTGGTAGAGGGCTGCACCAGATGTGAACAGGCCAGTGGGTGCTCAGTACAGCGATATCGAGAATAGGGAGACTGTGGTGTTTCGGGACGTATAATCTGGTCGTCGGTGGATGCTAGGGCTTTCGGAGGAGCATCGATGACGGGTTGCCGGGACTGCCATAAACGCTTAATGTCTTCCCGCACAAATGGCAGCACCATAAGCATGGGGGTGGGCAACAATCGCAACAGACGAAAAAGGATGCTGGTGCGAAGCATGCCTACTTGCTGTTCAGCACGACTTTTCCCCATTTGTTGTAAAGTCTCTAGGGTATTGGGTCTAGTGGCATCAGCTGATGGGTGCTCCTCTGGGGGCGCTGTCGTGGTTTTAGTGAGTTGATTACGGGAAATTGACGCCAGTAGGCGCGAAGGCAGACGAGGCATCAGCTCTCTCCTGGCAGGGATAAAACAAGTATCGAGATGTTAGAAAAACGAGCCGAGCGGCTTAGGGCCGTTCATGGTTGTTATCTTCCAGATCAGCAACGGCCGCTTCTGGACTTTTACCGTCTTCTAGAATGCTGATAATTCCTGGCAGATAAAGATCTAAGGTATGCACATTGAGATAAACTAAATTCTTAACTAGAGCATGGGTGAGGCGGTCTCCTTCTGCATCCAAACTGGTTTTATAACGAATTTCTCCAGTTTTATAGTTAAGTTCAAAATTACCAATAATCAGACCACTGTTGGCCCGCATTAAAAATTCAGCAATTGGACCATAGTTTTCGGCTGGGATTATTAGGGGACAAATCGAGTAAAAGACGACCTGCTCAGCGTCATTGTCACACTGGGCTAAACAGGTCCAACGGCCAGCATCTCCTTGAAAGGCCAGTTGGAGAATCTGGGAGTCGGGTAGCTGCACATAGGCCCAGTCGTCCATATCAAAAAACTGTTTGACGACGTCGGAAATGATGGGTGCCTTTGAGGAGTTGGCCGCAACGTCTGCGATCGCAGTTTCCCAGTCCACTTGTTCTAAGGCTGCCACCAGCTGATCGGATAGGTGCGACAGGCTGCTTTGTAATTGAGGTAATTCAGCGTCGATTTCTGTTTGAACAGCGGTTTTGGCTTTGTTTAATAAGGTGCTCAACTGTTCTAGGGCGTCACTGCCAGAGTTGATCAGGGGTTCGGTAATCTGGGGCGTTGTATACGCCCATAGAGTAGTATAGCCAACAGTCTCTTCCCCCTGCTGCTGTCGTACCGAGCGACAGTACCAATTTTCCATGTAGCACCAGGGTGAAATGCTGTCTGTGGCATCAGGATTGGCAGCTGTCGTTGCCGATACTAAAGCCTGCAGTAGCTGTTCGGTTGGTTCGGTAGTTGCCGGTGAGTCTAAAACTGCTAGGAGCTGGGTTAATACCGGCTTAACAGGGGCTTCTGAATTAGCGGATTCTAGGACCGCTGATGACAACAGTTGGCTATCTAATCCAAGTTCTAAACTAATGGCGGTATCCGCTTGCAACGTTAGCGACTGCAGTGGCCCCCGAACTTCTGGTCGCAGGTGAAACAGTCCCTGTTCTAGAATTTGTTCGTACTGTTCTAGGGAAACTGTAACTGTCAGGTAACAGTCGGTAATTTTTTGCTGACTGTCTTTCACACTGGTCAGCTGCACTGCCGTGACCATGAATTTGCTGACTGGCTCTGCTGTTGTACTCCACAGACGTAATGGACAGTTGAGAGGCAGCGTGTGAACGCTATCAGCAGTTAGGGGGGACTGGGTCACGGTGGCAGTTGGCATCATACATATCCCATAGATTATTGCTTTTGGGCTTGAGGTGTGGCTCGAATAATGACATCAATGGTTTCTGGATTCAGACGACGCACTTTCGAACTAACTTTCATTTTGCGGTCTTGAGCTTGGTCTATTTTGTCAACAGACTTAGCCGTTTTGTCAGTAGACGAAGGTGTGACTTTATCCGGTGTAGGCGTATCCGCAACAGGTTCTTTGGTGGGAGTGGCCGTATCGGTTTTGTGATCAGTGGTTGGATCAGCTGCCTTGACTGAAGTCTTCGGTGGGGGAGCATCGGCTGCTGTTATTGGCTTCGCTGTGTCGGTCTGGGTAGATTTGCTAGCCGTGGGGTTGTTGACGTTATCGGTAACCTTGGCGGCTCCTTTACGGGCTGCACCCCCTAAACGCTTTAGAAAACTAGCGATTTTGCTGGCGCGTATAAACTTGGCCCGACCGTTAATCTTGACAATGTATTGAAATGAGTCTCCTACCTCTGCATAGGTTACGAGCTTTACAAGCTGCATTTCAAACATGACCCGTACTTTGTCCAGCTTGCGAGCAACGGTATCCGGATCGGGATCTTGGTTGACGATATCTTGAATGACTTTAACAATATCGTTTACCAAGCTAGGGGGGAGAGCCTCTTCTGGAGTTTCTTCCTCCTCAGACATTTGGGTGTCTTCTTCTGGAGGGGCTTCCTCTTCTTCTTCTTGTTTTTCTTCGATTCTGACGTTCACGGTGAGCTTAGAATCTTTATCGGTAATCCGCGATCGCACCGTCACATCTTCTTCTTTTTTGCCACCTCCCGATAGCAGTCCACTGGCCGCTGCTCCAGCCGCTGCCCCAGCTGCTACTGCAGTCAAATTTCCTGCTTCAGGCGTGCTTTCTCCGGTGTTTTCTGCATCCCGCTGGATCCACAAACCCAGCCCCGATCTATCAGCGACTCGCTGTACCGGTGGAGGTGTTGCCTCTGGACGGGAGACACGCTGCCCCACGGCTGGCTGGTCGCCCGATTGCTGAATCACATGGGTGAGTTCGTGGGCCAGCAAGTGTTGACCACTATCAGTCTCTGGAGCATAGGTGCCCCGTCGGAAAAAGATATCCCGCCCGGTGGTAAATGCCTTGGCCTGTATGGCACGGCTAAGGCGATCTCCTTCGTTCCCAGTGTGTATACGTACAGGGCTGAAGTCCGTGGCAAACGCATCTTCTAACGGTGCCCTAACGGCTGAGGAAAGGGTCTGGCCCCGTCCCTCAGACCGCTGAATATCGGTTTCGAGGGTGGGTTGGATAATGTGTTGTGGCTGGGCAGGAGCGGCGGCAACTTTTTGGGCCGATTTATTGTTCTTTTTATCGACTTCTCCGCTAATTTTGTACCGACTGCCGTCGCGCTTAGTCTTGGTAACGGTGAGGGCCTTCAGCTTGTACTGTTTTTTCAGTTGTTTGGCATATTTTTTAATCTTTTTGAAGTCGGCATTGCGTTTGATTCTACCTTTGAGTTTATCGCGAACCTTTTTGAGAACCTTATCCTTTTCGACCAGTTTTGCTTCTACCGTAAAGTCACCTTTCTTTTTAGTGGCCTTAAGTTTTTTCTTTTTGACGGCAACGTCATTATTCTCATCTTTCCAATCACCCTGATTGGATTTACGCTGGGCCACACCCACCTGATGTCCTGAACGCTGTTGCTGTACATGGGTGAGCTCGTGGGCCAGTAAATGTTTTCCCTGGGGAGTATCGGGCTGGTAATGCCCCTGCCGGAAAAAGATATCTTGATTGACGGTGAATGCCTGGGCATTCATGGCTCGGCTCAAGCGGTCACCTTCCGCATCGTGGTGGATGCGTACACCCGAGAAATCAGCCGTGCCGAAGGCATCTTCCATGGAGGACTGCACCGGGTCAGATAGCTGATTTCCCTGCCCTGATAAGCGTTGGACATGCTCTTCTACGGAAGCTGAATCATGGGGGACTGCGGTTACCCCAGGCAAAGGTTTTCTGCGGGCCTTGGTTCCTTTACCCTTTTTATCCGGTTTGGCAGTGGCTTTGCCAATAACCTGGTATTTCTTGTTGCCTTTTTTCTTTAATGTTAAAGAATCCAGATCGCGTTTTTTCTTGATACTCGACAACTTGCCTTTGACCTTATCTGGATCCCGTTTGTCATCTGCCAGGTTGCGGACATCTGTAACAGCAGCCTTTAACTGCTTCTTTAGATTACTTTTAGGGTTGTTTTTTTTATCCTTGTCTTTATCCTTTTTCTTCTTAGGATCCTTGTCATCATCGTCATCGTCTTTTTTCTTCTTTTTAGGATCCTGCTTATCATCGTCCTTTTTCTTTTTAGGATCCTTGTCATCATCGTCATCCTTCTTTTTCTTAGGATCTTGGCTATCATCATCGTCATCATCATTATTTTTCTTCTTATTGGAGTCTTGGTTGCTCTTGTTAGAATCTTTTTCTGCTGTGGACTTATCTTGGGAGTTAGTTTTACCTTTATTGGTATCGTTTGCCTGGCCAGTTGGTTTGGACGATTGCTGGTTAGTGGAATCCTTATTCGCAGGCTGACTTGAGTTCTTAGATGAAGCAGGAGTACTGCTATTTTTTTGCTCCGGTGGCTTGTCATTGGCCTTATTTTGCTCGGATGACTTGTCATCATCATCGTCTTTATTCTTCTTCTTATTGCGTTTTTTCCCAGATTTACTAGCTGCCTTATCGGCTAATCCCGATACTCCACCTTCAATGGCCCCCACTGGATCAAGCAGCATACCCAGTTTCTCAAAGATTCCGCCTAATCCTTTATCAACAGGGGTGCGTAATTTCTCAACAACGTTACCAATTTTATTTGGAATGCCTCCCAGCCCCAGGAGGCTAGCAAAGAAACCAAGGGCGAGGGGGATGATTTTTGCCAGGGCTAATTCAACCGCCTGGGCTACCGGTTGCCAAGTTTTGGAAACAACAGCTGAGAAAACCGCCCCAATGGATTTTAGAACCTCGAAAATCATGTCTTTGTTGTTGATCAAAAAGATCACCACATCAACAATCATTTTGACGATTTTGGCAATGCCGGACGCTGGGTTCATTAATCCAATAATGTATTGAATGCCTGCGATCGCAATCTCTGGAATAACAACCTGGGTCACAATCATGGTGATAAACTCACCCTTGAGGCTAGAAAATACATCCTTGATGAAATCCCAGATAGCCATAAAGCCTTTTTTCGGAAAATCACCAATGGCCTGGAAAAAGCTCATCACATACTGGGGGACACCTAGGTCTTTCAAAGTCTCCGTTAAATTAGATAAAGCACTCAAACCCTGATCGAGCAGCATCCGTAGCAGCTCAACCGCCCAATCTGGCATCAGACTGGCGGCTAATTCAAAAATGGCATCCTTGGTTAGCCCCAAAATTTGGAGCAAAATATCGATAACCCCCTGTAAATCGAACTTATCTGGAAACTTAATTTGAATGCCGCTACCCAGTAACCATTCAAAAAAGCCATTAATAACGTGCTTGAGAATGTTGTTGCCAAATTTTTTGAAGCCTTCACCAATGCCCGTGAAGAGCGTGTTCATTACTCCACCAGGATCATCCACAAAGGCATCTAAAAACGCATTAACATGGGAACCAATGCCAGGAATCAGGGAAATGGGCGGCTTCAAAATGTTCAAAACCTGCCGCAAAATCCATTTGCCAATTTCCGCTAGGGCGCTAGCAATTTTGCTCACCAAACTGGCATTGGCGGCCTTCAGTTCTTCAATGCGTTCATTAACTTCTTTTAGGGACGCTTCATACTTCGCCTTAAGATCGTCAACCAGGGAGTTTTGTTTATCTCGAATGGTCTGTTCTAGGCCGTCAAACTGTGCTTGGACCGTTGCTGCAGCATCTAGGCCAATGGAGCGGAGATCATCGGGTAGTGCTGCCACATATTCTTGTACCCGCTGGCGGCCACGATCCACTTCGGCTTTAGCATTGGTTAGCTCTTCTTCAACAATATCGGCAATGCGATGGACACCTTGGCGTTGAACATTTAGGTAATCCTCTTTGGCAATCTCATAGATATTGTTAACCTCATCGGGGAGGCCGGTAAATACCTTATTCACTAACCAAAGGGGAGTATTAAAAATTGGCTTCATATAGAAGCGAATTTTTATATATGCCCAGCCAGCTTTGATTTCTATCCAGGGGATATACATCGGGTTGCGCACCCGATAGTATTGGTGTTTCCAATTCTCAAACAGCTGCTTTTGTCGGCGTTCAAAGACAGCCTTGGCTCGTCTATCGGTCGCTGCAAATTCATCATTGACCCGCTGATCCATCCGGGTCAGAGTGCCGTTGACATTGCCTTTAGTCTCATCGTAGATGGCTTGAATTTCTTGGGAAACGCGGGTCCGTTCACTTTCGTCTGTGGTTTGACTTTCTTGCTGGCTCTCCTGTACCCCTAGCATTTCTTCCATGCGGGTGGCAAACATATCGTCGTTGCCTGCCGCAATAGTATCGGTCTGGGATTTTTCAGTATCTGCTTGTACAGAGGCTTCTGTTTGGCGAAATTTTTGCTGAGCGCCACCACCAAAATGTTGTTTGCCCTCCTCCAGGGCTCCGGTGGCATCTACACCGGCATCCTTCTCGTAGGACTTCAGACGATTCTCGTCTAACGGGACTGGGTTATCTTTTTGCGTGGGAGTTTCCGCCTCCACTATGGCCTGGCGCTGCAAAAACAGCCCTGGCAGCAGTTGAATATCTGGCAGCTGAGTAACCTGGGGCTGACGCTGGACCTCTTGGCCGTTCTCGGTTTCAGTCTGTACTGCCGGGTCAGTTGCTGTTTCAGGTTGAGGGGTAGCAGGGACTTGTTTATTGTGCTTGGCGGGTTCAGTTGCCAGTTTGGGAGTGTTCATCGCCATGACGGTATCCGCCATGTGATCGGCTTCCTGCTCAAATTTATCCCCCGGTGCGCCAACCATAAGTTTGGCCTGTATGGGGGGGAGGTCCTTCTTATTCTTGGGAACTAAATTTTCAAGCGCCTGCTGAGTTTCTTGCAGGGGTTTTTCCACCTCTTCTTCGGTGCGAGGTTTTGGCGTGGCTGCGGTTGCATTAATGGACTCATCCGGTGGTTTTTCACCAGCTTCTTCGACGGCTTCAGGAGCTTGCGTAACCGGTTTAGGGTCTTCACTAGCTGGGTCCGGGGCGCGGGTGGCTGACTCTTTTAATTCACCTTCCGACTTGGACTTGGCTTTATTGACTTCGGCGGTAACTTTCTCCGAAGAGCCATCCATGCCCTTGCCTTCTTCAATATCCTTTTGGGATTTTGGTTTATTCGATTCTAGGACTGAGAGAAGGGCAGATACGAAGGATTCTCGATCAAATAGCTGAGGCTTTTTCCCGGCAGCTTCCTCCGATTGGGTCGCTTGGGCACGACGGCTTTGCTGCGCCGGGTCGTTGACGGCATCTTGCGCTTCGCGGGCTTTATCAACCGCTGGTTTATGGGTGGATTGTTGGGCTGCAACGTGCTCACTTTGATCGACAACGGCGGCAAAGGCCGGGTCTTCATCCGGTGAGCTGGGGGCCTTGGTACCGCTAAAATCAGGGGCTTCGACTAGCCCTGGATCGGGTAGGTGCTCTGGAGTGCCAATGGGTGTAAGTTCAGGGCTGACCTCCCCGGATTCAGCTGAGCCATCGGCACCTTCTGGCTGTTCTTCGGCAGCGGCTTCTTCACCGTTATTTTCTGCTTCGGCCTCTTCTGATTTTTTTTGCTGGGTTTCTTTTTCCTCTAGGGCCTTTTGCTCTGCCTGACCAACATCGCTTTGTTGTTTTTGAGTCTCCTTTTCACCAGTGTTTTCACCCTCATCCTGAGCTTTCTTAGCTTCATTCTCACTTTTGTTCTTTAAATCCTCGGCGGCCTCTTCAGCTTTGTCTTCATCGCTGGCATTGCCTAATTTGCTTTTGGCCTCATTGGCCATGTTTCGACCGGCATCACCCCCTTTATCCGCTGCTGAGGTATCGGCTTCACCACTTTGTTTACTATTGATCTCCTGATTAATCCCTTTGATGCCCTCATCCACGTCTTTTTTGACGTCATCCTTTTTATCCCGTTGCAGTACCCCTTGAACCCCATGGGAAATGGAGGGAGCACGGTCGCTCGTTCGCTGCAGAGTATCTGTTTCAGGCCCCTCCTGGGTGTGTTTCACAACCTGGTCTGCCATGCGATCGGCTTCTTGTTCATAGCGATCGCCTACAGCCCCGACCATTAAATCAGGCTGGATTGTGACTGAAACTTCTTCTAGATTGCCCACCGGTCGGGTTGCTACCTGGGAAATCTTCTGGCGCTGAACCTTAGGGGCAACGCTGGCGGCAACTGGCTGAGCAGAGGTTGCTAAAGGGGATTTGTTTATCTTTTCGGTCTTTTGGGCTAACCGTTTAGGATTTACGGTGGATGGGCCAGTTTGTTGAATGGTGTGGGTGAGTTCGTGGGCTAGTAACCGTTTGCCACCAGTGGATTCTGGATTATATTTTCCAGAATTGAAGTAAATATCATTTCCGTGGGTAAATGCCTGAGCTTTCAGATTTTGATTCATCTGTACCGCTTCGGCATTGGTGTGGACACGTACCCCACCAAAATCATTGCCAAAGCGCGATTCCATGAAGTCACGCGTATTATTTGAGAGGGGTTGTCCTCCGCCCTTACTGCTTTGTAAGCGGCTTTCAATAGTAGACCCCGCTTCAAAGGAACCGTCCTCTGATTTGGTTTGTAATGGTGGGGCTGTTAATGAATTAGGCTCTGCCTTGAGGGTAACGGCACCGTCTTCCCATTTCTCGTCGGCTTTGGAAACGTTATCTGCCAGGGGGCCAGTTTCTAGAGGTTTGAGACTGACGGCACCATCTTCCCAGCGTTCTTTGACACCGTCTACTGTCTGTCGCTGAATGCGTCGTTGAATCGGTTTAGCCGGTCTATACTCGGCAATTGCCACCTGTTCAAAGTGGTGGCCCTGGGTATCCGCCTGTTGTATTGGGTTATTGGGTGGTTCACCCGCCATTTGAATCTGGCCACCTTCATAGTCCAGACTTTGCTCATCGGATTCTGGCTGAGTGTCCTGGCTGTCAAACAGAGATTGTCCGCCAGCGGGAGCCGGAGTCGGAGTCGCGGAAACCTGAGTTTTTGCCTTTGTTGTCATGACGGTGAACCAATGGGGAAGATATCAGCCAAAAAACTAGGGATTATCCCCCCACGGTCATGAGCGTTAGGGCTTTGTTAAGCCAGTGAGACTTTTGCGATCGCTGGTGTGGGAAAATAGTATCCACGTCAATTTCGCCATAGTCCAGCTGTTGAATCAGGGCCTTACAGAGCTGAATGGTGTTATCTTCTGGCTGATGTAACAGTTCAGGATGAGAATTGTCGAATACAGGATCTAAATAGCGGCCATCGACCCAGGTGGGCGAAACCCCCAAATAGGCTTTGGCGTTGAGCGGTTGCCCCGGTTGGTAGGTAAACTTGAGATAGGCTAAACGCTTAACCAACAGACATTCGCGATAGGGGGCCAGCTGATCTGACCAGTGTTGCAACAGAGCTGGGAAGGGTGCCAGGTTATCCTGAGACCGTATATAGCCGGGATAGGCCAGTAGTGCAGCTGCGCGATCGCAGGAACAAATTCCCATCGTCACCAGGCGATTCAGAACCTGTTGCCAATCGTTTTTTTGGCCAAAGTAACATTCCACCGCAATGTGCGGTGATAGCTCGTGGTGAATTTCTAGCTGTAGGGATAGGGATTGGGCACCGTGACACACCCCACTTAGCAAAGGTGTCAGTAGATCCAGGTCCCCAGACCAGTTAAGCTGCTGGAGCATTGAACGTATCCGTTGCAGCGTCATATCCTTGATGTAAAGCCTGAGACCGGGTACATCATCTGACTGGCTAACCCGACCTGACAGTGCACCCACTTGAAACAGCGGAGTGGTGGGTGAGAGTGTGGAAAGACACTGCTGTAGTGTGTGCTGAGTGTCTGTTGGCAAGGTACGGCCCAGCAATGCGGGTAAAGCCTGTTGGCCAATCCAGTCTAGACTGTTGCCACGGCTCTCCTTGAGTCCGAAAAAGCTACTAGGTACCGGCAGCTCTGCATTATTTTGATTGATGTCAAATTCTAACCAGATATCTTCAATCTCGGATTGGAGAGCCTGTTGGGGAGATTGCCAAAGACGGGCCAACTGCTGAATATGGTGCCAGGGCGTTTGAGTCCACAGGTCTGTAAACCCTGGAGGCATTAACTCCGGTTCTCGATGTAGTTGACTAAGGACCGGTAGCGTTAAGGGTTGTCCCGCTAAGAGGGACTGTCCCCAGGCTCCACTTACCCGTAAGAAAAAGTCCGCCTCCGTCGGCTGGGATAGGGGACATTCAAACCCTACCGTTGTTCCTAAGGTAAGCGGTAACTGTTCTGCGACTGTACCAATTGCGGCCAGGGCTGACGGTGTTATCAGCTGGTCAGAAATTGTTGGTGCGATCGCAATAATAATGTCATTTAGGGAAGATACCATCCTTAGGGCTCCTGGGCTATTAGCTGGTAAACCTCTTGCACCCAACGATGGCGCTCTTGATGTTCCAGCGACAAAATTTCTTGACGTGACCAGTGAAAATGAAACGCAATTAAGGCTATCTCTTGGTACAGCTGTTCCAAGGGATAGCCAGGAGCTCCCCCATTAGGGAAAGCCGGTAGTCGGAAGGATTGATATCATTATAAAGCTCGATCAAGTAGTGTACATCGGCCATAAAGAGATGACCCACATCATCGGCACTCAGCTGTGGATGTCCCTGGAGCTGTGTAACCCGTGATAAGCGTAACAAGATTCCATAGGCATCACTGTCCATCATTTGTGACCCATGGTGGGCAGCCAGTTCATCGGCTCCAGTGGCCAATCGCATGTGGCCCTGGCGATACGCCTCTGTCTCAGTGGTGAATCCTTGGGGAAGTTCCAACGGTACTTGGGTAGAACCAGGTGGTTTACTGGCTGGTTCTAAGGAAGGCAGGGGAGACATCATGACGTCGCAGCAACAAGTTCTTGGGTAAGCGCATTTTCGATATCTGTTATGGACTCAGCAGAAATATCTGCCTCGGTAAGTATTGCCGGACTGTTGATCTGTCGATAAAGGGTTTGCAGGTAGCCCAAGTCCGAGGCAAACATATTTTCCAACACCTGGGGAGTCACTTCGGGTAAATCCCCTAGGGAGACAATCACCCGAGTCAGGATGATAATGGAGGCATAGGCTGGGTTAGCTTGTACCCGAGGGTCCTGCAGGGGTAAAATCTCATCCATGGCCCGCGATCGCCTCATGATGCCCACTTGGTGCACCTGACCAAAGTCATCAACATAGCCAGTGGGTAAGCAAAACTCAAATTCTGTTTGCATCATTGTTTTCTTTTGCATATGTTAACTAATGGGGCTGACCCGCTTAAAGCCTTCGCAGGCCAGCTCTAAATCTTCAAAGGCTAGGTCTGTGCCCGACACCATACTGTCTGACAGGGTGTAACTGACCGGCCAGGCACCCTCAAACTGAAACCGGGCTCCGGCGGTGCCATCCTGACGATAAAGTGTGATCGAACCATCTTTGCAAGCCGCTGGCCATCCCCCATCCTGGGCCAGGTCAATCCAATTCCACAGGGTTTCTGAGGCCCCCATACCCCGGCGCAGATTAATATTGTCAATGCGCTCGACGCCAGGAATTTTACTGCGATGGATAAGTCCCACCGAACTACCCTGACGGCCCCAACCTTCAGGGAACGATTCTGTGAACTCAATCACATCTTGGTAGTACTTGAGCCCCTTACATTCCATAAACAATCCGTCCACATCATCTACGCTGTCGTTTAAGTGGAGTTCCACATAAAAGCGAGATGCCGTGAGATATTCATAAAATGTTGTGGTGTCCTCAGGGGATGGTGTGGTTACCACATTCACCATGCTGTAACTCTCCTTTTATAACGTTGAGTATTAGGGTGTTAGAGCCATAGTCATTACCCACATCGCAAGATGTAATTTAGGACGGTTCGAAGTTTTGTAGACTCACCCAGAAGCCGCGTTTTTACCCTATCCCTAGGCGGATGTACCCGCTGTCGGTACTCGAATTAGGCCTGCATGGGCAATCTCAATGGTTTCCTTAAATAGATCGGTACTCTCGGTTTGCACCTGGGTGGTGGTGTACTTTGCTGGAATCGCATCACGAATTGACCAGCGTGCACCTTCTGTACCATCTTGTTTGTAGAAGACTAAACCACCCGAAAAGCGATTTTTCATTTCTGGGCGGCCACCACCAATGGCAGACTTGGGATGACAATCCAGGTACCAGTTCAACAAAATATCATTTTCGCGGGCAGTCACAAACTCTAGCGTTAGGTTCTCGTAGGTGACGCCGCTGGGGGTAATTTGGGTTTGGGTGACAATTCCTTTACCAACACCGATAGGTTGTCCTTCGGCAGCGGGATCAATTGAAATGGATACACCGCTACATTTGGAAATTAAAAGGCGGGTGGTGGCATCATATTCAAAGTAAAATCGGCTGACGGTGAGATATTCCATTCGTGCCGTACTGTAGGCAAAGGCGCTGGCTGCAGCAACCATGGTGGGGTACTCCTATGTAATAACTAAAAAACTGAAGCGTAGTTCAAAAAAACTACGGATTAGACTCCTGAAAAGAGACTTTAAGAATAGCTCACCGCCAGGGAAGCGCGACGATCGGAAGCGCTGGTATTAGAACTCGATAGCGAAACAACCTTATCAATATGTTCGGCCACGAGTTCGTAAGTCTCCACCGCCAAGTCTTGTCCAGTCACATCAGGATCGGAAATAGAGTACTTTTTAACCCAGGCCCGGAATAAGTTCCAACGCAGTACCTCGTCACCTTGGGGATCGTAGACAACAATGGAGCCCGTGCGACGGTTTTTAGACCAGTTGCCACGACCGCCATCACTGGGGGGTAAACACTCTTGGAACCAGTTATAAAGTTGGAAGCTGGCACTACGAGAGTCGTCGCACATATAGACTTCCACCGTCATTGACGGACTAGAATCGTAGCCGCCAGATGTGGTCTGTCGAGATGTTTTACCACCCTTGGTTGAGGCAATTGCTTTAGCATTACCCGTGACCTTAGCCTCATAGGAGAGCTGGGCCATGCTCTTAATTTCTGCTTCTGTGATGCCGTCGAATTCAATGTAGTAACTCGACGCCGTGGTGGTAAAAATTGGTTCAGCCATTTACTAAGCCTCCGCAGTAATTTTTTGGTTGCTTTCTGTTACTTACCAGAAAGCTTCTAATGGAAATTGGGTGTTATGGGAGATTGAGATTTTCCGCATACAAAAAATGATCAAAGGATGGGATGGACATCCCTTGATCATTAGAGGAGACTAACTCTCGTCCTGACCATTCCACTGGCTGATGCGGAAGATCACAAATTCCGCAGGACGTACCGGGCATACTCCCACTTCGATATACAATCGACCTAACAGCATGGTGTCAGAGGTATTTAGCTCACCGTCGCACTTAACGTAAAAAGCCTGTTCAGGGCTGCTACCCATAAGTGCGCCTTGTCGCCATAATTCTGTCAAGAAATTACTAACAACTCGCTTGACGCGCTGCCACAGATCTTCGTCGTTGGGCTCAAAAACAACCCACTGGGTACCTGTTTCGATGGACTTTTCAATGTAGCTCATTAGACGACGTACATTGATGTAGCGCCATTCAGTAATATCGGGTTCCACCAAAGTGCGAGCACCCCAAATACGAATGCCACGACTGGGGAACGGACGTAAACAATTAATACCAATGGGGTTAAGTTGTTCCTGTTCCCGGAAGTTGCAATTGTAGGCTAGACCAGTGACACCGCGTGGTACCTCGTTGGCTGGCGCCTTGTGTACACCACGGGTTTCATCGGTGCGCGCCCACACACCCATAATATGACCACAGGGAGGAACCGTAATCGGGCGGCCACCATTGCGAGGGTTGGGGACTTCAATCCACGGATAGTAGAGGGCTGCAAACTGCGAACGACGATTAAACTCTTCTGATAACCAGTGACTGACATCTTCAGGTTTTATGCGATCTGGGGGAGGATCAAACACCACCATACGATTAGGCGGATTTGGAATGTCTCCTGCCGCGGCGGCTTCGCACATGCTAATCATCAAATCCATTACTGAGTGGACCTGATCAATATCCATTAACCCGGCTTCGTATACCCGCATAACATCGGGACAGGCAATAATGGTGACTTCGTCAATTTCAAATAGCCCCCGTAGGCCCGTACGATCATTGCCTGCCCCTTCTAAATGGCTAGGTAGTTCATCTTGGGATGATACGGGTAATGGTGGACTAATTTCGTAAAGTCCATTAGCTGGGCGGCGAGCCAAAATGCTACCGGTACTGTTGAGGGAGGTGGCAACAACATAGTTAGAGGTGCGTAGAGCATCCTCCACGTAGTCGGCAACGGCAGTATTTACCTGGGGATTCATGGTCAAGTGTTCAAACCGCTCTAGGGTTTCGTCACCTTGACGTACTGCAACAGTAAAGAACTCACCTGTATTGATATTGACTGTGGTGGCAGTAGCGGTGTTACCGTTACTGCTTTCTCCATCGCCATTGTTGTCGACAGCGCTGGGTGGTTTGGGAGTACCGTTTAGGATTTGAATTTTCAGCGCACGGCTACCACCATTTTGAGATCCATTACTGAGTTGAGGCATGCCGCTAGACTGCAGAGAGAATCTCAGAGTAGGGCGATCTCGACGGCTGAGTAAATCAGTGCCACTTTCAGTGACTTCGGGGGCAGGTGTTCCTGGGAGACGTGTACCTATGCTGGTTACCCAACAACGACCACCGCCATTGAGAAACCAACCATAGACCGAAAATGGTAAATAGGCATCAAAATCAGTAAATCCATCGGAGTTAGGTTTGCCAAAATACTCCAAATACTGATTCCAGGTTGTTACCATCATGGGTCGAAAGAGTTCAGCCCCACCCCTAACATCCTCTGTAAATCCTACAAAGCCAGCGATCGCAGTGGGTAATCCTTCGATTGGACGACTGCCGCGATCAACTTCCTCGACGTAAACCCCTGGCGCAAAATAGTCCAATCTTGCCATAGGTCTGACCTCTAACCTCCACAATTAGTGCGAATCGAGTATTCATTTCAGTAAAAAAGGTTTCTGTTCTAAAAGAACAATCTTTTGTTGCACATTAGCGGAGACCTCTTCATCTCGGTTAGTAGACTTTTGTCGGGTTTCCTAATCTTTGCTCCATCTTGTGATGGTGACAGTCAGTTCTCTGGCGGATTAAACCGTTTCCTATTAGGTGTTATTGAGTCTCTGTTCGCAAACACATCTGTGAGATGTCAGTTATATGTCGTCAGAGTTAATCAAGAAAGAATCAAAACTTTTTGATAATTTGTTACAGAGCCCAAAAACGCGATAGTGAGCCAGATAAATCTGTTTAATAATAATTTTAGAATGCCATAGAAAACCTTTTGAGCCAGCTGTTTAGATGCACAGACATTGTCTGTCAAAACCATCCTACTTTCAGGCGATTGCTAATTAAACAACTGTTTGTATCATTCATGAAATCTGTCTACGTGGTAACTCGGTGGGATGATTGCAAATATGAGGGTTAATGGTTGAAGAGAGCTTGGTGGTTAGCCCCCTATTAACCAAGACAAACTATTTCAGTCAAAAACTCCCTTTTAAAGCAGTGATACTTCTCAAGACATCAAGCATTTATCAGAATATATGACTGTTTCTACCGATTTGCTTCAACGCTTCTCAACTGCTGAGGATCCTCTCTCGTTGCAACAATATTCTATATTGTTGGCAGATGGTGACTGTAAGTTTCGTCAAGGATTACGATTGCTGTTGGAATTTTATAATGCTAACGGTAATCGTAAATGTGTGGTGGTGGGTGAGGCTGCCTCGGGGGCACAGGCTCTGCACCTGAGTCAAAGCCAACATCCTAGCCTGATTATTCTAGATGTCGGTTTAGAAAATAGCTGGGAAGCTACGGTTGACATTTTGGCTCAATTACAGCAACAGGACTCTGCTCCCCATGTATTACTGGTTAACAATAGTCAGGAACCTGACCATTTGTTTGAAGGAATGCAGGCAGGAGCATCAGGCTACCTGACTAAAGACCGGATTGCAACAGAATTATTACAAGCCATTAGTACCATTGCTGCTGGCCAAGTTTATCTCAGTACGGCGATGGTGAATATGTTTTTCTACTTGTTTCAATCCCATGCGAAACAATCTCTAGAGAAATGTAAATTGCTTCACCTGAGTAAGCGTGAGCAGGAGGTGCTTAAGCTGTTGGCTCGGGGAGAGTCAAATGAAGAGATCGCTGGAGAACTCTTCATTTCAGTGGCTACCGTTAAATCGCATTTTACTTCTATTTTTGAAAAACTAGGGGTGAAAAGCCGGACTCAAGCGATTATTCGGGCCCTGCGACTGGGGCTGGTGTCATGAGTAATCATTTAGCGATCGCAACTGTAACGGCCACTGTGCAGCGGCTGTTGCAGCACTCGGTACAAACCAGCGTGGAGGGGGCTCGGGTCACCTGGGCTCGACCTGAAAACCAGGGGGGCAATGTCCCGGAAACGGGCATTACCCTCTACCTATATCACCTGAAACGAAATACCGCCTTTGGCAATGCCGACAGTCCGGGACGACAACGGCGCAGTGACATTGCCCGGCGCAATCAGTTGGCCATTGATCTATATTATCTTCTCTCTTTTTATGGCGATGGGGGAGAATTAGAACCCCATCGTTTATTAGGGAGTACGCTACAGCTGTTTGAAGATCAGGCATTACTCACCAGCCGCATGGTTCGCGAGACCCTGGCGGACCCTACCTATGGCTATCTGGCTGATTCTGATCTAGCAGAGCAGTTAGAAATGATGCGATTTGAGCTGTTGCCATTGTCAACGGACGAGCTGTCAAAAATCTGGTCGGTGTTTTTTCAAACCCCCCATGCCCTGTCAGTTTGTTATAAGGTCACCGTCGTCATGATTGAAGGGCGAGAGCCGGGGCAGCGAGCCTTGCCCGTACGCGATCGCCGACTGGGGATTGCCCCCTTTACGCAACAGCCTGTAGTGGAACAGGTGCTGGCGGCAACGGGGCGCTATGATCCCATTTTGGCCAATAGTGTGTTGCGTATCCATGGCAGGCTGTTAGCCGCTACTACGGTGCAGGTACGCATTTGCGGGGTGGAGGTTACCCCCACCCAGGTCAGCGAAACAGATATTGTCGTGCCCCTACAGGCTGTGCCCCGAGAGGCCATGCAGGTTGGGGTGCAAAGTCTTCAGATCGTGCATCAGCGATCGCGGACTCCCGAGCGCCGACAGCCAGCGGCCACGGTGATGACCTTAGCGCCTACCGCTGTTGCGGTGGAGTCTAATGTGGCTCCATTTGTATTGCGGCCCACCATTGAACGGCTGCAGGTCCATCAGGAGTCTAGTTTAGATGATGAACCCCGGCGGGTGACATTTACGGTGACAGTGGATGTGCCGTTGCGGCCTGGGCAGCGGGCATTGCTTTGCCTAAATGAGCGCAGTGCCGATGCGCCAAAGGCCTATGTCTTTGAGACGGAACGAATTCTTGAGACCACTACAACGCTGACTTTTTCGACCTATCAACTATTGCCAGGGGATTATCTTGTGCGGTTGCAGGTGGATGGGGCGGAAAGTGTGTTGCAGGTGGATCAAAATCCCCAAAGTCCCACATTTGAACAATATATTGCCCCCCTCTGCAGCATTTCATGACTCTCACGGCTTCTCCCCTTACCTGGCAACAGGCCAATCAGCAGTACTTACAGGCCCAGTTAACTAAAATAAAATTACAGCTGAGTCAAAAGGCTGAACAGCCCTGTGATCTGCCAGACGATCCGATTAGGGATATCGAACAGGCCGCCCAACAGCTAGAGTCTCCCTCCTCACTAGAACAGCTTTGCGACACCTTTGAGCTGTCCACCTTTGAGCGAGATATTTTAGTCCTGTGTGCGGGCATGGAGCTGGATGCCAGCATTGCCCCGCTCTGTGCCCTGGCCCAGGGAGACCCGCAAAAGCCTTTTCCCACATTGAGTTTAGCGCTGAGTTTATTTACAGATGCCCATTGGAGTGCGCTAACGCCCCGTGCGCCGCTGCGGCGCTGGCGTTTGATTGAGCTGGGTAAAGGTCTGGGGTTGATGCAGCGATCGCTACAGGTGAATGAGCGAATTTTGCATTACCTGGCGGGGATTCATCATTTGGATGAGAGACTGACTGGCCTGATAGAGCCGCTTGGCACCCTAAGTAATCTGGTGGCTTCTCACCAAGCCTTGGCCAATCAGCTAGCCGATACCTGGGCGCAGGCAGCGGAGCAGCCGACATTGCCTATTTTGCAGCTGGCGGGGGATAGTCCTACCAGCCAGCAAGCGATCGCAGGTCGGGTGTGTCGAGATCTCAATCTGCAGCTGCATAGTTTGGCAGGGCAAGATGTCCCGGCTAATGCAAAGGATTTGGTGCAGTTTCTTCAGCTATGGGAGCGTGAGGCGATCCTGAGCAGCAGTGCGTTGTTGCTGGACTGTACAGAAACCAGTCTAGAAAAACATCAGGAACCGATCACTCGGCTGCTAGAACAGATTCGCAGTCCGCTGATGGTGACCACTCGCGATCGCGTTCACTGTCAGAAACGCACCATCCTCAATATCGATGTCAATAAGCCCAGCCATGGCGAACAGCAAAACCTCTGGGAGCAGCATCTGCAGGCATTTGATCCTAAGTTCCTTCAAGTTGTTCCGGCGTTAGTCACCCAGTTTAACCTTAGCCATCCTGAAATTGCGGCGGTATGTACCCGTGTGTTTAGTCAGGTGGATCGGGCGACGCTTACCCCTGCGATTCTGCAGGCTGAACTGTGGGATGGCTGTCGGTTGCAGGCACGACCGCAAATGGACGATTTGGCCCAGCGCATTACGGTAAAAGCCACCTGGGACGATCTGGTGCTGCCGGAGACTCAGCTAGAAACCTTGCGTACGGTGACAGCCCAGGTGCGACAGCGGGTAAAGGTATATGAAGACTGGGGATTTTCGAGTAAAAATATGCGCGGTCTGGGCATTAGTGCATTGTTTGCTGGACCTAGCGGTACAGGTAAAACTACAGCTGCAGAGATTTTGGCCAATGAGCTAAACCTAGATCTTTATCGCATTGACTTGAGTGCTGTCGTCAGTAAATACATTGGAGAGACGGAGAAAAATTTACGCCGAGTATTTGATGCGGCGGAAGGTGGCGGTGCGGTGTTGTTGTTTGATGAAGCCGATGCGCTATTTGGTAAGCGCAGTGATGTCAAAGACAGTCACGATCGCCATGCAAATATTGAGGTGAGTTATTTGCTGCAGCGGATGGAAGCCTATCAGGGGTTAGCGATTCTCACCACTAACTTGAAAGGGGCCTTAGACAGTGCCTTTATGCGGCGGATTCGGTTTGTGTTGCAGTTTACATTTCCGGATGTGAGTCAGCGGATGGAAATCTGGCGGAGGATTTTTCCAAGGGAGACTCCGACTAAAGACTTAAGTGTGGAACGTCTCGCTCGTTTACAGGTGGCAGGGGGAAATATTAGAAATATTGCTCTTAATGCGGCGTTTTTGGCTGCAGATGCGGGGGAACCGGTGATGATGAAGCATTTGCTGGTTTCTGCACGAGGGGAATATAGCAAGTTGGAAAAAACACTGACGGATCGAGAGATTAAGGGGTGGGTTTAACGATGGTCAGACGACGACAGCGACAAACTCAACAAGACTTACCTCCAGTGGCTCAACTGGATCGGCCATCTTCAAGTAATTCCTTGTTTGCATCAGATATTGATACTTCAGAATGGAACTCTGAAGAAAATAGTGAAACAATCTCTCCCCAAAATCTTTTAACCCATTCTCAACAACAAGGATTTCAATTTTCCCATACGCCTATTCTGTCTACCGCAGAAAAACAGGCACCCTCATCACCAATCCAAGCAAAACTAGCCGTAGGCTCAGCCAACGATGCCTATGAACAAGAAGCGGACGATATTTCAGAGCAGGTTATTGGCCAAATATATGAATCAGGAGATGGCCACCTTCCCCAAAATACGATAAATCTTCATAAAAAATCTCCATCACCCTTCAAAGCACTGCAGTGCTATAGATCAACACCTCAGCCAGCAAAAGGACAACAGCCCGTTTCCCCGGAGGTTGAAACACAGGTTGATCACATGCGGGGCAAAGGCCAATCTCTGCCCCGTGAGACTCAACAAACAATGGAGCAGGCCTTTGGCACTGACTTTAGCACTGTCAAAATACACACAGATAATCAGGCCCATCGATTAAATGAGTCTGTACAGGCTAAGGCATTTACCACTGGGCCAGACATTTTCTTCCGTAGAGGCACCTATCAGCCCAGTCATCAAGAAGGGCAAAAACTAATTGCCCATGAGCTGACCCATGTTGTGCAGCAGCAAAGGTCTCCAACTGGTCAGACAACGATTCTCCAACGCGATCCCACAAATAACTCTTCAGATAAGACTTCTGCAGAAACTGATGATAAGGATGATATTAAAGCTACATCGGAAGGTGAAGCATCTGCATCCTCTACAGCAGATACTGGAGGAGAGATGAACGATTTTGACTTAGGACAGTCTCCATCAGTTGGGATCTCAGGTTTGTTAGCTAGAGGTCGTAGCAGCTCTCGAAGGCCGATAGGTAAAAAAGCAGATTCTTTGAAGCCTACTAATACAGGCTCTTCAAATAAACAGCTAATACATTCATCTACATCTCCTACGACAAACACTGGGAAAAATAGTTCATTCCTTGGTAAAAGAAATCCACATATAAAGTTCGGTGTTTTGGACCCTGATCTGGAGGCAGAATTTAATCATTCCCCAACCTTTGACCATGTGGATGATACTTCCCAATATCATAGAACCAGTCAACCGCTCAAGAGAGTGGGAAATCATTCTACAGAAAGATCATTAGAACAATATTTATCAGAGGCTAGTCTGGAAATTGCCAACATCGAAAATGAGGTCTTAAATATTGCAGATAAAAGTTCTGAGGAAGGTAAGAATAGTCAAGAAAATTTATCTGAATTAAAGATAAAAGAAGAAAAAATCAAAGAAATATTTGAAACATTAGATAAATGTCGTATAGGTCTTCGAACTAAAAATGTTGATGCTTCACATGATGATTTCTTAGGTGAGACCCAAGAGAATAATTCTGAAAGTTTTGAAAAGCTTAGACTTAAGTATGCAGAAGCAAAAATTATAAAAGGTAAAATAGAAGACCTGATCACAGAAAACAAGTATGAAAGCATTCGTCAAAACATAGATGGAGAAACTCTTTTGACGGATGTTGAGGTTGGTGGTGCAGCCTCAACGGTTACCAATGCTGCGCTAGGGACGTTAGATACTGCAAAAGCTTCAACTTATCAGTATTCAAAACAGGTCTATGAGGACTCTAAATATGTTCAGAATAAGGCTAATCAAATTGGTGGCTATGCCGAATACGTTGAAGATGCCCAAACAGCTTATTCAAAGGCAGATGAACTTGATAAAATTCCTCCAAATAAGGTGCTTTCTTCAGATGAGCAGGTAAAGATTCAAGACCTCAGATTAAAGAAAGAAAATATTGTTAAGCGCATTACTCTTAAGCGCACGAAAAAAGAATCTATAGAGGCTAAACTCAAGGATAAGAGTCTTCTTGTAGAAGCTGATGACTACGCCGATAAGCTGAAAAAAGCTCAAAGTATCGTAGAGTTTAAGCAAGAGTTTGTTTACTATTTTTATGATCAGACAAAAATAATACAAGAAGAATTCAAGGATAAAGAAGAAAATCCTGAAAAAAATAAAGCAACAGCAAAAGCTAATGTAATGGCAGCTCATGCCAAGTCTGCAGCTGATGAAATCAGAGGCCATAGACTTGAAGCTAAGAAAATTCGCAATGATTTGAGAAAACAAGGGGTATATCCTGATATACCTCATGCTATTGCTGGAGCTGCAAAAACAGAAGTTAGGGACTTTTTAGTTGGAGTTGCGACTTTAGGCTTAGGAACTGCAAAGGCACAGAAAGATAAGCGAGGCTATACCGAAGGTACTGAATACACGTCAATATTTTCTCAAGTCAAGGAAGCCTATCAAAAGGTTAAAGCACTTACCAATATTAATCCTGACGAAGATGGATATTTAGATAAGTTTGCTGCTGGTTTAGAGGTAATTAATAGCTGCCTAATTGAACCCGTTAAGCGTGTTGCTAAAAACATAGGCTTGCTTGCAACTGGCCTATCTTTTGTTCCAGTGCCAGGTATACAGATAGTCACTGTCACCATTGCAACAATTGCTAGTACTGTGAAGCTGATTCTCTCAACGATTAAAGCTGCAATTAGTGCAGTTATTGGTGTTATCAGAGGATTGCAAACCGTTATCTCTGCATGGTGGGCTCAAGATCCAAGGACAGCTATGTATCGGCAGGCACAACTACAAGATAGTGGGTTTACCACGTTGAAAGATGCAGCAGGAGTCGGTGGCTCGGAACTAACAGGCTTCATGGCGAGTATTTCTGAGCTAAATAAAATTGAACCGGTTACAACTCAAGATATCTTTTCTGGCAATTTAGAAGGTGAGGTAACTGAAAACATTAACAGTAAAATAGAAGCTAAACTTCCAGAGGAGAATGGAGCATCCACGTCTGAAGCAGAGTCTGCTACCTTGCAAGAGCAATTCAAAGCCAAGGCCGCAAAAGTGCCTGAGCAGGCATTGTCAATAGCTCAAACAGTTGCTGTCCAAGGACCTAGTGCTGCTGTGGATAGCACGACTGCTATAGCTAGTGCTGCGTATCTTAGCGGAGTAAATGACAACACTGATACCCGTAAACAACAAGAAGCAGGGAAACTGTCACCCACTGCTGGTCATCAAACTGGAGCTGTATCCAACAATGCATTGTCTGCCGCTTCGACGATGGAACGAAAGGTTTCTAAAGGCTTAATTATGCAGCGACGTGACAAGGCAACTGAAAAGTTGGGGTACATCACTCAAAACTTTGGAGATGCAGACAGGAAAGTTGGAGACGTTGAAAAGAAATCAAACGAATTAAATACCGGACTGCAGCCACAAGCTTCACAGTCAAATGATACAGCTGAGGTTACTGAAGAAGACCGTAGTTCTGCCTCTGGTACAGTTCAAAAAATTAAGGATACGCTTCAAGATGCTAAAGACGGATTTGCTGCTGGCAAATCGTTTTTACAACAGGGACAAAAAGGTGTTGAGAAAGCTGTTACATCTAAATTAGAAGAATAAAAATGTGAGAAACAACATTGCTGAGCAAGGTGATTGCACCATTTTGAGGGTGTTAAGCGTTTTCTCAAAAAAACTGTACCGGTTTAATGCTCCCCTCACTTCTACATCCTAGAAGGAAAAGACTCAAAGTTCCCTAGAATTCAGGACTTAGGGGGCCTAGATGTCTATGAGCTTTTTTACAAGACCTGTTTAAGGGATAGTGTATGACGTGCCGTGAGCGAAGCTTCAAAAGCGGGCAACCTCCAGGGTGAGGTAAGCATTAAATATGCAGCAAGAAAAAGACATTCAGTTCTTAAAACCTCATTGCCCAGTAGGTAGCAGTAGGGACAGTTCAATGGCAGTGAAGCAGCGAAAACGGCGATCGCAAGAAAATCACCCAGTTGCGATCGCAGCTCCAAACAGCATTTTTGCTGCTTCAGAACTGGATGCCATCGAGCCTACTCAAGACCTCTCAGCTGAAACACCCTTTACAACTACCACCACGCTAGACCAACGCCGTGAGCAAGCCGCCACCGGTAGTTTCCAATTTGGACAAACTGATTTATTCAGCACATCTACTGAAGCAGCGCCCATTCAACGCCAGACTGAAGACGAAGAAGAAACCGCCCAGCTAAAAGCCGTTTCCAATCAGCGCCACCCATTCTTTAGTAGCGATCGCGAAGAAGACCCGCAAACCCTAGCCCCCCGCGACAGTGGTTCTCCACTGCCAGAAACATTACGGGCCAAAATGGAGCAATCCTTCGATACTGACTTCTCTGCTGTACGCATTCACGAAAGCAACGCCGCCCAACACATTAATGCCCTAGCCTACACCCAGGGTCAGCACATTCACTTTCAACCCGGTAAGTACAACCCCGACAGTTCCAAAGGTCAGGAACTCATTGGCCATGAACTTACCCACGTCGTCCAGCAACGGGCGGGTCAAGTAGCCAAACCCCAGTGCAAGGGTGGTGCCCCCATCAATACGGACCGGGGCCTAGAAACCGAAGCCGATACCGTAGGTGCTAAGGCAGCCCAGGGCGAAAAGGTCGCTGTAAAAGGTGTTGGCAATGGCATCCAGCGTAAAGCAATCCATGAAACAGAAGAATATTACCTAAAACTACGGCAGCAGTTAGTAGACAAAAAGTCCGAGCATCTTGCCAGCTTTGACAAACTGATGATCAGTCGGGGTATGGTTCCTCCCGTAGCCACTGAAGAACCTGCCCCTAGCAAACTGGAGCAAGCGCTAGAAAGCGATACGGCAACAGTGACAGGTGGTGTGGCCGAAACCATAGAAGGGCTCACCGGCATTACGGGGGAAGTTGGCACCCAAGGGGGCGGCAACTCCGGTGATACCGATACAGGGGTGTTTGAAAAATACTTCAAAGCCGCTGGCGACAAGATGTCTGGAGAAGAACGCAATGTTCTCAGCGGTCAAAGCGACATGGTGGGAGCCGCAGCTGGTGGAGTTGGCAATATCATGGGGGTTGCCGAATCCATCCAAGACTGGCGCAAGGCAAAAGGGGGCTTTGGTAAAAGCAAAGCTGTTGCAGACGGTCTTGCTAATGTAACTGGGTTTGGTTCAAATGTGGCTAAAGGCGTAGGCGGCTATCTCACCCAAAAGGGTGGAGGCGACTCTACAGCGGCAGGCTTAGGCGGGAGCTTTATCGATCCAGCCCTCAATTCCAGTGATAGTGCCAAGTTTATTGGTGATGCAGGGGCCGCTGGTTCCTTAGGATTGAGCACCATCGGCCAAGCCATCGGCGGAGCTAAGGACTTTAAATCGTGGTGGCGCGATAAAAAGAAAGGTATTTTTGGCAGCAAGAAATCAGGTGGTAAAGGTGGTTCAGCCTTTGGCCGCTCCATCGGACGAGGCATCAAGAGCCTGGGTAAAATCGGCAAAGGCGGAGTGGATACCGCCCTGGGCATTAGTAAACTGGTCGCTCAGAATGCAGCGGATGGCGGCAAAATCGCTGGTGATGCGCTTAAGCTAGGCTCAAAAGGGGCGATTACTCCATTAGCCAATTTAGCAGCCGCTTCAGGAGGTTTGAGCATTGCCACGGGGGCCATGGACATTGGCAGCGGTGGATTCAAAGCATTTAAGGCGACCAAGCGTAAGGGCTTTATTAAAGGCTTGCAAGCTGGGGATAAGCAATTTGGAAAAGTCAGTTCCTCCGATCGAGATGCGGCTTTAGCGCACCTCAAGGAAATTCAAACGAAGAAACAAAAACGAGGTGCGATCGCAGCGGCAGAGGGAGCCATTGGCGTGACCGCTGGAGCCTTAGCCTTAACTGGAGCGGGGGCCGTAGTGGGCGCTGGTTTAGCAGGGGCTGCAGGGGCATCTAAGTTAGGACGGTTTGCCTTTAACAAGATTAAACAAAGCCGTCGAGATAAAGCCGCCCGTAAAGATAAACAACTGGAAGCAGATTTACACTCAGCCGGTCTGAGTGAAGAGCAAATTAATAATGTTTTCCTAGCTCGGGAATCACGGGAACAGCAACAATATGACGACGATGTGAAAAAAGGTGGTTTCTCCAAGTTTAAGGCCAAGTTTAAGAAGAAAATGAAGGCCGATAAGACCAAGAGTACAGACGCAAAAGATCAGCGCTATGAAAAGACTGCAAAAACCTTACTGAGTATGCATGAATCGGAGCCGGAGTCCGGTATCCTGCTGAAGCTGGTCAATATCCCCAGCAAACAAATCGAGGGTCTCACCCCAGACGAGAAACATACAGCCATTGTCGATGCCCTCAAGAAACGCTAGTCGCACCTAAACACTCCCATGGATTTACAGGCCATTCAAACTCTGATCGAGGCCGATGACTTTACCACATCTTTCGAGCCCGCCACCCCAGACATTCCCCTAGATCGGCTATTCGTTCTCCTCAACGAAGAAAAACAATTACTGACTGAGCTGCTATTTATTCCCCTAGAAGCAGAGGTAGAAAACGTTCATCTGCTGCAGTTTTATGTAAATGTGCCCATTGAGCTGGGGTCTTCAATCCCAACCGATTTACAACAATTAATTCTCAACCTCAATGCCAAAATGCCCATTGGCAGCTTTGGCATCAATGGAGAGGATAACCTCGTCTACTTTCGGTATGTTTTGGTGATGCCCCAAAATCAAACACCTGAGGATAATAATACAATTGTGCAATCCCTCTGGTTGGTATTTTATTTGGTGGAATCCTTTCTACAACAGATTCAAGCGGTCGCCGCCTAAAATCTCTCAGGTCTGAGATCTGCTGACTTAGGCCTAATATTAGGTTTGTCGCTAGATGGTTTGAGGCTGCTGTTATCTTCTGGATGTATAGGTGGCTCGGAGGGTGGCTCTGTTGCTTCTGGCAAAGGACTTGGCTCTGGTGGTGCTGGAATGGTTAGGGACTCTAGAACCTCTGGAGAGGCTGTGGTTTCCAGGGTGAGCGATCGCACTATCTCTTCGCCATTTACCGAGGTCACTTTTAGGGTGAGCGTTTCTTGGGTGTTGGCCGTGAGGGGATAGTCTAAACTCCCGGCCAATGGCACCGTTCCCGGCGATGGCAACAGCTCCACTTGGGTATAGGGACCACCCAGCACTTTCCAGGCCAGGTTCACGGTGCTGTTATCCTCCCCGGACAACACTGTCTGATACTTGGTTGGTGCCTCCTCACCATTTAGGGTAAATGTCTCAATCTGTATAGGAATTGGCACAATGGGAATTGGCGGTGTCTCTGCCGTAGCCACTGGCTCACCTTGTAGGTCTGTAAACGCCTGCAACCCATAGCGATAGGTGCCCACGGTTTTAGCCGTTGTTGGCAGTTCTCGACAGGTAAATGCCGTTTCTGTCAGGGTGCAATACTCTTCTAAATTGGCCGGAAGCCCGTTGGTAAGATCGTAGTTTGTTGGGGCACTGAGGGGCGACCCATCGGCCAATTGGCCAGTTAGGGTAATATGCGACAACGGCTCCGTTAGGGCAATTTGCCAGTTTAGGGCCATGGCCTTGGGGGGCGATGGCTCGTCATCAGCCGTAGGTTGTTGTAATTCTGGGGCCAGGGCTTCCCAATAGCGTGTTTGGGTCGCCCCAAATGTAACCATCTCCGGTGGCGGTGTGGGGAGAATTGTGGCTCTTCCTGTCTCGGCTGTAATGGGTTGTCCCCCATCGCCTTTAGTGACCACCGTAAGCGTAAAGTCATAATTGCCCGGCTGTCGTGCCCCGGTTAGCACATTGCTACAGCTCAGTGCCTGTTCCAGCACGCAGTAGGGGGTTAAATCTGGCGGTAAACCATTGCTGAGGTCGTACACCATGGGGGGTAGGGCGGCCCCTTCGGTATCCGTCTGGCTATCAATTTCAATGCTCTGAACCTGTTGTCCATGGTCAATATGCCAGGTGAGCCGGATAAAATCCTGTTGCTGCTGATAGTAGGTAGGGGCAGTGGTGCTAAAGGCCGTTACCCTGGGGGGGGCCGGGGGCCGCAAAAAGAACCACCAAATTAGACCTGCGATCGCACTCACCCCACCAGCTGCCAACAACAGGATTAATGCCATATGCCACCAGGGACGACGCTCCCATAGCAGCTCAGCCGTCGTTGTTTCAGGTAATGGTAGATCATGCTGATCGTTAACCACCAATCGAAACGAGATGTCTCGTCCTGGACCAATCCAGGCCCGCTTTTGCAAACTGTCCGGTGTGGCCGTCAGCGTGGCATGGGCCGTGGTCATGGAGGGAATCCGTATCCGCCCCGGTTCTAGCCGGTAAGTAAACAGCGGATCTTCTCGGTCCTCTTTGGCCTGGATGGTAATCTCACGGGCCGTATTACCTGCATTGGTAATGTGTAGATGAAACAGGGCCGCCTGGCGTTTTACCCGGCGAATGATGGCTTCTGGCTGCACCGTCAACTCGTAGCGGGCAGAGACTTCAAAGTACATTACATCCAACAGCACCAGGTCGGGGTCGTTGACCGACCGCAGGCGTAACGTAGCTAAATATCGTCCCGCCAAGGTATTGACCGGACAGTTAACCACCAGACGGATCAGTCCCCTACTGCCTGGATTAAGAGCTAGATAATCGGTATCGATAACCAGCCCTAATTCCCCTAGACCTTCTGGGTAATATACCTGGTACCAGTCGTCGGGAAAATCGGTAATCTCTAAGCGAAACTGATCGACCCGATTGGAGCGATTGTGAACAATCACCTGCACCTCTGTTGGTGTCTCAGGAGCTAGGGTGGCCGGATGATCAGAGCGAGTTTCTGGCCGTGTCGCAAAGGTGGCATCGTTGAGGTTAATGGCCGACTCCACCGGGGGCAGCACATTAATCGTGGCAGGATACCGCAGGGGCGTATCCTCCGGGTAATGGTTAGGGGCATCGACAACAATTAAATAGTCGTAACTGCCCGGTAGCGTTTGTATGGGGATTTTGACCTGAAACCGGACCTCACTGCTGTGGCCCATTTCTAGAGCTAGGCGCTCATAGGGATTGCTACACCAATGACACAATTCCTGGGAACTTTCATCCAGGTAGACATCGATGACGGCCCCCTGTTCCCCCTGGTTATCAATGGTGAGAGAAATTTCGATAGTCTCTCCAGCCGAGACCGCATAGTGACCGGATGGGCTGATCAATACCCGCAAAGGGCCTATGGTGGGGGCAGAATGTGCGATCGCGCTAGCTACCAAATGGGTGGTCATGGAGCAAGTTCAGGGGATAGTTATTGCCGTTTTAGGGGGATGGCCAACGAAAAACTAGTAGACCAATGGCTATTTCTATCTCCTCGGCGATGATGAAACTTGCGATGCGACTTTTGTCGGATAGTGATGGTTTATTTCCTCGCCTATAAGAGAAAGGCAGCATTATTGGCGTGCCCATGGTCAACACAACACAGCGGGTAACTACCTCCCATTTAGGACAGGGATTTGCTTTTCCCCTTGGCATTGGTCAGCAAGGATGTTTGACCCTCAGTGCCGAAGAGCAAAGTGTACGGGAATCGGTTTGGCTAATTTTGTTGACGGAGCCAGGAGAACGACTCTACCGCCCAGAATTTGGGTGTCGCCTATCGGAACTAGCCTTTGCCCCCATCAATTCGGAAACCCTAATGCTAATGCGCATTTGGGTACAAGAAGCCTTAGAACGCTGGGAGCCCCGGATCATTTTGGAAGAGGTCCAAGCCCGTCCCCAGGTAGAGCAGGGCATTGTGTACCTGATTATTAACTACCGTCTCAAGACCACCTACGAGCAACAGAGTCTGGTGTATCCGTTTTACCTGCAAGGAACGCCCCTCGAACCATCTGTAAACGGGTAGCCCCAAGGAGCATCGATGGCTTTAGATTTTTTGCCCAACTTACCCAAAGCAGATTTGGACGATCGCCGCTACAGCGACTTGCTCCAGGAATGTTTGTTGCGCATCCCCCGCTACTGTCCTGAATGGACTAACTATAACCCCAGTGAACCCGGGGTGACGCTGCTGGAATCCTTTGCCTGGCTTACGGATCAAATGTTGATGCGGTTTAACCAGGTACCCCGCCGTCACTATGTTGCCTTTTTGGAGTTGTTGGGGGTGCGTCTGCAGCCGCCCCAGCCCGCTACCACTGAGCTCACATTTTATTTGGTATCCGAGCTACCGGAAACGTACCACATTCCCATGGGTACCCAGGTGGCCACCCAACGCACCGCCAATGAAGAGGCGATTGTCTTTAGTACGCGCCAGCCCTTAGAAATTGGCCAGCCCCGTATCCGCCATCTGTTAACTGCACCCGCATTGGAAGAGGTGCCAACTGTGCTACGAGATTGTCTTAGCAATGTGTGGAATCGCGCTCAAGATGGTCGGTGGGATGGTCCTGAACTTTCTCTCTTTAGTGAGCAGCCCCTGTCTGGTAATTGTGCCTACGTGGTACTAGAAGACATGGGTAATACTCTCCATGGCAATGTTGTTGCCATCACCGTTAAAGGGCAGGCGGCCACACCCACCGGCATTAACCCACAGCATCCCCCTCGGTCCTGGCAAGCCTGGGATGGTCACCAGTGGCGTTCAGTATTGTTGCAAGAAACGGATGATCAGACCCAGGGCTTTAGTTTCGCCTCCCTGGTGGAACAGGGAGGCAACCCGCTACAGGGGGTGGATTTAGTTCTGCATTTACCCCTAACCCTACCGGTCACCCAGTTTGGGAACTATCGAGGACACTGGCTACGGTGTGTTTGTGATGCGCCCACAGCGGGCCAAGCGGCCTACAGTCATGCACCACGGATTACCGGGTTGTCAGTGCGGGCCATTGGTGGCACCGTACCCGCTAGCCAGTGCGAAGTGATTATCGAAGAAGTGCTAGGGGAGAGTGATGGTACCGCAGGGCAAGCGTTTCAGGTGCAGGGAGTGCCCATACTCACCCGTCAGGAAGATGAATATTTAACGGTGATGGCCCCTAATCAGGATCCAGAGATATGGACCGAGGTAACAGATTTTTCCCAGTCGGGGCCTGCGGATCGTCACTATGTCATTGACTCAATTACGGGGCTAGTGCAGTTTGGCCCTCGGGTGCGAGAACCATCCCAACTACGTCAGCGGAGTGAACTACAAACTCGATTTTTGACCCACGCCACAGAGTCTGTGATGGCCCAAATGGTGACATCGCCGGAAGCGGGCCGAGCTGGCTTAAGTGCCAATGAATGGCATACGGAACTGCGGGCGTTAAATCAACTGGAGCGGCAGTATGGGGCAATTCCACCCAAGGGAGCAGTTATTCGGTTATCTAAATATCGGACTGGCGGTGGGCAGCGGGGTAATGTTCAGCCCCAGGTGCTAACGGTACTCAAGTCCGCCGTTCCCTATGTGGCCTCCGTCACCAACCATGGACCAGGGTGCCATGGGGCCGATGCAGAATCCTTGGAGCAGGCAGCGATTCGGGTTCCCCAACTGCTGCGCACGCAAAATCGGGCTGTGACGTTAGAGGATTTTGAGCATCTGGCGTTGCAAGCCGGTCAGGGGGCAGTGGCCCGGGCCCGCTGTTTACCCCCTGATGAACCCGGGGTGATTAAGCTAATGTTGATTCCCCGTGTGGATCTGGATCGGTTACACCAGGGCATGTCTCCTGAGAGATTTAAACTGACACCGGCACTACAACGGCAGGTGTTGTCGTTTTTAGATCGACGGCGACTTCTGGGCACTCAGATCCGATGTGAGGAGCCTGACTATGTCGGGGTTACGGTACAGACGGAGATTGCGTTGGCTCCAGATTGGCGCTCTCCTGAAGCCCAGGCTCAACTTCTACATCGTTTGCAGACTGAGCTGTATCAATTTCTCAACCCGATTACCGGAGGCCGTGAGCGCCAAGGCTGGCCCATCGGTCAACCCCTCTACCAGTCGGATATTGTTTCGCTGCTACAGGCAATGCCGGGGATTCGCTATTTGGGAGCTGTGCAATTGTTCAAGCTGCAAAATCAGGGCAACGGCTGGCTGCGGCTACCGCCCACCCCCAGTATTCATCCTGGCCCCAACGGTATGATTTGTTCCTGGCATGATCCCAACATTAACTCGGGCCACACCATCAATATTGTGACGGACAACAGTCTAGCGGAGGTGTCCTGATGGTGCAGTCCTATCGGTCTCCGGTGGCGTTAGATGTGGTTCCTATGCAGCTGCCAGATATGAATCTGGCCTATGGGACGGAGCTGTCAGCCGCGACAGATGATTTAGCGGCAACCCAACCTGAGGATGCCAGTCTTGTACTGTATCCGGGAGAGCCCACTGAACTCATGTTGCGGCTGCGCAATGAGAGTGAGCGCCCCCTGAGGTTTGTTGTCCATTTCAACAGTATCTTTCCCGACGATTGGCAATTAACCCCTTTAGAGGACTACGAGCTGTTACCTGCCGCCCGCCAGCAGGTCACTCTGGTGTTTCAGGCCCCGACTGATTTTTTTGAAACGCTAACGGATGTGACTCCAGGTGAGCGTCGACCGCTGAACTACTCGGGGCGCTTAGATATTTATAGCTATACCCTGGCGGGGGATTTAGAGGACGTGATTTCAGAGCCGATCACCCTGATGGTTCGTCCCCACAGCTCCTACGCTAAACTGCTGCCCCAGGTGTATCAAGAGATTGATTTGGTTAGCCGTTTAATGGCGGTGGTTGAGCGCACCTTTCGCCCCGATGTAGATACCTGGAATGCTCTCTGGGCCTATCTCAATCCTTTGATTGCCCCCCAAGCCATGTTGGGCTTTTTAGCCCATTGGGTGGGGTGGAAACGTCTGCCTCAACTGACCTGGGAACAACAGCGACGGCTGATCCATCGAGCCCTGGAACTGTACAGCTGGCGCGGAACAGCCCATGGCCTGCGATTGTTTTTGCATTTGGCAACGGGCTTACCGTTGGATGCTGATAATACGCCAGAAAGTCAAAAGCACATCAGCATTCTAGAACCGTCGTTGCAGGGAGCCGTATTTGGTGAATCCAGCTTACTGGAGACCACCGTATTTGGTGGAGCCCAACGGTTTCATTTCATTGTGGTGTTGCGTCCCCCCGCCGATATTACCCTCGATCAAAATCTGGTGCGGGCCATTATTGACCAGGAACGCCCCGCCTTTTGCACCTATGAGTTGTATATCCATCCCCTGCCATGACGACTGCCTCTTTGATTCCCCCAATGCCGACATTGGAACCGTTGCAGATGCTCTACGTGACCAATGGTTCACCCCTGACGGCTGAACGTTGGTGGCTGGCCCATGACTATTATCAGCATCGACAGAATCTACACTATCAGTCGTTGCATCGGCCAGGAATTGTTAGGGGGCTGGGAGTACAAGTGATTTCTCCCCCAGACACGGTCTCCTCTGAGTTACGTGATCACCGCTGGGTCGAAGTTCAGCCAGGTATTGCCATTGATCTGATGGGCAACCCTATTGTTGTAGAAGAGCCCATTTCTTTTCGCATTACGACAGAGGTGATTGAGCATCCCATCACGGTGTATGTGGTGTTGGCCTATGTTAATCCTCGCCACAAGCAGTGGTCCAGCATTCCAGCCGATGTGGTGAAAGAAGAATTCCGCATTAATGAGCGTACCACCCCCCCGGCTCCGCAGGAAGTTGAGCTGTGTCGGTTAGTGCTTCAGGATAACCAAACGGCGCTAGGCAATGCTGTTCATGTGCTCACACCCACATCCCATGAATTAAATCTATGCCATCGTCAGTGGGCCCAGGCCAGGGCGGTGTATCCGGTCCAGGTGGGTTTTTTGGGGCAGGCCCAAGAGTCTCCCCATTGCGATCGCATCCGTGCCCTGCTGTCGGCCACCACGGGACTGTATCCGGCCCTGGCCAGTCCTCCGGTTGTTCAGGAGATTACCCTGAGTTCAGATGTACAACTGCAGCATTTAACGGTTCTGTTTATCCCTTACCAGCAAGTGGACGCCCTAAGCGAAAAAGAGCTCAGGCCGCTGCAGCAATATGTGGCTGAGGGCGGTACGGTGCTGGTTGAGTATATCGATGAACCTGGATCAGGCCCCAGCCTAAGCGAGCTACAACGGGTACAAACCGAGCTGCTGACAGCTTTGAATGATTTAGACAACGTTGAAGCCGGTTCCGATCTCGATCGGATGCGCCAAGACTTAGTCACCGAACTAGGCGATTGTCGTGCCGTGACCCAGGCTCAGCTCCAGGCTATTACCCAAACTCTCCATGGGTTAATGTCACCGCTGGGTGATGCAGCACCATCTGTCGTACCGCTACCTGTAGATCAGCCCTTTTGCTTCGATGAACTGCCAGTGTTACCGACGGGGCCGTTGCAATTACAGGCATGGGATGGTGTGGTGTTGGTTATTGGTGATCTATCGGCGGCTTGGACCAGCCAACAATTTGATCAGCCCCTTGCTCGTGACACACTGCGCAGCGCCCAGGAACTGGGCATCAATATTTTGTACCAGGCTAGCCAGCGCCAACAGCTTAAACAGGCACAGATGGGCTCAGACTTGGAGGTGATTCCAGCATGAATCTTTTGCGATCGCGCTTCTCTATCACCCTAGTGATCAACTTTTTGTTTGTTACAGCCATCTCGTTAGGCACGGCCAGTCTGTTGAACTATCACGTGACCCGCCGTGACTTGATTCGCCAAACCCAGGTTAACCTACGCAACGAAAGCCGAGAGCTTTCTCTTTTGGTGGGGGAACTAGTCCTAGAACATATTGAACTTCTTGAAACCCTCTCCATTGATGGCATTATTCGTAACGAGCTGCGTGCCATTAATCAAACCTATGGTCAGAACCTGGGTGAAATTGTGTCCCAATTGGAGCAACGCAATGATCAATGGATAAATGCGCCTGATGAAGATCCTTTTGTGCAAAGTATCCTAAAAAGCCCTATTAGTTACGAGTTAGAAGAGTTTGTCAAACTGTTTCCCGACTATAGCGACGTACTGATTACCGATCGCTACGGAGCATTAATGGGGGCAACCCAGCATATGGATGACTATTACCAAGGAGATGAAACCTGGTGGCAAACCGTTTGGAATGAGGGTAAAGGAGCGATCTATGTCAGTCAGCCATTTCTAGAAGAGACACTACAAGTATATGTGACTGAGATTGCAGTGCCGGTCTATAAAGATGGGACTGTGGTAGGAGTGTTACACGGTTATTATCGTTTAGATCGAGCATTGACCAAGGTGCTAGAGACCATAGAGTTTGAGACTGGGGGCAGTCGCCTCTATATTTCAGACAGTGAGTATCTAGGAGCGGAGGGTATTCAGACAGATGCCCCACTGTCACCGGCCATATTGGCCAATACCCTAGGGGGCACCCTTCCCTACGAAGGGCAGTCAACATTTCTAAGTGCAGAACCTGTTCATGCCATTACGGAAACCAATGGGGCTAAAGGCAAATTAGTTGATCAGGCGATTGAGACGCTGCATTGGTATGTTGTGGTTTATCAAAGTAGTGCAGAAGCCCTGCAGCCCCTTACCAATGCAGCCCGTGTGGCTTTAATTACTGCCGGTGGGGCGCTGATCCTAGCCGTTGTTTTAGGCATTGTGCTAGCGCAAATTGTCAGTAATCCTATCCGGCTGCTGATCCGTACTGCACAAAAGGTTCAGTCCGATACAGTAACGAGTAATGACCTAAAACAGCTCGACAAGATTGCTAGTAAAAATGACGATATGGGAGAACTTGCCTCTGTTTTTCGAGATATGTCTCTAGTGATTATGGAGCGGGAAGAGAGCCTAGCCAATGAGATTGCCTCCCTGCAGGCCCAGGTCGAGTCGGGTAGTCAACAAGCAAATGATCTAGAGTTGGCCTATTACGAGGCCTTGCGAAAAAAAGCTGGCTGGCTGAGGCAACAGTTTTTAAGTGACGATTTACTTCATCAGAGGATGGAGGCAATAGATCTTAAAAAAACGGTTCACCGTTCTTAAACACCCACTCAGGGACTTGCGGGCAAATAAAATACCCATCGATGCCTCCTTTTCCTTTTCTCCTTACCCGTTCTAATCCGAGGGACTTATTTTTAAGCAGATCCCTTATCTGTCATATTCAGACCAACAGCGAGTTTTATTGATTGTTTCATCCCCTAAATCAGCGACAGCTATTTTATTAGATCTATCAATTAGCGGCTATGGTATCTCTTTCTATTCGTAAGACAATTCCCCTAATGATTGTTACCCCCTTGGTGGTGGCAATTGCTGTATTTGGAAGTCTTTCGCTTTACTATGGACGGCGATCCATCAATCAGCTCTCAGAAGATCTGATGCAGAGCACAACAAACCACATTCAAGACCAGCTCAGTGGTCTGATGCATGAACCGGTATTGATTAATAGTATCAATGCAAATGCGATCGCTAACGGTGAATTAAAGCTAACCGACTGGTCCCAGTGGGGAAGCTATTTTGCCAGTCAACTGCAGGCAGCCACCCACAGTAACTATATTTATGCAGGCAGTGAACAGGGCTATTTTGTTGGCAGTGAGCGTACCCCAGAGGATCTATTAGTTGCCCTGTCCGATGAGAAAAGTCAGGGACGCATCTATCAATATCACATCAAAGATTCTGGGGATATGGCCGCCAAGCCGTTTGACCACTACGACTATGACCCCCGTGTGCGTCCCTGGTATCAGGCGGCAGTGGCTGCAAAACAGCCCATCTGGAGCAATGTTTATCTCGGGTTTACGGCTAAAGAACTGTTGATTACAGCGGCCCATCCCATCTATAGCGATCGCAATCAATTGATCGGTGTCTTGGGTACCGATATGTTTATCAGCCAGATGAATCACTTTCTTAACGAATTGGAAGTGGGAAAAACGGGAGAAGTGTTTATTGTGGAACCCGATGGACTGCTGGTGGCTAGCTCCATTGGAGAAACAGTAAATGTTGCAGCATCCACGGCTGTTCCTAGCGAAACTGTTGAAGCCACCCGCATTTCTGCGCTAAAGAGCCCTGAGCCCATACTCCGTGACGCCACTCAACAGTTGTTACAGGAGTATGGCGATCTCTCCAGTATTCGCACCAATATCCGCATTACTCGACAAGTCGCCGGTCAACGAATGTTTATTGCCGGTCGTCCTCTCTACGATCAGCTGGGTTTGGAATGGTTGATTGTCGTTGCCGTACCGACCAGCAACTTTACGGGGCCACTGCGTATCCAAACCCTGAGCATGCTGATTTTTGCAGCCTTTTCCCTCACCATTGTTTGTGGCTTAGGCTGGCTGGCGGCCCGCTGGATTGTTACCCCTGTGCTACAGCTCCATACCATTGCTGTGGATGTAAAAGCTCAACAGTATATTCCCCATAGTATGGATCATTTAGTCCAGCGAAAAGATGAAATTGGGCAATTTGCAGGGGTCTTTTCCGAAATGGCTGAAATTATTAGCCAACGAGAAGAAAGCTTAGAAGAACAACTCAAGTATCTACGGTTACGGGCACCCATGCCAGATAGTTATCATGCTCCCGATTTATCTGAGCTGCGCACCCTGCAACAGAAAGCTAAAGTTATTCGCGAGATGCATAGAACCCCCTCAGCAGAATGAGCGCATTAGCCCCTAAGTTAGTAACGGCATTAATGTCGCGTATTCCACCCAGGAGATTCCCATGGTAGTCAGTGTTATCCAAAGTCGCATATCAACAACGGAGCTAACCATTAAGCCCGGTCAGGCTATCGCTACATTTGATGTAGAGGTGATAAACAATAGCAACCGCCATGCCAGCTTTTATATTGTGCTCACCGCGACTGGTGCCACTGACCAGCCCCCCCGCTGCTGGTATCGTTTATCCCCCATGTCGTCCTCTATGGTGCCACCGGGAACCCGTAGCACTTACCAGGCCAGCATTATTGACACACCACTTCAGGGCTTTGTGGGATTAGCCAACATTACAGTGCGAATTATTTCGCCCGAGCTACACTCAGAAGAACGGCATGTGCTACGGTTACGTGTCGCTCCAGGTTTAGGAACCGCTGCTCTCACAGTTGAGCTACCCACATCCACATTCCAAGACTATCCTGGACAGTTGGTGGAGATTCCAGCCCGGATTTACAATGGTAGCCGCAACCCCATTACAGGAACACTGTCCTGCCCAGGGCTGGATGACTGGCTTACGGACCAATGTTCCCGCCAGGTAATGCTGTTGCCTAACCGTTGGCAAGATCTGTTGGTGCCCTGTCAAATTCCTGAAGAAATGTCCCTGGCCCATAGTCAGGATTATCCGTTTCAGATTGTCGTTGTGGATGAGGATGGCACATCCGCCATGGCTTCCGGTGTTCTATCCGTCTTGCCCCTAGGGCATTGTGCATTGACTGCTGTGGATACGGTTTTGCGTCTACCCCCCAGCCGATGGTGGTGGCCCAATCGCCAGTGCGATACCACCCACACTCAGCTACAGGTAACCAACCACAGTAATTTGACCAATGTGGTGCATTTGGGAAGTACGCCAGACGACAAACCTGGGTTATCTTATACTGTTGCGTTTGAGGATCAGGCGGTTTCCCTGCCCCCTGGGCAAGCCAAAACCGTTGATACCATCATTGAGGTAAAGCGTCCCTGGTTTGGCTGGGTGCGTACCCTTTGGATAGATCTGCAAAATCAATTAGAGGATTCCCGCTTAGATCTTCAGGATGAAACGGCGATTCTGAAGGTGAAAGTGGCTCCCATTTTGCCCCGTTGGCTGCAGCTGGGTATGCTGCTGTGGTTGGTCGGTGCGATCGCTGGCGTGTGGTTTTGGACTGTTCATCGTCAGCACCATCATCAGCTCGTGAGTTCAGTTCAATTTAATGGTGTGGGGGATCGTGTGGTCAGTAGCTCCGCCGATCAAACCATCCGTCAGTGGCAGGTAAAACAATGGAGTCTTCGTCCATTTAATTCTATTATCCAACTCAATAAAGCGGTACGTGTTTCCCAGTATCGTCCGGTAGATAACAATCAGCTCGTAGTGGGATTAGAAAATGGTGAAATCCAAATTTGGGATTTGTTGCAGTTTTCTCGAGAACCTCGCCAAACGTTGGTCAGTGGTCAGCAGGTGGATGATCGGGTAATGGCCCTTACCTTCAGTGCTGATTCTCGCTCTGTATTTAGTGGGCACGGGAGCGGGCGCGTGAATCGCTGGTATGTCGGGCCAGACTCTGATGGACAAAATTCTGTTACCCAGGAACCTGTTCAACAGTTGACACTGCCCGACTTTTCTGTTTCCGATCTGATATTGATGGGGAAAGATCAGACAATCTTAGCCATCGCTGGACGCTATAACAAACTAATACTTTGGCCTTGGTCAGATAAACACTCTGCTCTGGATGCTCAGACAGAGGATTTTCAGACAGATAATACAGTTACCGTTACTAACTACCCAACGGGGGGAAAAGATGATTACATCACCAGTGTAGCTACAGCTGAACAAAATCCCTTGCGCTTAATTACAGCTGATAATCAAGGTCGCATCATGGTGTGGAATCTTGCGGGATGTGTGGATCAGCCTAATGAATGCGCCATTGTTGACCAGTGGATAGTACCTACCCAGGCTCCTATTAGAGATATCGCATTGAGTGCCAATGGCTGCTATCTAGTTAGCGCTAGCGATGATGGACAGCTTATTCTCTGGCCGCTTACCAATCAAGGCCGACGATTCAATAAATATTTGCAAGGCCAAACAATTAAACGGATCAATACTGGATTTAACAGCGTGGATATCAAAGTAATGCAGAAGTATAATCTAATTACCAGTGGAGCAGATGATTCCCAAGTTCGCATGCACCGCTTTAAGGCACCTACTCAGACCTGTCTGCTCTAAGCTCGACTTTATCCAAACATTTGGATTAAGAGGAAAGCAGCAAGCACAATAGGTTTATCAGAACCAACTTGCTGCAAATAGAAACACTCAGTGTGCTGAGCTTGTTCGCCCCGTTATTCTCTCATCGCGTCTGGGACTCAGCGATGCTGCTATTCATTAGATCTGTATTATACTAAATTCGATTTGATGGGGACCGAAATATGAGACTCTAGGATATGCCTAGAAAACTTCGTATCGTCCCCCATCTTTCATCCGCTGAACTGAAAGAGCGCTATCAGACAAGCTGTGATCCGGTTGAGTCACGCCGTTGGCATCTACTTTGGTTGTTGTCCGAGCACAAAACCTTGACGACTGCGGCAACAGCGATTGGTCTGGGTTACGATTATGCTCGTCGCATTGTGCGTACTTACAATTCGGACGGGGTTAGCAGTGTGCGTAATCGACGTCGGGATAAACGCCCAGATCAATCCCGGTTGTTGTTGAACGAGCATCAACTTGAAGACCTTAAAACACGTCTCAAATCGCCGCCAGCGGATGGTGGTGTGTGGTGTGGCCCCAAAGTCGCTCGGGTGATGGCCTAAATGCTGGGCCGAGAGCATGTTGGGTACCAACTTAAGCCGCAAAACCATTTGCGTATGAGGGATTCATCTTTTGTGCTTTAGATGACTTCCGGGGCATCGGTAAATCACCAATATGCTCGAGCATCCATTCGAATACATCTGGAAAAGGGTGGTCAAAAAGCC